>JBDQJL010000004.1:12318-134800 GCA_040263855.1 Luminiphilus sp. | reverse complement strand
GCCTCAACGGTCGCTGATGCTGTCTCAGCAGCAGGCGTCACAGCAATGGCGTCTGCAGGCAAATCAGTCAATATGACCCGCCCTACTCGATTAAAATCTTTTCCAAGCGCAATGTGGATCTGCCGAGTTTGATACAGTTGCTCCTGGCAAATTGCCTCACACATGTCGCCTCGGTGAACGATCAAAAAGTGCCATTTCACTGGTAGATCCTCCCATAGCAGGTCGGCATCACCGTCATCAGAAAAAGTACGCTGCGAGACACTTTTGGGCGGCACGATCAACTCGCCATGATTGGCCGTTCCCACAGCACCAATAATGTCGAACTGGCCTTCTGTTACGGCCCACCACAACAACGTTGCGGCCAACATCATGCTCAGTGGAGTTCCAATAATGAGCAGTAATACCCGGCGCCCCTGTTGTCGCCTAACAACGTCGTTACCCGCGCTCATGACGAGGGGCGGCCGGCAACAATGTCGCGTATGTTCGACATGAGAAGCACTCCGATCAGCAGCAACACAGTCGCCATGGCGAACCATTGCACCGCATATCCAATATGTTTAGCCGATGATTGATTTACCACCGGCCATTCAGCCACTAAAGCTAACGGCGAAGCCGGGTCAATCCTTACCTCGTACGGAAATATGGACTTACCGGTCAGCGCTGCCAGTGTGTCGAACCACTGGTCCCAGTACAAAGTTTGCAAGGTTGCTGGTAAGCGGTCGGGTGGCGGTTGTTTTTGCATCATTATCGGCTTGGCACTCGGGAAATACACCTGACCTTCGATTACCGCTGGGCCTTGCATTAAGTTAACGATCGGGATCGTTCGACGCGATGGGTCGCCCGCTAACCAACCCAGATTAACTGGCACCGACCAGTCACCAGTCTCAATCAATGCGACGACATGGTAGCCCACCTGTCCTCGGTGCAAGCGATTATCCAAGAGCACATAGGCTTCAGGATCTAACACCCCCTGCCAGCGCACGCGGCGATCCGCATATTGACTGACATCAGGCATCTGCAACAGTGCCAAGGGTGTGACAGCTGGCAAGGCGCTGCGCGCTTCCCAGCGCGTTTGCAGCAGGTTTTTTTCGTCTGCACGGCCAAGCTGCCAAAAACCCAAATTCAACAACAAGGCAAACAGCACTGCACCGGCGACAAACGCCCGCACATCAACGTTAATCTCCAAGCGCCCGATGCTTCCGTTAAACTGCACTCACTGCTCCTCCATGCTGGTCTGGGAATGAATCACCACCGGGCCCCACCAGAAAGGTTAAACCCATGCTTAAAGCGCTCATAATTCTACTCATGATAGCCCTTGTCGTGAGCCTCGGGTCAGGCCTCGTCTTTCTTTTATCGGACCAAGGTAACACTGAAAAACGCCGATTATTCAATTCGTTGGGTATCCGCCTCGGACTGGGCTTTTCTCTACTGTGCGTGATCCTCTATGGGGTCATGACAGGCCAGCTTGGGCATCGCAACCCGTGGGACGCGGAACCCACTAGCGAAACGCCGCCTAACACCCAGAGGTGAAGACGCCTGCAACCATCAGTTGGTCACCCAGCAAAACGCGCAACGGATCACTGCCTCCTCGGCACAAGCGATCATCAAAAAGGGCGCCGAAGCGCCCTTAACCCTACGTCAGGATGCCTTACAAAATATAAACGAATAAAAATAAGAAAACCCAAACGACATCAACAAAGTGCCAATACCAGCTAGAAGCTTCGAACCCAAAATGATCCGATGCCGTGAAATGCTCATTCTTCACAGAGCGCACTAACTGAATCAATAGCATCGTCATACCCATGGCAACGTGAAAACCATGGAATCCGGTCAACATAAAAAACGTCGAACCGTAAATGCCGGAGTTCAGTGTTAATCCATATAAGACATAAGCCTCATAGTATTCTGCGGCTTGGAGCGCCAAAAAAATCAGTGCAAGACCAACCGTAATTCCCAACCAACGGTTAAATTTTGCGCGATCTCCCGCCAAAATTGCCGTATGCGCCACATGCACCGTCGCGCTCGAGCTTAACAAGATGATGGTGTTCCACATTGGCAACCAGGCATACCACGCATGTGCGTCGGCAGGCGCCATCGATTTTTCTTGAGAGACAAAGTCACCATTATTCGCAATAAGCTGCGCATCGGCTCCGCCCACCGTTTCCTGCGGCGTAATAGACGGTGGCCAAGTGAATTCAAAACCGGGCCATAGCAGATCGTTCATCCGTCCGCCTTCGCCCTCTCCTGCAAGCCAAGGACCCGCCAACTGCCGTACGTAAAGCAATGTGCCAAAAAAAGCAGCAAAAAACATGACCTCAGAAAAGATGAACCAAAACATGCCTAAGACATAGCTCTGGTTAACTTGTCCGCTGTTCAGGCCCGCCATGTTCTCTTTAATCACGGTTCTAAACCAGCTGGTCAGCGTCAGGATGAAAAAAACCAGTCCGGCTGTTAACACCCACCCCGAGTAGCTGGCATCGTCCGCCGCACCATAAGTCATGTCATTGAGCATCAAACCGCCGCCAAAAACCGATAGCAACAAGCCAATTGTTGCTCGCACCGCGAGACTAGAAGACTCGGGCACGTAGTATTTTTCGTGTCCGGTTGCGGTAGATGAGTTATTGGACATAGGAGTCTCCTAGCGTGCGCGGGTCAACGCGCAGCAACTTGGTCAGTCACCGAGTTGGTGACATCAAACAGCGTGTAGGACAGTGTGATCGTGTGGATATCGCGAGGCAGGTCTTGATCGACGATAAACTGGAGCGGCATATCAGCCGTCGCCAATCCCGCCAGCCCCTGTTGCTCAAAACAAAAGCATTCCGTCTTATGAAAATAAGCCGCGGCTCGGCTTGGCGAAATACTGGGGATAGCCTGGGCCACCATAGGCGCATTGGTGGGATTAGTGGCTCGAAATATAGTGCCATTGGCCGCGCCAGGATGCACCCGCATCACTCTATCATCAGGCGAGAAGCCCCAGGGCATTTCGTTGTTATTGATGGCGACAAACTGGACGGTAACCTCTCGACTTTCATCAATCATCACCGGAACGGCCGTGTAAGCGGCCCCCGCGGTCTTGCCATTAATACCCAATACATCACACAGTACGTTGTATAACGGCACCATCACGACGAACACAAAAGCAAACATCACTACCGCGACACCGCTTAACTTCAATGCGGTATCGATAGCGGGAACTTTACTAAGGCGCACGTAGGCCATCGTCAGCTACCTTAACGCCACTTAAAACGTTCCCGCTGGCTTGGATACTAACGGTGGCTCTTCAAACGTGTGATAAGGCGCCGGCGTTGGGACGGTCCATTCGAGACCCTCCGCACCGTCCCAAACTTTCTCGTCACTGACTCGCTCGCCTGAGACGATCGTCGCAATCACGTTATACAAAAATAGCAGTTGCGACGCGCCATAAATAAAGGCGCCAATCGAAGACATCATATTGAAGTCCGCAAACTGCAACGCATAGTCGGGGATTCGCCTTGGCATACCGGCAAGGCCCACAAAGTGCTGCGGGAAGAAAGTAATATTAAAGCCGATGAAAGAAATCCAGAAATGGATCTTACCCATTGACTCGCTATACATGCGGCCGCACCACTTCGGCAACCAATAATAAACTGCAGCGGTCATCGAAAACACAGCACCGGCCACCATCACGTAGTGGAAGTGGGCCACTACGAAATAGGTGTCATGGTACTGAAAGTCTGCTGGGGCAATAGAGAGCATCAAGCCCGTAAACCCGCCCAGGGTGAACAACACCAAAAAACCAATTGAGAACAGCATGGGCGTTTCAAAACTGAGTGAGCCACGCCACATCGTTGATATCCAGTTGAATACTTTGACCCCGGTTGGCACCGCAATCAGCATGGTTGCGTACATAAAAAATAACTCGCCGGCAACGGGCATGCCCACCGTATACATATGGTGCGCCCAAACGACAAACGACAAAAAGGCGATTGACGCGGTGGCATATACCATTGAGGCGTAACCAAATAATGGCTTGCGAGAGAAGGCAGGAATGATCTGCGAGACCACACCAAATGCCGGCAAAATAATTATGTAGACCTCTGGATGACCAAAGAACCAGAAGATGTGTTGAAACAGCACCGGATCACCACCACCGGCCGCTGAGAAGAAGCTCGTGCCAAAGTGAATATCCATTAACATCATCGTCACGGCGCCTGCTAACACGGGCATCACTGCAACCAGCAAGAAAGCCGTAATTAACCACGTCCACACAAACATGGGCATCTTCATGTAGGTCATGCCCGGCGCACGCATGTTCATCACCGTAGCGATAATATTAATGGACCCCATGATGGATGACACACCCAGAATGTGGATGGCGAAAATAAAGAAGGTGACGGACGGTGGCGCGTAGGTCGTTGAAAGTGGGGCATAAAACGTCCAACCAAAGGCGGGTGCGCCACCCTCCATAAACAAGGTTGAAGCGAGCATCAAGAACGCTGGAGGCAAAATCCAGAAGCTCCAGTTGTTCATGCGCGGCAGCGCCATGTCAGGCGCCCCGATCATCATCGGGATCAGCCAGTTAGCCAAACCAACAAAGGACGGCATGATGGCGCCAAAGACCATGACTAGCCCGTGTAGGGTGGTCATTTGGTTAAAAAATGCAGGCTCAACCAACTGCATCCCTGGCTGAAAAAGCTCCGCCCGGATAACCATGGCGAAAAAGCCCCCCAGCAAGAACATGGCGAAAGAGAACCATAGGTACATCGTACCGATGTCCTTGTGGTTGGTTGTAAACAACCAACGTGTCACCCCTGTTGCGGGCCCATGATGATGATCACCCATCGTGCTCTACCTCTTTATCCGTTGTTCATTCCGGTGACATCGCCCGGCTGGACAATATCGCCCGTGTTATTCCCAAAAGCGTTGCGTTGGTAGGTGAGTACCGCGGCCAATTCGACCTCGCTCAACTGCGCATCAAATGCCTGCATTGCCGTTCCCGCAACACCCTTCGCGACAATTGCCATATGCTGCGAAATATCTCCCATCACTACCGAGCTACCTGCGATGGCATTACCAATACCACCCTCGCCCTGAGCACCGTGGCAAGCAACACACGCCGTCTCGTAAACCGCTTTACCCTGCGACATCAGTTCATCGGCAGAGAGCGTTTGCATGGCCAGCTGGCTTTCGGCTCGTGCGGCGCCGCGTTTAGCGGCCTGCCACGCCTGAAACTCCTCTGGCGAGACGGCATGAACGACAACCGGCATAAACCCGTGGTAGGCGCCACACAGCTCGGTACACTGGCCGCGATAAATCCCTTCTTGCGGCACCCGAGTCCACGCTTCATTGATAAACCCGGGAATTGCATCCCGCTTGACGGCAAGCTCAGGTACCCACCAAGAGTGAATGACATCGTTCGCCGTGATCAGAAACCGCACTTTGGTATTGGTGGGGATTACCAAAGGCTCATCGACCTCGAGTAAGTAGTTATCGCCTTTGACCTCAGTGTTATAAATCTCTTCTTGTGGCGTCGTCAGATTAGAGAAAAAGGAGATGTTTTCGCCCGTCTCGTCCAAATACTCATACTTCCACTTCCACTGATGTCCCGTTATCAGCACATCGAGTTCTGCCTCGTCGTTGTCATACACCTCTAACAGCGTCGACGTTGCAGGAACCGCCATGGCGATCAGAATCAAAAACGGCACCACTGTCCAAGCAATTTCAACCTTGGTGCTTTCATGAAACTGTGATGCCTCATGTCCGCGGGACTTGCGATGTGCGTAGATGGAGTAAAACATCACCGCAAAAACGGCAACGCCAATCACCACGCAGATCCACATAATCAGCATGTGAAGCTCAAAGATGTCAGCGCCAATCTCGGTGACACCGGGCGACATGTTGACCTGATTTTGTGCGGCCGTTAACGACGCAAACAATGCCAAAGGCACCCCTGAGAAGATTCTTCCCATCGCGTGCGTACTCCATTTGTTGATGTGGCGCCGAACCCCGAGCCACGAAGGGGCGATCAAAAGCGCGGGGATTATAACGAAGTTACAAGAAAATACATGGGCAGAACTACACAGCGAGAGCGGAATGCAGGGGGTCTGACGCGGGCTTTATAAAAAACAATGCTCTCGATGAATCTGCTACATGATTGCAGGTTATAACTGGCGATAAACCAGTCAGTTAGCCGTCAATGAGTTTGACTGGGTCGGAGGGGGTCTCGACACGCCTGGCCGCCGCCCGTGTAACGCGCGTAGCCGGAAGATCAGCCGGTGCAACCGGGCGCGCTTCGACGTATCCACATGCCACGCAACGGCGCTCATCGGCACCCATGTCGATCACGATACGATCTTGTTCCTGACAACTCGGGCAAACGGCACCGGCAACGAAGCGCGGCCGCTGATTGGTGTCAGGCTGAGAATCAGACATACTCACGTCGCTCTATTGATGACCCGCTAGTGTAACAAGTTCAATCGACATAGGAGGCCGACTGTGTCCCACATTAATTTCAGGGGCGAAGCACATATCCGAGAGGCACTTGGGGTGACGCCCAACCTAGGCGCAAGAGTGTTAATTGACCCTACTGCGGTAGTGATGGGTGACGTCTGGCTCGGTGACGATGCCAGCGTGTGGCCTCATGCCGCGATGCGGGGCGATGTGCAAATTATCCGTATTGGCGCGCGCACCAATATCCAAGACGGCACGGTGTTACACGTGACACATGACGGCCCATATAACCCCGACGGGTATCCACTGCACATTGGTGATGATGTCACCGTGGGGCACCGAGCATTGCTACATGGTTGCACCGTCGGTCATCGCGTACTGGTTGGGATGGGTGCCATTATTATGGACAGAGCCGTCGTGGAAGATGAGGTCATGATCGCAGCAGGGTCACTGGTAACGCCCGGCAAAATACTCCGCAGCGGGCACCTCTATGCTGGCAGCCCAGCGCGCGAAGTGCGCGCCCTGTCTGACAGCGAGCAGCGCTTCCTTCAATACAGCGCCGATGGCTATGTCTCACTCAAGCAGCGATACCTCGACGGCAGCAGCTAGGGCTCAACCTCCCGACGCAGCGCGCAGAGACGACACCACCGGTGTGGTCTCTGGATAGTCACCGCGCCAGAGGAAAAAACTCTCTGCTGCCTGTTCTACCAACATACCCAAGCCATCCAAGACCTCGACCACACCGTGTGCTCTCGCCCACACCATAAAAGGTGTCGGTGCATGCCCGTAAGCCATGTCATAACCTCGACACTGTGGCGCGAATGCCATTGAACTCGATAAAGCAGGCATTTCGTTGCTCAATCCAGTACTTGTGCCATTAATAATCACATCCCATGCCTCTGCGGGCACCTCGTGGTAACCGCCGCCCGAAACTGGTATCGCCTCGGTAGTCCAATGCTCGGCTAGTTGCTGCGCACGCTCAGGGGTTCGATTAGCCAAAAATACGCACTGTGGCGCCTCCGCTAACAAAGCGGGTATCACCCCCCGAACAGCACCACCTGCGCCCAGTATGAGAATGCGAGTATCACGCAAAGGCCATCCGGCATTGACCGTCATATCGGTCACTAAACCGCTGCCGTCCGTATTATCCGCAATGATGCTGCCCGCCTCGTTGCGCATTAAAAAATTAGCGGCGCCCGCTGCCTGGGCACGAGGAGAGGCCTGATCGGCTAACGCAAAAGCACGCGTCTTAAACGGCAACGTCACGTTAAGACCATGACCCCCTGCCTCAAAAAACTGCTGAACCCACTGCTCAAACAGATCGAGTTCCACCAGAACTGCCTGGTAATCGATCGTCTGATTCTTTTGCTGTGCAAAAGCCGCATGAATAACCGGCGATAAGCTATGACCAATTGGGTTACCCACGACAGCAAAACGATCTCGAACAGTTTGCCTATTGGTCATAGCCTTCCTTTAACACGCAAGCGGTTGTCGTTCGGTGAGACACGGGCGCAATGACCGGTCATGAACGCTCGGTCGATCCTGCCATAGCGAGCCAATCGCGTGGCGGCAAAAAGTCACTCATCAGTCGCGCCTCTGGTGTGCCCTGCTCTGGCGTTAAGCCATACTCCCACCGCACCAAGGGTGGCAATGACATCAGTATTGCCTCCGTTCGCCCGTTGGTTTGCAAGCCAAATAACGTGCCACGGTCGTGTACCAGATTAAATTCGACATAACGCCCACGACGATAAAGCTGCCACTGTCGCTCTTCTTCGGTCCACGGCATGTCTTTACGCCGCTCAAGAATGGGAGCGTAAGCGCGCAAAAACCCATCGCCCACGCTGCGCATAAAGGCAAAAGTTTGATCAAACCCCCAGTCATTTAGGTCATCGTAGAACAGACCACCGATGCCCCGAGGCTCCTGCCTATGCGGTATATAAAAGTAATCGTCACACCACTGCTTAAATCGAGGGTATACCTCCTGCCCAAAAGGATCGCAGGCGGCCTTTGCTTGTGTATGCCACGAAACAGCGTCGTCTTCATAGCCGTAATAGGGGGTTAAATCAAAACCGCCTCCCATCCACCAGACAGGCTCAGCACCCGGCTTTTCAGCCATAAACATGCGCACGTTGGCATGGGACGTGGGAGCGTGGGGGTTGCGAGGATGAATGACTAGGGAAACACCTAATGCGCGGAAGCTTCTACCCGCCAACTCTGGGCGATGCTGCGTCGCTGAGGCTGGCATTGCCGACCCTACGACGTGGGAGAAGTTAACCCCTCCTTTTTCGATGACTTCGCCATCTGCTAAGACCCGACTGATCCCGCCGCCGCCCTCTGGACGATCCCACGATTCTGTCGCAAAACAAGCACTCTGATCGATCATTTCCAAACGCTCGCAAATGCGACGCTGCAACGTCGTGAGATAAGTCTCTACAGCCGATACATCCATCGGGTTCTCCTCATGCCGGCTAAGGTCGGACAATAGTGCCATCCCCTATGCGGCGAATCGTTGACGGTTTACCCGCTTGCTCAAGCATCCCCGGCAGTGCCGGTAACGTTACCCCAAAGTAGCGCCGCAATGCCCACAAATATTGGGGCGGAGGTAATCCCGCTGGGTTGGCGCTCGTTGAGACCAAGGCCCCACCAAAGGCCTCGCTTAAGCCTTTTAGCGGTAATGCTGACGTCACGCGAATCGCAACATCAGTGCTATGCCCCGTTATCCAACCCGGAAAAACACCATGATTGGGCACCAGCCACGTGTTAGGGCCGGGCCACGATGCGCACACCTGGTGACGCTCATCGGGTGACAGGTATGACAGCACCGCGTCAAACATTGCCGCATCAGCGGCCACGACAATGAGCCCTTTTCTCACTGAGCGCTGCTTGAGGGTCAATAGGTCATCAACTGCCGCTTCACTATAAGGGTCGCAACTGAGTCCCCAAACACCCTCGGCAGGGCATGCTACAACCCCGCCCCCATCCAAAACGGACCGGAGCAGCGGTAGACGCCATTGCGCATAAAACGGGGCTTGCTGGAGTGGGCGCATAACCGTCGCTCACAGTAAAAGTCAGTATTTTACCGCACCCCGTGGGCAAGGAGCCAACGCACTTTTAGCGCGTCGCGCCGTAACCTTTTGGTCCCTTCTGTATCCAACCTTGCACTTCTAAGGCAGACAGGCACGCGAGACAACGGTCCATATCCCAATTAAGTCGCAGGGCTAAGGCCTCTACTGGGTGAGATTCACGCCCTAGCAAAGAGAGTATCTCCCGCTGATCCGGCGGCAATGCGTGGGGCTGAGCCGGCGCAGCGTTAGCGTTGCAGGCCGTCGAGTGAGTCATCAACTGAGTCGGCGCCCTGAGGTCTAAGCAGTGAGCGAGATCCTCGGGCGCTTGAATGAGCGTAGCACCCGCATCGAGAAGATATCGGCAACCCGCACCTTCGGGGTGATAAATCGACCAAGGCAACGTCAGCACGTCGCGACCCTGATCGGCCGCCGCAGAGGCGGTGATGAGTGTCCCGCTCGGCCGGCCCGCCTCAATCACCAACGTCGCCTGACTGAATCCGGATAAGGTTCGATTGCGACGATGAAAATGATGCTTCCTTGGCGGCGTGCCCAATGGAAATTCACTCACAACAGCACCCGTCTTCGCGATATTCGTCGCCAATTGATGATGTCTCGATGGGTAGATCTGATCAAGTCCAGAGGGTAACACCGCTATCGTCTTGCCCCCTCCCGACAGTGCCGCTTGGTGCGCAATCCTGTCGATCCCGAGGGCCAAGCCACTCACGACGGTCAGACCCAGCGCCACCGCCGCATGGGTTAAATCGGTCGCTGCGCGTTGCCCATCTAAGGAGGGCTTACGTGTTCCCACAACTGACAATGTGGCGCTTTTAAGGCTATCCAGATCTCCCTGCACAAAAAGAAAAGGGGGGCGGTCGCTGCACTGAGCCAACAGCGTCGGATAAAAGGGGTCGCGTATTGTTACAAGATACAGGCAAGACGATTTTGGCAGGCACCGTAGTAGCCGGTTGGGGGACGCGTTATCGATCGCCCGCTGCAAAGCTACCCAATCTGCATGGTGACTCTTTCTTTCACTCTTCATTTCACTCTTCATTTCACTATCACCCAGTATCGACTCGGGTGACGGCCAGCGCTGCAGCACTTGATCAAGCCAATCGGCGCCGCGCTCGATCATTCGCGTGAGCGCTAACCAGCGCGCGTCAGCTTGAGTGTCCACTCCGAATTGGTGTGCCATGACAACTCCTGAAATCTGCAGCCTGAAAAATCACTCGGCAGCCACGCTGCACCAGCGAGCGATGCTGAGGTCCGCCGTATTAAGGGTTCCGTAGGGTATCGCCGACCGCTAAGGGCCGACTGGCCTCCAGTACCAATCCAAAGCTGGCGCGATCAAAGACGGCAAAGACCATTAAAACCCCGGCCCGACGATCGGGTAGCCTCAGTGATTGAGCCGTCAAAGGGTCCGCGGCCAGCGGCGATCGTTGCTGAATCATCAGCACGTCCCCCTCGCGCACCGACTCACGCGCGCCACGATTAATTGCAACAATATCCAGTGCACCGATCTGTGCCATACCACTTGCAACCGCAATCATCTGAGCATTTTCGATCAACACTGCTGGCTCCTGAGGGTGATACGCCGCCTGAACCATGACCGCCTCGACAGGTAAAAGGCGATCGCCGAGACGAATTTCTTGTCGCGCTTGCGTCACCACCAGTGCGCTCAAGCCCTCGGAACTCAGCACACTGTTCACGCTGGCCCGACCAACATCACTCATAAAAATACCGAGGTCCTCCTTGGTCACTGGGTCGCTGAGCGACGCCTCCTGCCGCACCAGGTGATAGGTACCTGCGTTGACCGCAATACCGGTGCTATAGAGGATGTCCCCAACACTGATCAGCAGACGGTCAGCATCACTCGCCACCACATAAGGGGCATCAGCTAAAGCGGCAGCTTCAACGATGCGATGCTGCCGCAAAAACGGCGCAATTTGCGTTTGAGGAATAGCGGGAATAGCCGCATTCAATGGGCCGCGCCGTAAACTGGGCGATAGCCTCACATTGCCTAACTCGGTCGCCCGCAGCGTCGGCGCACCCTGGTCCCAAACAAGGCTCAGAACGTCGCCAGGCACGATAGCGTGAGCGTCATCAATGTGTTCATTACTCGCCCACAGGTCTTGCCACCGCCATGGGTCTTCCAAGAAGAGTGACGCAATGTCCCATAACGTGTCGCCGGCCTGCACTGTGTAGTGCTCAGGCGCATTCGCGCTCAGCACCAGTGGTGAGTCCGCTTGCGCCGCATCGAGCTGCGCTATTGGCATGAGTAAGGTAATCAGCAAGCCGGCACGCCCTAGGCGCACAACTTGCTTTTGCAGCATCGCAATCCGTTTGCTTTTTTCCAAGGCATCCACTCCATTGGGTTCCCCGCGACTCAATCCATTGAGAGGCGACTCGTCTACAGTCCATGCAGATCAGTGCCATCGCGGTATACTGTCAGTGTGCGAGGCTATCGAGCATAGAGCAACACCAAATCCGAACACTTTTCTACGCTGACGAAAACGCTCCGAACCGGAATTACCAAGCATGGCGCTACTTCAGATCCTCGAATTTCCTGATCCACGGCTACGCACACGAGCACTGCCCGTTGATCGGGTCACTGACCGTATTCAAACACTGATCGATGATATGTTTGAGACTATGTATGCCGCGCCGGGAATCGGGTTGGCAGCCAGCCAAGTCGATGTACACGAACGCATTATCGTGATGGACTTATCAGACGACCAGTCAGCACCCCGGGTCTTTATCAACCCAGAAATCACCGTCATTGACGAGGATTTAGGCTCCTATGACGAGGGCTGTCTATCCGTACCCGGTTTTTATGAAACGGTCCAACGCCCCAAAGTTATCGCTGTGAAAGCCTTGGATCGCGACGGACAACCCTTTGCTGAAGAACTAGACGGCTTAGTGGCCATTTGCCTCCAACACGAAATTGATCACCTTGAAGGAAAACTCTTCGTTGACTACTTATCCGCATTAAAAAGGCAACGCATTCGCGGTAAGTTGGTCAAAGACCAAAAGCGTCGCGACTCATAGATGACCGCGCCACTGAATATTGTCTTTGCAGGCACGCCTGAATTCGCGGCGACGCACCTGACCCACCTGATAGCAGGGCCCCATCGGATCGTCGGCGTATTAACCCAACCAGATAGACCCGCAGGCCGTGGCAAAAAACTGCAACCATCGGCTGTCAAATCAGTCGCGCTCGACGCGGGTATTCCGCTTTGGCAACCCGACACACTGAAAGACCCGGCAGGCGAGGCACAATTAGCCTCTTACGGTGCAGATATCATGGTCGTCGTGGCCTACGGGTTGATTCTCCCTGCAGCGATATTAGCCATACCCCATATCGGCTGCATTAATGTCCACGCATCGCTATTACCTCGATGGCGCGGCGCGGCGCCCGTGCAAAGAGCAATAGAAGCCGGGGACAGTAAAACCGGTGTGAGCATTATGATGATGGAGCCCGGTCTCGACACAGGGCCGGTCCTACTGCGTCGCGAAGTGGCCATTAGCGGCGACCATACCGGCGGCACACTACTGGCGGAACTTGAGCAGGTCGGGATAGACGCGCTCACGGAGTGCCTCACGGACATTGCATCGCGACTATTAACAGCACAAGCACAGGACGAGCAGCAGGTGACTTATGCAGCGAAGGTCGATAAAGCCGAAACGGTCATCGACTGGGGCCTCGGTGCCGCCGAGATCGATCGTAAAGTCCGCGCGCTACTGCCATCACCAGGCTGCTTTACGATGCTCAACGATGATCGATTTAAGGTGTGGGCGGCACACGCCGTTCATCAAGCGCACAAGGCTGCCAGTGGTGAGATCGTGAGTGCCAATAGCGACGGACTGAGCGTTGCCTGTGGGGAGGGTGTGCTCATGATTACCGAGGCACAAATGCCCGGGGGAAAACCCCAATCTATGGCAACGCTGCTCAATGGTCATCAAGACAAACTCAGGCCTGGCATGCGATTCACCTTTACCGGCAACATGAAGCATGTCTAGCGCACGTCAGGTGGCGGCCGACATCATTGGTCGTGTCCTTAATGGGGAATCACTGAATCATTTACTCCCAGCGGCATTGGATGGGGTGGCTGACGGACAGAGGCCGCTGTGTCAGGAGCTCGTCTATGGCACGCTCAGAGAGTGGCCCATGCTTCAGGGTATTATCGATAGCTTCATCAAAAAGCCACTTCGCAAAAAAGATAACGATGTTCTCGCATTAATCGGCAGCGCGCTCTACGAGTTCACTCAACTCAGCACCCCAAAACATGCCGTGGTATCAGAAACCGTTAATACTGTCCGTCTCATGAAAAAACAGTGGGCATCCGGACTGGTCAATGGCGTCTTACGATCTTTTCAACGCGCCGAGCCACTGTCTGCTCTCGCTCTGGCACCAGCGCAACGGCGGGCGTTACCCAACTGGCTCGATGCCGTTATTAGACAAGAATACGACGACCACTTAGACGCCATTGCGGAGGCGTCGCGACAACGCCCACCCATGACACTCCGCGTCAATCACATCCGCAACGACCGGGACACTTACCTGCGCCTACTAACAGACGCCGAGATGCCAGCTCACGCACTCGATCATCTCTGTAACGGTATAACGCTACAACAACCTGTGGATGTGACCTTGCTGCCGGGCTTTTCCGATGGGTTGGTCAGCGTGCAAGATAGCGCCGCACAGCGTGTCGCCGATCTCATCAATCCCCAACCCGACGAGCGAATTCTTGACGCCTGTGCAGCACCTGGCGGAAAAACCTGCCACCTGCTCGAGCGCCAGCCCGGTTTGAAAGAACTCGTTGCCTGTGATGCGAGTGCGAGTCGCTTGCAACGGGTTGCAGAAAACGCCGAACGGCTTGGCCTGACCCCCACTGTTATCGAAGCTGACGCGCGCGCACTCCCCTCGAAGCTGTTATCACCGGGGTTCGATGCTATTTTGGCAGATGTGCCTTGCTCGGCTACCGGCGTGATGCGCCGCAACCCAGACATCAAAATCTTGCGCCGAACGGTTGATATCAGTCAATTTGCCGAACAACAGTTAGCCATTTTGCAGGGGCTGTGGCCGGCGTTAAAGCCGGGCGGACGACTGCTCTATGTCACCTGCTCAATACTCGATGCTGAGAACGATGCCGTCGTAAAAGCATTTGCGCAGCAACACGAGGTTCATGTCACGCCTATTGTGATGGAACGCGGCATCGCACGGGAAGCTGGCTGGCAAGTGATGCCCGAGGTCGGTGGTGGTGATGGTCTTTACTTTTCATTACTGTCCAAGCCGGCAGAGTAATCGCTGCGCGTCGCCTGCAACGTGACTAATCCACATGGCGTGGTGGGTTTGACATAGTTTAAGGTGTGTCCGAGTCGCTGAGAGGGTCCAGAGGCGGATGAAAATCATTATCCTCGGAGCAGGTCAGGTGGGGGGTACGCTCGCAGAGCACCTCGCCGACGAGCAAAACGATATTACCGTGGTTGACGAACGGGCGGCGACGCTGAAACGGCTGCAAGAGCGGCTTGATATCCGCACGGTCCTGGGTAACGGCGCCCACCCTTCAACGCTCATGAGCGCAGGCGCTAACGATGCCGATATGCTCATCGCGGTAACCGATAGCGATGAGATCAACATGCTCGCATGTTCCGTCGCCTTCACGCTCTTTCGGACGCCAACGAAAATCAGCCGGGTTAGGTCTACCGACTACCTCTCAGAACACGCTGCTTTATTTAAGTCGGGCGCCATTCCAGTTGATGTCATTATTGGTCCGGAGCAACTCGTCACCCGCAATATCGAGCAACTGATTGCCAACCCCGGGTCACTACAGGTCCTTGATTTCGCCGACGGCCGTATTCGGCTCGTGGCCGTCAAGGCAGTCGCGGGAGGCCCCATCGTGGGTCGAGAGCTGCAAGAAATTCGCGAACATATGCCGCGCGTGGACACCCGGGTTGCCGCCATTTTCCGACGTCTCGGCGATCCGATCATTCCAGAAGGTTCCACCGTCGTCGAGCCCGATGACGAAGTCTTCTTTATCGCTGCACGAGAACATATTCGTGATGTCACCGCCGAACTGCGCGACGTTGATAAACCGTATCACCGCATCATGATTGCCGGCGGTGGCAACATCGGCGCAACCCTAGCGGGTCGGCTGGAAAAACAGTATCAAGTAAAAGTAATTGAGCGCTCCTATGACAGATGTCGAACCCTATCGGATTTATTGGAGGGCAGCATCGTATTACATGGCAGTGGCAATGAACCCATGCTGTTGCGACAGGAGAACATTGAAAATACCGATGTCTTCTGCGCGCTCACCGATAACGATGAGTCGAACATCATGATGTCAATGCTGGCCAAGCGGTTAGGTGCAAAAAAAGTGATCACGCTCATCACAAATTCAGCCTATGCTGATTTAATTGGCGAAGAAATTGACATCGCCATCTCTCCGCAGCAAATCACAATCAGTAGTCTGCTGGCGCATGTGCGCCGCGGTGATATCAGCGCCGTACACTCTCTTCGCCGGGGCGCAGCTGAAGCCATTGAGCTCACGGCGCACGGCGATGCGCGCTCTTCTAAAGTCGTCGGCCAGCGCCTTGACGCATTAAAATTACCGTCGGGCGTCACGGTCGGTGCAATTTTGCGTGGTGATGATGTGCTAATTGCACATAGCAACGTTGTGGTGGAAGCAAACGATCATGTGATTCTGTTTTTGACAGACCGCACGCAGATTTCCGCTGTCGAAAAATTGTTTGCAGTAGGCTTTGGCTTTATCTGATGCAATTTGCGATGGCCTTCAAAATCATCGGTGTGTTGCTGATATTATTTAGCAGCGCAATGTTGCCCTCGCTATTGTTGTCGGTAATCAGTCAAGACGGCATTGAATCGGCCTTTGCAATAGGCTTTGGCGCAACACTCGCGGCGGGCATACTGCTGTGGTTGCCGAACCGCCTTCATCGGCGGGATCTGAATATCCGAGATGGCTTTCTGGTGACCGCCTTATTTTGGATAGTACTGGGGTTATTTGGCGCCATACCGCTGTGGATCACACCACAGCTCAACCTATCGCCGGTCGCCGCCATTTTTGAATCCATATCGGGGCTGACCACCACGGGCGCCACGGTCATCACCGGGCTCGACGCGCTGCCTCAGTCTCTCTTGCTTTATCGACAGTTACTCCAATGGCTGGGCGGTATCGGCATTATCGTTTTAGCGGTGGCAATTCTCCCCATGCTGGGGATTGGTGGCATGCAGTTATACCGCGCAGAAAGCGCGGGGCCTTCTAAAGATCGCAAACTCACACCGCGCATTACTAGCACCGCAAAGGCGCTTTTTGGTATCTACCTGCTACTCACTGTAGCCTGTGCATTGAGTTACTTTGCGGCCGGGATGTCGCCGTTTGATGCGCTATGTCATGCCTTTTCAACGGTCGCGATCGGGGGATTTTCAACCCACGATGCGAGTTTAGGCCACTACGATGAACACGCTATTTTATTGGTTAGCTCGTTGTTTATGCTGTTCTCAGCAATCAATTTTGGTCTGCACTTTGTAGCATTACAACGCCGCACTGCGCGCGTTTATGCACGCGATTCGGAAACCGCCTTTTTCATTACCGTCATAACGCTGGCCACCGTCGTCACCTGCAGCTTGTTACTGACTACGGAAACGCTAGGGTTAGAGGACAGCCTCATCCATGGATTCTTTCAGACAGTTTCTATCGCGACAACGACTGGGTTTACCACTCAAGACTTCTCAATCTGGCCACTGTTTTTACCCATTCTGTTATTGATGTTGAGCTTTATGGGGGGTTGCGTAGGGTCGACAGGAGGCGGCATGAAAGCAATGCGCATCTTGCTGATATTCCGACAGGGGGTGCGCGAACTCCGTCAACTGCTTCACCCCAATGCTGTTATTCCACTCAAGCTGGATGCGCGACGAGTGCAAACAGAAGTCATCAGCGCGGTATGGAGTTTTTTTGCTGTTTACATGTTTTGTTTTGTCATGATCTGGCTGGCATTACTGGCCACGAATCTTGATTTTATCTCTGCTTTTTCAGCAGTGGTCGCAACTATGAATAATTTGGGCCCCGGCTTGGGGGAAGTATCCGGCGATTACGGGTCCGTGAGTGAAGTAGGAAAATTGCTGCTTTGCTTAGCGATGCTGATGGGGCGGTTAGAAGTATTCACCTTACTGGTGTTATTCACCCCTGCATTTTGGCGCCATTGATTCAGTACCTGCGCTGTTACTTCAAGCCTCGTGATTCTTGAATGACCTCATAAGCGGCCGTGATTTCTTGGGCACGCTCGGTGCCCACTCGTAGCAACTCATCTGGCACGCCCTCTGCGATCAATTTATCCGGGTGATTCTCGCTCATCAGCTTGCGATATCGACGCTTAATGTCTGCAGGGGTGGCATCAGATTGTAGACCGAGTGCAGCATAGGCAGTATGCAACGCGGTTGACGAACTGCCCTGCCCAGGGCCCCGATAATCTGACTGAGAGGAATAGCGTTGCTGAAACTGTGCCTGTGCGTTGGCCATTGAAATCAGCTGATCGACCTCATGTTGGGGCAGCGATAGCAGCGCCGCCACTTGATACAAAGCACCCCGCTCCGCCTCTGAGAAGGTGCCATCGGCGAGGGCAATGCCAATCAAAAATGCCATTAGCGTATGTTGCGCCTGCCTACGTGGCCCTAAACACTCCGCGAAGCGTGCCACCGTCGGTGCGGGATCAAAACCAGACGAAGACCCAGCTTTAAAGTGATTAATCGCACTACTGCGTTGCAGTGCCGTGAGTCTGAGTTGGGTGAATAACGATTCGGTCTGTGCCACCTCGGCTTCCGAAACACGCCCGTCTGCCTTGGCAACGAATCCTAATAAGGTAAAGGTGGTCTCAAAAAATTGGGTCCGCATCATGGGAATAGCTTCCGGCCCGGACAACTGCAGCGCACGCCATAAACCGCGATCAAACGCGTGGCCCAACACCAAACCGAATAATAAGCCGGCAGGACCAAAGGCCAAAAAGCCAATGGCGCCCGCAATGCACTTGCCGATAACCCTATTCATGATGACACTCTAACCTCATCGATAAGTGGTGAATTGAGCCAATCGTAATGATCGACGGCCCTTTGGGGACGGCAACGAAACCGCTTGTACTGCCACTGGTATTGGGTTTCGTTGCCAGCGATAAGATCTTCAACCCCACGGTTGATTGCCGTCAAAGCCTCCAAAGGGTCATCACTGTAAACGCCGTCCCCTGGGGCACGGTAAATGACGCGAAACCCCGTGGGTGTGCGCAGCACGGTACCCATCACCGCCGCCGCGCCTGATCGCTTAATGAGGTTGTAAGCCAGTGTGGCAGTAAAACACTCGACACCAAAGAACGGCGCATTCAGCCCCGCCTTGTCGTCTTTGGGCACCTGATCAGGCAGTATCCCTGTGATACCACCCCGTCGAACTGAACGTACCAGCTCGGCAATCCCGCGTGGGGTTGTCGGGACCAACCGGCCGCCTGTTCGCTGCCGACCCCGATGCACCAGTTGATCTAACCGTCTCAGGGCCAAAGGTTCATACAGCGCGACAAGGTCTCCGAGCGTCGCAAGGTGCATCCCTAACAACTCCCAATTGCCCAGATGCGGGCCCAACACAATAACGCCCCTGCCGGCGGCAAGGGGCTCAGTAACGCGCTCAACACCTTCGACCGTTAACATTGCCGCCGTTGTCGACCACGACCGTGACCATAGTGGGCCAATTTCAGTCATTAATTCTGCCGTTGATTGCACACTTTGACGAGCGACTGCGCGCCGTTTGTCAGGGGCCCAGTCAGGGTAAGCCAGTTCGAGATTGCGAATAGCCACGCGACGCATTCTGGCGTTGAAGCGGTATAGGATGCGCCCCACTCCCTTACCCAGCGCTCGCGACCAACGAATCGGGATGATTCGTGTCACAGTCATCAACACTCTCACGAGCGCGATTACCGTCCATTCCAGCCAAACGGGTTTTGATGTCACAGCCATAACGATACGGAGGCTCGGTAAGATCTACGTTGGGAAAGCTTATTATGGCGCGCACAACGCAGTTATACTAATGCTTGTCTTTTGTTTTAGGTTATTTCCTGTGGGTCCCCCAACATTTCAAGATATTATCCTGCGTTTGCAGGACTATTGGGCCAGTCACGGCTGTGTTGTTCTGCAACCCTTGGACATGGAGGTGGGCGCAGGCACCTTCCATCCCGCCACATTTTTACGCGCATTGGGGCCAGAAAACTGGAATGCCGCTTACGTGCAACCCAGTCGACGACCTGCCGATGGTCGCTATGGCGAAAACCCGAACCGGTTACAACATTACTATCAGTTCCAAGTCGTCATGAAGCCGTCACCTCCGGAATTCCAAGACCTTTACCTGGGCAGTCTTTATGCGCTGGGCGTAGACCCTCTGATACACGATATACGCTTCGTCGAAGATAACTGGGAGTCACCCACCCTGGGCGCGTGGGGCTTAGGGTGGGAAGTCTGGTTAAATGGCATGGAAGTCAGCCAATTCACCTATTTTCAGCAGGCCGGCGGGCTAGAATGTTACCCCGTGACCGGCGAGCTGACCTACGGCATAGAGCGAATCGCCATGTATCTGCAAGGGGTCGAATCAGTCTATGACCTGGTCTGGGCAGAAACCCCTGCGGGGCCTGTCACTTACGGTGATGTTTATCACCAAAATGAGGTGGAAATGTCGGTGTTTAATTTTGTAGAAGCCGATGTTGAAAACTTATTTACCCAGTTCGCTTTTCACGAGCAAGAGGCAATCCGCTTAGCCGACAAGCAACTACCCCTCCCCGCCTATGAACAGGTAATGAAAGCGTCGCATACCTTCAACTTGTTAGATGCGCGACATGCTATCGGTGTGACCGAGCGGCAACGCTATATCTTGCGAGTGCGCACGCTGGCGCGAGCGGCAGCCCACGCTTATGTGGCTGCGAGAGCCGCGCTCGGTTTCCCGCAGGCTGATCCTGATCTCGCCGCAGCAGCACTCGCGCAACTCGACGCTGCGAAGGAGCCTGCAGCATGAGCACAGCTGATCTGCTTTTTGAATTGGGAACAGAAGAGCTGCCTGCCGGAGAAATTGAGCACCTGGTGGCGGCGCTGTCAGCGGGTGTGACAAATGGCTTAACAGAACAAGGATTGCCTTTTTCCCATGCTCGTTGTTTCTCCACGCCGCGCCGACTGGCGGTATTGATCAGCGACGTCACACTCAAGGGGCCAGACATCGAGCGAACTGTCGTCGGCCCGCCTGTCTCTGCCGCCCGCAACGAAACCGGTGGCTGGACCAAGGCGGCTGAAGGATTTGCCCGCAAACAAGGCATCACCTTAGATGACTTAATTATCAGGGAGGAGCAAGGTGTTGAACGGATTGTCGCCAACATTGCTCAGGTTGGCGTCGAAGCGGCTTCAGTTATCCCAGAGATTGTTAGCGCCGCTGTCAACGCACTACCCGTTTCAAAGCGGATGCGTTGGGGGCGGACCCGGTATGATTTTTTAAGGCCTGTTCAGTGGCTGGTGCTGTTACTAGGGGAAGCCATCCTCCCGCTTGAACTATTTGGGCGGCACAGTGGGCGCGAGAGCCGGGGCCACCGGTTTCACGCCAACCATGGTGTCAGTATTACCACGCCAAGTGACTACACGGCGGCATTGCATCAAGCAAAAGTGATGGCAGATGTCGACGAGCGCCGTGCGCGCGTCGCTGAGCAAGTCTCTCAACTTCAGGACAAAGGAGAACAGGTCGCCTTGTCTGATGAATTGCTCAATGAAGTAACTGGTCTGGTTGAGTGGCCTGTCGCACTGCGTGGCAGCTTTGATAAAAGCTTCCTTGATGTACCGGCTCAAGCATTGATTTCGGCAATGAAAACACACCAGAAGTATTTTCATATCACGGATCAGGAGACTGGCGCACTGCTGCCTGCGTTTATCACCGTCGCGAATATCGAGAGTCAACAACCCTCAGAGGTCATCGCGGGCAACGAACGCGTGATCCGACCGAGGCTCAGCGATGCTGCTTTTTTCTTTGCCAATGATAAACAGTCGACCTTGGTATCACGGCGAGATCGCTTAAGCAGTGTTGTCTTTCAACGCCAGCTGGGCAGTCTGTTGGACAAGTCGCAGCGCATGGAGACCTTAGCGGCAACACTGGCGGACGCCACCAACGCCGACCACGATATCACCGCGCGGGCAGCAGCACTTGCCAAATGCGACCTCGTATCAGAGATGGTGCTCGAGTTTCCTGAGCTGCAAGGTATAGCCGGCGCACATTATGCTCGGCACGACGGTGAGCCTGACGGTGTCGCCAACGCGATCGAAGCGCATTACTACCCGAGGTTTGCTGGCGACGCCCTGCCCTCCACGCCAGAAGCGACGGCAGTGGCCTTGGCCGATCGCCTCGATACACTAGTGGGCATTTTTGGTATCGGTCAACCGCCAACCGGCTCTAAAGACCCCTTTGGACTGCGGCGCGCAGCGTTGGCGATTATCAGGATGCTGATAGCATGTGATCACCCTTTATCACTCGACAACCTGCTGGAGAGCGCTTGCGCCCAACACAGTGCAACGTTGGCACCCGACACCGCCGATCAGGTCTTGCAATATCTCCTAGAGCGACTCGATAACTGGTACGAAAGCCAATCTATTCACGTAGAGGTGGTGCGCGCCGTACTGGCGGTGGAGACTCGTCAGCTTCACGACATCGATCTTCGTATCAAAGCATTGGCCGCATTTGCCGAAACTGACACCGCACAGCAGCTGGCTGCCGCCAACAAACGCGTGGCAAATATTCTCGCAAAAGCTAGCGAACAAGATGCCACCCCACCAGACCCCTCATTATTTCAAGAGCCAGCAGAGCAAGCGCTTCACAACGCGGTCATTCGCGCGGGACAGGCACTCACACCCCTGATTGCCGCGCGAGACTATCAAGCCGCGCTAGCGCAGTTGGCAACATTGCGAGCACCGGTAGACGACTTCTTCGAGTCAGTAATGGTTAACGCAGAGAACCCCGCTGAACGAGTCAACCGTTTACGGTTGTTGGGGACCCTACGCGCGTTATTTACACAATTGGCTGATTTAGCGCTGTTATCCTCGGGTTCAGAATGAGCGCTGACGCGTTGTTTTGGGCTGGCCTTGCCACCGCGATCAGTATTGGCATGGCATTATGCCTCGTTGCGCTACAGCGGAGACGTGCAGAATTAACCGCGTCGCAGCAGGCGCTGACCAAACAGATCACCGAGACCGCAGTCGCTAACGACCGAAATGCCCAACTTCAAGCGGAGTTGTCACAGCTACAGCAGGCAATGGCGACACTCCAAGCGGACCTCAGTGCACAAACTGCCACACTCACCGAGCGCGAAGCCAACCATCAGAATCAAATTAAATGGGCAGAGTCCTCTCGTACTGCACTGAAAGCGGAATTAGAGAGTATCGGCCAAAAATTACTGTCGGCCTCGGGAAAAACGCTTGAGACCACCAACCAAAAAAGCCTGGATAGCCTTCTCAAACCGTTAGGCGAAAAAATTGATCAGTTCCAAACACGCGTCAATCAGGTGCACACCGATATGGTGCGCAATAGCGCGTCTTTGTCTGAGCAGGTCAAACACCTGGAATCAGTCGGGCTGTCCATGTCAGGGGAAGCCAATAATCTCACTCGCGCACTCAAAGGTGACAAAAAGTTAGTCGGTAACTGGGGCGAGGCACAGCTTGAAAAAACACTGGAGTTGGCAGGGCTTCGACGCGGTGAGCACTTTGATGCGCAAGTGGCATTTCGAGATGAGCACGGCGACAAATACCTCCCTGATTTCATCATACGACTACCCGAGGGCAAAAACCTTATCGTAGATAGTAAGGTATCGCTCGTTGATTATGAGCGCGCCGTTGGTGCGGCGTCTGATGCTGAGCGGACCCTGTGCCTCGATGCCCATGCGAAAGCAGTCAAACAACATATTGACTCCCTCTCCGCAAAAAACTACGCCAACCTCCCCGGTGTTGAGAGCCCGGATTTTGTGCTGATGTTCATGCCCGTAGAGCCTGCGTATATCGAAGTGATGCGCAGTCAACGAGAATTATTTAACTACGGTTATCAAAAGAATGTAGTGCTGGTGTCACATACGACGCTCATGCCCATCCTGCGGACGGTCGCTAATTTGTGGATGATCGAACACGGCAACCGAGAAGCACAAGAAATCAGCGCCCGGGCAGGTGATATCTACAATACTGTGTGCTTACTGGGCGAGCGACTTTATGCGCTGGGCGCCTCTATTTCTACCACTGCCAACAAATACAATGACGCCTTAAAAGCAGTGCAAGGCAAGCAGGGCTTGGTCGGCAAGGTCTCCCGTTTTCAGTCCTTATCGCAACGCGCCAACAAGGATTTTCCAAGTGCACTTGCTCCCATCGACCCCGATGTTGATCGGGTAGAAATACCCGAGTCGGCGCTTTCGCCGCCGGAGGGCGATGAGCGATGAGCGCCCCGGCAAGGACTAAATGTCGAGATTAGCGACAGCCAGGGCATTCTGCTCAATAAATTCGCGCCGGGGCTCAACATCATCGCCCATCAACGTCGAAAACATTTGATCCGCTAAAATCGCATCTTCTATCGTCACCTGGAGCATACGCCTTGCTTCCGGATCCATTGTGGTTTCCCATAGCTGGCCGGGATTCATTTCTCCGAGACCTTTATAGCGTTGAATAGAAAACCCTTTGCGCGCCTCCGTTAACAACCAGTCAAGTCCGGTTGCAAAGTCTTGTGTCTCGCAGCGCTTGTCTCCCCGTTGAAAATAACCATCTTCATCAATCAAGTTATTGAGTTGATCGCCAAGGGCTCGCAGCGCGAGATACTCAGGGGAGTTGAAAAAGCCACGTCCCAGGACCGTATCGGTTGCGACACTATGCGCTGTGCGCCGCACCACAGGATAAAAGAGGCTTCTCTCGGGATCCTGGCGCACAAACACCTCAAACGACACGGTCTTATCCTTAATTGTTAGTAAGCGCTCACTTAGTTTTGAAGCGAAGCTCTGTACGGCTTCCTCATCAGCCAACGCGTCGACCAGTAAAGAATCAACAGACATTAAGGGCCACAACACATCGCGAGGGTAGACCCGTGCTAACCGCTCGATGTCAGTCGCAACACGCTGATAAGCCTCGACCAAACCTGCCAAGGCGGTGCCGGATAGTGGCGGAGCCTCTGCGTTTTGAAAAATCGCTGCGTCTTCCAGCGCGGACTGCGTCAGGTAGGCTTCAAGTGCTTGCTCATCTTTGAGGTACCGGCTTTGCTTGCCACGCGTCAATTTATAAAGCGGCGGCTGAGCGATAAAAACATGGCCGCGCTCAATCAACTCTCGCATCTGCCGGAAGAAAAAAGTCAGCAATAGTGTCCGGATGTGCGAGCCGTCGACATCGGCATCGGTCATAATGATAATGCTGTGGTAACGTAGTTTATCCGGATCGAATTCATCCTTGCCCACGCTGCACCCAAGTGCCGTTACCAAATTACCGATTTCCGCCGATCCCAACATTTTATCGAACCGAGCCCGCTCTACATTCAGGATCTTTCCCTTTAACGGCAATATCGCCTGTGAGCGACGGTTCCGGCCTTGCTTGGCAGATCCTCCCGCGGAGTCGCCCTCCACCAGGTAAATCTCGCTTAGCGCTGGATCTCTCTCTTGACAGTCCGCTAACTTACCAGGCAATCCGGCAATATCTAAAGCGCCTTTGCGGCGAGTCATCTCGCGCGCTTTTCGGGCCGCTTCCCGCGCTCTTGCTGCGTCTATCATTTTGCCGACCACAATCTTTGCGTCGCTGGGGTTCTCAAGGAGGTAATCATTGAAAAACTGGCCCATAGCCTGTTCAACCGCGCTTTTCACCTCACTTGACACCAATTTATCTTTCGTTTGAGAAGAAAATTTGGGATCAGGAACCTTGACCGACACGATCGCTGTTAGCCCTTCCCGTGCATCATCGCCTGTTGTAGAAACCTTGTCTTTCTTTCCAAGTCCTTCTTTTTCAATGTAATTATTGAGGCACCGGGTTAAGGCGGCGCGGAAACCCGCGAGGTGTGTGCCCCCATCACGCTGTGGAATGTTATTGGTATAACAGTACAAACTCTCTTGAAAACCGTCGTTCCACTGAAGCGCCACTTCCACTTCAACGCCCTCGTCAGCTTCCGCCTGAAAGTGGCAAATCTTGGCAACCGCGGTTTTATTTTGATTGAGAAACTCAACAAAGGCCTTCAGTCCACCCTCATAGGCAAACAATTCCTCTTCGCCTGAGCGCTCATCTTTCAGTAAAATTCTGACGCCACTATTAAGAAACGCCAGTTCCCGTAAGCGCTTACCCAGCACATCGTAATGGAACGCAATGTTAGTGAAGGTTTCTGGTGAGGGTGTAAAGCGAACAGAGGTACCTGTTTCAGCGGTCTCGCCGACCACCTGCAGCGGCGCATCTGGGACACCGTGGGTATAAATCTGCTCAAACAACTGGCCCTTCCGACGAATGGTTAACTGCAGGGTTGATGACAGTGCGTTGACCACAGAAACACCGACCCCGTGCAGACCACCGGATACTTTGTAGGTATTGTCGTCAAACTTGCCACCCGCATGAAGCACCGTCATGATGACCTCTGCCGCAGACACACCCTCTTCGTGCTGTTCAGTAGGAATGCCTCGCCCGTTGTCAGACACGGTGACCGACTCGTCAAGATGAATCACGATATCGATTTGGCTGCAGTGCCCAGCCAACGCCTCGTCAATGCTATTATCGACTAACTCGAAGACCATATGGTGCAAACCGGTACCATCATCGGTATCACCGATATACATCCCTGGCCGCTTGCGGACAGCATCCAAGCCTTTGAGCACCTTAATACTGGATGAGTCGTAGTCTTGCGTTCCCGCGTCTTCTGTCACGTTGTCATCTGCCATAAAGGACCTGTCTCGTTAGTACCATCTTCATTTTGCACCCTTGTGGGAGTGCGCCATACAACCTCTCAACACCGGGATATCACGCCTTGTTCCACGTGGAACAACTCGAGAGGATGCCGCCCCCAGGCCGCCTCTAACGATCCACGGTCGACGGCGGTTAACAAAACCTGCCTCTCAGCGCCCAACTCAGCACACACCGCCGCGCGGTGGGACCGATCTAGCTCTGCAGGCAAATCATCAATCATGTAAAGCGGCGCCCTGTGTGATAGTGCCTCTATTAACCGGCCCTGAGCCAGCTTTATCGCCACAAACATTAATTTCATTTGCCCGCGCGACAGCACCTCCGACACCAACACACCATCCCGGGTGAGCTTGATATCCGCCCGATGCGGGCCCACCCTCGTAAACCCTTGAACCTTGTCCGTTTGCGCGCTTTTATCCAGCGCAGCGGCCAACGTCTCGCGTTGATCCCAACCGGGCCGAAAAGCCATCTCCACGCCCTGTAAGTCATCAGACAATTGCGGTGCAATTTCGCAGAGCTTTGCACCCAACTGCCTCACTACCGAAGCCCTTGCCGCAGTTAACTGTTCGCCCGTCCGCGCTAACTCTTCGCGCCACGCGCCATCGCCATCCAGTATACCACGGCGAAGCCCGGCATTACGCTGGCGAATCGTTTGCGCGTAGCGGCGCCAGACCGCCAAAAAACCCTGTTCCACGTGGAACAACGTGCCATCTAATAAGCGGCGACGGCCCTCGGGAGCGCCAGTCAACAACCCCAGACCGTCAGTTTCTAACAGTATTAATGGTAGCTGCTGCGCTAAATCGGATAACGAGGGTACGGGCTCCCCCTGGAGCCTTGCCTTAGCCCCGCCATCGCGATACTTCTCAATGCCCATTGTTAGGCTCCGACCCTGCTCTCTCAGGCGCCCGACAACGCGACAGCAGTCCTCACCATGCTGGATCATAGGCCGAGATTGGTGTGTCCTAAACGAGCGTCCCACCCCCAAGAGGTAGATGGCCTCAAGAAAACTGGTTTTACCGGAGCCATTGGCGCCAAATAAGCCTGTTGCGCCTGATGACAGCGACACCTTCACACCCGAGAGGTTGCGCACACCTTGCACCTCGACGTACTCCAGCATGAACTGTTATCGGCCTCGACTAGAGCCGCATTGGCATCACGACGTACAACATTTCGGGTTCTTGATCAGTAGGCGCCTGAGCGTGCTCTAGTAACGCCGAGCTGGCCTCATCAGACAGGGATAACCGCACCTCAGACTGGCTCAGCACTGCCAGTACGTCAAGCAAGTAGCTAACATTGAAGCCAATCTCCAACCCTGCCCCGGCATACTGCACGCCCACCACCTCTTCTGCCTGCTCTTGTTCTGGGTTATTGGCGGTAATTTCTAAGGTGTTTTCGGATAACTTTAGCCTCACGCCGCGATACTTTTCGTTCGATAAAATCGCGGTTCGCGTAAAAGCTTGCTTCAAATCCGCCCTGTCGCCCACCACCGCTTTGTCAGGCGATTTCGGGATTACGCGCTCATAATCGGGGAACTTGCCGTCAACTAGCTTCGAAGTGAAGGTAAATTGCTCATTCGCTGCGCGGATATGGTTGCTGCCGACCGACAGCTGCAGGGGTGCGGTGCCATCCAACAGGCGGGACAGCTCCAACACGCCCTTGCGAGGAATGATGACGCCCGCATCCGCAACATCCACGCGCTCTGGCGCCGTTGCCAACGCTAAGCGATGGCCGTCAGTTGCCACCATACGGAGCCGACCACCCAACACCTCCAAATACAGGCCATTCAAATAATATCGGACATCTTGCTGTGCCATGGCAAAAGCGGTGCCGTCGATCAGGCGCTTCATCAGCGACTGGCTTAAAGCCAAACTAATAGTGCCAGCACCCCCCTCTACCGAGGGGAAGTCGGCTGCCGGCAAAGTGGACAGCGTGAAGCGGCTGCGGCCTGCTTTCACGGTTGCCTTACCAGCCTCGACAGACAGTTCTATGCTAGAACCCTCTGGGAGTGATTTGCAAATATCGACAAACTTTCTAGCGGGCACCGTGATTTCACCGTCAACGCCGGGCGCATCGAGCTCTACTCGCCCCACCAACTCAACCTCAAGATCAGTGCCTGTTAACGATAGCGTTGTACCGTCTAAGACCAATAATACGTTCGATAGAATCGGCAGCGTTTGTCGTCTTTCGACCACCCCCGCAACCAAATTCAATGGTTTTATCAAAGCGTCGCGGGCGATTGAAAATTTCATGGCATTGAACTCATAAGATGTAGTGGACACTGACGGATACCATAACAGATCAGACGCCCGACTCGCTTCACGTTGTTAAAGACCGCAACAAGTTTTGATAGTCTTCGCTGATGTCGGGGCTGTCATCTCGTAGCTCTTTGATTTTACGGCAAGCATGCAAAACAGTGGTGTGATCACGACCACCAAAAGCGTCCCCAATCTCTGGCAAGCTATGGCGTGTCAGCTCTTTTGACAACGCCATGGCAACCTGCCTCGGCCGCGCAACAGAACGATTACGACGCTTGGATAATAGATCCGCCACCTTTATTTTATAATATTCGGCCACCTTTTTCTTAATATTATCCAGTGAGATTTGCTTATCCTGTAGTGCCAAAAGATCCTTTAAGCTCTCTTTTATCAGATCAATATCAAAGGGCCTACCCGTGAAGTTTGCGCTGGCAATAACACGTTTTAAAGCGCCTTCCAGCTCACGTACATTTGAGCGTATTCGCTGAGCAATAAAAAAGGCCGCATCTGGCTCGAGCGTGATCTGACTTTGCTCTGCCTTCTTCATCAAAATCGCGACGCGCGTCTCTAAATCAGGCGGCTCTACCGCCACCGTCAACCCCCACCCAAAGCGCGATTTTAGGCGCTCCTCAACACCATCAATTTCTCTGGGGTATCGATCGCAGGTCAGGATCATTTGCTGCCCGCCTTCCAGAAGGGCGTTAAACGTGTGAAAAAACTCTTCTTGAGAACGATCTTTGTTCGCAAAGAACTGAATATCATCAATTAGCAGCGCGTCAACCGAGCGATAAAACCGCTTAAAGTCGTTGATAGCGTTTAACTGCAATGCTTTCACCATGTCAGCAACAAACCGCTCCGAGTGCAGATACACGATTTTTGCGTCCGGATTCCGGCGCCGCATCGCATTACCCACCGCATGCATCAAGTGGGTCTTCCCGAGGCCAACGCCGCCGTACAAAAACAACGGGTTATAGGAGTCTCCGGGGTGTTCCGACACTTGCTGTGCCGCCGCCAGTGCCAGCTGGTTGCTTTTCCCCTCAACAAAGCGCTCAAAGGTATAACCCTCCACTAAATTAGAGGGCGACAAGGATGCCGCAGGGCTTGGTTTCTTAACAAGTCGGTGGGCCGGCGCCCCGCTCAGCGCCACTGCGGGCGCCTCTATAATCGGTCGAGCGGGTTGGGGGGGGGTCGTCTCAGCAACGCCAATAACCGTCACGGAAACCTGTGCAACGGCTGGTGCAACGATATCCAGCAAGTAAGCGGTAATCATCGGCACATACTTTTCAGTGACAAAATCCCTAATAAATCGATTGGGTGCCGCCAACATCAACCCAGATCCCTGCCATTGCGCTTGCAACGGACGAATCCACGTGTTGAATTGCTGCTGAGGGATATCGCTACCGATACGATTCAAACAGTGTTCCCAAGGGTCGGTGAGAGGCTGAAGCGCGGCCAATTTGCTGTCTCCTAAGCAGGGCGATAACATCATAAAGCGGGGGCTTGGTTCAGACGGCGTCTCGCTCCGGCTGTCAACCTACCCACGCAAACAGCCCACAGTTATCCACACGCAAAGGCCTTTATCAACACCTTTTTTAACGTTATAAATCATATGTTTATGTTTTTTTACGCCCCTTATAGCATCAAAAAGAAGGATGCAAGTTTATTTTTTCTTCGCCTGTGGGTAAGTTGTTGATATCATTTTATAAACCTGTGTCTTATGTTGGGCACATCGCCCTGCACCCGCCCCGCCGGCCGCGGACATCACGAGCACCCCATAAACAATAGGTTAGCGTTATCATTGGGTTACGTGGGCCTCATCAGTCCCCAGCGGGCGTGAAGCCGAGCCGCTTATCGGTGGAGCATTTATTTTTCTGGTGGAGCTTCAAATCGCCAACAAGCGCCTTGTGGGGTCTTGCCAACCACCTCAGCTACTCCTATACTCCGCGCCCGTTAACGGTTTGCCCCTATTCTGACGAAGCGCAAATGATCACCGAGTGCTCGCCAGGATTTCGAATTTTAAGAAGGTTAGTGTCATGAAGCGTACATTTCAGCCCAGCGTACTCAAGCGCAAGCGCAGCCACGGCTTTCGCGCCAGAATGGCAACCAAAGCAGGCCGGAAAGTGTTGGCACGTCGCCGCGCTAGAGGTCGACACAGCCTGTCTGCCTGACGTCAACGGACAAGGCACAGCAGCAGCGCATGCCGTCCTTTCCACTTACAGTACGACTCTCGCAACCTTGCCACTACCGCCGCGTCTTTGACGGGCCAAATGTCAAAGCCAGTAGCAAAGCCTTTCTATTATTAGCCGTTGAAAACAACGATGGTCCATCTCGCGTTGGTATCATCGTAGCGAAAAAACAGATCCGCCTCGCCTCCAGGCGAAACCGTATTAAGCGAATCGTTAGGGAGCAATTTAGACTCTCCCCATTAGGGCGCTCAATGGACTTGGTTGTATTGGCTCGATCACCTGCTGACAAACTCGACAATCCTGCACTGTGGCAAGATATTGCGGCGTTGTGGCATCAAATCAACGCAGCGGCGGACCGACGATGGAATGGCTAAGAAAGATCGATCGGCACATTGCCAACGCCTTCGCAATAATGATACGCGGGTACCAACTGACGCTCAGCCCTTGGCTAGGAAGGCGTTGCCGCTTTCTGCCGACTTGCTCACAATATGGTATCGACGCGCTAAGAACTCATGGTGCTGCGACAGGGTGCTGGCTTACAGTGCACCGGTTGCTGCGTTGCCGACCTGGCTGCGAGGGTGGGTACGATCCCGTTCCGAGCACACCGCAGCCCCACGAACACAACTGAGACCGATACCATGGATATCCCACGATATGCCCTTTTAGCCGCTAGCGCCCTGCTGGGCTTCATGCTGCTGGGGGAATGGACTCGCTACAGCGCAGAGTACGATACCGCGCAAACACCAGAGGTCCCCATGGTCGACGCCTCTGCGCCGATGGCTGACACTGCGCAAGCCAGCCTTCGGGATGCCGCACCATCTGCCGACATCTTAGACCCAGATTTGCCCGCGCCAACCGACCTTGACTTATCGGCACAGGAACAACGAGGTGCCACAGACAGTGGTCCACAACAGCGTTTTGTTACCGTACATACCGACGTGCTTGAGGTCATGATTGATCTGCAGGGCGGGGATGTTGTGGGTGCGGGCTTTAAAGACTTTCCTAAAACCTTAGCGGACACATCGGAACCTTTTGTATTACTCGAGCGCAATTCGCAGCGAACCTACGTTGCCCAGTCAGGGTTGGTGGGCCCGGACGGTATTGATCGACCTAACCGCGCGCTTTATCGCACCGATCGGTCCGATTACCGGCAAACAGGCCTGTCCCCCTTAGAAGTTGTGCTCACTTTCAGCGACAAAGTCAGCGCGCTAACCGTCAGAAAGGTGTTTATTTTCGAGGCCGGCAGCCACACCATCACCGTTGTGCATGAGGCCACTAACGCCTCACCTAATCATGTTCAAATCACACCTTTTGCGCAAATCAAACGGGACACGTCACCCGCACCAGCGAGTAATGATTCAGGTATGGGAATGCAGCCCTTTTTAGGCGCAGCCTTAACGCAGCCAGATCAGCGCTTTGCAAAATTTGACTTCGATGACATGGCAGACGAACCTTTTAAGGCAGATATTACGGGCGGCTGGGTTGCCATGTTGCAACACTACTTCGTGACAGCTTGGGTGCCAGACGACACGGCGACTTACCGCTACAGCACCCGGCAAACTCGGGCCGGTTTCAATATTGTCGGCTATACCGGACCACCGCTGAGCATTGCTCCCGCTGAAACAACCCGAATTGTTAATCGGCTTTATGTCGGGCCCAAGCACCAAGGTGTCTTAGGTGATTTAGCCCCGCACCTTGACCTGGTCGTCGATTACGGCTGGCTATGGTGGATTGCGCAGCCGCTGTTTTGGTTGCTCACTACTATCCAGTCTGTCGTTATCAACTGGGGTGTCGCTATCATCTGCCTCACGCTCCTGGTGAAGCTCGCCTTCTTCCAACTCTCAGCCGCGGGTTATAAATCCATGGCAAGAATGCGCAAAGTGCAACCTCGTATGGCAGCCATCAAAGAAGAGTATGCAAACGACAAGGCAAAACAATCTCAGGCGATGATGGAGCTCTACAAAAAAGAAAAAATTAATCCTCTCGGCGGTTGCCTGCCTATTTTGGTGCAAATGCCTGTTTTTATCGCGCTTTACTGGGTGTTGATGGAGTCTGTTGAGCTTCGACAAGCACCCTTTGCACTATGGATTACCGACCTGTCTGTCATGGACCCTTACTTTGTACTACCTATTTTAATGGGCGCCAGCATGTATTACATGCAAAAACTGAACCCCGCTCCGCCCGATCCCATGCAAGCTAAAATCATGCAGTGGATGCCGATTGTCTTTACCTTCTTTTTCCTCTGGTTCCCGGCTGGTTTAGTGCTCTACTGGCTCTGTAACAACCTGTTATCAATGGGTCAGCAATACATCATTAATCGTCGCATCGATCGCGGCACCATTTAGGGTTTGCCAGGAACTCATCTCGTTGACTAACGACAGTCACGCACTTGATAACGATACGATCGTCGCCATTGCAACACCGAGCGGACGCGGTGGTATTTGCGTTATCCGCTTATCGGGCCCTAAAGCGAAGTTCATCGGCGAACAAATATCGCAGCGGCCATTAACACCTCGTAATCCGGTATTTACGCGTTTTTTTGATCAAGACAGCATGGCCATTGACGAAGGTATTACCCTTTTTTTCGGCGGACCGGCGTCCTTTACTGGCGAGGATGTGACTGAGCTTCATGGCCATGGTGGTGTCGTCATCGCCGATATGTTACTGGACACTTGCCTCAGTATGGGCGCGCGATTAGCGCGACCGGGGGAATTCTCTGAGCGCGCCTTTCTCAACAACAAAATGGATCTTACTCAGGCAGAAGGCCTTGCTGACCTTATCGACGCACCAACTAGACGTGCAGCACGGCAAGCCAGCGCCTCACTGCGAGGCGCATTTTCGACTGCGGTCACCGATATTGCCGCGCAGCTGATTCAGTTACGCGTCTATATAGAGGCTGCCATAGATTTTCCCGAAGAAGAAATCGACTTTTTAGCAGAGGCCAAGGTCACCGATACGCTGTCGACATTGCAAACTACTTTAGATCGCCTACTGGTCTCTGCAAGACAAGGCGCACTCATGAATCGCGGCGCTCAAATTGTGATTACGGGCGCGCCTAACGCAGGCAAAAGCAGCTTATTGAACTGCTTAGCAAAAGATGACATCGCTATTGTGACCAACATCCCTGGTACAACACGCGATGTCATTAGACAAACCATCAATATTCAGGGCATTGCCATCGAGTTCTCTGACACTGCTGGACTGCGCGATGCACGTGATGAGATTGAAAAAGAAGGCATTTCTCGCGCGCAAACTGAATTACACAGAGCGGATATCATTCTAGAAGTTGTCGACGATACCGCCACTCAAGCAGCCAGCCTATTACCACCATCAGAGACCCCAAAGATTCTCGTTTACAATAAAATTGATCTGTCAGGGCGCCAGGCGGGCACCTGTGACAACAACGATTCTCATTTCAGTGCGCTCGGCGTTTCGGCAGCAACAGGGGAGGGTGTCGCTACGCTTGAGCAAGTGATCGTTGCCTGTTTGGGATTGGCCGATGCTGGCGCGACGTCTGCTTTTAGCGCGCGTGAACGCCATGTCGTGGCGCTCAGACAAAGTAGCGCACTATTGGAGCAAGCGATTGATCAATTTAATGCATCTGGCGCAGGTGAGCTGTTGGCAGACGACTTAAGAGTGATTCATGAGCGGCTAGGAACCATTACCGGCACCTTCGGTGCGGATGACTTACTCGGCGAAATTTTCACCTCCTTTTGCATTGGTAAATAGCACCCTACTATTTCGACATCTAGTCTACTCACTGGTTATGCACCCGTTATCCACGAAAACAGGGCAATATCTTCTGCCCAGCGCGAATCGGCACAACGGCCACGTGAAACACTGGTGATAACAAAGGCCATAAACTGGGGGTAACCGTGCATCATGGCAAGTGCCTAATGTCACGTGTTTCTTATCCCCCTGCTACTAACAGCAGAAACAGCGCAAAAAAGGCGCTTATTAACGCCTTTTAACGATACTTAAGCGTCTGTTTCCATTGAGTATATTGCGTTTTTCAACAATTACCGTTGCCACTAATAGTTATAATATTAAGATTATCTATCAGTAATATTATTTTTATATTAGTTTATTGTGGCTTCCTCGTTGGTTTTCGCGAACTAGCCTATTTCATACCAGATTTACTAAAACCAAGATTCCATCGACTCTCTATGGGCGTCTATACTGTCCGGCCCATAACGCGCCGGTGCGCTGATATGACGACCCATCCAAATACCTATGACGTGATTGTTATTGGCGGCGGGCATGCTGGTACAGAGGCGGTATTGGCTGCGGCGCGCGCCGGTGTTCGCACTCTATTGGTAACCCATTCGATCGATACCTTAGGGCAAATGTCTTGTAACCCCGCGATTGGCGGTATTGGCAAGAGTCATCTGGTGAGGGAAATTGACGCCCTCGGTGGCTTAATGGCCCGGGCAACGGATCAGGCGGGCATCCAGTTTCGTGTGCTTAACGCGCGTAAAGGACCTGCTGTTAGGGCAACGCGAGCGCAAGCTGATCGTGTGTTATACCGCAATGCCGTGCGTACCGCGCTGCAGGAGACAGCTAATCTACATATTTTTCAGGACGCAGTAGAAGATATCGTATTGCTGGGTGATCGTGTCTCGGGTGTAGTGACACGAACGGGCATTACGTTTAACGCCCCCACTGTTGTCCTGACGGCAGGTACTTTTTTACACGGAAAGCTACACGTTGGTGATGAGCAGTCTAGTGGTGGCAGGATGGGAGATCCCGCATCGCTGGGTTTGGCTGACAAATTAAGAGAACTGTGTCCTAGAGTGGGGCGTTTAAAAACAGGTACACCGCCTCGGCTAGATGCAAATACCGTCGACTTTAATGTGTTAACAGAGCAATGGGGAGATGAACCGCGACCCGTTATGTCGCTACAGGGCGATAGAAGCCACCATCCAGCTCAGCGATGTTGCTGGATCACTGAGACCAACACGCGGACCCACGATATCATTCGGGCCGGGCTGGATCGCTCGCCGCTTTTTTCTGGCACGATCGAAGGGGTCGGGCCCCGTTATTGCCCGAGCATTGAAGATAAAATCCATCGGTTTGCCGACAAAGAGTCCCACCAACTGTTCATCGAACCGGAGGGACTGACCTCTACCGAGCTCTATCCAAATGGCATATCCACGTCTTTGCCTTTTGATGTGCAACTGGCGTTAGTGCGGTCAATCAGAGGACTGGAAGCCGTCAATATCACCCGTCCTGGATACGCTATTGAATATGATTATTTTGATCCCAGAGACTTGCGCCATAGCTTAGAAACCAAGTCGATTGCTGGTCTATTTTTTGCAGGCCAAATTAATGGCACCACGGGGTATGAAGAAGCGGCAGCGCAGGGATTAATAGCAGGCATCAATGCCGCTCGGTACGCTACTGATTTACCAGCTTGGGAACCACGACGCGATGAAGCGTATATGGGAGTATTGGTTGATGATTTGGTGTCGTTGGGAACAACCGAGCCTTATCGTATGTTCACTTCTCGAGCTGAGTATCGACTTCAACTCAGGGAAGACAATGCCGACCTTCGCCTGACCGCAATAGGGCGGCAGCTTGATTTAATTGGAGACACTCAGTGGCGGCAATTCAACGAGAAATGTGAAGCCATTGAGATTGAAAAACGTCGTTTACAACAGACCTTTATTCAGCCGAATAGCGCTGAAGCGGCGCAATTAAATACCTTGTTCGCCAAACCGCTCAGTCGAGAATATTCGTTGGCCGAGTTACTCAAACGACCCGAACTTGATTATGACGCGCTTGATCGTATTGCTCCCGCGCCCTCGCCGGTTGCTGAGACGGTGGCGCATCAAATCGCAATTCAATGTAAGTACGCGGGTTATATAGAGCGGCAGCAACAAGATGTTGATCGTTTGCATCGACATGAAGCGATGACAATACCGAATGATTTGGACTTCGCCTTAATTGATGGATTGTCCAACGAGATCCGACAAAAGCTGCAAGAGGCGAAACCGAGTAACTTAGCGAGAGCAGGACGCATTCCTGGCGTGACGCCAGCAGCGCTGTCGATCTTGCTGATTCATTTGAAGAAGCGAGAACTCGTAAGCAGGCTTCCGGCGACAGTCAATGGTTAGTTCAGAGACTGAGCGATTGCTAACGGCTGCCCTCGATATTGGTATTGCGTTGAGCGACCACCAGACAACACAGTTACTCATGTACCTTGATTTGCTCGAAAAATGGAACCAAACGTATAACCTTACAGCCGTCCGCTCACGATCTGAGATGTTGGGCAGACACCTCATAGAGAGCCTTGCAATAAGTCCGTTTATTCGCGGCAAGCAAGTGGTTGATGTCGGTACCGGCGCAGGTTTACCCGGTATCCCCTTGGCCATAGCGAATCCTGAGGTGCACTACACATTGCTTGATAGTAATGGCAAAAAGTCTCGGTTTTTATTGGAGGTCAAAAGAGCGCTGATGTTGGCCAATATCGAGATTGAAACGGTACGAGTCGAAACCTGGCTACCGGCCAAGCGTTTTGATTCGGTAGTAACGCGTGCTTTTGCTGATTTAGCCACCACATTAGTGAGGGTCGATCATGTGTTAGCAGATCAAGGCATGGTGTATGCGATGAAAACACAACAAGCACAGCACGAGATCGACGCGTTGCCAGATAACACCAGGCAAGTGACCTGCCAAGACATTAAGGTGCCAGGGCGCGATTGGTCATTTCAATTGCTTGCGGTGCAACCTCGACTTGTGGCGGCATTATGAAAGTAATCGCCGTTGCCAATCAAAAGGGAGGCGTAGGAAAAACAACAACAAGTGTCAACCTGTCTGCGGCATTAGCGGCTATGGGCAAGCGATTGCTACTCATTGATCTCGACCCGCAAGGCAATGCGACGGTGTCCGTTGGCATCGACAAGGGGGCTTCTGACGCCACTGTCTTCGATGTGTTGGTCGATCAACTTCCATTGAAGAGCGCTGTGACACACCTTCCACAACTGGCGCTGGATTGTATTCCGGCTAACGGCGATCTAACTGCTGCCGAAGTGGCGTTGTTGTCGATGGACGCTCGCGAGCAGCAGTTAAAAAAAGCGCTGACCGCAGCTCACGCGCAGTATGACTTCGTTATTATCGACTGTCCGCCATCGTTGAACATGCTGACGTTAAATGCGCTGGTAGCAGCAGATTCTGTGCTGATCACGATGCAGTGCGAATATTTTGCACTAGAGGGACTGTCGGCACTGATTGATACCATTAACTCGGTGCGGCAAACGGTGAATGCGGACCTCAATATTGAGGGTATTTTACGGACGTTGTACGACCCGAGGAACGCTCTAACAAACGAAGTGTCTGAGCAATTGCATGAACATTTCGATGGTTTGGTTTACCGCACGGTCATTCCAAGAAATATCCGATTAGCGGAGGCGCCGAGCCACGGACTGCCTGGGATCGTTTATGATCGTTTATCGAGAGGCGCCACCGCTTACATGGCGTTGGCAGGTGAGTTTATGCGCAGACAAGAGCAAGATAGTAAGGACCCGACTTAATGGCGCCAAAGCGAAAGCTCAATCGAGGCCTTGAGGCATTGTTAGGGACTGGTCTGCTCAATAAGGCAGATACCGACACCGCGAGCTCGTCAGTAATGGATGGCCAGACCGCGCCAAGCGGGACAAGCCCGCTGATGGAGGTCCCCATTGAGCAATTGCAGAGAGGCGTCTATCAGCCGCGCCGCAATTTTGCTCAGGATGCATTGCAAAGCCTTGCCGATAGCATAAAAGCGCAAGGGATTTTGCAGCCTATCGTTGCGCGACCGCTGCCTGGCGGGGGTTTTGAGATTCTGTCGGGCGAGCGGCGCTGGCGAGCGGCGCAATTGGCGCAATTGGCCAATGTGCCGGTAGTCATAAAAGAAGTCTCCGATGAAGCCGCTATTGCAATCGGGTTGATTGAAAACATTCAGCGGGAAGACCTAAACCCTGTTGAGGAAGGCTTGGGATTAAAGCGGCTTCAAGACGAGTTTGGCCTCAACCAGGAACAAGTCGCTAACGCGGTGGGCCGGTCGCGTCCCGCCGTGGCCAACTTGATGCGATTGTTGCAGCTTGAAAGCGAGGTACTCAGTATGCTGGAGCGACGAGAAATCGATGCCGGTCACGCTAAAGTACTATTGGCTTTGACGGGCGGAGACCAAGTCCGAGCGGCGCGACAGGTCACCCAAAGAGGCCTGTCAGTGCGTCAAACAGAGGCGCTGGTTCGCGCTTTGATCGCAGACCAACCTGCCGTAACGCCGACAGACCCTAATATCAGTCGCCTAGAGGCCGACCTCAGCAATCAATTTGGCGCACAAGTTAAAATTCGACACCACCAAAATGGACGCGGCCGGCTTGAAATTCATTACACCACCCTCGATGAACTAGACGGCGTTTTAAAGAAAATCCGATAAGCCCACGTGTTGAAGGGTTTAGGCCTTTCCACTACACTCGGCCCCGCACCATAGGGGGGCAAAACGCGTTTTGGCCAGATTTGCTGCTTCTGCGCCTTTTGAGGCCACCAGAAAGCGCTTGCTGTATGCCACAGGAGCCGCGGTGGTCATCATTGCGGCAGTAGCAGTGTTTGCCGGTGTGACAAAAGGGTTTGAGCGCGGGCTAGACCTGCTGCTCGGCGCGATGGTCGTGTTGATACCCAGTTTTTGGGTGGCGCTGAGCCTGACAGCTCGTCGCCCGGGAGTTGGCTCGGTTTGGATGGGGTTCGCTCGCTATACAGCGGCGGCCGTTGGGTTTGCGCTGTTGTTTGCGATGAGGCCGAGCAGTGCGCCAGCAATGGTTTTACTGGGCAGTATTTTGGCATTGCTGATACCGCCCACTGTTTTGGTGTGGCAGCAACGACCTGAACAATAACAATACAGCAGTTAGCGCCTCAAAGAGGCACAGGAGTAGAACGGCAAGAATGGCGGCAAACGGCGACAATCAAACCGTATCAGAATATATCGTCCACCACTTGACGAATCTGACCTATGGCAAGCTTCCGGAAGGTTTTGAGCGGGAGGACGGCACCGTTGTCTCTGCGGGAGGGCAGTGGACCTTGGCCCATGGGCCGACCGAGATGTCGGCCATGGGGTTTAATGCGGTTCATGTGGACTCCATGATGTGGTCTGTTGGCTTGGGGCTCCTTTTTTGTTGGTTATTTCGTCGTGTCGCGGTGAAAGCATCACCCGACACCCCCAGCGGGTGGATTAACTTTGTCGAGATGGTGGTTGAGTTTGTCGATGGCACCGTCAAAGACACGTTTCATGGCCGCAACCCTTTGGTTGCGCCTTTGGCCCTGACGATATTTGTCTGGGTGTTCATGATGAACCTAATGGATTTGATACCCGTTGATCTGATTCCGCATTCATTGATGCTGGCAGGGGTTGAATATCAGAAAATTGTGCCGTCTACCGACCCTAATATTACAATGGGCATGGCAATTGGCGTCTTTGTGTTGATGTTGTTCTACTCAATCAAAGTCAAAGGGTTCGGTTTTGTAAAAGAGCTCACGCTTAACCCGTTTAACCACCCTTTATTCATTCCAGTGAATCTCTTCATGGAAGTGGTGGGTTTATTGGCCAAGCCGTTTTCGCTCGGTCTCCGGTTGTTTGGCAACATGTATGCCGGAGAGATGATTTTTATTTTAATTGCAGCGCTATTCAGTGTGGGCATTTTTTGGATGCTACCCGCTGCGCTGTTACAAGTGGGTTGGGCGATATTCCATATTTTGGTGATTACGCTTCAAGCTTTTATTTTTATGGTTTTAACCATCGTGTACCTCAGCATGGCGCACGAAGACCACTGATTTCGACTGACTTAAGTACTTTAGGAGACAACCATGGAAATGATTTACGTAGCCGCGGCCATTATGATGGGCTTGGGCGGAATGGGTGCAGCAATTGGCGTCGGTATTTTAGGCGGCAAGCTGATAGAAGGTTCAGCGCGTCAGCCCGAGTTGGCCCCTAAGCTGCAGGGCACTTTCTTTTTAGGCGCTGGATTAGTCGACGCGATTCCGATTATCGGTGTTGGTATTGCCATGTACCTTATTTTTGTTGTCGCTGGCTGAGAGCGTAATTTTACGTACGGGCGCGCTGATCCCATGCGTCCGATGTACCACAGGAGCATTGTGTGAACATTAATCTCACCTTAATAGGACAGCTGATTGCCTTTGTGGCGTTTGTCGCATTCTGTATGCGCTTTGTATGGCCCCCTATTATGGCGGCGATGCTTGAGCGTCAAAATAAAATTGCGGACGGTTTGGCGGCGGCAGATCGTGCGGGCCATGACCTCGAATTAGCCCAGCAGCGAGTCGCAGAACAGCTTGCGGAAGCGAAGAAAGAAGCTGCGGTAATCGTTGAGGCAGCCAATAAGCGTGCGCAAGCGATGGTCGAAGAGGCCAAGCAAGCCGCCACCGCAGAGGCGGACCGGGTTAAAACAGCCGCATCGGCTGAGATCGAGCAAGAGCGAGCTCGCGCTCAAGAACAGCTTATGTCGCAGGTCAGCGCTTTGGCCTTGGCCGGCGCAGAGAAGGTGCTGGGTGCCGAAATCGATGCCGATAAGCATGCTGACATACTTAAAACACTCTCCGCGGGCAGCTGATAAATGATAGAGCCCATTACGCTCGCCAGACCTTACGCCAGGGCGGCTTTTGAGCACGCGCGCGGCGCAGATGAACTGGCGCAGTGGCAAGGTGCTTTGGGTCAGCTTGCTGCAGTGACCCGCGATGACAAAGTGTCAGCCATGCTAAAAAGCCCTAATCAGACCGCACAGCAACGGGCTGAAAACTTGGCGGCGCTAGTGGGTGACACACTGCCAGCAAGCGTTATTAATTTGTTAATGATCATGGCAGACAATGGGCGCCTTAGCTTGTTGCCTGAAGTATCTGCTTTGTTCGAGCAATTTAAGCAAGCGGTAGAGAGCACTGTCACCGTGGTGGTCACTTCAGCGTATCCGTTGAACGATGACGAGACCCGCGTGCTCACCGAGACCATGACATCAAAACTCAATCGCAGCGTTACCCTAACATCAGAAACCGACTCCTCCCTTTTGGGAGGAGCCATCATCCGTGCCGACGATCTGGTGATCGATGGCTCTGTTCGCGGCCGGCTGGATAAGCTCGCTGGCGCGCTGACCCAATGACAGAGGAATAGGTCATGCAACAGCTCAACCCCTCAGAAATCAGCGATTTGATCAAACAACGCATTGATCAGCTCGCTGTTGTATCGCAGGCGACCAATGAGGGCACCATTGTCTCCGTGACAGACGGCATCATCCGCATTCATGGGCTGACCGAGGTCCAGTACGGCGAAATGATTGAGTTTGAGGGCGGGGTCGTTGGTATGGCGCTCAACCTCGAGCGCGATTCAGTGGGCGCGGTGGTTTTGGGCGACTATAAGCAGCTGGCAGAGGGCCAAACGTGCCGCTGTACCGGCCGCATCTTGGAGGTCCCTGTTGGCCCTGAGTTGCAGGGGCGAGTGGTCGATTCATTGGGTAACCCAATTGATGGTAAAGGCGCTATCGAAACAAAGCTCACCGATGCGATTGAAAAGATTGCTCCCGGGGTAATTGCTCGACAATCAGTTGATCAGCCGGTGCAAATTGGCCTCAAGGCCATTGATGCCATGGTACCGATCGGGCGAGGGCAGCGAGAGCTCATCATTGGCGATCGTCAGGTGGGTAAAACAGCTATCGCCGTCGACGCGATTATCAATCAAAAGGGCACAGGCATTAAGTGTGTTTATGTGGCGGTTGGGCAAAAAGCGTCTTCAGTCGCCTCTGTTGTGCGCAAACTGGAAGAGCATGGCGCCATGGACCATACCATTGTGGTGGCGGCTAACGCGTCAGACCCAGCAGCCATGCAGTACTTGGCGCCTTTTGCAGGATGCACGATGGGTGAGTATTACCGAGATCGTGGTGAGGACGCGCTGATTATCTATGACGACCTCTCCAAGCAGGCGGTAGCGTATCGGCAAATTTCTTTGTTACTGCGTCGGCCACCTGGACGTGAAGCCTATCCCGGGGACGTCTTTTATTTGCACTCTCGTTTGTTAGAACGTGCCGCTCGAGTCAATGCTGACTACGTTGAGCAGGCAACGGGTGGAGAAGTGAAGGGCCAAACCGGTTCGCTGACCGCTTTGCCTGTGATCGAGACGCAAGCAGGCGACGTTTCAGCGTTTGTTCCGACCAACGTCATTTCTATTACTGACGGTCAAATTTTCTTAGAAGCCGATATGTTCAATGCCGGTGTGCGACCCGCAATGAACGCCGGTATTTCCGTTTCTCGGGTGGGTGGCGCTGCGCAAACTAAGATCGTTAAAAAATTGTCTGGCGGTATCCGTACCGCACTAGCTCAGTACCGAGAGTTGGCTGCGTTCTCGCAGTTTGCTTCTGATCTTGATGACGCGACTAAGGCGCAGCTTGAGCACGGTGAGCGCATTACTGAGTTGATGAAGCAGAAACAGTACGCACCGTTGTCGATTGCTGATATGGGTGTGCTGTTGTTCGCTGGTAATGAGGGCTACTTACAAGACGTTGACGTAGCAAAGATCGGTGCCTTCGAGGGCGCGTTATTGAGCTACATGCGCGCTGAGCACGCCGAACTCATGCAACACATTGACGCCGATGGCGACTGGACTGGTGACCGAGAGGCATCTTTTAAGTCGGCGGTCGAAGCGTTTAAATCAACTCAGACCTGGTAAGACTGCATGGCAGCCGGCAAAGAAATACGCACTAAGATCACGAGTATTCAAAGTACTCAAAAGATCACTAGCGCCATGGAAATGGTCGCAGCTAGCAAGATGCGTCGTGCCCAAGATCGTATGGAGCTTGGCAAGCCTTACGCCCAACGAATGCGCGCGGTAGTGGGCCATATTGCCAACTCAACCCCTGAGTATCGCCATGCCTATATGCAAGAACGAGAGGTGAGGCGGGCGGGTTACATTATCGTGTCGACTGACCGCGGACTGTGCGGTGGACTCAATATCAACTTATTTAAAAGCGCTATTGCGTCCATGAAGGACCTGCAGGGTTCGGGTGTTGATATCGAGCTGTGCTTGGTTGGTGCTAAAGCCGGCGGTTTTTTTGCCAGCGTTGGGGGCAATGTCACGGCAACGGTAAAGGACCTGGGTGAGGAACCGTCTCTGGGGGATCTGATCGGTGGCGTCAAATCGATGTTAGATGCTTATACAGAGGGCCGAATTGACGCGCTGTATCTTGCTGGCAATGAGTTTGTGAATACCATGACGCAGTCGCCAACCGTCGAGCAGTTGCTGCCCTTAAAGGCGGAACAAAGCGAATCGCTGTCTCATCATTGGGATTACCTTTACGAGCCAGATGCGCGCGAGCTTCTCGATGCGCTAATGGTGCGCTATATCGAGTCCCTTGTTTATCAAGCCGTGGTAGAAAATGGTGCTTGCGAGCAGGCCGCTCGAATGATCGCGATGAAAAACGCAACGGACAACGCGGGTGAGCTGATTGAAGACTTACAGCTGGTCTATAACAAGGCGCGGCAAGCCGCGATTACGCAGGAACTAGCAGAAATAGTGGGGGGCGCGGCGGCGATCGGCTGAAGCGTCATCCAATAACGAAACACAATGCAGCGCGATGTTGACTGCATACTTTTTAAGATGAGGACCGGTAAATGAGTAGCGGAAAGGTCGTACAAGTCATTGGTGCAGTGATCGACGTGGAGTTTCCACGTGACAGCGTACCGCAGGTCTATGACGCACTAAAGGTCGCCGACAAAGGGCTGACCCTCGAGGTCCAGCAGCAACTGGGTGATGGCGTCGTGCGCGCTATCGCTATGGGCCCATCCGAAGGGGTGAGTCGCGGATTGAACGTTGAAAATACTGGTGCACCGATCTCGGTTCCTGTGGGCACTGAAACGTTGGGCCGCATCATGGATGTACTGGGCAACCCAATCGACGAAAGAGGTCCTATCGGTGAGCAAGCTCGCGCATCTATCCACCGCGCGGCACCGGCTTACGACGAACTCGCCGCCTCAGATGAGCTATTAGAAACGGGCATTAAGGTCATTGACTTAGTCTGTCCTTTTGCGAAGGGCGGCAAGGTCGGCTTATTCGGTGGCGCCGGAGTGGGTAAAACGGTCAATATGATGGAGTTGATTAACAATATTGCCACCGAGCACTCTGGACTGTCCGTGTTTGCGGGCGTGGGTGAGCGGACTCGAGAAGGAAACGATTTCTACTACGAGATGCAAGAATCTGGCGTTGTTAATGTCGAGGAATTAGACAAATCTAAGGTCGCTATGGTTTACGGCCAAATGAATGAGCCCCCTGGCAACCGTCTTCGTGTGGCGTTAACAGGGTTAACCATGGCGGAGAAATTCCGTGACGACGGGCGCGATGTGTTGTTATTTGTCGACAATATCTATCGTTATACGTTGGCAGGAACAGAGGTGTCGGCGCTGCTGGGTCGTATGCCTTCTGCGGTGGGTTATCAGCCCACTTTGGCTGAGGAAATGGGCGTATTACAGGAGCGCATTACATCGACTAAGACCGGTTCGATTACGTCGATTCAAGCCGTTTATGTTCCGGCCGACGATTTGACGGACCCCTCTCCTGCAACGACATTTGCGCACCTAGACTCCACCGTGGTGTTGAGTCGGGATATTGCTGCGAAAGGCATTTACCCGGCGGTTGATCCGCTCGACTCTACATCACGCCAATTAGACCCACTGATTATCGGTCAGGAACATTATGAGGTGGCGCGTGGTGTGCAGTCCGTGCTTCAGCGCTATAAAGAGCTCAAAGACATTATTGCTATTTTGGGCATGGATGAGCTTTCTGAAGAAGATAAAACGACGGTGTCTCGTGCTCGAAAAATTGAACGATTCTTGTCACAGCCCTTTCACGTCGCAGAGGTTTTCACCGGCTCGCCCGGTATCTATGTTTCACTAAAAGACACCATTGCAGGCTTTAAGGGTATTTTAGGCGGCGATTTTGACCACCTTCCTGAGCAGGCGTTTTATATGGTGGGCTCAATCGAGCAGGCGGTCGAAAAGGCGTCTAAGCTCTGACGCGGGTCGGGGACTGACTTATGGCGATGACCTTACAGTGCGATATCGTGAGTGCAGAAGCTCAGATCTACTCAGGGCTCGTGGAACTGCTCGTCGCCACGGGCATAGAGGGCGAGTTAGGCGTTTGTCATGGACATGCCGCCTTGCTAACGCGACTTATTCCCGGGCCCATTCGTATCATTGAGCCAACTGGTGAAGAGCAAGTCTATTACGCCTCTGGTGGTTTTTTAGAAGTGCAAGGCGACGTGGTTACTGTTTTGGCTGATACGGCTGTTAGAGCTGACGATATCGATGAAGCGGCTGCTGAAACGGCGCGTCGAGATGCCGAAGAAACGTTGGCGAATCAGCAGGGGGAAATCGATTATGGCCTTGCCTCTGCGCAATTAGCGGAAGCGACGGCGCAATTATCTGCTCTGCGTAAACTCAAGAACCGCGCCGGCCGAGGGTAATACCCCGCAGTAAATGGGTTAATTTTGGTGTTTGTTTGCCGAAGAACCCTCGCGTACTTGCAAACTGGCCCCGGTGGGTAATGATGACGCTTGCGATGAGCCCTGAGCGGATTCTGTCATGTTGGAAGTCATCATTTTGGCGGCTGGACAAGGTAGCCGGATGCAATCCAGGCTGCCTAAAGTACTCCACCTGTTGTCCGGTCGGCCGTTAATTCACTACACCTTGGATGCCGCTCGCGCAGCTGGCGCTAACCGTATTCATGTCGTTATCGGTTGTGGCGCCGATGCTGTGGAAGCGGCAGTCCGCGCACCCGACGTGCAATGCCATCTACAAGCGGAGCAAAAAGGTACAGGTCACGCTGTTCAGCAAGCGATCGGCGCGTGCCACTCAGATTCAACATTATTGATCTTGTTTGGTGATGTCCCACTGGTCACTGTCCCGACTTTGCAGGCGGTGGTGGCTGTAGCGAAGGATGGCATTGCGATGTTGTCAGCCGAGGTGGCGGAGCCATCGGGTTATGGTCGTGTTATCCGTGACGAGCAGGGTGATTTCTTAGCGGTTGTAGAGCATAGAGACGCATCTTTAGCACAGCAGCAGCTGCGCGAAATTAACACGGGTGTGCTAGCGAGCAGAGCGAGCTTGCTCGCGGGTTGGTTGGCTCGGATCCAGAATGACAATGCGCAATCAGAATATTACTTACCCGATGTCTTGGCGTTGGCTAAAGGCGATGGCGTTAACGTTGCAGTGGTGGTCTCCGATAGTGCGCTGGACACGTTGGGGGTCAATACACCCCAACAGTTAGAACATCTGGAACGTCAGCATCAACAGGTGCTCGTAGAGCGGCTAATGGCCGCCGGTGTTGCGGTAGTGGATCGTGCACGGCTGGATATACGAGGATCATTACGCTGCGGTAGCGATGTCTCTATTGATCTTAATGTGCTGTTTGAGGGCACTGTGACACTGGGTGATGAGGTCACTATTGGTGCCCACTGCGTAATTCGCAACGCAGATATTGAGTCTGGAGCAAAAATTCTACCGTTCACTTACATCGATGGCGCTATTATTAAGGCGGGAGCTGAAGTTGGCCCCTACGCGCGTCTGCGTCCTGGCACCGAAATTGGCGAGCAGGCGAAGGTGGGCAATTTTGTCGAAATAAAAAATGCGTCGCTTGGCGCGGGTGCGAAAGCAAGCCACCTTACCTATCTCGGTGATGCCACCGTGGGTGCCTGGAGCAATATTGGCGCAGGGACTATCACCTGTAACTACGATGGTGCCAATAAATACCGGACTGAACTGGGGGAAGCCGTCTTTATCGGATCAAATAGCACCTTAGTGGCCCCGTTGTCAGTTGCATCGGGCGGTTTCGTGGCAGCTGGCTCTACCATCACGGATGACGTAGAAAGCGATCAGTTAGCAGTAGCGCGGGGCCGGCAGCATAACGTAGATGGTTGGCAGCGCCCCCGTAAAACCGAGGATAAACAATAATGTGCGGTATTGTGGCGGTCACCGCCCGGCGAGATTGCACTGACATCCTTCTCGAGGGCCTTCGCAGGCTAGAGTATCGGGGATATGACTCAGCGGGTTTTGCGCTGATCGACCGTGAAGGCCAATTGTCGAGCCATAAAAGCTTGGGTCGCGTAGCCGCGTTAGAGGCAGCACAGCAAGCCACGCCATTGAGTGGCGGCACCGGCATTGCTCATACTCGTTGGGCGACCCATGGCGCGCCTTCGGTTGCCAACGCCCATCCTCATATTGTTAATGACCGCATCGCCGTGGTGCACAACGGCATTATTGAGAACCACGAAGCGCTGCGCGCTTCGTTAACAGCGCAGGGTTGTCAGTTCGCTTCAGAGACCGATACCGAGGTGGTGGCACATTTAATTGCGCTGGCTATCAAGGACGACGGCCAAGACTTGCTCGCTGCGTTACGGCAGGTTCTGCCACAACTGAAAGGCGCCTATGCACTCGCTGTCATTGATCGTCAATCGCCTGATGAACTGGTCGTCGCACGTCAGGGTAGCCCACTGGTATTGGGTATTGGTTTGGGGGAAAACTTTGCTGGATCAGACACGCTTGCATTGCAGTCCGTCACGGATACGTTTATTTATCTTGAAGAGGGTGATGTTGCGCGGCTGACGGCAGATAGCTATGCCATCTTTAATGCGGACAGTGATCCGGTCGACCGAAGCCAAAACCGTCTTGCACTGCGACCAGAAGGCGAGGGGTTGGGTCGTTACGATCACTACATGCGAAAAGAGATTTTTGAACAGCCGGCGCGGTTGCGGGACATGATTACAGGCGCCACAGCCGATGACCGAGCCTTCGGAGCGCGCGCGACTGAGCTGTTTTCGCGGGTCCAAGCCGTACAGATATTAGCCTGTGGCACCAGCTATCACGCGGGCCTGGTTGCCCGACACTGGATCGAATCATTGACTGGACTGCCTTGCCAGGTTGAGGTCGCGTCTGAATATCGATATCGCGATGCCGTGGTGCTCCCCAATACCCTCATGGTGGGTATTTCGCAATCAGGTGAAACGGCGGATACCCTAGCGGCTTTGGAGCATGTGGGTGTTGAAAATGTGCTGGCACGGTTGGCGATCTGTAACGTTGATCATAGTGCTATGGTTCGAGCTTGCGAGTTGGTGTATTTGACGCAGGCGGGCGCAGAGATTGGCGTGGCATCGACCAAGGCATTTACGACACAACTTGCTGCGTTGCTCATGCTGACGTCGCGGCTGGCCCACCATCATGCATCGGACACACTGGCCACGCAGGATATTGGCGCCGCGTTACAGAAGCTCGCGACGGTGGCTGACCAGGTGTTGGCGTGCGATGACAGGATCAAAACGTTGGCGCGGCGCTTCACCAACAAACATCATGCCTTGTTTCTAGGTCGGGGCATTTATTACCCTATTGCCATGGAGGGCGCGCTCAAGTTAAAGGAAATTTCTTATATCCATGCCGAAGCCTACCCTGCAGGAGAGCTTAAACATGGTCCACTGGCGCTGGTTGACGAGGATATGCCGGTCGTTGCGGTGGCGCCAGACGATCTATTGATGGAAAAACTTCGGGCTAATCTTGAGGAGGTACGGGCTCGAGGTGGTCATTTATTTGTATTCGCCAGTGAAAAGGCAGGTTATCAATCGGGTCCCAACTGCGACGTGTTGGCGCTTCCCGCTACAAGTGCGCTCGCAGGCCCAATTGCTTTCACCATCGCGTTGCAGCTGTTGTCGTACCACGTTGCGGTGGCCAAAGGCACCGACGTTGACAAGCCCCGCAACCTTGCTAAATCTGTGACTGTGGAGTAATTCACAACAGTAAATTAACGGGAGATGATGGTGGAAATAAATTTTTATATTTGGTTAATTCTGACGGTTGGGGTGACAGCATATTCTTGGATTTTGATCGCAAAATGGGCAAAGAAAAAAGACACTAAACAACAATCCGTCGAAAACTAAGTAACGGTTGTAAAACACGCTGTCTCGGTGGAGTCGAAGTGATTAAAGGCTATGCAAACACAGGTTAAAAATTTTATTAGATCCGTTATTGTTAATGCAGTCATGTGGGGCCTTATTCTGTGGTCCTTTTTTAAGTTTATTCTTTGATTGTTTTTGGGTGGGATAAGAACACTCGGTGACGACGGAGTAACGCTGCCTGCAACGCGAATGAAGAAGTAATGCCACCATTTCTCAATACATTTTCTTTATTGACTATTCTTCTCGGTCTGGCCCATTTCACGCTTGAGACTTTATTTACCCTCAGGTTTGGACAAACACTTGCGGGGTACTTGCCTGATCTGATTGCCGCGGCGTTATTAATAACCGGTGGGTATCAGGCGATGAAGGACCGAAAGGCAGTGGGTATTTTATGCGGTGCATGGGGTTTTACATGCTGTCTTCACTACCGGTCTTGGGCATGGCGATTTGACGAGATGATGGCAGGCACATCGACAGAGCTCGTTAATACAACACTGTACGTTTTGGCCGCAACCATGCCTATTTCCTTTGCTGCGTTTGGTATTGCGCTTTACCTATGCTGGCCTAAAAACAGGCGCCACCCGAACGAATAAAAAGAGTGTCTCGTTAACCACGATTAGCCCTCTAACGACGTAACCGGGTGACGCGATGTCGCAGGAGTAGATCGTCTTCGCGGTGACCAGCGGTCGCTATTTGGCGGGCCGTGATGCCGCTGACGGTGACCGGCCGGTTACCGAGGCGTTGCGCTGCACCTCACGGTAACCGACAGAAAAGAGTTGTTCAGGGGTTGGCCGCTTTGAACGCCTTGATAGCAGCATTGAAGTCAGCCGCCACTTTTTCTTCGCGCGAGACAGCCGCGTTGTAGTCGGCAGCCGCTAGCGCATAGCGTTCGTCAGCACTGTTATCGCCTTCGTCCATGGCCGCTTTTTCAGCGGTCATTTGGTCGTCTACACAGGTAAGATAGTCTGCATTAGCGGCTTGAAAGGCTTTGACCTCGCCTTGCGATGCCACCATGTCTTCCATTGTCGCACTGCCACCATCTGGCGTTGGCGGTGCTACCGGAACATCACAGGCAAAAGCAGCACTCACGGGTGTGGCAAGCAACGCAAAGACGAGTGTAGCGGGCTTAATTTTCATTTTATATTTCCTTTTTGGTCAGCCAAATGCTGGCGTCGTTGATATCAATACGGCATCGGTGAGTTGCTTCACCGAATACTCTGTCACTCTAGAGAAGTCTGTTATACCAATGAACGCCCAATGAATAAACCACCTACGGCAGATCCGTTTACAACGTTTATTCAATCAGTAATGCGCATTCCGTTACACTAAGCGCATGGATGTCTCCGATATTTTAAATCCCCTGAATGCGGCTCAGCGAGAGGCGGTGACCGCCTCCTCGGCTAATCAGCTTGTTTTAGCTGGCGCGGGCTCCGGTAAAACACGTGTGCTGGTTCATCGGATCGCTTGGCTGATTCGTGCCGAGGGATTCTCTGCTCAGTCGGTGTTAGCGGTGACGTTTACCAATAAAGCCGCTCGCGAGATGCGGGGTCGTATCGAAGAGATGCTGCAAATGCCGACCCATGGTCTTTGGGTGGGGACATTTCACGGATTAGCACACCGGTTACTGAAAGCGCACTGGCAGGAGGCGGGTTTACCTCAGCAGTTCCAAATTTTAGATAGTGATGATCAGCTGAGGGTAGTGAAACGGGTTTGCCGAGAGCTGGAGCTGGATGACGCCCGCTGGCCACCCAAGCAGGCGCAGTGGTTTATTAATGGACAGAAAGATGAAGGACTCCGGGCGCGCCATGTCGACGTGCCGCTAGGCGATTTATATGCGAAGACCATGGTGCGTGTTTATGCGGCTTACGAAGAGGCGTGTGATCGAGGCGGTCTGGTCGACTTTGCGGAGTTGTTGCTTCGTGCACATGAGCTATGGCTTAAGTCCCCCGCTACGTTAGCGCATTACCAAGCGCGCTTTAAAACAATTTTGGTAGACGAGTTTCAAGACACCAATACGATTCAGTATGCCTGGTTGCGCGTTTTAGCGGGGCAGACTATCCCGGTTGTTGCGGTGGGCGATGACGACCAGTCTATTTATGGATGGCGTGGTGCTAAGGTCGAAAATATTCAGCGATTTTCAGAAGATTTTGCTGGCACAGTGACGGTGAGATTAGAGCAAAATTATCGGTCCACTGAGACGATCCTCGAAGCTGCAAACGGACTCATTTCGCGTAATGCCGGACGTTTGGGTAAAAATTTATGGACGGAAGGTGAGCGGGGCGATCCGATCACGTTATACGCCGGATTTAATGAGCAAGACGAGGCGCGCTATATCGTTGAACAAGCCCAAACGTGGTGCGACGAGGGACATCCGCGGCGGTCGATAGCGATTTTGTATCGTTCAAACGCGCAATCACGTGTACTGGAAGAAGCGCTGCTGCGGGAGCGGATACCTTACCGCATATACGGCGGGCAGCGATTTTACGAGCGGCTAGAAATCCGCAATGCCCTGGCCTATTTGCGGTTGGCTCAAGCTCGTCGTGACGATGCGGCACTAGAGCGCGTTCTGAATACGCCGCCCCGTGGTATCGGTAATAAGACAGTAGAAAAACTGCGAGAGGTTGCCAGACGGGATCAGGCCCCCTTATGGGAAGCGATAGAGGTGGTTCGTAAAGAGACGCTCTTACCGGCACGAGCACTGACTGCGCTTGCGAATTTCCAGGCATTGATTGACGATTTTGCGACGGCGGCGGAGACGTTGTCCCTCGACGAGTTCACAGAGCATGTCATCGAAATGTCAGGGTTGATGAATTATCACCGCGCTGAAAAAGGCGAACGCGGGCAAGCGAGGGTAGAAAATTTACAGGAATTGGTGACGGCAACGCGGCTATTTGAACCTGAGGACGAGACGATCACGCCACTGCAGGCATTTTTGGATAGTGCCGCGCTAGATGCAGGAGAGGGTCAAGCGGACCCCTATGAGGACAGTATCCAAATGATGACACTGCACAGTGCAAAAGGTTTGGAGTTCCCTTTAGTGTTCATGGCGGGCGTTGAAGAAAATCTTTTTCCCCATCAAATGTCGCTAGAGGAGCCGGGCCGATTGGAAGAGGAACGCCGGTTAGCTTATGTGGGTATTACTCGTGCGATGCAGAAATTAATCGTGACCTATGCGGAAAACCGACGCTTACATGGCAGTGACATGTACAACACGCCCTCGCGTTTTATCCGCGAGATACCGGGAGAGCTAATAGAAGAAGTCCGCCTCAATGGTTCGGTGTCTCGTCCTCTTGGATCATTATCGCATCATGCGTTGAGTGAACCTCCGGTCGAAGGACTCGACTTGGGTCGTCGTGTCTTGCATCAAGTCTTTGGTGAGGGTGTCGTGACCCAATTTGAAGGTCAGGGCGGTAATGCTAGGGTCGAGGTGAGTTTTAGCGAAGGTAGTAAATGGCTGGTGCTGCAGTATGCGAATTTAACTGTTCTGTAAGGCGGAATTATGCGTGAGAAACAAATACTACCCCTCGTTGTTATCGCACTCGTCGCGGCTTTGGTGAGTGTTGTGGCGATGTGGTCGTTAGATCGGTCTGGTCAAGGCGGCGATCCGGCAAAGACAGCGCGAGGTGTTGATGCGTTTATTGAGTGGAAGTTAGTCACGACTTGGCCAAAGGGGCTGCCCGGATTGGGTGCGGCCCCCGAAAACTTTGCGCGACGAGTGAATGAGGCGTCAGGGGGTCGGTTGAGGATAAAAGTCTTTGGCGCCGGTGAAATTGTCCCTCCGTTTGAGGTCTTTGATGCGGTATCGCGGCGAGTGGCTGAGGCAGGTCACGGGGCCGCTTATTATTGGAAGGGCAAGATCCCTGCCGCCGTTTTTTATACCGCAGTGCCGTTTGGGATGACCGCTCAAGAGGCAAACGGCTGGCTGCATTATGGTGGTGGCCTCGCGCTGTGGCGCGAGCTCTATGCGCCTTTCGGTGTGGTGCCCTTTGCCGGTGGGAGTACAGGTGTTCAGATGGCGGGTTGGTTTAACAAGCGGTTGAATAGTCGAGAAGATTTAGCGGGCCTTAAAATGCGTATCCCAGGCCTCGCTGGAGAGGTTTTTGATGCGGCGGGTGGTTCCGCTGTTCGCATTGCGGGCGGTGAGGTATACACGTCGATGCAGACCGGTGTCATTGACGCCGTTGAGTGGGTTGGCCCTTACAACGATAGAACGCTGGGCCTCATGGAGGTTGGTAATTACTATTATTATCCTGGATGGCACGAACCTGGCGCGATGCTCGAAATTATTGTTAATGAAGAGGCGCTAGCGGCATTACCCGACGATCTGCAGGCAATTGTTAGGGTGGCGGCTCGTGCCACTAATAGCGATATGCTTGATGATTTTACGGCTCACAACAGTGAATCACTTGAAATTTTACTGCGCGACTTTGATACAGAATTGCTGCCGTTACCTGACGATGTGATGGATGTCCTTTATGAGCAGAGTCAGGTTGCAGTTCAAGCGCTGATTGATGCTGATCCCATGGCAGAGAAAATTGCTGCTTCCTACTTCGACTTTTTTCAACGTGTGCGGACCTATCACGAAATATCCGAGCGGGCTTATCTCAATGGGCGAGACCGGGTGATGCCTCCCGTTTCGTTTACGGATTAATAGGCCGCGTTAACTTGTGTTCGTCGATCGCCACGTAAATAAACTCCCCCTCTGTCACCTTGAGCGGCTCGCCGTCTTGCCTGGCATTAATCCAGACTTCGACGAGTATGCGGAGCGAACTACGACCTGTTTCAAGTACATCGCAATAGCAACTTACAACGGCGCCAACATGCACCGGTGTTAAAAATGACATGCCTTCAATCGCTACTGTTGCGACTCTGCCTCCCGCGAGCTCCGATGCCGTAATACTCCCAGCAAGGTCCATTTGTGACAGCAACCAACCCCCAAAAATGTCGCCGTTAGCGTTGGTATCCCGAGGCATAGCAATCGTTTGTAATGCTAAATCTCCATAAGGGAGGGGATCCGTGTCTAGTTCTTCAGTTGGCATGGCATCTCTTCTTGAATGGTTGAGCGATGACGATCATATCGCGCTCAGGGGCACGAGACTCGATGCATTATCGCCCCATGACCCCGGGTAACCATAGTACTAAATTGGGCCACCACCACATTAGGACAAGCAGCAACAGTTGAATGAGCACAAATGGCAATACCCCGGAGTAAATGTCGCGGGTGCTGACTGTGTCGGGCGCCACACCACGTAAGTAAAATAGGGCGAATCCAAAAGGTGGGGTCAGAAAGGACGTCTGAAGATTCACGGCAATCATAATGCCAAGCCAAACCGGATCGAACCCCATTGCTAACAAGATGGGACCCACCACTGGCACAACAACGAAAGTAATTTCAATAAAGTCGAGAATAAAGCCCAACAGAAACATGACTAGCATCACAATGAAGAGTGCTGTGTGAGGTCCTCCGCCGAGCTCCTCAAAAAACGACTCGATCATTGTATCCCCGCCAAATCCGCGAAAAACCAGCGAAAACAGTGCCGCCCCAATGAGAATTAAAAACACCATGCTCGTGGTAAAAAGGGTGGAACGAGAGATGTCTTGTAAAACGCCTAGCGTTAGCGCACCACGGCCCAGGGCCAGCAACAACGCGCCTACCGCACCGACGCCGGCGGCTTCCGTGGGTGTCGCAGCGCCCACGAGAATTGATCCCAGTACCAGCCCAATGAGACCTAGGGGGGGAAGTACCGCGGTAGCCACCGACCGGATATCAGTCTCTTCAACTTCTGCTGGCGGCGCACTGCTGGGCTGCACTGCCGCTCGGATCAGAACATACGACAGATATAGCAAGACCAGCACGATGCCAGGCACAATGGCGCCCACAAAGAGGTCCCCGACCGAGACGGTTTGCGTATTGACGATGTTCATTTTTAACTGTGCCTGCTGGTAGGCGCTCGACATTGTGTCGCCGAGTAATACGAGTGCGATCGACGGCGGTATGATTTGCCCTAATGTCCCAGTGGCACAAATAGTGCCTGCAGCCAGCTGAGGCTGATACCCGGCGCGCAACATCGTTGGCAGGGCGAGAACACCCATGGTGACCACCGTCGCCCCGACGATCCCGGTGCTAGCAGCTAGCAGAGCGCCAACGATAATGACCGCCAAGCCCAAGCCTCCTGGCCGAGCGCCAAACATGCCTGCTAGGTTTGCCAGTAGATCTTCAGCGATTTTCGCTCGCTCTAGGACCACTCCCATCAAAATAAAAAGTGGCACCGCAACCAGTGTCTCGTTGCCCATGGTGCCAAATATCCGGCCTGTTAATGCCGTTAAATAGGAGGGGTCAAAATGTCCCAATAAAATACCGAGAGCCGCGAAACTCAGTGCGGTGCCCCCTAATGTGAGTGCCACTGGAAAGCCCAGTAGCAAGATGCCGCACACCACAACAAACATCGCGAGTGCGAATTGCCCTTCCATCACGACGGATCCTCATGGCGCAACACGTTGAGTCCCCGCCCAATGTGGGCAATAGCTTGCAGTCCCAGTAACACGGCCATGGCGGGAATCAGTGTTTTCAAGACATATACGAGGGGTAAGCCCCCTGGTTCGGGAGACGTTTCGCGTGCCGACCAACTGTCCACGACATAGCCAAATGACCCTACGCCAATCAAAACACACAGCGGAAGGGTAAAAATAATGTGCCCTAACGTATTCACCCACGCTTGCTGCCGCGGATTAAAATGGCGGTAAAGCACATCAACTCGAACATGCTGATCCGCTCCCATTGTGACCGCGGCACCCAGCATGAACAGCGCAGCGTGGAGGTATTGAACGGATTCTTGGGCCGCAATGGCACCGGTATTAAATCCGTAACGCAATATGACGATGACACAGACTGTCACTGCCATCACGGGGACACACCACGCTATCACGTGACCCAATAGCCTAATGCCGCGATCAATCAGGGTGTTGTGTAAGACATCGTTGCTCATTGCGCTACCAAAGGTTTGTATCATCCAGCGTGAAGGTTATCATTCCACCCTTAAAGATTGCAGAAGAGGTGATGCAATGCTGTCCATTCTGTCCCCCGCAAAAACGCTGGATTACGAGACGGCGCCCACGACGCGCAAGGCGACGCAGCCTTTACTGTTAGCTGAAGCCACGACGCTGGTAGGTGCCGCTCGCAAAATGACGCCAGAGGACATCCAATCTTTGATGGGGGTCTCGGAAAAGATCGCACATCTTAATCATGAGCGATTTATGAATTGGGCACCGGATTTTTCCCTCGATAATGCCAAACAGGCGGTTCTAGCGTTTAAGGGCGATGTCTACACGGGACTGCGTGCAGACACGCTAAGTTCGAAAGAGCTGGCTTTTGCGCAAAAGCATTTGCGTATTTTAAGCGGGCTCTATGGCCTGCTCAGGCCGCTTGATTTGATGCAACCTTACCGCTTGGAGATGGGCTTACCCTTTCGTCATGCGGGCGGTAAAAACTTATATGAGTTTTGGGGAGACGCGATCACCCAATTGCTTTCTAAGCACTTGAGGGCCAGCGGCAGCCCTGTTCTGGTGAACCTCGCCTCTAATGAGTACTTTAAATCGATTCGACCTAAATTGCTGGATGTTGACATCGTCACGCCGCAATTCCGTGATTTGAAAAATGGGCAATACAAAATGATTTCTTTTTTTGCGAAAAAGGCCCGTGGTTTGATGGCGCGTTACATAATCGAGGAAGGTCTCAATGCGCCCGAGGGCTTGAAGGATTTTACCAGTGAAGGCTATTACTACAGTGCCGCTCAGTCTCAAGACGGACAGTGGGTTTTTCTCCGCGACGCGCCGCAGTAGGCGCTTTAGGGGCTGTCCAGTTTGAAGGGCAGCAGCGTTGTTGCCTCTTGCTGATAAGCACGCACATGATCACATTCCTGCGCGGCAAACTGTGCAACGGCGTCGCTGAATCGCTCGTCGACAATCCAATGATTAGAGTACGTTAGCACGGGCTCAAAGCCCCGCTGAATTTTGTGCTCTCCTTGTGCCCCCGGATCAAAACGCGATAAACCGGCGTTAATGCAATACTCAATCCCACGGTAATAACAGGCTTCAAAATGCAGATAATCAAACTCAGCGAGGCACCCCCAATAGCGGCCATACAAGGTATCTCCCCCTTCAAAAAAAAGCGCCGCCGCGACGGGCTCACCCGCGCATGACGCCAACACCATAACCGGCGTTTCGCCAAGTGTTGGACAGGCTTCGGTAAAAAAAGCGTCAGTTAAATAACCACCGTGGCCGGATCGTTTAGCGTAGGTTGTTTGGTAGCAACGATGAAAAAATCGCCAATTTTCAGGGGTAATGTCACCGCCTTTCTTGGTTTCTAACACTAAGCCTTGGCGCGCGATTTGGTCTCGCTCTCGCCGTAAATTTTTTCGTTTACGGCTGTTGAAGCGCGCTAAAAAGTCTTCGAAGTCCCGATAGCCGCGGTTAAACCAATGGAACTGGGTGGTTAACCGCTGCGGCATACCTAGGTCGACTAGCGCATCAGACTGAGCTCGCTCCAAGAATAAGACATGCCAACTAGAGACCGCTAAGGAAGAGCAGAGCGCTTGTACGCCATAGACGACGTCCGATAGCGCGTTGTGATGCGCCGCATCATGCCAAAGGCGCTGGCCAGTGGCTGGCGTAAAAGGCACTGCCGTCACGAGTTTGGGATAATACTCTAGACCCATCCGCTGCCACGCTTCTGCCCATGACCAATCAAAAACGTATTCGCCATAGCTATGGCCTTTTACGTAGGCGGGCACAAAGCCTAGTGTCGATCCGGATCGATCTAATTGGATGTGGGCGGGCTGCCAGCCGCTTTGTGAAGTGGTGCACCCTGTCGACTCTAGCCCGTGTAAAAAGTCCCAGCGCAGGAAGGGATCGCTTTCACCAAAGTAAGCGCGCCACAGTGCCGGATCGATCTCATTCATTGACCGATGCACGGTGGCATTGAGGGAAGCTTCGCTGCGTTCAGTCAAGCGGCACTGACCCGAACCAAAAATTGGCACATAGCCCGGCCAAAACAAGGAAACCGATCCATTTACTTTGATTAAACGCCCTAAAACATTGCTGCGTATCACGATCTTTAATGAGCCAAAGGTGTCTTATAAACAGTAAACCGACAGCGATGACTGCAGCATAGTAGGGCATTCCAAGGTCAAACGCGGCGCCACAGCACCAGAAGGCGATGACACAACAACACTGTAGCAGCCCAATAATACGCACATCGAGATGCCCAAATAAAATGGCCGTCGACTTAATACCTACGGTTAAATCATCTTCCCGATCGACCATGGCATATTGCGTATCATAGATTACCGTCCAGAGCAGATTGGCACTAAATAACCACCATAGCGCGGGCGGGAGCTCACTCACACTGGCCGCAAAAGCCATCGGAATGCTCCATGAAAAGGCGAGCCCCAGCACAATTTGTGGCAGGTGAGTCACGCGCTTCATAAGCGGATAGACCAATGCTATCGCTAAGCCTGCGATCGAGAGTTTAATGGTGAGCGCATTGGTGAGCGCCACTAAACCCAGGGCAATAACGAGTAAGCCAATCAGTAAAAAAAGGGCTTCAGAGACGCTCAGGGCGCCACTGACTAATGGCCTCAATCGGGTTCTCTCGACGTGGCCGTCCAGATTTCGATCAGCCAGATCATTTGCAACACAGCCTGCGGAGCGCATCACAATAGCGCCGGCGACAAAGAGGCTAAGCAGTTCCCAAGGTGGGTAACCTTGATTCGCCAGTATTATTCCCCATAAAGTGGGCGCTAAGAGCAGAAAAGTGCCAATGGGCTTATCAAACCGCGTGATTGCGATCACCGCACGCAGCTTATCTGGTTTTATTGCTGAGCCCGCGCGGAGAGAAGGGGGTGATTCAACCATTAACAGACACTTCGCGTTTCGGGGTGCGCTAGTTTAGCGGTCTGAGCACAGCGATGCGACATTTGCCTGAGTCTGCGTGTAAAACCCGCTGCATTAAACACGCGCGAAATCTGCGCGGGGACCGGCCCAGCGGGTCATTAGCGCTTGAGCGCGGGCCGTATCGTGCAGATGCAGTTGTTGCGCAATACCGTGTGCTGTTATTAAGAGTGCTTCATGTTCTGGGAGTCTCGCAACCCGAAATTGAGCGAGTCCGGTTTGCCGAGTACCGAGCAATTCGCCGGGCCCGCGAATGCGCAAATCTGCCTCTGCAATCACAAAGCCATCGTGAGTGTCCTGCATGACCTTGAGCCTCTCTTGCGCCGTCATCGACAGTGGCGGACGGAACAAAAGCACGCAGTGACTCTCGATGGCCCCGCGGCCAACACGGCCTCTCAGTTGGTGGAGCTGTGCAAGCCCCAAGCGCTCAGCATTATCGATAATCATCAGGCTGGCTTGTGGCACATCTACGCCAACTTCAATGACGGTCGTTGCCACGAGTAATTGTAGCGCCCCCGCTTTAAACTGTGCCATCACGTCGGCTTTATCTGCCGGTTTTAACTTGCCATGTACTAAGCCTATTGCGACTCCTGGTAGCGCGGCCGATAAGGTTTCTAGCGTCGCCGTGGCTGCCTCCATGTGCAGCGAGTCGCTTTCCTCGATCGCAGTACAGACCCAGTAAGCTTGTCGCCCATCACGGCATGCGGCGCCAACACGTTTGATGACGGCATCACGGCGATCGTGATCAATTAAGGTTGTTGTTACGGGTGTCCGTCCTGGGGGGAGCTCGTCAATCACCGAGCAATCCAGATCGCCATAAGCGACCATGGCGAGTGATCGTGGAATCGGCGTGGCAGTCAGTGCGAGTTGGTGTGGATGCTGTCCATCTGCACCTTTATCTGCCAACGCTAGGCGTTGATGAACACCAAATCGATGTTGCTCGTCGACGACGATTAGCCCAAGGCGTTGAAAATGGACGTCCTCTTGGAACAAGGCGTGTGTTCCAACCACAACTGCCGCCTCACCACTCGCGAGTTGTTGCAACACCTCAGCACGGGCACGTCCCTTAATGCGGCCGCTTAACCAGGAAACAGGTTTGCCCAATGGTGCGAACCAAGACTGTAAGGTTGAAAAATGCTGTTCGGCTAGCAACTCAGTGGGTGCCATGAAGGCAACCTGGTAGCCCGATGCGATAGTGTCGAGCGCTGCTTTTGCTGCGACTAAGGTCTTGCCTGAACCCACATCACCTTGCACTAAACGCAACATAGGGTGATTTTGAGCAAGGTCTTGACTGAGGTCCTCCCCAACACGATTTTGCGCTTCGGTTGGGCTAAAAGGCAGTGACCTAAAGAGTGCCTTCGATAAAGGGGAATCTCTATCGATGACTGGCGCAACGAATCGCCGCTCCTTATCCCGGACGCCTAAAACCGATACTTGGTGCGCGATGAGCTCCTCAAGTGCTAGCCGGGTTTGTGCGCGATGAGTCCCTTGCTGAATTTGTTCAAGCGATGCAGACGGAGGAGGATTATGGAGAAACGAAATGGCCTCTGGCAGGGTAATGGTATCGTCGGTGACGCCGGCTAATAGATCATCTGGTGGCGTTTTCGTGAGCAATGCCACCGCCTGACCACAGAGTTTTCGCCAGGTGCTTTGCCCGAGTCCACTGACGGTCGGATAAACCGGCGTGAGGGCCGGCTCTAATAAAGTGGCCTCGTCGCCTAGCCGATACTCCGGATGCACCATCTCTACCTTACCGGCTAATCTTCGTGGCGTACCAAAGAGTGTGACGCGCCCCCCCGTTTTAAATTGAGCGACCTGCATCTGCCGAAAATGGAAAAAACGGACCGTGACCAGCCCGGTTTCGTCACCGATTTGAACGACAAGCGTACGGCGCCTACCCATTGTGACTGCAGCGCCTTTGATCTCTCCTTGTACCACCGCATCGATCTGATCAGTGAGTGCGCCGATTGGCGTTACGCGAGTACGGTCTTGATACCGAAGCGGAAAATGAAACAGCAGATCTTCTAAAGAATAGATGCCAATTTCCGACAGACGTAATCTCAATTTCTCGCCGACACCGCGGAGCGTCGTCACGGAGTTGTGCAAAATGGTTTGGCTCAAAGGCGTCTCGATACCCTGCTCTCGCTGTCAGAGTGTTATCTTAGCGATTCTTAGATGAGGCTGCGCAATTTATGCACCTGCTGATCCTTGGATGTGGCGACATTGGTACGCGAGTGGGGTTTTCAATGAGAGAGGCCGGTTGGCACGTGTCGGCTGCGCGCCGCCATGCCAGCAAGCTCTCCGAGCGCTTTGATCGCTATCAGGTAGACCTGACAGACCCAGTATCTATGGCCGCGTTGCCGGTGTTAGACCCCGATTATATTCTCATCACGCCAACGCCTCAGTCTTACGATCCGGAGGGGTATCACAGTGGCTTTACTCAGGCCGCTACGCTATTGGCGGAACAACCTTGGCTATTGGCGTGTCGTCGCGTTATCTGGGTGTCATCAACGCGGGTTTATCGGGAGGCAGCCGGTGGCTGGGTGGATGAGTACTCACCACTGAACGTGAGCGAGCCCCAAGCAAGAGCGATGGTGGCAGCAGAGGCCGGGATCCGACGCGCGCGAACCACTACCGTTATTCGGCCTGCCGGTGTGTACGGCGACCCGCATGGCATGTTAATTCGGCGGGTACTCTCTGGTCAGGGAGGAGCCCCAGGGTCTTCTTTTGGCAACCGCATTCATCGAGAAGATTTAGCACGATTGATTGTGCACTGTTTGCATTTAGATGAGCAGGGAGAAGCGGTGCCACCCACTTTGTTAGCGGCTGATGGGGATACGACTCCCACTTACGAGGTTGAGCGATGGTTGGCCGAAAAATTGGGCGTTACGCTCAGCGAAACACAGCAACAGGGGATCTCAAGAGCCAATCGTCAGTGTCGAAGCGCGTTACTCAAAGAGATCGGCTTCACGCTGACCTACCCGTCATGGCGCGAGGGCTATGCAGCGGCCATCAACGCCTAGCGACAAATAACCGTTGGGTGCTTACAGCGTGAGAATGGCCTCGACCTCAATGCGAGCGCCTTTCGGTAAGGCCGCCACTTGTACACAGGCTCGTGCGGGATAAGGTTCTGCAAACTGTTGCGCCATGACGGCATTGACCGCATCGAAATCAGCAAGATCGGTCAGGGAAATATTAATTTTTACAGCATCATCGAGAGTGCCCCCCGCAGCTGCGGCCACTGCGGCAAGGTTGGCGAACACCTGCTCGCTCTCGGCAGTAATGTCACCTGATATCAGCAACATCGTTTTCGGGTCGAGTGGGATCTGCCCGGATATCCATACGGTGTTACCGACTTTGATGCCCTGTGAATAGGGGCCTATTGCCTGCGGCGCGGATGGGGTGGTGATGACAGCGCGGTTCGACACGGCAGCCTCCTGACATGAACGGTTGGTCTTTATTGAATAACGAAGCTTCGAGCGACGCAAGATCGATGTGTTGCGGCCCCCAGAGGAGAGTAGCTCAATTTGAGGCGTTTTATCGCCGTGCGCTGCGCGTTACTTTGAGCACGCCCTCGATTGTCCTGACGCGCTTCATCACCCTTGCTAAATGAATGCGGCTGCTGACTTGTAGCTCTAAATCGACAAAGGTGAACTGGATGTCTTTATTTTGTGTCGCAATGCGCTCGATGTTGAGTCCAATACTGCTCAGTCGCGTGGCTAATACGGCGATCATGCCGCGCCGATTTTCCACTTGCACCCTAAGGCCAACGGGATAACTACGCTCAATATCTTCATCCCAGTGCAGTGACATAAGCCGATCGCGTTGTTCTCTCAGGTCGACTAAGTTGCGGCAGCTATCGCGGTGAACGACTAAGCCTCGTTCTTGCCCTAAGTACCCTTGAATAGCATCTCCCGGTAAGGGGCAGCAACACTTTGCATAAGCCACGCCTACGCCTTCCGTCCCGCGGATGCCGAGCGTGGCGCCCTCGCCACTGACTGCGGCGTCATCGTAGCGATTAGTCAGGTGTGCAACGGCGATATGGGGCAGCGTATTACCTAATGCGACGTCGATCACCAATTCGTCGATATCCGCTTTACCTAATGCGGTTAAGGCGGCGTCCATTGCAGCGTCATCAATGGCGCTGAGACGAGTGTCTTGGGCCATTAGCGCGCGGTCGAGCAGGTTTTTGCCTAGCGCGAGGGAGTCATCGCGCCGCTGATCCTTTAAAAAGTGGCGAATATGGGTCCGGGCGCGGGCGGTGACCACCCAATTGAGCCACGAGGGACTGGGTCTGCCAGTCGGTGAGGTGACGATTTCGATCGTGGCACCACTTTCCAACGGCTCTGATAGGGGTACCAACTGCTTACTGACCCGCGCCGCAACACAATGGTTGCCGATGTCGGTATGGACCGCGTAGGCAAAGTCGATACCACACGACCCTTTTGGCAACTCAAGAATATCTCCTCGCGGCGTAAAGACATAGACCTCGTCGGGGAACAGATCGATTTTTACATTCTCGATGAACTCCAACGAGTCGCCCGCGCGTTGCTGCATTTCGAGAAGGCCCTGTACCCATTCTCGTGCTCGGGTATGCGATATGCTGGTGCTGCCCTCTTCGCTCTTATAGAGCCAGTGAGCTGCGATACCATTATTCGCCATGTCTTCCATTTCGTGAGTGCGAATCTGAATTTCAATCGGCACGCCGTGCATACCTTTTAAAACGGTATGCAGCGATTGGTAGCCATTGGCTTTGGGTATCGCAATGTAGTCCTTAAATTCACCGGGTACGGGCTTATACAGGCTATGGACCATGCCTAACGCGCGATAGCAATCATCGACGGAGTCGACGATGAGACGAAAGGCGAATATGTCCATGACCTCAGCAAAAGATTTTCGCTTTGCTTTCATTTTTTTGTAGATGCTGTAGAGGTGCTTTTCGCGACCGACGACCGTTGCACTCAATGCCTCACGGTTGAGTGTTTGGCTCAGTTGCCCACGAATTTGCTCTATGAGCTGCTTTCGGTTGCCGCTAGCCGCCCTGCGCGCCGCTTCAAGCCTTCTCGCGCGCATGGGATAGAGGGCTTTGAGCCCTAAATCTTCAAATTCTAGACGGATCTCATTCATGCCAAGGCGCATCGCAATGGGTGCATAAATGTCGAGTGTTTCAGTCGCGATGCGTTTTATCTTTTCACGGTTCAATACCCCGAGCGTCCGCATATTGTGGAGTCGATCAGCCAGTTTGACGAGAATGACGCGGATATCTTTGGCCATCGCCAAGGTCATTTTCTGGAAGTTCTCGGCTTGTCTTTGTTCGGCTGAGTCGAACTCGACATGGGTCAACTTACTCACACCGTCCACCAAATTGGCGACATCGGTGCCGAATTGCGCACCAATATCTTTTTTGGTGACGCCCGTATCTTCAATGACATCATGGAGCAACGCGGCCATTAAGCTTTGTGGGTCCATGTGCATGCGCGCCAGAATGCAGGCGACTGCGAGGGGATGCGTGACATAAGGTTCACCGCTACGTCGTGTTTGCCCGTAGTGTGCTTGCTCAGAGTAGTAGTAGGCTCGCCGGACCAGCTTCACCTGCTCTAACGGCAAATAGTCGGCGATTAACTGCTCGAAAGCTGCCAGTGAACTATGGCCAGCGTGTCCAGTGCGAGTGCTAAGCGGTATTTTGCCTCGGGACGCTAAATATGAAGCGGGCCCGAGGAGCGGTCTACTGAGCGTTTGGCGCGTAATGGCTACCATCGCTAGCAACTCTCCAAATTAGAGAATCGGCGTCTCAAATGTGGCTGCGAGCTCTTCCTCTGCCTCGATCTCGCTCTCTCGAGCCAATACTTCGGGCGTAATGAGTCCGTCAGCTATCTCACGCAGCGCAATGACAGTGGCCTTGTCTGATTCGTCCTCTACTAATGGATCGCGACCGCCAGTAGCAAGTTGTCGCGCTCGCTTCGAAGCAAGCATGACGAGCTCAAATCGGTTTTCGACGTTATCCAGACAATCTTCTACGGTAATTCTCGCCATAACAGCGTGGTCTCCTGATCTTCGCCGCTATCAAATGCGGCCGCGTAGTATACCCTAGGTAGAGCAGGTGAACCCACCCTTCAGTGTTAATTTGCCGACATGCCTCACGGTTTGGCCGTTTCGGAGGTCAATAAATCCGTCAACAGTGCGTTGTGTGCCGTCCGCTGGCGTCCAGTGCACAATCTTGATGAGCTAATGATGGCTTGAAGCTCGATGAGTGCGGTGTCAAACACGTCATTAATGACGAGGTAATCTGCCTCGTAGCAGTGTGACATCTCATCTTGAGCCGCCTGCATGCGCAGATCAATGGTGGCTTCAGTATCCTGCCCTCGTCCGCGTAATCGCGTCTTCAGAGACGCGACCGAAGGAGGCAAGATAAAAATCCATGTGCTGTCCGGTAATAAGCCCCGCACTTGTTCAGCCCCTTGCCAGTCGATTTCTAAAATCACATCGGCGCCTTGCGCGAGACGCGCGTCTAATTGCGCTGTGCTGGTGCCATAAAAATGCCCGAATACCTCAGCCGATTCGAAAAATACGCCGTCGTCTTGCATGCGTTTAAACGTCTCAGGCGGCACAAAAAAATAATTAACGCCTTCTATCTCGCCAGGGCGCTGTGGCCGCGTCGTGTGCGAAACCGACACCTCGATACGACGATCATTTTCTACGAGCGCCCGAATTAAAGAGGTTTTTCCAGCACCACTGGGTGCCGAAATAATCAGTAACTGGCCTCGCGATATCGTATTATCCATGCGTGTCATCTACTCGATATTTTGAATTTGCTCGCGCATCTGTTCAATTAACACTTTGAACTCTACGGCGGTATTGGTTGTGTCTAAAGCAGTTGATTTAGAAGCGAGTGTGTTGGCCTCTCGATTAAGCTCTTGCATTAAAAAATCGAGTTTTCTGCCGCAGGGTGCTTTTCCCGCTAACGCCTCGTTAATGGCGTCTAAGTGAGCACCGAGGCGATCCATTTCTTCTTCGACATCGGCACGCTGCAGTACGTAAACAACTTCTTCTTCTAAGCGCTTGGCGTCCGCGGTGAGCTCTAATGACGCCATCCGAGCGAGTAGCTTTTCTCGATGGGCTTGCTGCAACGTTGGCAGATCTTGCCGGAGCGAGTGCAGGAGAGCTCGTATCAGCTCTCCTCGTTCCAACACCATAGCGGCTAATTTTACACCCTCCTCTCGGCGGTTCTGCGTCAGTGTTTCGAGGCACTGCGTCAGCGCGGCAGTGGTCGCTGAAATAAGCGCTTCAACTGCTATCGGACGCTCGTTTAGAACACCCGGCGCCTGTAATAACGCCAGTTGGTTTGGCGTGGCGGCGTCTGGGAAGAGCGTTGAAATTTGCGTCAGGGCCGCCTGTAAGGTGTGCAGTCGATCGGTATCCACCGCCGCCTCAGACGTCGCCTTGTTTTGTTGGTATTGAACGGATAGTTCGAGTTTTCCACGTGAAAAAGCTTGGCTGATTTGTGCTCGCATTTGCGGCTCAAATTCGCGCAACGTATCTGGCATTCGAAAGTGCAGATCGAGGTAACGATTATTAACCGAGCGGCACTCTACAGTGACCGTTAAGCCGTCGGTTGTTACACTCGCTCGGGCAAAGCCCGTCATACTCTGAGTCACCGCATCGCTCCAGCTATGGACGCAGTGAAGTGTAACAGTAGCCGAGGGGTTGTTAACTGTTACTGAGACCGGGAGACCCGCCATGGCGGCAGCATCTGATCGACCTAGCGGTCGAGCACCTAACGCAATGCGTCCAATACACTTTGAGCGGGGTTATACCTGTCATGCTGAGGGCTCGGTGCTTGTGTGTTTTGGCCAAACTAAAGTGATCTGCACTGCCAGCGTGACGGCAGGGGTACCGCGATTTTTGCGTGGTAAGGGCGAGGGGTGGCTTACCGCAGAATACGGTATGTTGCCGCGGTCAACGGGGTCACGTATGGACCGAGAAGCTGCCCGCGGGAAGCAGGGTGGTCGCACGGTAGAGATTCAACGCCTGATCGGCCGCTCGCTGCGTGCCGCGCTAGATCTTACGTTGTTGGGTGAGCGCACGATCACGATAGACTGTGATGTCATTCAGGCGGATGGCGGTACTCGGACGGCCGCAATTTCAGGGGCTTGCGTCGCCGTTGTGGACGCGCTCAATGGCCTTCAGCGATCTGGAGATCTGTCAGTAGATCCATTAAAACACCTGGTCAGCGCCGTTTCGGTGGGGGTCTGGCGGGGCATTCCTGTGGTAGACCTTGATTATGCTGAGGATTCTCGGGCTGACAGTGATATGAACGTGGTGCTCACAGAGAGCGGCGGATTAGTTGAAGTGCAGGGCACGGCCGAAGGAGCCACATTTACGCAAGAGGAGCTGGCCGAATTGCTGCGGCTAGCGGTGGCTGCGGGGGCAGACATTAACGCTGCTCAGCGAGAGGCACTGAGTAAAGGTTAAAACGCGATGTCGTAGTCAATGACGACGGGCGCATGGTGCGAAAATACCTGAGCGTCATAGATGTGGACTTTTTTGACCGCACTTACGAGGAGTTCAGAAATAATGTGTGTATCGGTTCGCATGCCTCCCGACTCATCGCCATGAGGCCACCAGGTCAGTGCATCGGGTTCACCGTCAATCACTCTGAAAGCGTCAGCGTAGCCGCTATCGTAAAGATCTAATAACCAGCCTCGTTCGTTGGGTGACAGCCCCGGGATAACCCCAGTATTGCCGACCTCCTCCGCGTCAGCGTGATGTGCCATCAACTCCCACCCACCGCACAATATGTAGCCGCGACGTTTATGGCGCACTTTCTCTAGGTGGCCGCTTAATTGATTAAGAAAGGCGAGCTTGTGCGCCATCGCTTGTTCGCCAGCGAGTGCACTGGGGACTAACACGGAGCCGATACTCACTTGGTCATAATCAGCCTGTATGTAGAGGCCCTGAGAATCAAACTGCTCAAATCCGAGGCCCCATATAATCGCTTTGGGGATCTTTTTGCAGTAGATGGCGACGCCATTGAGCCCGGCATCCTCAAAATGATCGAGAAAATAGGGGTGGTAATGTGCTGGGAAAAAGCGCTCACCACTTAGCGAATATTCAGAGCAGCGCGTGTCCTGTAGGCAGATGATGTCCGCGTCCTGCGTCCATAACCACTCAAGGCAACCGGCGTCCGCCGCACGTTCGAGCCCCTCGACGACGAGGCTGATAATTCGCATTGCTAGTCCTATTGTCTGAGTTCCAATAGTATACCGTTAAAGCCCCGAGCTAGGCCGTAACTAAGTGCTGGATTAAGCCGATGGGCGCTTTCATCAAAAACAGTACTGTGGAGTGAGTGGTGACAACAGCCTCGCAACATTATCGTCAGGACTTCATTCGTTTAGCCCTCGCCTGTAACGTATTGCAGTTCGGCGAGTTCGAGTTGAAGTCGGGCCGCGTGAGCCCTTACTTTTTTAATGCGGGTAAATTTGCCTCGGGATCGTCACTGGCACAGCTTGGTAGGTGTTATGCGGCTGCCTTGCAGGCGGCCAATTTGCCGGCCGACATGCTATTCGGGCCAGCTTACAAAGGCATTCCGTTGGTTGCGACTACCGCTATTGCGTTGGCGGATCACCATGACGTTGACATGCCATTTGCCTTTAATCGTAAGGAGGCTAAAGCACATGGAGAAGGTGGCCAGGTGGTTGGCGCGCCGTTACAGGGGAATGTGCTCATCGTGGATGACGTGATGACAGCGGGGACGGCCATTAAAGAGTCAATGGCTATTTTGGAGGCGGCTGGTGCAACGGGTGCTGGTGTGTTGATAGGCCTTGATCGCTGCGAGCGCGGAACGGCCGAGCTCTCCGCGGTACAGCAAGTTCAGCAAGACTGGGGGCTTGACGTGATCAGCGTCATCTCGCTTCACGACATTATCGAATGGGTTGAGGATAACCCCGAAGCGATAAGGCATCGCGACGCACTGCAGCGCTACCGGGACCGTTACGTTTCTGCGTAGCGCCGCGCATATGCCGATAGCACACCGTGATGACAACATATGGTCGAGTGTCGGACAGCTCGGCCAATAACACCTGATGATTTGGTGATCGCGTGCGGTCCCTCAATGTATCCACCGAATCAGTAATGGCCGTTGCGGTCTGGCCAGGTTGGACTATGCACTAGCTGCCGGAGGCACCGCTTGCATGAGATCTGTTCCCAGCCACTCCCACTGATCCTGCCAGTTTTCGGTGGGCCCGCTTTTAAAACCACTGCGACAAAATTGATGCACGCGCCCTTCGGCAAACGCCATCATCATGTTGGCCGCCGTGTTGACAGGCAATCGAGGTCGACATCCTTCACGCAGTTCAGCTTCTCGCAAATACTGTCGCAGTTGGGTTTCGAGACGCTCATAGAGCTGCGCGACTCGATGATGAAGTTGTCGCGACTCTCCCGTCAGCGCCCCACCGGTCAGCAGTCGACTGATGCCGTGGTTTTTCTCGCAAAACTCTAAGTACAGGCGCACCAAGGCGCGGCATTGCTCTATAGCGGTTAAAGACCCGTCACCCATCCGCCCGATGCGCACAAATAGCGCTTCTTCTGCGAAAGTAATTAACGCTTCAAACATTTTAGTTTTAGAGGGAAAGTGCCGATAAAGCGCGGCCTCCGAAACGCCAACAGCGGCAGCAATTTTCGCGGTGGTAATTTTATTGTCGGGTGTAGCCTCGAGCATTTCTGCTAGGGCTTGCAGTATCTGTTCCCTGCGTTGGGGTACTTTTTTGTTGGTTGCGTCGGCCATGCGCTACTGCAATTGAGATTGAAGCTCGATGCTAAAGAGTCACGCGCTTGGGTGCAAACGGTCACCGGCGGATTTAGTTTTCATTACTGATCAGCGTACCAATACCTTCGTCAGAAAAAATCTCCAGTAGTGCCGCGTGAGCAACCCGACCATCAATGATATGCGCGCTGGTGACGCCATTATGAACCGCGGACAACGCGCACTGAATTTTTGGCAGCATGCCGCTGTGGATGACACCAGAGGTAATCAGTTCTTGCACCTGGTCGGTGGACAGCCCGGTGAGGGTTTTCCCATCTGCATCTAAGAGACCGGAGACGTTGGTGAGCAGCATCAGCTTTTCAGCTTGAAGCACCTCGGCCAGCTTGCCGGCCACGAGGTCGGCATTAATATTATAAGTTTGCCCATCGGAGCCGCCTGCGACCGGCGCAATAATCGGAATATAATCACTCTCGCGCAGAACAGATAGCAGGTCTGTATCAATGCTGGAGACTTCGCCGACCTGACCAATATCTGGCTGGCCGTTTTCCCCCCACTGCCCTGACAGTTTCTGCGCTTGAATCAGCTGGCCGTCTTTTCCAGTGATACCGATAGCTCGCCCGCCATTGCGGTGAATGCTGTCCACGATTTCTTTGTTAACGGTGGCGCCGAGTACCATTTCCACTACATTCATTGTGCGCTCATCGGTCACACGCATACCATCAACGAACGCCGTTTCGATGTTGAGGCGCTCAAGTAGTTGGCCAATCTGTGGACCACCGCCATGAACGACAACGGGGTTCATGCCAACAAGCTTCATCAAGACGACATCCCGTGCAAAACTCTCGTGGAGTTGGGGGTCAGTCATGGCATTGCCACCAAACTTGATGACGAAGGTTTTTCCGGTGAAGCGTTGGATGTAAGGCAGCGACTCCGTCAGGATTCGCGCAAAGTTCCCCGCCTCGCCTTGATTTAAGGACATGGTCTGAGTTCTCGTGCTGTCACGCAGCGCTGAGCATGATGCGGGCGACTCTTAAACGCAATGTGAAGATGCCGCAGTTCGGCAAATGGGTCTTGTTTCAACCTAGCCCGATGCCGAGCTTATTGTCTCGAGGTGATGAGCAACAAGGCTAACAATGCGCTCCGCAATCAGCCGCTTTGTCGCTAGGGGCAAATAATGCTCCTCGTGTTCACCAATCAGGTGCACCGCATTTTGGTCAGAGCCAAAGGTGGTGTCAGGGTCACTGACATCATTAGCAACGATATAGTCCAGATTTTTTCTAAGTCGTTTTTCACGGGCATGAGCGATGAGTTCAGTTGTCTCGGCCGCGAAGCCGATCACGAGGGCGGGCCGCTGTGGCAGTTTTGCCACAGCGGCAATAATGTCGGGGTTTTGCACGAGCGTGATCACCCGGTTTTCCCCCTCAGTTTTTTTCAGTTTTTCCGGAGCCGCCGATTCGGGTCGATAATCGGATACTGCTGCCGCACCGATAAAAATATCGGCGGGCGACGCATATTTCACGGCGGCCTCATGCATCTCTACAGCGCTGGTAACTAAAACCATCTCGACTCGGCTGGGAGGTGCTAAGGTGACCGGACCGGTGATCAAGGTAACCGCTGCGCCAGCTTCAGCACAGGCGCGAGCTAAGGCGTAACCCATTTTTCCTGAGCTATGGTTACTGAGATAACGCACGGGGTCGATCGATTCAATAGTGGGTCCCGCGGTAATCACTACGCGCTTGCCGTCCAATAAACGTGATTCAAAATTTTCGGCGAGTGCAGTTGCAATCGCGTCTGGCTCTAGGAGACGCCCAGGGCCCACATCACCGCAGGCCTGCTCGCCCGCATCGGGACCAATGACCTGAATACCCCGACTGACGAGTTTTTTGAGGTTATCTTGGGTTGCTTCGTTTGCCCACATCTGCTGGTTCATTGCTGGCGCCACGGCGACAGGCGCCGGTGTAGCCAGCGCCACTGTGGTCAGTAGGTCGTCTGCTCTGCCCTGAGCGAGTCTGGCAATGACATCGGCGGTCCCGGGGGCGATTACCACCAGATCAGCCCAGCGTGCTAGCTCAATGTGGCCCATACCGGCTTCGGCCGCTTCATCGAGTAATTCGCTATGCGTCGGTTCACCAGACAAAGCTTGCAGTGTGAGTGGCGTAATAAATTCCTTTGCCCCGCGTGACAGGATCACCCGAACAACGGCCCCCTGTTTTTTGAGCAGACGCACGAGCTCAGCGCCTTTATAAGCTGCGATGCCCCCACTGATGGCCACTAGAATGTGCCGCTGGTGCAACAGACCCATCGGTTCCACCTCGTTACTGATGTGCCAGCACACTAGCATTTGCAGGGGTTTTTGCACACTTCAATGGCCTGTGCCCGCAGATGGCTTGCACCGCCAATGGCCCTCTGGTATAAAACGCGCCCTTTTGTTTATCTTCACGGGTAGTGTCATGTCACGTGTCTGTCAGGTTACGGGTAAGCGTCCCGCAACCGGAAACAACGTTTCCCACGCAAAGAACCGCACCAAGCGTCGGTTCCTGCCAAATTTACATAACCACCGTTTCTGGGTGGAAAGTGAGAACCGCTTCGTATCGTTGCGGCTCACCTCTAAAGGAATGCGCATTATCGACAAGCGCGGCATCGATGTGGTGCTGGCAGAGTTGCGTGCCCGCGGCGAGAAGGTTTGAGGATTTAAAAATGCGTGAAAAGATTCGAATGAATTCAACGGCTGGTACAGGGCATTTCTACACGACTGATAAGAATAAGCGCACCATGCCGGATAAACTTGAAATGAAAAAGTATGATCCAGTTGCGCGCAAGCACGTGATCTATAAAGAAGCCAAAATTAAGTAAGTGCGGTGCACGACCCCACATTCGAAACCCCGGCTCTTGGCCGGGGTTTTTGTTTAGGTGTCAGATTTTCATGAGCGTTGCCATAATGACGCTGTTAGCCAGTAAGGGGCGCCATCCGCGCTGTCCAAACGGAATATGCCGGAACTTCCAGAAGTAGAGACCACTTGTCGGGGTATTGCGCCCCACATTACGTCGCGGGTGATTGCCCAAGCCATTGTTCGCGAGCCAAGGTTACGCTGGCCGGTACCGCCTGAACTGAACAACATTTTGGCGGGGGCGCAATTCATTGGTGTCAGCAGGCGGGCAAAATACCTGCTGCTGGAAACCAATCGGGGCACGTTAATGGTCCACTTGGGCATGTCGGGTAGCTTGCGGCTGATGTTGGCTGATACTCCGCCGATGTTTCACGATCACATCGATATCGTGCTCGATAATGGCTGGTGTTTGCGTTATCACGATCCGCGGCGTTTTGGCAGCTTTCACTGGTTGCAAGGTGCGTCTCACCCCTTATTAGATTCATTGGGGCCTGAGCCGTTATCTGACACATTCAGCGGCCATTATTTATACCAACAGTCTCGCAAGCGTCACGTGCCGATCAAGCAGTTCGTCATGAATGGCAAGGTGGTTGTCGGCGTCGGTAATATCTATGCTAACGAGGCGCTATTTTTAGCGGGCATCCACCCCGCACGGGCGGCAGGCCGAATTGCAGCGGCACGTTACGAGGTGCTTGCGACCACAATTAAGCGGGTACTAGGAGAGGCTATTGAGCTCGGGGGTACTACGCTAAGGGACTTTGTCGGCGGCGACGGTGCACCGGGTTACTTTGCACAACAGCTCCGTGTTTATGGCCGGGGAGGACAGCCGTGTCGAGGCTGTGGCGCGTCGCTGCGAGAAATACGCCAAGGTGGGAGAGCCACTGTGTTCTGTGCCAAGTGCCAGCGTTAGCTTTCCGCGCGCTTTTTCTGCGGCGTGACGCTGGCAGATATCCTGATTACGAGGCGCCTTTGAGGGCTTCTGCGACGTTAATCGGAACAAAGCCACTGACATCTCCGCCTAATGCGGCGATTTCTCTAACAAGTGAGGACGAGATGTAGGAGAGTTCCGCGCTGGGTGTGAGAAAGACGCTTTCAAACGAGGGGCTCATTGCGCGATTCATATTGGCAAGCTGAAACTCGTATTCAAAGTCAGCGACAGCACGAAGGCCGCGCAACACGCAATGAGAATCGTATTGGCGTACGAAATCGATCAGCAGCCCAGCAAAAGGAACGACCTCGACAGCGCCCACGTGGCCCAGCGCTGTCTGAGCCAGTTCAACGCGAGCCTCAAGCGAAAATAAAGGCGTTTTCTTTTCACTGGTTGCCACCGCAACGACCACGCGCTCAAACAGTTTCGACGCGCGCTCGACGAGGTCTACGTGGCCATTCGTGATCGGGTCAAAAGTACCTGGGTATACCACGGTATGTGTTAGCACAAGACGCTCCTTTTATGCCGAATTGCCAGCCTACACAACTCTAGAGAGGCGAACAAACGCCGATGGCCCTATGCCGAACGAAATCTCAGAAGCCGGAAGCACACATCCCCCGCCGTCTTCTCGCGGTAGATCTCATAGCGCTGCTCGGGGATTTTCTCGGGGGCCGAGCGCCGAGTTTCAAAGTACACCAAGCCGTCGTCTTGCAGGCACTGCGAGGAGGCAAGACGGTTGAGGAGGCGATTGCCCAGACTCGCTTCAAAGGGAGGGTCAACAAAAATAATGTCCCATCGGGCATCCCCAGCGAGCATAGTGTCTGCCTGACATGTGCGCAGCGTCGCCTGCTCAGAGGCGCCTAATGACTGCAGATTTTGCTCGATGGCGTCAATGGCTTGTTGATCAGTATCCACAAAATCGCAGCGCCGCGCACCGCGCGACAGCGCCTCGATTCCCAACGCGCCTGATCCGGCGAATAAGTCGAGGCAGTGGGCGCCCTCCACCCTGGGAGCCAGCCAGTTGAATAGTGTTTCCCGTACTCGATCAGTAGTGGGCCTGAGGCTTACCCTGCTCGGGAAGCTGAGCTTGCGACCACGCCAATCTCCACCGATGACACGAAGTTGTCGCTTACCGGGTGGGCGGTCATCTTGACTCATGCTGGCACCTCATTTTTGGAATGCTAGACTATCTGTTCGGCAGGATCGAGAGCCCCCCAACTGCCTAGTCAGACTCCTCCAAGTGAGAAAGATGCATCATGAAGCTATTCAAACGTCGCGCCAAGACTGAGTTTGGGTCTAAATCTGAGGATCAGGCCACAGCGGAGGGCGGGCAGTCCCCGGAGGCTGCCGCTGCGACTACAGCGCAGCAGGATGGGCCGGCGGCAGACTCTTCCACTGCGACGGATGATCGCGGAGAGGCGCTCGCTGCCAAGCCCCCAGAGGCTGGCATGTTTGAGCGGTTACGGACAGGGCTAGGGCGCAGCCGCAGTCAGTTATCAGAGGGTTTGGCTAGTCTGATCTTGGGAAAAAAGCAGCTTGATCCCGCTTTGATGGAAGCGCTCGAAGAACAGTTAATTATGGCTGACATGGGCGTTGAGGCCTCTGCGCGCGTGCTCGAGCTGTTGCGTCAGCGTCTTGATCGGAAGTCGCTGTCTGCCACAGATACAGTCATGTCTGCATTAAAAGCGACCCTAGTGGAATTGCTGATTGACCAAGAGCTGCCGTTAAAAACAGAGGGCCATCGCCCTTTTGTGATCTTGGTTGTGGGGGTCAATGGCGCGGGGAAAACAACGACCATTGGTAAACTGGCGCATCGATATCAGCAGGAGGGGCGCAGTGTCATGCTGGCTGCGGGAGATACTTTCCGGGCCGCAGCGGTTGAACAGCTTGAGGCTTGGGGCCAGCGACACGATGTACCAGTGATTGCGCAGCACACGGGTGCTGATAGTGCATCGGTGCTCTACGATGCACTTCAGGCGGCCACCGCAAGAGGCGTCGATGTTTTGATCGCCGATACGGCGGGGCGCCTACAGAATAAGTCCCACCTGATGGATGAGTTGGCAAAAGTGGTTAGGGTTATGCGGAAGCAAAACCCGGCAGTGCCACACGAGACACTTTTAGTGTTGGATGCGGGAACGGGTCAGAACGCAGTGTCGCAGGCTCTAGAGTTCGACCAGACCGTTGGCGTTACGGGCGTTGCCGTGACGAAGTTAGACGGTACTGCCAGAGGCGGTGTGCTGTTTGCGATCGCGAATAAATTGAAACGTCCGATCCGCTTCATCGGCATCGGCGAACAAGCGGAGGATTTGCGGGACTTTTCTGCTCAAGATTTCGTTGATGGATTACTAGATGACCAATAGTGGGCATGCTTGATGATTGAATTCGACCGCGTTAGCCGTCGGTTTGGGCAACAGGATGCGCTGCGGAATCTGAACTTACAGATCGATAATGGTGAAATGGCGTTGCTGACCGGCCACTCTGGGGCTGGCAAAAGCACGTTGCTGCGTCTTCTGTTGCTACTGGATAGGCCCACCGGCGGTCAGATTTTGGTCGATGGCCGGTCTACTGAGCAGATTCAGGGGGGTGCGGTAGGGCGTTATCGCCGTCGTTTTGGCGTGGTATTTCAAGAACACCGGCTACTATTCGACCGCAACGTTCGTGATAACGTCGCCTTACCTCTTGAAATTGCGGGGTTTTCTCCTCAAGAAGCAAATCGGAGAGTGCGCGCAGCACTGGATAAGGTGGGTCTGTTAGCGCGAGAGCGAGCGGATCCAAATGGACTCTCCGGTGGAGAGCAACAGCGGGTTGCGATTGCGCGCGCGGTGGTGGCGCGGCCGGAGTTTCTGATCGCAGATGAGCCCACAGGGAACCTTGATCCAACGCTTTCTGCTGAAATCATGACGCTGTTTGAAGCCTTTAACCAAGTGGGGGTCACCGTGTTGGTGGCAACGCATGATGTGTCATTGATCGCGCGATCGCGTCATCGATTGATGACGCTCGTAGCGGGGCAACTAATGCAGGCCGAGATAGCGTGACGCGGTCTGGCAAGCGAGACGAGTCGGGTTGGGGCCCTTGGGCGGCTTGGCGTGCGCAGCACCGTGCGGCCGCTAGTAATAGTTGGCAAAAATTGGTTGCGCAACCCGCTGTGACGGCGGTCACCTGGTTGGTGATCGCTATTTCATTGGCATTACCTAGCACGCTGTTGCTGACTTTGGATAACCTGAGTGCCGTTGCGGGGGGTGTTGATCGACCGTCACAATTATCGGTGTTGTTGACCGGAGATAGTGAGTTGCCAGTGGCTGAACAGCTACAGCGCACCCTGAAAAATTGGTCAGAGATTGATGATGTTGTGCTGCTGGATCGAGAGCTAGCTTTGTCTCAGTTCATTCAGCAGGCCGATTTGGCGGGAGTGATGGGGTCGTTAGCGCGCAACCCGCTGCCGCACACGTTAATTGTGATGCCAGTGCACGGCTTGTCGGCGGCCGTCATGACCGATCTGCGTCAGCGCCTGCAAACGCTGCCGGGTGTTGATCGAGTGATCGCGGACACTCGTTGGATCGCGCGCTTAGAAACGGCACTGCAGGCGGGATGGCGTTGGGTGCTGGGTTTGGGCACGGTGATGCTGATGGGAGGAGTGTTGGTGTTGGGTAACACCTTGCGTTTAGCGATCGAGGCCCGCAAAGACGAAATTCTGGTGGTGCATCTTATTGGTGGTTCACCGGCATTTGCGCGCAGGCCATTTTTATACCTAGGTCTCTGGTACGGCGTGGGCGGTGGTGTGGTGGCTGCGCTATTGCTCATGATGATGGCCTGGTGGATGACAGGGCCGGTGAACACGTTATTTTTGTTATACGAGAGTCCCCAAAAAATGCGCCTGCCGGGCGCGTTTTACCCGATTAGTTTGACTGCGCTGGGCGGATTTCTGGGGTTATTGAGCGCTTGGCTGGCCGCAGGGCGTTATTTTCGGCAGTTAGTGGCGCGCACCTCCACGCAAAATCGGTAATATTTTGGGTTTAGCACTCTCGGGGTGAGAGTGCTAAAATACGGGCTTGAGCCTATAGGAGGCTAGGAAATGACTGAGACAAAGCAAGCATTAGCCGTGCCCAATAGCGCCGTACTCAATATGGCGCCAGGTGCCAATTTGTCAGCGTACGTGCAGGCCGTCAGCGGCATTGCACTGCTGTCCCCGGAGCGCGAGAAGGAATTGGCTGAGCGTCTTTTTTATGACGAGTGCGTTGACTCTGCACGAGAGTTAGTACTTGCTCACTTGCGCTTTGTGGTGCATATCGCGCGTAGCTATTCTGGATATGGTCTTGCAGAAGCGGATCTTATTCAGGAGGGTAACGTTGGCCTTATGAAAGCGGTAAAGCGTTTTGATCCAACCAAGGGCGTGCGGCTTGTGTCCTTTGCGGTGCATTGGATTAAGGCGGAAATGCATGAATATATTTTGCGTAACTGGCGTATCGTCAAAGTGGCAACGACCAAGGCCCAGCGTAAGTTATTTTTTAATCTGCGCAGCCAGAAAAAAACCCTAGATTGGCTCTCCGCTGATGAAACGCGTGCGATTGCGGCTGATTTAGGGGTCGATGTGACTGAAGTGACGCGCATGGAAGGGCGCCTAACCAGTCGTGATGTGGCATTTGATGCCCCGACGGACAGCGATGACGAAGATACGTGGCAGGCTCCGCAACATTTTCTGAAAGACGAGCAAGCAGACCCTGGTCAGCTCGTCGAGGCTGCTGAGTTTGCTGAAGACGGCGCGGCGCGGCTTCATGTAGCGCTGACGGATCTTGATGGCCGCAGTCGAGACATCCTAGAGCGACGCTGGTTGGTCGACGATAAGGCGACACTGCATGAGCTGGCTGCTGAATATGATGTGTCGGCGGAGCGGATTCGGCAGCTTGAAGCTAATGCATTGAAAAAACTGCGCACCGCACTGGTTGCGTAAGCACTCAGCTCGCTTCACGTGGTACCCCCGGAGCGTTTAGTCGCGAACAGGATTCGCAGCTTTGTGATGCGCGCTGGGCGCATGACGCCAAGTCAGCAGCGCGGCTGGGAAAGCGGTTTTCCGTCACTGGGTCTTGCGGTGGAGGCGGGAGCGTTGGATTGGGATGCGACCTTTGGTTTTGCCGGTAGACGGGTTGTCGAGGTGGGCTTTGGTATGGGGGACAGTCTCCTGCAAATGGCCGAGGCCGATGCCACTACGCAGTTTATTGGTATTGAGGTCCACCGCCCTGGGGTCGGTCGCCTTTTGGCCCAGGCGCTCACGGCGAAAGTCGATAATCTTCGTGTATATGCGGAAGATGCGGTTGACGTGCTAACGCACTGTTTAGCCCCGGAGTCGGTTGACGCATTCCATGTGTTTTTTCCTGATCCCTGGCACAAAAAAAAGCATCACAAGCGCCGGTTAATTCAAGCTGAATTAGTGAGGCAGTTATCACGGCGACTTAGACCAGGCGGTTGTGTGCATCTTGCAACGGACTGGGAGCCCTACGTTGAACATATGTTCGACGTGCTAGAGGCGGAGCCTACTTTGCGCAACACTCACGGTACTCGCATGGCGGTCGCTAGACCTGACTATCGCCCATTAACGAAATTTGAGGCTCGCGGGGAGCGACTGGGGCATGGCGTATGGGACCTGATTTATCACCGCCAATGACGGCATCGCCATCACTGCACTGCAACGACTTTACAGAAAGGACGCCACCACGCTGTCCAGAAATTGATAGCCTAACGGCGTCGCTTTGAGAGACCCGCTCTCCAGGTGCGCTATCCAACCTCGAGACTGAGCCTCTTCTGCTGCTCGCTCGAGCTCCTGTAAGGGCAGGCCGGTGCGTTGGGTGAACTGATCGACGGGTGATCCCGATTTTAGCCGCAATGCATTCATCGCGTACTCTACTATCCGTTCTTGCTGGTTGAGGGTTTTACCCCGCGGTGGGGGCATGGATCCGTTCGTGATCAGCGCCAAATAATCCGCAGGGCCGCGAGTCCGTTGCGTTCGCAGAATCCGCCCATCTTGCTGTGATATTTTGCCGTGGGCGCCGGCACCGAGTCCGACATAATCACCAAACCCCCAATAATTAAGGTTGTGCCGACTCTCGTAGCCGGGACGGCAAAAAGCGGACACTTCATATTGGCAATAGCCGGCATTGCTCAATAATTGCTCCCCGGTTGACTGAATCGCTTCCAGCGTTGTTTCGTCAGGGAGCACAGGCTGCGCCGTCCAGAATCGTGTATTACGCTCGATGGTCAATTGATACCACGAAATATGGCCGGCACTCAGCGCCAGCGCTTCCGAAAGATCAGCCGCCGCGTCGTCGGCTGTTTGCTCTGGTAAGCCGTGCATGAGATCAATATTCCAGTTGCGGAAACCGGTTGTACTCGCTAGTTCAAGTGCTTGGCGGGCGTCATCACCCGAATGAATACGGCCGAGCCGGCCTAACGCCTCATCATTAAAACTCTGCACACCGATACTGAGCCGGGTGACACCTGCGTCAAGATAAGATTGGTATCGGCCCCGTTCGGCACTACCTGGATTGCTCTCTAAGGTGACTTCAGCGCCTTGGGCAAAAGGGATGCGTTTTGCTAGCCCTGAGAGAAGACATTGGATCCACTCGCCAGAGAACAAACTCGGTGTCCCGCCACCAATAAAAATGGATTCGACGACGCGGCCTTCAACCCCTGGTAGCTGACTTTCAAAGTCTTGCAGTAATGCCGTCACATAAGGCGCCTGCAGGTCAGGCGAAAATCCTTCATGGCTATTAAAGTCGCAGTAGGGGCACTTTTGCGTGCACCATGGCAGGTGCACGTAGAGAGACAGTGGAATCGCGCTCGGTATGATCAATCGTCTGCTAGCGCTAGTAAGGTACTGATGGCTTTGGCACGATGACTTACGCGATTTTTTTCCTCCGATGAGAGCTCAGCTGCGTGCAGGGTGCCCCCCTCTGGAATAAAGATAGGGTCGTAGCCAAAGCCGCCTTCGCCTCGCGGTGCGTTGGCGATGCGTCCATGCCAGCGGCCTTCCGCTATGAGCGGAGTAGGGTCTTGTGCCTCTCGTAAGAGCACTACCACTGCGATATAAAATGCCTGTCGACTCGCGCCCTGTAACGACGCCATATTCTTGAGCAGTAACGTGTTGTTGTCCTCATAACCTGAGCCTGAATAGCGCGCAGATCGAAGACCGGGCGCGCCGCCTAATGCTGCTACCACCAGCCCCGAGTCGTCGGCTAATGCCGCGTGGCCTGTCTGTAGGCAGGCATGTCTTGCCTTAATGAGTGCATTTTCGACAAAAGTGCTGCCGGTTTCTTCTGCTTCAGTGACGGCAAAATCGGCCTGTGGTTGCACCCGCCAATGGGACCCTAGCACCTGCTGGAATTCCTTAATTTTGCCGGTGTTGTGGCTAGCAATAATGAGTAGAGGAGACCTGTTAGCGACCACACATCACTCCTGACGCCACAGTTGCACTTTCATAGTGTGCTCATAAACGGTGTCGGCGCCCTCGGGCTGAAACTCAAATTCAAAGAATCGATATTCGCGGTCTAAAAACTCGAACGGCACAATGTAATAGGTTGCACGACCCTCCCGAATTTCTTTGGCGCGTAGCGCCCCGCCAGTGATCAAATCCCAGGTCTTACCCTCAATCGTCATCGGTCGGCCCGCAATCTCACCCGATGTGGTGTCGCGGACAGATAGCGTCAAAATGGCCTTGTCTGCACCCCGGGTAATCCCATATTCGGCTGCGATATCGGGGGTAAGGAAGGTCGTATAGACAATACTGTGATGTAATTCAAAAGGGCCGTATTGTGTGGACTGTTGAGCGTCACTTGTAAGTGGGAAGACACCCAGGACACAGGCAAGGATTAGTGCGCTGAGCGGCGTATTCGGTAAACGGCACTGCTGGCAAACAGGTTGGGCCACCATTTTCCAAGCCATTTTTGTGCGGCGCCAGCAATCGTTGCCCGCTCTATAATATCGATGCGCAAATCTGAACACAGTGCTTCAAAATCCTTGACCGTACAAAAATGAATGTTAGGGGTGTCATACCAGCTCCGCGGCATTGCCTTAGAGACCGGCATGCGACCGGTCAACCCGAGGTGGGTGCGACAGCGCCAGTGCCCAAAATTCGGAAAAGAGACGATCGCTTCTTCACCAATATGTACCATACGCTCCAAGGCGAGGTGCGGATGCGTCAGCTCTTGTAATGCGTGGGTGAGTATCACTACGTCAAAACGGTGGCGAGTAAAGCAGTTTAGGCCTTCGTTGATGTCTTCCTGAATGACGTCGAGCCCTTTGCTTACCGCAGAAACGAGGTTGTCAGGATCAATATCGACCCCCACCCCCACAGCGCTACGTTCTTCGCAAAGGCGCTTTAAAAACGCCCCATCACCGCATCCTAAATCGAGCACTTTGCTGCCCAGTGGGACCCAACTTAGCACCGTGTTCAGATCATGACGATTCATGTTGGACCGACCCGCCGCATCCACTGTGTTAACAGCGCCTCGTAGGCCTGGTTGGGCAGTAGGAAGCCATCGTGGCCGTTGTCTGTTTCGATGTTGGCGTAGGTCACGGGTTTCCCGGCAGCCATTAAGGCATCGCGGATTTCAATGGAGCGGTGCGGGGGGAAGCGCCAGTCGGAACTAAAAGACAACACCAGAAAGTCGGCGCGTGCTTTGTCGAGAGCCGCCTTGAGGTCACCCTGATCGCTAACCGCTAAGTCAAAGAGATCCAGTGCTCGTGTCATTAGCACATAGGTATTGGCATCAAACTGAGCAGAAAATCGCGTTCCTTGATGTCGGAGATAGCTCTCTACTTGGAACACCCACTCGCTCTCCGCTTCAGGCGTAAAACTACCTTCCCTGAGCTCTCGCCCAAAGCGGTCGCTCATACCATCGGCAGACATGTAAGTGAGATGGCCCACCATCCGGGCAAGTGCCACGCCTCGCGTTGGCACTATAGCGCGGCTCAGGTAGTCCCCTTCGCACCAATCAGGGTCGGATAAGATGGCGTGTCGGGCAATTTCATTAAAGGCAATATTCTGAGCGGTGAGCTTGGGTGCTGCAGCAAGCGCCACACAATGTTCGACCCATTCCGGATAATCGATGGCCCACTGCAGCGCTTGCATGCCACCTAGGCTGCCACCGATTACGGCTGCCCAGCGCGATATTCCCAAATATTCTGCGAGCAGTTTTTGGCTGCGCACCCAATCTTGTACCTGCGGCTGGGGGAATTTGGCGCCCCATGGTTTGCCTGTTGCGGGGTTTAGGGTATTGGGCCCTGTAGACCCGTCACACCCGCCTAAATTATTTGAGCACACGACGAATAAGCGTCGTGTGTCGATAGGTTTTCCGGGACCAATGGCAAGGTCCCACCATCCAGGACGTTGATCGTCGTCAGCATAAAAGCCCGCCGCGTGATGCGTGCCAGACAGCGCATGACAAATGAGCACAGCATTATCACCCGCTGCATTGAGCTCGCCATAGGTTTCATAAACCAGCTCATGCTCAGCTAGGACCGACCCGTTTAGCAACTGAAAAGCGGCTTCGAAACGAGCACGGCAGGGGCTGACCAGCCCGACACTGTTGTGCGCGTCGCTATTTGGCATGGTTCACAGCCCAACGACCAAGTTAGGGGGAAGTGACAGCGCGACTGCCGCGTGTCGCAATCCGATTTGCACAATATTGATCGTGACAAAGAGCAAAATCGGTGAAAAGTCGATGCCGCCCATGTTGGGTAGCAATGCGCGAAAGGGAGCCATAATGGGTTCAGAAATTTGCCCAATCAGCTCGATGGCAGGATGCCGGCTACCGGCGGCTACCCAACTGACGATGATCATGGCGATGAGTACAAAAAAGGTCAGGTTAGTGAGTAATCCGCACACACCAATAATGCCCCAGCCCACTAATGTGAGCGGGTTAGGCAAGCTCCATTGCTCCCCTAGCACCCCGGCGATGCCCAGTAAAATTAAGATCTGGATCAGGACTGCCATCACTAAAACAGCCCAATCAATGCGTCCTCTTGCTGGAAGCATGCCACGTAGCGGCGCGAGTAATGGATTGGTGATTTTGACGATGAGTTGAGAAATGGGATTATAAAAATTGGCCCGCGATGCATGCAGCATGCCGCGCAATACGATCAGGGTCAGTAACAAAGCCCCGAGATTCTGAATCAGATAAAGCGCCATTTCGGCTCCCGCAGTCATATCAACCAAACTCCTCGCCCAGTGTTCTTGCTCGTTCAGCACAGGCTTGAACGGCATGAGTGATTATCTCGTCGAATTGGCGGGACTGTAAGGCTAATAGTGCCTGTTCTGTCGTGCCTCCGGGGCTGGTGACATTTTCCCGCAGCGTTGAAATCGGCAGCTCTGAGCGTCCAGCGAGCTCAGCCGCACCGATAGCGGTTTGCAGGGTTAAGGCCACCGCAGTCTGCTGATCTAGCCCCAGATCAATACCGGCAGCAATGATGGCCTCGATAAGCGCAAAGAAATAGGCGGGTCCACTTCCCGACACGGCGGTGACGGCATCGAGTAATGCCTCTGAGGGCACCCACATCGTCATACCGACTGCGTTAGTCACTTGCTCTGCTAGGGCGCGATGTGCATCGCTGGCTTGCTCTGTTGCGTAGAGTCCACTGGCCCCCTTACCGATCATGGCAGGCGTATTGGGCATGCAGCGAATGACGGGTACGTTGGGATCGACGGCGGCCTGCAAAGAGGCAATCGGAATGCCCGCTGCAATCGACAAAATGGCGGTATTTGGCCCAATCTGGTCTCGTACCGCCGCTAAGGCCTCAGGTGCGACCTGTGGCTTGACTGCCACCACCACCAGATCGGCATCGATAAAAATGTGCTCGGGCGAGGTATCGAGCTGCGACAACCCGAGTGATCGGAGCCGTGATAATGCGGCCTCGCTAGGGTCGCTAGCGCGCAGTTGTGACGGCGCGAAGCCATTAGCCAGTAAGCCATTGATCATGGCGGTGGCCATATTGCCCGCGCCGAGGAATGCGATTTGAGGCGACATAAGAAAACGAGTATCCGTGAAGAACGAATTTAATTATACCGTGCGCCAAAAATATCTGTGCCGACTCTGACCAGATCCGATCCTTCGGCAATAGCGGCTTCTAAATCGTTGGACATTCCCATCGACAGTAGCGCCAATTGAGGGGTGTGGTCGAGAAGACGTTGTTGAATGGTGCGCAAGTGGCGAAAAGGCACTCGTTGGGCCGCGCGTTCGGCACTGGGAGCCGGTATTGTCATCAGGCCCATCAGTTGCAGATTGGGGAGCGCTGTGACTGCATCGATAAGCGCATTGAGTGCGTCAGGTTGTATCCCGGACTTACTTGCTTCATCGGATGTTTTGACTTGCAGCAATACTTTTAGTGGGCCTTTTTCAGGGGGGCGTTGATCGCTGAGCCGCTGCGCTATCTTGAGTCGATCTAGGCTATGCACCCAGTCACTAAACTCGGCAATTAGGCCCGTTTTATTGCTCTGGATCGGCCCAATGAAGTGCCACGTCAAATCTAAGTCAGACAGCTGAAGCGCTTTATCGGCCATTTCCTGCGCGTAGTTCTCGCCAAAATCAGTCAGGCCCGCTTGGTTCGCCCAGCGGATGAGTTCAGCTGATTTCTTTTTACTGACAGCCAGTAGCGAGACTGCCCCGGGCGGCCTATCCGCTGCGGATTCTGCCGCACGAATACGACGGTTGATTTCTGATATATTGTGACGCAAGTCTGTCGGTGTCATGCCAGCATCATAAGGAAATTGATGCGCCATGTGTTAGTCCGACGCTAATGGAGACTATGAAATGGATATCACAGAATTACTCGCTTTTGGCGTTCAACAAGGTGCTTCGGATCTGCATCTTTCAGCAGGGCTTCCACCTATGATCCGTGTAGACGGTGATATCAGGCGTGTCGACTTGCCGCCGCAAACGCCGACCGAAGTCCAAGCTTTAATTTACGACATTATGAACGATCGTCAGCGGAACGAATTTGAGGAGCGTCTGGAAACGGACTTTTCGTTTGAGCTTCCCGATGTGGCTCGCTTTCGCGTCAATGCCTTCGTTCAAAACCGCGGTGCGGGTGCGGTATTTCGCACGATCCCGTCGGAAGTGTTAACGATGGAAGCATTGGGGATGGGCCAGACTTTTCGAGACATCTCAATGTTACCGAGAGGGTTAGTTCTGGTTACCGGTCCGACGGGCTCGGGAAAATCTACCACGCTTGCCGCCATGATCGATTATGTCAATGCAAACCGCTACGACCATATCCTTACGATTGAAGATCCGATTGAGTTTGTTCACGAAAGCAAACGTTGTTTGATTAATCAGCGTGAGGTTCATCGTGATACGTTGGGTTTCTCTGAAGCACTGCGCTCAGCATTGCGTGAAGACCCTGACATTATTCTGGTGGGCGAACTGCGAGATCTAGAGACGATTCGGCTGGCGCTGACAGCCGCTGAGACTGGCCATTTGGTCTTTGGCACACTGCATACCACCTCGGCCGCAAAGACGATTGATCGCGTTGTCGATGTCTTCCCCGGGGAAGAAAAAGCCATGGTGCGCTCGATGTTGTCAGAATCCTTACAGGCTGTGATCTCTCAAACCTTGCTGAAGCGGAGTCAGGGTGGACGTATTGCGGCACACGAGATCATGCGTGGTACTGCGGCGATCCGAAATCTGATTCGTGAGGATAAAGTGGCGCAAATGTATTCCGCTATTCAAACGGGACAATCCACAGGCATGCAAACAATGGATCAATGTTTGCAGGGACTGGTCCAAAAAAGATTGATTACTGCCGAGGTAGCGCGCGAAAAGGCGCGTCAGCCAGAGGGCATCATTGGCTGATCATTGAGCCAAGTGATAAGAATAATGGCCGCCGCTTTGTCATCGATAGGGTCGGTGACAAAATCGCCGCGATGCCCGGTTGCGAGCGCGTCAGCCTTCGCTTCTCTGCTGGATAGCCTCTCGTCAACCAATGAAACGGGCAACCCTAATCGGCCCTCGAGTTGCCGAGAAAACTTAGTCGCTCGCCGACTGAGCTCACTTTCTGAGCCGTCCATGTTGATGGGGAGTCCAACAAGCAGGCGGTTCGGCCGCCATTCTTTGGTTAGCGCGATGATTGACGGCCAGTGCGGTACGCCATCTTTTGCCGACACCACGGTCAGCGGCTCGGCGGTACGCGACAGCGTATTACCGATTGCCACGCCTATATTGCGCAGTCCAAAATCCATTGCCATGATCGTTTCATACTTTGGCATCGTTAAGCGTGTCCTGCGCTGGCGGTGAGCAGATCGATATCGATTCCCAGCTTGCGCCCAGCTTCTGCCAGTTTTTGTGATGTGTCCGAATGAAATAGCGTTTGCCGATCTGCCGCAACGGTCAGCCAGCTGTTGTCCGCTATCTCTGCCTCGAGTTGTCCCGGCGCCCATCCAGCGTAGCCCAGGGCCACGAGACATTCTTCGGGCCCTTTACCCGCTGCCAACGCACACAAAATATCGCGCGAGGTCGTCAGGCTGATGTCATGGCAAACCGCTTGACTCCCTTCCCACTCCCCCGTCGGGCCGTGCAACACGAATCCATGATCATTGCTGATTGGCCCTCCTGCCAAGATAGGGAAATCTGGCATCTCAGAGTCGGTCGGTATTGCGAGATACTGCGCCATCTCGATAAAGGTAATATCGAGCCGCTGATTCACAACGATGCCCATCGCACCGCCCTCATCATGTTGGCATAGGTAGGTTAGCGAGCGATTAAAAAAACCGCGATGGATGGCTGGCGTCGCGATTAAGAAATGACCACGAAGCGTCATAGTGGCGGCCCGCTCATCAGCAATGGGCTTAGTTCACTCAGTTTGAAGATCCTTGGGCAACATGAGCCTGAACCACATCGAGCAGCTGGCCTGCAATATCAAGCCCCGACTCAGCTTCTATTTCTCTGAGGCAGGTTGGGCTAGTGACATTGATTTCAGTCAGGTAGTCGCCAATCACGTCGAGCCCAACGAAAAAAAGTCCTCGGGCTTTAAGAGCAGGCCCCACTTGCTCGGCGATCCATCGATCACGATCTGATAGCGGTTGCACTCGACCGGAACCGCCAGCCGCCAAATTACCCCGACTCTCTCCGGCGAGTGGGATGCGGGCAAGGCAGAAAGGGACGGGTTCCCCGTTAATCATTAGGATACGTTTATCGCCGTCGCTGATGGCGGGCAAATAGCGTTGTGCCATAATCGTTTGCGCGCCTGAGCGGGTCAGCATTTCTAAGATGACACTCAGATTAGGATCATCCTTGCGGGCCCGAAAAATAGCGCTGCCACCCATGCCATCTAGGGGCTTAAAAATGACATCGTCATGTTCCGTGTGGAAGGCGCGCAGTTTGGTCATATTTCGACTGACTAATAGGGGTGGGCAACAGTCGGGAAATTCGGTGGCAAATAACTTTTCATTGCAATCCCTCAGGCTCTGGCAGCGATTGACGATTAGCGTGCCTTGTTGCTCCGCTCGTTCTAACAAATACGTGGCGTAAATATATTCAAGATCAAACGGGGGGTCTTTTCGCATCAGGCAAATGTCGAGGTCACTTAGCGATATGTCTTGCGGTTCCTTCAGTGCATACCACTGCGAAGCGTCTCGATGCACGGTTAAGGATTGTGCCCGAGCCATCGGCTCCTCGCCGCTGAGGTAGAGGCCGTCGGGCTGTATATAAAATAACGACCACCCACGATCCTGCGCCGCCCAAAGCAATCCTAAGGTGGTATCTTTTTTGTAGTTGATAGAACCGATGGGGTCCATGACGACGCCGAGGTTGAGACTCATTTCAGGATCCTTTTAGGCCGAGGGCCACTATCTTGCGATTCGCAGCGAATCCCCGCAAGCTTGCCGAGCAGCGGAAGCTGCGCATTTTTGATAGAGGTCTACTGCATTATGGATGGTTTTTTTGTCGTCGTCGCCTGTGTCAGTTTGCTATGCGCGATCGCGGCAGTGTTGCGGGTGCGGGCAATTGGCTGGGCAGTTTGGCTGTGGTTTTTTGTTGGGTGGATAACGGGCGAGCTCGCCATTTGGTGTATCGGCCTGCAATGGGTTTTTGTGGCCGCGTGGGTGCTGATCGCAGGGACCGATACGTCGGGCTTTAGTTGGGGCCTATCGCTGTTCCTCGCTACGTGGGTGTTGTTGGCAGTATTTTTACGAGACGCATTTGATGCGGGCGCCACCTTTAGCCGTTCATTGCGAATGACACTTGGCGGCGATTTTCTGGAGCAAATACCCCTTTCGCGGCGCGCTAAGATCACCAACCAGGTGCATAGCAAGGAGTGGCAGTGGCCGTTTCGGTTTAAGCGACCCGGCGTGCGTTATGTCCGGAATATCGCTTATGCAGACTCGGGCAAGCGTGGCTTATTAGACGTTTATATTCCGGTGGCCGCTGGTGAACGTCGCCCGGTACTCTTGCAGGTGCATGGTGGGGCGTGGATGGTGGGCCACAAATCCGAGCAGGCGCAGCCGCTTTTGCATCGCATGGTGGAATCGGGGTGGGTGGGGGTGTCGATCAATTATCGCCTCGCGCCACGCGCTGCTTTTCCGGCACAAATGGTGGATGTAAAAAAAGCGATCGCTTGGGTAAAGGAACATATTGCCGAGTATGACGGGGACCCTGATTTTATTGTGGTGACGGGCGGCTCTGCCGGCGGTCATTTGTCGCTGCTAGCTGGTTTGACGCCGAATCATGCAGATTGGCAGACGGGCTTTGAACACATTGATACTGCGGTTCAAGGTGTGTTGGCCTTGTATCCGGTTGTCGATTTGACTAACCGTCATGGCATTCGGCAGCAAGACAGCATGGATTCGTTTATTGCGCAGCGCATTATCCAGCAATCTCGTGAGCAGGCGCCGGCTATTTACGAGGATGGTTCGCCGATCTCCTGGATACATCGCCCGGGTGTTGCTGAGGCCGCGCCACCGATGTTTATTGTTCAGGGTACCCATGATTCGTTGGTCTGGGTGGAAGAGGTAAGGCGATTTGTTGCGGAACTCAGCCCCATTGCAGCGGCGCCCTTGGTGTATGCGGAATTGCCCAGAGCACAGCACGCCTTTGAAATTTTCCACTCCCCTAGGACCAGTCATTATTTAAACGCAGCAGCTTGCTGGCTCGAGTGGGCTTGGGCACGGCACCTTCGGGTTAAGCAGTAATATTATACGCGGGATGGCGGTGTGAAGGCTGACTAGGCGCTGTGGCTGATTCCAGAGAAGTCACCCCATTGCGCGCCAATGACAGACAGTGCAACGACCGGCGCGGTCTCTGTTCTGAGAATACGAGGCCCCAGTTGCCATGGTTGAAAGTGATGTTGCGCTGCCGCCGCCACTTCCTCATCGGTTAGGCCACCCTCCGGCCCGATGAGTAGTGCGACAGAGTGCGGTTCCGCGCTTGGGAGCGGCGTATTTTGCACGTCACAATGCAGTACCAGTTTAGCGTCCGCCACCGTCTCCGACACCCAGTTTGTCAGTGAGGTGGGCGTGTTAACGGCAGGGATACGCACCCGTCCAGATTGTTCGCAGGCGCTGGTGACAATGTGTTGCCAGTGGGCGAGTCGCTTTGTCAGGCGCTCTTTCGGGATCGTAAAATCAACTCGCGTGCTGTAGAGAGGCGAGATAGTGCTGACACCCAGTTCAGTGGCTTTTTGAATGGCCCAATCGAAACGATCACCCTTACTCAAACAGAGTCCGAGATGAGTCTGAAGTGAGGATTCAGTTTGCGGAGTGGTAACGGCACCGAGCTGCGCCGATACAGTATGTTTGGCAATGGCTTTGATAGTTGCCGTGCCTTGCTGTCCCCGACCGTCGAATAGGATAACCCTGTCACCGACGCGAGCGCGCAGGACTTTGCCTAGGTATTGCGCCGCGCTCTCATTTAAAACAACGTCTGCCCCGACGACGAGCGGTTGGTCTGAAAAAAGTCGGGGGGTACGCATGATAAGACTCTGGTCATTTTTGCCGTAATAGCGAGCACGTCAGCGTCTCACCAAGGCGGAGCGCTGTCACTCGCCTTGGTGAGTCGGAGGATTGCTTCAATACTTATACGAGTCACCTTTAAAGGGGCCATTAACCCCTACACCAATGTAGTCCGCCTGCTTAGTCGTCAGTTGCGTCATGACGCCACCGAAGCCCTGCACCATTAACGCGGCAACCTGCTCATCAAGATGCTTTGGTAATACCTCTACCGCGATGGCGTCCTGGCGCGCATCTTCTGGCAGATCGGCAAATTTCTTTTCGTATAAATGAATTTGCGCCAAAACCTGATTAGCGAAAGAGCCGTCCATAATACGAGAAGGGTGACCGGTAGCATTACCTAGGTTGACCAGTCTGCCTTCTGATAAGAGCAAGAGGTGGTCGTTGCTGGCGCTGTCGCGGATGATTTTATGTACCTGGGGCTTGATCTCTTCCCACTGCCATTCTGCACGCATGTAGGCGGTATCAATCTCATTGTCAAAGTGGCCAATATTGCATACCACAGCTGTTGATTTCAGTGCACGCAGCATGGGCGCGGTGCAGACGTTGTAATTCCCAGTAGCAGTTACCAACAAATCAGTGGTGGCGAGTAAATCGGTATTGACGCTGCCGTCTGTGCCGTCATCGACACCGTTAATAAAGGGCGATACCACCTCAAAACCGTCCATGCAGGCTTGCATCGCGCAAATGGGATCGCATTCGGTGACCCGCACAATCATGCCTTCTTGTCGAAGTGACTGAGCCGACCCTTTGCCGACATCACCATAACCGATAACGAGCGCGCGTTTGCCTGCTAGCAAGTGATCAAGGCCTCGTTTGATCGCATCGTTAAGGCTGTGGCGACAGCCATACTTGTTATCATTTTTCGATTTGGTAACCGCGTCATTGACATTGACTGCGGGCACTTTCAGTTCGCCATTGGCGAGCATTTCATAAAGGCGATGAACGCCTGTTGTGGTCTCCTCGGTCACACCATGAATGCGCGCAAGCATCTCTGGATATTGCTCGTGCAACATGCCCGTGAGGTCCCCTCCATCGTCAAGCACCATGTTGGCATCCCACGGTTTACCGTCTGCGAGAATGGTTTGCTCGATACACCACTCATATTCCTCTTCTGTTTCTCCCTTCCACGCAAAAACAGGAATGCCTGCAGCAGCGACGGCTGCGGCAGCGTGATCCTGAGTAGAGAAAATATTGCAGGATGACCAGCGAACCTCTGCGCCAAGTGCGACTAGTGTCTCAATGAGCACGCCTGTCTGAATCGTCATATGAATGCAGCCCAAAATCTTAGCGCCGGCGAGCGGCTGCGCATCACGATAGTGCTCCCGGAGTGCAATCAGCGCGGGCATTTCGTTCTCGGCGATTTCCAGCTCACGTCGACCCCAATCGGCCAAGTGAATGTCCGCGACCTTATAGTCGGCAAATACAGTTTGCTCTACAGCAGTGTTCATAGCATCGTCTCTCTTTTGCTCGATTGATTCGTTATCGTCCTAAAGCCGCGCGAAGTCCTTCCGCGTGATCCGTTTGTTCCCAAGTAAAGGCGTCGCCGGTGCGGCCAAAATGGCCGTAAGCGGCAGTAGTACGGTAGATGGGGCGTTTTAGATTCAGCATATTAATAAGGCCTTTGGGTCGGAGATCAAAGTGCTCGCGGATCATTGACTCAATTGCGTCGTCAGTTACCGCTCCAGTACCAAAGGTGTTGACTGAGATAGAGGTGGGCTCTGCCACGCCGATGGCATAGGAGACCTGCACTTCACAGCGGCGGGCGAGTCCAGCCGCGACGATGTTTTTTGCCACATAACGACCTGCATAAGCGGCGGAACGATCGACCTTGGAAGGGTCCTTACCCGAGAATGCACCGCCACCGTGCCGGGCCATGCCCCCATAAGTGTCGACAATAATCTTTCGTCCGGTGAGTCCACAGTCTCCCTGTGGACCACCAATCACAAAATTACCGGTTGGGTTGATATGAAACAGCGTATCGCTGTGTAGCCACTCCGCTGGCAAGGTCGATTCAATGATCTCCCTACGAACCGCTTCGCGAAGATCAGCCTGTGAGATGTCAGGGTCATGCTGAGTGGAGAGGACCACCGCCTCGACGCGCTCAGGTTTGCCGTCTGCTGAGTAGCGCATCGTAATTTGGCTCTTTGCGTCGGGGCGCAGCCAAGGTAGGGCCCCTGATTTACGAAGTTCAGCTTGTTTCTCAACCAGTCGATGCGCGTAGTGGATCGGCGCCGGCATTAGTACTTCTGTCTCGTCCGAGGCAAATCCAAACATCAGCCCCTGATCGCCCGCCCCTTGGCTGGCTTCATCAGCCTCATGGGTGCCCAGCGCGATATCCGCAGACTGTTGTCCAATGGCATTAATGACGGCGCAGGTGTTGCCATCGAAGCACACCGCTGAGGAGTCAAAGCCAATATCGAGAACGGTTTGTCGGATCACCTTTTCGAGTTCGCCGGGGGTGACATTAGCCGCGGTGGTGACTTCGCCCGCGACGACGACCATGCCTGTCTTCACTAGCGTTTCTACCGCGACGCGTGCATCAGGGTCTTTGCTCAGGTAGGTGTCCAGAATGGCATCCGAAATTTGATCAGCCATTTTGTCGGGGTGTCCCTCGGAGACCGACTCAGATGTAAAGAGAGAGTACTCACTCATAATGTGTGTTCCTAACGATGGGTTTAATGACGGGTGAAATGTTGAATTTGTATTTGAAAGCCGTTTCGTTGACCGAAAACAAGCGCTGCGTTGTGCTCCAGACCGGCTGCGGCCGCCCAAGTGTGGAGTGCGTCGGGATCGAGCCCTAACCATAAATCTCCGCAGTGTTCGCGTGCCCATGCCTGATCATGTGGGCAGAGTTCGCTCACAATGACATGGCCGCCTGGGGCTAATAACTGAGCCACCTCAGCGATGAGTCTTTCTGGATCGGGCACATGGTGAAGCACCATGTTGACCACTGCTGCCGAAAAAGCGCCTGTATGATGTGTCAGTGAGGCCGGTTCACCAAGACAAAATTGAATATTGCCAAATGCGCCAGCGGTTTTTTTTGCGGTGTCGAGCATCTCCTCGGCATTATCGAGCGCAACGACAGCTGCTCCTCGCTCTGATAGCGCAGGCAACAAGCGCCCGTCACCTGGGCCAACTTCAAGAATTTTGTTATCACGAAAGCTGCCTGCCCTGTCGAGTAAGTGGAGCGTTGCCCGGCTGTAGTCTTCCCAAGACGCGATGGATTCCTGGTGGCGTTTGAACTGCTCGCCATGCTCGCGAAAAAAAGTTGCCGAGTGCTGCTCGCGCTGGCACTGCACTCTTTGGCGTCCTAACACCAGATCACGCCCAAGGGGTTCTTGATCGATATCGTCGAACATGGTTTGCCGCAAATTTTCGTGCTGGCCTTCGGGTAATTGCCGGCGATAGAAAGTCGCGGTTCCCTCGCGCCGTCGGCTTAATAAGTTAGCGTCAGCCAGAATTTTGAGGTGGTGGCTCAATGCACTTTGGCGCATCGAAAACAGATCGCACAGCTCCGAAACGCTGAACGATTCGGCTTTCAGCACCCTCAAAATACCCATTCTTAATGGGTGTCCAGCAGCACTGAACAGCGCATGGAGCGGTTCGTGCGTGCCGCGGGCCCGATTGGTGGGGCTGAGCGGAATGACTTTTGAGGTGGCGGTCATGGCAGAATGCTATCACTGCGCCCCCTATTTATCTAAATATTTTGATGAATAGAACTTTGGCCTCCGACCCCCCGGCTGAGGCCCCCTGGGGCTATACTTTCTGTGGTAGTCGATGCCAAGCCGCTAGTCGCAGGAGCACATGTGGACCAACAGACATTAAAGGAACAGGTTGCCGAGGCGGCGCTCGAGCGCGTTTCAGCACGACATAGCGACCGGCTGCTTCTGGGTATCGGAACGGGCACCACTGCTGAGTGCTTTATTCGCAAGCTCCCGGCTATCCGTTCGCGTATTGAGGCGACCGTTGCGAGCTCAGAGCGCTCGGCAGCCCTGCTACGAGAACTCGACCTGCCCGTTATGGATCTCAACAGTGTCGGGCCGTTAGATGTTTATGTCGACGGCGCAGACGAGGCCAATGCGCAGCTGGCGCTGATCAAAGGGGGTGGCGCGGCATTGACGAGAGAAAAGATTGTTGCCGCAGCGTCGGAGGAATTTATTTGTATTGCGGACGCGAGCAAGCGGGTCGACGTGCTGGGGGCGTTTCCCCTACCTGTCGAGGTCATTCCGATGGCGAGAAGCCATGTTGCGCGTGCATTGGCTCAGTTGGGTGGGCAGCCAGTGTGGCGTGAGCAGACGATCACCGATAATGGCAATCTCATTTTGGATGTTCACGGTTTGCATATTAGCGACCCCTTAGACATAGAAACCCGCATTAACCAGATGGCCGGTGTCGTATGTAATGGCCTGTTTGCTAATCGGCCAGCTGATCTATTGCTGTTAGGCACGCCAGCGGGAGTCGAAGTGGTGACCGGCTCGGCTTTGTCCTGAGATAGTTCGAGTCGTTACGGATGACTTTACGATAGGCTCCAATATCGGATTATGAAGTGAAAACTCACTCGGCGTTGTTGATGCGCTTAGCAAGGCGAAAACAGATGACGCGCGCAGGCTTGATTCCACTCACCCCAATGGGCTATCAGTCGACAATCTATCAGTCGACAATAAGGAGACAATTTACTTTGGTGTGCCACCTTTTGCGTTACCTGACCCATTGGAGCCATTAGCGGAAGTGACGCCTGAAGAGGGCTTACTGATACTGTTTCCCTCTTATTTTTTCCATGAGACTCGGGTTGCAGAGCCGGGATATCGGCGTGAGACACTGGCTTTTGATGCCAGTTGACCCAGCGATATTTGCCCACAGGGCTCGCATCGCCGACAATACGGCTCGCCCCGAGATCCCGGAGATTTCATGCCCGCTCAAATAGAATTGGCCAACGCTATCCGTGCCCTAGCGATGGATGCCGTACAGGCCGCCAACAGTGGTCACCCAGGTGCTCCGATGGGCATGGCGGATATTGCCGAGGTGCTGTGGAATAAAGTGTTACGCCATAACCCGGCTAATCCACAATGGCCTAATAGAGATCGTTTTGTCTTATCAAATGGCCATGGATCGATGTTGATCTATGCGGTGCTGCATCTCACCGGCTACGACCTCAGTACTGACGACCTTAAAAACTTCCGACAGTTACACAGTAAAACACCGGGGCACCCCGAGTACGGTTATACCCCCGGTGTTGAAACGACAACGGGACCACTTGGCCAGGGGTTGGCGAACGCGGTCGGTATGGCGATTGCTGAAAAAACACTGGCGGCACAATTTAACCGAGAGGGGCACGGTGTGGTGGACCATCACACATGGGTTTTCTTGGGTGATGGCTGCCTGATGGAAGGGATTTCTCACGAGGCTTGCTCATTGGCGGGCACGTTGGGCCTTGGCAAGCTAATTGCCGTTTACGACGACAACGGGATCTCAATTGACGGCGAGGTTGAGGGCTGGTTTACCGATGATACGCCGCAGCGTTTCGCGGCCTATGGCTGGCATGTCATTCCGGTTGTAGATGGCCACGATCCTGATGCAATCGAAGCGGCGTTTGTTGCTGCAAAGGCTGAGCATAATCGCCCCACGCTGATTTGTTGCCAAACCGTTATCGGCAAAGGCAGTCCGAATAAGGAGGGCACCGAAGGCTGTCACGGAGCGCCACTGGGGGACGATGAAATTGCACGCACACGCAAGGCGCTCGGTTGGCAGCACGCGCCTTTTGAGATACCTGGAGCGATTCGTGAAGCGTGGGATGGGAGAGCAAAGGGCGCATTATTAGAATCAGAATGGGGTGCACAATTTGATGCTTACCGGGCAGCCCATTCGGACTTGGCGGATGAGCTTCTGCGGCGTTTGGCAGGCGTATTGCCGCGTGATTTTCCGCAGCAAGTGGACGCATATATCGATGAGTGCGTTGTTGCAGGTGCTGATATTGCCTCGCGCAAGGCATCCCAACAGGCCTTGAATGCATTGGGACCCCATTTACCTGAACTACTGGGCGGTTCAGCAGATCTTGCAGGGTCTAATCTGACGCTTTGGTCGGGCGCATCGGGCATCTCAGCCGCGGATGCCAGCGGCAATTATCTCTACTACGGCGTAAGAGAATTTGCGATGGCCGCCATCATGAATGGCGTTGCTTTGCATGGTGGCTTTATTCCTTATGGCGCAACGTTCCTGATTTTTATGGAATATGCGCGCAACGCCATTCGCATGTCTGCGTTAATGGGCAAGCGTGTTATTTATGTTTTCACGCATGACTCGATCGGCCTCGGCGAGGATGGCCCCACTCACCAACCGGTAGAGCAGTTAACGGCGCTGCGGGCGACGCCTAATCTGCATACGTGGCGGCCTTGTGATGCGACCGAATCGGCGATTGCTTGGAAGCAATCATTGATGCGCGAGTCGGGTCCCAGTGCGCTAGTGTTTTCACGTCAAACATTGCCTGCTCAGATTACAACGACAGAGCAAGTCACGGGTGCTCATCGTGGCGGCTATACTTTGATGGCCGAGCAAGGCGTATTAGACGCGATCATAATCGCGACGGGTTCAGAAGTCGGTTTGGCGGTCACCGCGGCAGAGCAGCTTGCGGCTGCCGGTAGAGGTGTCAGGGTCGTATCGATGCCCTGCACCGCACTGTTCGACGCTCAGGAAGCGGGGTATCGAGAGGCGGTTTTACCCAGTGAGGTGCTCGCGCGAGTAGCCGTCGAGGCCGGCCATACCGATGCCTGGTATAAGTATGTAGGACTGGATGGTCGTGTTGTCGGCATGTCCTCGTACGGTGAATCTGCTCCCGCCTCTGCGCTATTTCAGCACTTTGGCCTGACCGTAGACAACGTGATTGCTGCTGTCGAGGAAGTGATCCTCGATTGACAATGCGTTTTGCTATTAACGGCTTTGGTCGAGTGGGTCGGACACTGTTAAGAGTGTACGCGTCGCGCGAGGACGCACAAGCGAAACTCACTCTGGCTGCGATTAATGAAATTGCAGACGCCGATACGGTGGTGCATCTCGCGCGGTACGATTCAAACTATGGGCGTTATCCAGGAGAGATCGCGCGGGCGGGATCTTCTCTTGTCATTGATCACTCCTCGGTGCCCCTGAGCCACGTTGCGGAGGTTGCAGTGTTGCCGTGGCGGCAACACCAGATTGACCTGGTGCTGGAGTGCACCGGCGCCTTCACCGACCGCATGACCGCTGAGCAGCACCTGCAAGCAGGGGCCACACGCGTCTTATTTTCACAACCAGCAGAATCGGATGTCGACGAGACCATCGTCTATGGCGTGAATACCGATTCGCTATCAGCAGAGATGACGGTGGTGTCGGCGGCCTCCTGCACGACGAATGCGGTCGTTCCTGTACTAGCGACGCTGAGCGCCGCGGTGGGTATTGAGGCCGCGACCATCACAACGATTCATGCTCTGATGAATGACCAGCCGGTATTGGATGCTTATCACCACACGGATCTGCGCAAAACGCGCGCAGCATCGCAATCCATTATTCCTGTTGATACGGGGCTGGCAGTGGGTATTGAACGGATATTGCCTGACCTGTCGGGCAAGTTATCGGCCCACGCGCTTCGAGTCCCCACCACCAAAGTGTCTGCGATTGAGCTGACCGTAGCGACGGATCGCATTTGCACCAGTGAGGACGTTAACGAAGCGCTGCGCAACGCCGCAGAGGGCGCACTAGCCGGAGTGCTCGATTATTCTCTTGAGCCATTGGCTTCTTGTGATTTTGCGGGCGAGGCCGCCTCCGCGATTGTAGATGCGAAACAAACACAGGTTGCAGCGGGGCGGTTGGTCAAAATCTTGATCTGGTTCGACAACGAGTGGGCGTATGCCAGTCGTATGATCGATGTGGCACTGGCATGGCAAGCTAAAATCGCGTTGACACACAGCACCGCGCGAGGAAATGCATGATGAAACTGATGACCGAACTTGACCTAGCAGGGCAGCGTGTATTGATTCGAGAGGATCTTAATGTCCCGCTTCGCGATGGCGCGATTACCAACGATGCTCGTCTTAGAGCCGCTGTTCCCTCGATTCTCACAGCGCTGGAGCAAGGAGCGGCAGTTATATTGATGTCGCATTTAGGTCGGCCCGTTGAAGGCGAGTGGCGTGAGGAGAGCTCGTTAGCACCCATTGCAACGCGCCTAAAGGAGTTGTTGGGGCGCGATGTTTTGTTGGCTAAGGAGTGGCGTCGGGTAGCGCCATTACCCGGTGACGTCGTGCTGTTGGAGAACGTGCGATGTAACCCCGGAGAAGCGGCAAACGAGGATGACTTGGCATCGGCTTACGCCGCTTTGTGCGATATTTTTGTAATGGATGCTTTTGGAACAGCACATCGTGCGCAAGCGTCTACCCATGGGGTAGCAAAGCACGCGCCATTGGCCTGTGCGGGACCATTGTTACACGCTGAGTTGACCGCATTAGAGCGCGCGTTAACCACCGCGCAAAAACCCATGATGGCCGTAGTGGGAGGATCCAAAGTGTCGACGAAGCTGGCAGTGTTGGGTGAGCTGGCAACGCGCTGCGACAGTTTAATTGTAGGTGGCGGCATCGCGAATACGTTCTTGGCGGCTGCTGGTTATCCCGTTGGCCAATCCTTATGCGAATGGGATCTCTTAGATACCGCCCGCGAATTGATGGACCGGGTGGATATCCCATTACCGATAGACGTCGTCGTTGCCCCGGGTATTGATGCGCCTCAACACGCTGAGATTAAGTTAGTCGCTAATGTGACGGCTGACGACATGATTCTCGATGTGGGACCGAGTACGGCGGCTGAGATCGCAAGCCGCATTCATGGTGCGGAGACGGTGTTGTGGAATGGCCCGCTGGGTGTTTTTGAACAAGAGGCTTTTGCGGCGGGCACTCGTGTGCTGGCTGATGCGATTGCAGCGAGCGGGGGTTTTTCATTGGCCGGCGGCGGTGACACGTTAGCGGCGATAGATCAATTTGGTGTCGCGGATAACATATCGTATATCTCGACAGGTGGCGGCGCATTTTTAGAATATGTTGAAGGCAAAACGTTGCCTGCGGTGGCAGTGCTACTCGAACGCGCGCAAGATTAACAAGACAGACAGGAGAACAGAAATGGCGCTGATCAGCTTAAGGCAACTACTGGACCACGCCGCAGAGTATGGCTATGGCGTACCGGCTTTTAACGTGAATAACCTTGAACAAACTCGCGCGATTATGGAGGCGGCAGATGCAACTGATTCGCCAGTGATCATGCAGGCGAGTGCTGGCGCTCGCAAATATGCGGGCGCGCCATTTTTACGCGCACTGATGGAGGCGGCCATGACGGAATTTCCCCATATTCCTGTCGTTGTGCATCAGGACCACGGCACCTCAGCAGGTGTATGCCAGCGGTCAATTCAGCTGGGTTTTAGTTCGGTGATGATGGACGGGTCTTTGGGGGAGGATGGCAAAACGCCAATGGATTACGATTACAACGCCAGCATCACGCGGCAAGTTGTTGCAATGGCGCACGCCTGTGGTGTGTCAGTCGAGGGCGAAATTGGATGTCTTGGATCTCTGGAAACGGGAGAAGCAGGTGAAGAGGATGGCATCGGTGCAGCGGGGATATTGAGCCATGACCAACTACTGACAGATCCAGAAGAGGCCGCTCAATTTGTCACTGATACCGGTGTAGATGCGCTGGCAATTGCGTGTGGAACCAGTCACGGCGCTTACAAATTTACGCGCCCACCGACCGGCGATATCCTTGCGATGGATCGGATTAAAGCGATTCACGCACGTATTCCCAACACTCACTTAGTCATGCACGGGTCGTCAGCTGTGCCGCAAGATTGGCTGGCAATCATCAATGAAAATGGCGGTGAGATTCCAGAGACGTATGGTGTGCCGGTTGAGCAGGTAGTGGAAGGCATCAAGCACGGGGTCCGCAAGGTTAATATCGATACCGACCTTCGGCTGGCTTCAACGGGCGCTATTCGACAATTTTTAACGACACACCCGTCGGAGTTTGATCCTCGAAAATATCTGGCGGCCAGTCAAGAGGCGATGAAGGCGGTTTGCATCGACCGTTACGAGTCATTTGGCGCAGCGGGTAACGCGTCAAAAATACGCCCGATGACACTCGATGCCATGCAAGCGCGCTACGCCCACTGAAATAGTCTGATTGACGCTGACACCGGCCATTTTGCCAAGAACGGCCCGTGCCATGATGGTGGTAAACCCTTATAGTCGTTAGCTTTTCTGCGAAGCCGTTGCGTCATGCCACACTCATATATCAAGAAAATACTAAACGCTCGGGTCTACGACGTCGCTCGAGAGACGCCGTTAGATGCAGCGCCACTATTATCTTCGCGATTGAATAATCAGATATGGCTGAAGAGAGAAGACCTACAGCCCGTCTTTTCTTTTAAATGTCGGGGCGCTTACAACAAAATGAGTCGGCTCGATGAGTCAGCGCGCAAAGTCGGCGTGGTGGCAGCATCCGCCGGCAATCATGCCCAAGGTGTGGCACTGGCTGCGCAAAAGCTCAGTATCAAAGCGACCATTGTCATGCCAGTGACCACCCCCGCTATTAAGGTTGATGCGGTGCGTGCTCGTGGAGCGCGTGTCGTACTCTGTGGTGACACCTTTGATGAGGCGGCGGTTCGCGCAACTGAGCTGGTGGCCACACAGGGCCTTACTTTTATTCATCCTTTCGATGATCCCGATGTGATCGCGGGTCAGGGCACGGTGGCGATGGAGCTGGTAAGGCAAGCACCCGGCCCGCTTGATTATGTTTTTATTTGCTGCGGCGGCGGCGGTTTGCTGGCGGGTATGGCCGCTTATCTTCGCTATACCTGGCCCAATACGCGGATCATTGGTGTCGAACCTGAGGATGCCGCCTGTACACAGGCCGCACTCAACAAAGGACGTCGGGTCACGTTACGTGAAGTGGGCTTATTTGCAGACGGCTGTGCGGTGGCTCAGGTGGGCAAGGAAACTTTTCGGATTATCCGAGAGTGTGTTGACGAGGTGATGACGGTTTCCACAGACGAAATCTGCGCCGCGGTGAAAGATATCTTCGAAGACACGCGTGCCATTGCCGAGCCGGCAGGTGCATTGGCGGTAGCAGGCATGAAAAAGTTTGCTGAAACCCGCGCCATTACCGGAAAAATGATGGCGGCGACTGTCAGCGGCGCCAATACCAATTTTGACCGTCTTCGCTACATCTCTGAGCGCACCGAAATTGGTGAGCGTCGTGAGGCGATATTGAGCGTGACCATTCCTGAACGCGCGGGCGCCTTTCGCACTTTTTGTAGCGCGATTGGTAAGCGTAATATCACAGAGTTTAATTATCGGTATGAAACGTCGGGAGAGGCGCGCGTATTTGTTGGGCTGACCGTGACACCGGATGACGAGGGTGTATCCGCATTGCAGTCAGCACTGGAGCGCAAGGGGTATCGCGTGTTGGATATGACGGACAACGAGACCGCTAAGCTGCATCTGCGTCACATGATCGGGGGTAGAATTTCTCAAGATACTGCCGACGAAATAGTGTTCCGAGTGGAGTTTCCGGAGCGTCCTGGAAGCTTGCTGCAGTTCCTCAATGCGCTGGGGAATGACTTTAGTATTTCCTTGTTTCATTACAGAAACCATGGATCGGCATTCGGTCGCATACTCGTGGGTATGCAAGTCCCCCCGAGTAAGCGCCCTGCACTCAAAAAGGCATTGTCTCGATTGGGTTATCGGTTTTGGGAAGAGACGGATAATCCGGCGTATCGCGAGTATTTAGGTCGTCCCGGGACATAATGAGCCCGCTAGCGGCAGGACGATGACAAGGGGTCATCCGACCATCGGTTATGGTGCCCTAGCTAATGCTCAGCATGAAAGAGTACCAGCGCAGAATCGCTCAAGAAGCCGTCTAAGCGTTTGTCGTGGGCTTCTGCTTGCCAATCGTCGATGTGTTGCTGGGCATAGCCGACCCCTAGCCGGAATCCGCGTGCTGTGACAAAGAGTCGATCATAAAACCCTCCCCCATAACCCAGCCTCATGCCGGTGCGCCCGCAACCCAGCAGTGGCGTGATAAACAAATCAATGCTCTCAATCGAGACGGATTCTGCAGAAGCCAGTGGTTGAAGCACGCCACCTACTGTGGTCTCGGTTGCATCACCTTCTTGCCACAAATGAAAGCGCAGTGTGGTGCCGACGACTCTGGGACAGACCACCTGAGATCCGGAGCACCTGTGTGCCAGTAGCCCGGATGGGTCAAATTCTGATTGGTGAGGTAAGTAGCTCGCAATGACGCGCGCTGATTGCCAGATGCGCCAGTTGTCTAAATGTTTGCGGGCGCTTTGGCAGGCAAGATGCCGTTGTTCGTCAGTCAGCCGATCCCGCGCACTACGCAGCGCGCGCCGTAACGCGCTTTTATCTGACTTTATATCAGCCATGTGATGGCTCCGCGGCCGACTGGGGAGTGTGCTGAGCTGCAACTCTCTGGCGCAGCGAGGGTGTGGCAGCCAAAACCAGGTGGCGAGGCTCCGCCACCCCTGTGAATAATAAAATGACCCGTGGTACCGCTGACGAATAGGCCCTTGAACCCTTGCGGCTCAAGGTGGTGACCACCGCGTGGCTTCAGGCTTCCCGGTTTAGACCAGGCTTGCTCAACCGCCACGGAGGTGATCTCCGGGTACTGCATTATCGGCTCGAGGACAAATCGTCTGGCGCATACAACAGGCCATCGAGAGTATAACGGATTCCCAGCTTCAGTTAATCTCGAGCTGGCGCAGTTGATAGAGCACTTCATCGAGCTGGCTATTGAGCGCAGACAGCCGCTGCTGCTCTTCACTGTTCTGAGTGGACTGCTCGCCACCCTTCAGCGCCAGCAACTCGTGGCTGATATTCAGCGCCGCCATAATGGCAACGCGCTCTAAACCAATGACCTTGCCTGTGGAGCGGATATCCCGCATGTGCTGATCGAGGTAACGAGCGGCAGTGGCGAGCGCCGACTCCTCGTCAGCGGGGCAAGCGACTTGATACTCTTTGTCGAGAATATCGACGCTGACAGTGTTAGAGCGGCTCATGCAGTCCCATCCAAAGAGCGCAATCGGGCAAGAGAAGTTTCAACGTGTTCGCTCGCTTGACGCTGCCGCTCTAATAGCTCTCGACGCTCTTTTTGCAGTTCCGCAGTGCGCAACTTCAAAGCACGATTTTCTCGGTTTAACTCGCGGCTCAGCTCAATGAGATCATTCACTTTTGTTTCAAGCGCCTGTATGAGGTTTTCAGCCACGGCATGTACACTATGTCAGTTGGAAGCAAGCACTATAATGCGCGTTGTTTCACTGGGTCAATGCACGGCAGCGCGACTAAGATGATGGCGGCCTCTGTTAGGAAGGAGAGTGGCGTCATTAGCGATAAATAAGGTTTCATTTACTGACGATCAGGGAAGGCACTATTTTGTTATTCGACGCACTGGGCGCATTCGAAGATATGCCTCATTGGGAAGAGGCGGCAGACAGCCTTTTCAATGCGGGCCTCACCATCAATCCATCTGCGCTTCATGGCGGTATGGTGGGTTTACTTGCCGCGGGATTTAGCCCTCGCACAGATCAACATTTTTCGTCGACCGTGGCGGCATTGGAAAAAGCACTGGCGATCGAGTTAACGGGTGAGCTAGTCGAATTTATATCCCGGTTGAGTCTCGCGACCTTATCCGCTATCGAGGACGCTGATTACACATTCCAACCGATGTTGCCGCCCGATGAGGATGCCTTAGAGGAACGCTTATTATCCGTTTCTGAGTGGAGCACGGGATTTTTATCTGGTTTCACTCAGGGGATCACGATTCGCGAAGCAGCGGGCGAACCCGTTGCGGGCCTAACGGCTGAGGCGTTGAAAGATATCGCTGCCATCTCACAAGTGGACCCTGCGGAGTCTGATTCTGAGACGGCAGAGCGTCAACTCGATGACATCATCGAATATTTACGGTTTGCCGCCATTAACACGGTCATAGAAGCACAAGCGCTACAGGAGGCTGATCTTGAAGATCACCAAAGCTGAGTTTACTCGTCGTCGTAAAAAACTGATGTCCATGATGGATAAAAACAGTATCGCGATCATACCTGGTGCACGGGAGGTGACTCGCAGTCGAGATACTGAATATCCGTTTCGGCAGAATAGCGATCTCTTTTATTTGACGGGGTTCGAGGAGCCTGATGCGGTGCTGGTGCTCCTGCCCGGTCGCCGACAGGGTCAGATGATCCTATTTTGTCGCGAGCGCGACCCAGATATGGAACTCTGGAATGGTTATCGATTAGGCCCGGAGGGCGCTATTGCCTACTTGGGGCTGGATGACGCTTTCCCTATTGATGACCTCGATGAGATTCTTCCCGGCCTCATGGAGGGAACGCATCGGATTTACTACTCAATGGGCCATGACGATCATTTTGATCAGCGGGTGATGGGTTGGGTGAACCAGATTCGACGTCTTGTGCGGACCGGCGCAGCACCCCCTGCCGATTTTACTGATTTGGCGTTCCTCCTTCATGAACAGCGCATAATCAAGTCCGCTGCTGAACTGCGTGTGATGCGCAAAGCGGGTGAGATCAGCGCCGAAGCGCATATCCGTGCAATGCGCGAGTGTCGTGCGGGACGATACGAATATCATCTTGAAGCGTCTATCCAACACACTTTTGCGGAGCATGGCGCGCGCTTTCCCGCTTATAACTCGATTGTGGGTTCAGGCGCTAACGCCTGCGTGTTGCATTACACCGAAAATAACGCGCGCATGCGCGCTGGTGATTTGGTGCTCATTGACGCCGGCTGTGAGTACGAGGGTTATGCAGCTGATATTACCCGCACATTTCCCGTCAGCGGACAGTTTTCCCCAGAGCAACGGGCCCTCTATGACCTGGTTTTAGCGGCGCAACACGCTGCGATTGCCAAGGTGAAACCCGGCAACACGTGGAATCAGCCACATGACGCCACCGTGAGAGTGATTACTCGCGGATTGATCAAGTTGGGGTTACTGAAAGGTAAGGAGCGCGATTTGATCAAATCGGAGGCCTATCGCGATTTTTATATGCACCGTGCCGGCCATTGGTTGGGTCTGGATGTTCACGACGTGGGGGATTATCGCGTAGATGGTCGCTGGCGGCAGTTAGAGGTGGGCATGGTTATGACCATCGAGCCTGGTATTTATGTCGCGCCGGATAATACGCGCGTCGCCAAGCGGTGGCGCGGCATCGGGGTGCGAATAGAGGATGATGTGGCGGTCACCGAGACAGGGTGCGACGTATTAACTGGAGACGTGCCGACCAATGCCGATGAGATTGAAGCGCTCATGTCAGCAGCGCCATGACCTCGCATTCGCAGGTACTGATTCTCGGCGGGGGGCTAGCGGGGCTCTCTTTTGCCATTGCGATCGCCTGTAGGAATCCAGATGTAGACATTGTCTTGCTGGAGGCTAGTCCCTTTCGTTCGGGCTCTCCTAATCCACTCGATACGCGCGGGTCGGCGCTCAATTTACACTCTGTGTCATTACTGGAGTCTTGGAGCGTTTGGTCAGACCTGTGCCCCGCCGCAGGCGCAATACGCGATATCCATGTCTCTCATCGTGGCCATTTTGGTAGCACGGTGATGACGGCAAGCGAACTTGATGTCTCAGCTTTGGGCTATGTCGTGGAGAATCATGAGCTTGGTCAGCAATTGCTGGCTCGTGCTCAGCAATTGGATATCACTATTCGATCCCCGGTCCGGTGCAGTGGCCTTCGAACTGAGGCAGGTGCACCGGCGATTGAGACAGAAGAAGGTGAGGTGATTACCGCTGACCTTGTCTTGCTGGCTGCAGGTGTAGCGCCTGATTGGTTTGCCCAGTTGGGTATCCGCGTCTTGGAGCGACCGACCCCTAATACTGCATTGGTATTCAATGCGCGTTTTCCAGGGCAACAAAGTGGTCGCGCTTTTGAGCGTTTTACCGAAAATGGTCCATTAGCCGTGCTGCCCTTGCCGACGATTAGCCATGCCGATCAGCGTTATAACGTGGTGTGGTCGGTGTCCAATAGCGCAGCAACAACGCTTGGCGATCTGGACGATGAGGCTTTTAGAAATCACTTTCAGGATGCATTTGGTTGGCGGTTAGGGCGCGTTAAGGCCATTGGGCGTCGCAGCCAGTGGCCATTGGTGCGGTTATCGGCGTCAGAGCAGTTCCGCTCGGGCTTTCTCTTGGTTGGTAACGCTGCACACACGCTGCACCCCGTCGCGGGCCAAGGGCTAAATCTCTCCCTGCGGGAGGCCGGCCTGCTAGCACAAGCAATCGCCGATGCGCAGCAGCACTCGGCTCCCATTGGCTGTGTGCAGAGTTTGAAAACCTATCTCGATCAAGTGTCCCTTGAGCAGCGCTTTGTCGTCGACAGTACCGATGCGTTGGCGACCCTTTTTAACCGCCGCGGGCCGCTATTGGATGTCCCCCGAGATGCATCACTTGCCCTCTTAGATTTACTGCCAGCAGTCCGGCAACAAGTCGCCAGTGTTGGAACAGGCCGGCGCTATGCCTGAGCGCCACAGTGAGCGTAACGCGGACGTGCTGATCGTTGGCGCCGGCATTGCCGGACTGTCTTTAGCGATTGCGTTGAGTAAAAGTGATTTGAATGTCGTGGTAATCGATGGCGCTGATCGTCCAAAGCCAGTCAATGAGGGCGTTGCATTAGACGACTGGGATCTTAGGGTCAGCGCATTGACACCCACTTCCATCCATTTTCTTGAGTCGCTCGGGGTATGGCAGAAGATCCCTAATGAGCGGACGGCGCCTTACGAGAGCATGTGTGTTTGGGATGCCGACGGTACTGGTCGAATCACTTTTAATGCAGCTGACATCGGCACATCCTACCTCGGGCACATTGTCGAGAACCGACAAACGGTGCAGGCGTTGATAGAGTGTGTTGAGGCTTGCAGCCGTGTGGAGCTTCGTTGGCACAGTGCACTGGAATCCATGGCCCGCAGATCGGACGGTTGGTCTGTTCATTGTGCGGGTGAGCAATGCTTCTCTGTGCAACTCGTTGTTGCGGCTGACGGGGCACGTTCAAAAGTACGTCAGCTGACAGCGCTTCCCACGCGAGACTGGGACTACCATCAGAGTGCGATTGTTGGCACGGTTGCGCTATCGTCGCCGCATCAACAGACGTGCTGGCAAGCATTTCTGAACAGCGGTCCGTTGGCGTTACTGCCACTGCCCGACCCTGCGAAAGTAGCACTGGTTTGGTCGCTAGATGAGCGGGATCATGCGGAGGTTGCAGCACTGTCAGATACTGCCTTTGTTCACGCTTTAAATTGTGCGTTGGGGCCATTAGCGCCCCAGGCAGAGGCGGTGGGGGCGCGCCTGAGTTTTCCACTGAGACAAAGTCACGCGATCGATTACGTAGATGAGGCGCTCGTATTGGTCGCTGATGCGGCACACAGCATTCATCCATTGGCTGGACAAGGCATCAACCTCGGGCTGTCCGATGTGCGCATTTTGGCGCAGGAACTGTTGGCGGGCTGTGCTAGTGGTCTCACTGTTGCTAGCGCCGTTTCGCTGAAACGTTACCAACGGCAACGTAAGTCGGAAAATCTTGCCATGATGGCGGCGATGGAAGGATTTAAGCGCGGCTTTGGCAGCCTCCATCCTGTCGCTGTGATACTGCGGAATGTCGGTCTCAATGTTGTTGAGCGCCAGCGTTGGCTCAAGCGATGGTTTATGCGGCAAGCCATTAATTGACCTGACGGGCACAAAAGCTATTGCGCGGGTCACTTGCCTTCAAAAACAGGCTGCTTGCGATTCATGTCTTGCTCGTTTGAGTCTGCCAAAGCATGTGTTTCATCGTTATTGAGTGAGGAGGTCGTCATGTCTCAGAATCCAATCAACCTTCATTATGCGGCCACCCATGAGTGGGCCCGGTTGGAAGCGGATGGCTCTGTGACGGTCGGCATTACTGACCATGCCCAGCAGGCGTTGGGGGATGTCATGTACGTCGAGCTACCCGCGGTGGGAGCCGTCGTTTTGACCGCGGGGTTCACAGGCATCGTCGAGTCGGTTAAAGCAGCGTCCGATATTTATGCACCGATAGCGGGCACGGTGCTCGCTGTTAATGATGAATTAGCCGATACCCCCGAGCGCATTAATGAAGACCCCTATGGTGCCGGATGGTTTTATCGCTTGCAGCCAGAAGAACCGAATCAGCTTAACGCCCTCCTGAATGCGGGCGGCTACGCCTCCGCAGTAGCGGCAGAGACTCCCTAGTTTGTGCTGCCCAGGTTTAGGGGCGCAGTGAGAGCACCGTCCAGCCTTGGCGCTCCGCATGCGCTGCCAGCAAGGGGTCTGGGTCTACCGCAACGGGATGGCCGACCTCACTAAGCAGGGGTAAGTCGTTGTGAGAGTCGGAGTAAAACCACGTGTCCTCATCACCGCTTGCATCAGTATGGCGGCTGCGCCAAGCGGCAAGGTGTGCGACTTTGCCGGCTTGGAAGCAGGGTTGTCCCTCTGGTTTTCCCGTGTAGCAGCCGTCAATCATGCCGACGGCGCTACCCAACCAGTGCTGAAAGCCAAGGCGAGCGGCGACTGGTTCGGCGACGACGCTGTGCGTGGCGGTCATGAGCAACAGTTGGTCACCGGCTACGCGATGATGGTCAATAAGCGCAAACGCCTTGTCCAATAGCATGGGTTCGATACATTCAGTCATAAATTGCCGCTGTAACGCGCGCACGGATGCCCTGCTTTTGCCCGTGAGGGGAGCGAGTACAAATTGAAGGTAGGCCGTCATATCGAGGCTGCCAGCTTGATAATCCTCGTAAAACCGGTCGTTAGCGCGCGCAAAGTTTGCCGCGTCTACCAAGCCTTTTTCGACTAAGAACTCCCCCCACCGATGGTCAGAGTCGCCGGCGAGTAACGTATTATCGAGGTCAAAGATAGCGAGGGCCATGGCGTTGCTCGGTTGCTCCCAAAAAAATAAGACCTCGTCGGTGAGTCCCGTTGACAGAGGATGTGTGGAAGAATACGGACTGGGGGCCTGCGTCACAATCCCGTTTGGCTCAACTCATGTGCAACGACTCGGTATCGGATCTTGAATTCAGAAGTAGACAGCGACAGAGTGATCGACAAAGACGGCTTTCGGCCTAATGTCGGCATTGTCATTTGTAATCAAGATGACCAAGTGCTCTGGGGGCGCCGGGTCAATGGCAGGGATTCGTGGCAATTTCCACAAGGTGGGATTCATCGAGGAGAAACGCCAGAGGGCGCAATGCACCGCGAGCTGGAGGAAGAGGTCGGGCTCAAGCCAGACATGGTAAAAGTATTAGGACGAACCCAGAGCTGGTTGCATTATCGACTACCTAAGCGGTTTATTCGCCACTCTGAAGATCCCGTTTGCATCGGCCAGAAACAGGTTTGGTTTTTGATGAGATTAACGGCACCCGAGAGCGAGATCAGGCTGGATACGGATGACACCCCAGAATTTGATCACTGGCGCTGGGTGACTTATTGGTATCCCATTTCAGCTGTGGTGGACTTTAAGCAGGCCGTTTACCGGCAGGCGCTCACGCAACTAGTGGGTCGGCTCAGTCCGCAGCGCAAACACGCTCGTAGACGTCGCGGGGGTCGTTGATGCTCGAACTGCTGCGCCGGCTCATTCAGGATGTTAACGATGCTGACTCGCTTGAGGACGCGTTAAATCTGATTGTGGCTCAGGTTAGAGCGGCGATGCGGACTGATGTCTGTACGATTTATTTGCGCGATAAGGCGAGTCAGAAGTTGATATTTCGGGCCACTGAGGGCCTTAACTCGGACAAAGTAGGGCAGTTTGGATTGGGCTTCGATGAAGGGTTGGTGGGCTGGGTTGCGACACGCGAGGAGCCGCTCAACCTCGACAATGCGATTGCTCACCCTCAATTTCAGCTGGTAGATGGTTTAGGCGAGGAGCCGTTTAACGCGTTTTTAGGCGCCCCCATTATCCATCAGCGGGATCTTTTAGGCGTATTGGTGGTGCAGCAGGGTGATCATCGTCGGTTTTCTGAGGATGAAGAAGCCTTTCTGGTTACCGTTTCCGCCCAGCTCGCTGGGGTGATTGCCCATGCGGAGCTAGCGGGCGCTATTGGACAGACGGTGGCAGTGGCTGCCGTTACCGAGAGCGCGGCGAGGCTCTCTGGCGTTGCCGCTTGCGCAGGCATTGGCATTGGCACAGCGGCTTGGATTTCGCCAGTAGCTGATTTGCAGACGGTGGCGTCGCGTAAAGCAGACGATCGGGTTGCCGAATTACGGGCTTTTCGTGAGGCACTCGCCAGTGTTCGCAGCGATATACAGCAAGTGGCGGACAACTTAGTCACAGAGCTGGGACCGGAGGACCATGCGTTATTTGGTGTCTACCTCAGCATTCTTGATGATTCGGTTTTGGGAAGTGAGGTCGCCGCCCTGATTAAAGCCGGCGAGTGGGCGCAGGGCGCATTGAGTCAGGTTATGTTGCGTCATATCCGACATTTTGAGCGTTTAGATCACTCTTACCTCCGTGAGCGGGCAGTTGATGTCCGTGACTTAGGGACTCGTGTGCTGAGTTATCTACAGGACGCCAGTCGCCAGGAGGTGGATTATCCTGCCTCCACTATTCTAGTGGCAGAGGAGTTAACCGCTGCCACGCTGGGCGAGATTCCCAGGGAGCGGCTCGCCGGCATTGTATCGATGCGAGGAAGTGCCAATAGCCATACCGCGATTTTGGCAAGAGCCATGGGTATTCCCGCGGTGGTGGGTGTGGAGGATTTGCCGCTCAAGCGACTTCCTGATCAGCGCCTTGTGGTCGACGGTTACAACGGCCGAATCTATGTGAATCCCCATAACGACTTGTTAGCGCGCTTTGAAGCACTGCTCGCAGAGGACGAGGCGCTATTTGAGGAGCTCACGCCATTGGCGTCACAGCCTGCGCAAACCTCAGATGGCAAAATTATCCCCCTCTGGGTCAATACGGGTGTCGCTGCCGATATACAAAGGGCGCGGGAGTTCGGGGCTGAGGGGGTGGGTCTTTACCGAACCGAAGTCAGCTTTCTATTACGCGATCGATTCCCGAGTGAGGAGGAGCAGCGTCAGCTGTATCGCGAGCAGTTAGAGGCGTTTCATCCTGCACCTGTGACGATGCGGACACTCGATATCGGTGGCGATAAAGCCTTGCCGTACTTTCCTATTGAAGAATCAAACCCCTTTTTGGGTTGGCGTGGGATTCGCGTGACGCTGGATCATCCCGAAATCTTTCTGACACAGGTGCGCGCCATGCTGAAGGCTAACGAGGGCCTCGATAATTTGCGCATTTTATTACCTATGGTGACTGCAATTGACGAGCTTCGTTCTGCACGGGCGTTGATTGGCCGATGTCACGATGAAGTAATCAGTGAGGGTTTTACCGCATCTCTGCCCGCCATTGGCGTCATGATAGAGGTGCCTGCCGCGGTCTACTTGGCGGGGCCGCTGGCACAAGAGGCCGACTTTTTATCGGTGGGCTCTAATGACCTGACGCAATACTTATTGGCGGTCGACCGCGGTAATGCCCGCGTTGCAGCCCTTTACCAAGCGCTGCATCCGGCAGTGCTGGCAGCATTCGCCCACATCATCAAAGCCGCGCATAGTGAGAAAAAATCGGTCAGCATTTGCGGTGAGTTGGCGGGTGACCCTCGTGCTGCGCCATTATTGGTTGCGATGGGGTTCGATCAGCTGTCAATGAACGCGGGAAGCTTGTCCTTAGTGAAGCGTGTTTTAAGTGCCTTCAGTGCGCTTGAGCTGGCTGATCTGATGGCCACGTTGTTGCCCCTCAGGTCAGCTCAGGAAGTGATGGCAGCATTAGACTCGGCACTGAGTCAGCGAGGGCTCGATATTTTTCTCAGACGCCGTGGTGACGATTAAGTGGTGCCCTATCCCAATATTGACCCCGTTGCGATCGCGTTGGGCCCGATTACCATTCATTGGTATGGCCTAACGTATCTCTGCGGCCTCGGCTTTGCGTGGTGGTTGGCGCGTCATCGAGCGGCACAGCCCCATGCACCGCTTCAGCGACATCAAGTCGATGACCTCATTTTTTATGCGGCGGTCGGCATCGTGATTGGAGGAAGGCTGGGCTATAGCCTTTTTTACGGATTCGATCGTCTTATGGACGATCCGCTTTGGCTGTTTAGGGTCTGGGAAGGCGGCATGGCTTTTCACGGTGGTTTCTTGGGTGTACTGGTGGCGATGACACTATTTGCGAGACAGCACCACATTGAGGCAGGGAGGCTGCTGGACTTTGTTGCCCCTCTAGCACCCGTTGGCCTCGCTTTAGGTCGATTGGGTAATTTTATTGGGCAGGAGCTATGGGGCAGAAGTGCTGACATCCCCTGGGCGATGGTTTTTCCTCGGGATCCACTGGCTTTGGCGCGACACCCGTCGCAGCTCTACCAGTTTGCACTGGAGGGTTGTCTCTTATTCTTCCTGCTCTTATGGTTTAGTAAACAGTCGCGGCCCAAGTGGGCCGTATCCGGTGTTTTTTTGATGGGCTATGGCCTGTTTCGATTTTTAGCGGAGTTTTTCCGCGAGCCGGACGCCCATATTGGCTTTGATGCCATGGGCTGGATGACGCGAGGCCAGTTATTGTGTGTGCCAATGTTGATGGCAGGCTTCTGGTTACTCTATCGGGCTTATCGGCCGACCCATCGATGAGGATAGCATGCAGGCGTATCTCGACTTATTAAACGATATTCGCGATCACGGGATTGATCGTGGCGATCGCACCGGCACGGGCACTCGGTCCGTGTTTGGTCGTCAGCTTCGCTTTGATCTTACGCGGGGCTTCCCGCTTCTCACCACCAAAAAAGTGCATTTTAAAAGTGTCGTGAACGAACTGATTTGGTTTCTGAGCGGCGACACTAACACGCAGTGGCTGCGCGAAAATGGCGTGCGTATTTGGGATGAGTGGGCAACCGAGGACGGGGAGCTTGGACCGCTCTACGGCGCGCAATGGCATGCATGGCCTACCCGCGACGGCGGCAGTATTAATCAAATCGACTACGTGGTGGACTGTCTGCTGCATCGGCCTGACAGCCGCCGCATCTTGTTTCACGCTTGGAACGTCGAATATTTGCCTGACGAGACGATCAGCCCACAGGATAATGTTCGGGCCGGTAAAATGGCGCTACCGCCTTGCCATCTTCTCTATCAATTCTATGTCGCCAACAAAACACTCTCTGCGCAGCTCTATATTCGCTCAAGCGATGCGTTTTTAGGGCTACCTTTCAATATTGCGTCGGTGGCGTTGCTGACTCACATGTTGTCACAGCAATGTGACTTAATACCGGGAGAGGTGGTGATTACGCTGGGCGACGCTCATCTCTACAGCAATCACAGTGAGCAGGTAGCGACGCAGCTTGATCGCGTGCCTGGGGTTTGCCCGTCATTGCACATTTTGCGCCGCCCAGAGTCTATTTATGGATACCACTTTGACGATTTTGAGCTCGTGGGCTATGACCCCGCGCCGAATATACCGGCACCGGTGGCGATCTGATGACAGGATCTCGTGAAGATAACGATATTCCCGTGGTCTTGGTGCTCGCGGCGGCTGAAAATGGCGTGATCGGACGGGGAGACGCGTTACCGTGGGATTTACCCGATGATTTGCGCCATTTTAAGCGGACAACATTGGGGCGACCTATCATTATGGGGCGCAAAACGTTTGATAGCGTCGGTTTTCCGCTGCCTGGCCGATCCAACATTGTGGTCACTCGGGACCCGAGTTGGCACCATGACGGCGTGACAACCTGTCATAACATTTCAGACGCCTTGGAGCGCGCATTCGATCAGGCCCTCATTGATGGCGCTGACGCGGCTATGGTAGTGGGAGGCGCTGAAATATACCGACTGGCATTACCGAGAGCCGATAAAGTGGTTTTAACGCGGGTTCATGGTGCGGTTGATGGCGACGTAGTATTTGATCTTGATCTTTTAGCGCAGTGGCGCGAGATCGCGCAAACTGCTTATGACGTTGCAGATGGCAATAGTCATGCCTTCACAATTGTTGAGTTAGCGCCGCCGCATGACACTGCTACACGATAGGGGCTGTTGGCAAATAATTTGCGTTGGCGAAACGGACAGGTTAAATTCCTCCCCCCGATGTAGGCAGACGCGATATTATACAAATAACTGCGTCACTAAATTAGCTTCAAACAAGGGTTGGCTTCGGCTGACACTTTCCAGATTCTGCTTTGAGAGGAAGTATCGATCCCATGACTACGACTCGACTTAAAAGTTTACTGTTGGCAATTTGTGTCGGCGGTAGTGCGTCGCTGGCCGGCGCGCAGTCCATCGACCCCATCGTCGAGGTGGGCAAGGAACGTGCAGTGGCGGCCAAGGCTTCCCAGGCCAAAATTGACCGATTGGCGGATGAGACAGCTAGCCTGTTGTCCGATTACAAAACGGTCATGAAGCAGGTAGATGGCCTCAAGGTCTACAACGCCCGTTTGGAGCGCCAGATTGCCAACCAAGAGAAGCGCATCACCGATATTGACGCCTCTATTTCCGAAGCGTCAGTCATTCAGCGCCAGATTCCGCCATTGGTGACGCGGATGCTTGACGGACTCGAGCAGTTTATCCAATTCGATATGCCTTTCGACCTCGATACCCGCTTGGGTAATATCGAAGCCGTTCGGGCCAATATGGATCGCTCTGACGTCACCTCTGCCGAGGCGTATCGTCAAGTGTTAGAGCTCTACTCGATCGAATTGCAATACGGGCGCGGTATTGAGTCTTACAGCGACTCGATTGATCTCAACGGTGCAGAGCGCGAAGTCGACATCTTGCGTATTGGCCGCGTGGCGCTGGTGTATCAGAGTACAGATGGCGCCGAGACAGGTGCCTGGAACCGAGAGACGAAAACTTGGGAGGAGTTATCTTCCGGTGATTATGCTGCAGCGGTTCGTAAAGGCGTTCGTATTGCGAAGAAGCAGGCGACGATCGAATTATTGAATATGCCCGTATCAGCCCCGGAGGCGAACTGAAATGCGTTCTCAATTTCTGAAAGTATCTGCTCTGGCGCTGGCAAGCGCGCTATTTACGCCCTTCACGCTCGGCCAAGAGGCTGAGGCAGAAGTCGAGGCGCCGCCACCCCCTACTCCGCAGGAAATTGCTGCTGAAAATCTCGACCAGCTTCTCGAGTTAGTAGAGCGAGGGCAGGCACGAGCTTCGGCAGAAAATCAAGCGCGCGAACAGCGCTTCTCCAGCGACAAAGCCAACCAAGCTGCGGCACTAAAGCGTGCCGAAGACGAGCGCTTGCGGGAAGAGCGGCGGTCTGCGCGATTAGAGAAGAAGTTTGAGGAAAATGAGCTGCTGATTGCCGCCAAGCAAGAGCAGCTGAAAGAGCGATTGGGCACCTTGTCTGAACTGTTTGGTCATTTAACAGCGGCGTCGGGCGATTTAGCGTCTAACGTTGAGGTCTCTCTGGTGAGTTCTGAGTATCCGGGGCGTGAAGGGTTCTTAAAGGGGCTGATCGCCAAGATGTCCGGGTCAGATCAGCTGCCGCGTATCGATGAGATTGAGAAAGTGTGGTTCGAGCTGTTGCGAGAGATTCGTGAGCAAGGTGAGATCAGCCGCTATACCGCTAAGGTCGCGACACCGTCGGGTGAGCTGAGCGAGCGAGAGGTCGTGCGTGTTGGCGCCTTTAATATTATCGACACTGACGGTAATTATCTCTCCTTTAACGTTGATCAATTATCTGAGTTGCCTCGGCAGCCCGGTGGTGGTTTCAACGGGCAGGCGCAAGACTTAGCGTCGGCGCAATCCGGGTTATCGCAATTTGGTATTGACCCGACTGGTCCTACCGGCGGCTCTTTCTTGGCAGCCATTATCGACAGTCCCACTATTTCTGAGCGGTGGCACCAGGGCGGATATGTTGGTTACGCCATTACGGCAGTGGGAACCTTTGCCTTTATCCTTGCCATATTCCGATTGATCGTCCTGACTTCTGTGGGCGGTAAAGTGTCTTCTCAGCTCAAATCGACGTCGGCACGTGCCGATAATCCTTTGGGACGAGTCTTAAAGGTCCACGAAGATAATCCCAACATGGACCCCGAAACACTTGAGTTGAAAATGGCTGAGGCAGTACTGAGTGAAACGCCAAAACTCGAGCAAGGCCTCACGCTGCTGAAAATAATTGCCGCGGTGGCGCCGCTAATGGGACTGCTAGGTACCGTGACAGGTATGATCATTACGTTCCAGGCGATCACTATTTTTGGTGCGGGCGACCCCAAGGCGATGGCCGGTGGTATCTCTTCCGCATTGGTAACGACGGTGTTGGGTCTGCTGGTTGCGATACCGACGGTATTGCTGCACACAGTGGTGAATGGGCGTTCGCAGCGCATTATTCATGTGCTGAACGAGCAAGCTACGGGCATTGTGGCGGAGCATTCCGAGCGAGCGCACAACTGATTTCTCGGGGAGGCTAGCGGCTCATGGGTATCTTCGAGATCATTCTTGCCTTTATGGAAAAGGGCGGGGACGTGTTGTGGCTGATTGCCATACTAGTGTTGTTTATGTGGACGCTGATTTTTGAGCGAGCCTGGTATTTCGCTTCTGTCTGGAAGCAGGACCGTGCTGCGGTGCTGGCAAATTGGGAAGGACGGGATGAGCGAAAATCATGGAACGCTAAAAAGATCCGGGAGCGTTTGCTGTCTGAGAGTCGCGAGCTAATTAACGACAATATGAATGTGATTGCCACGTGCGTCGCATTGTGCCCACTGCTTGGATTGTTGGGCACTGTAACGGGCATGATCGAAGTCTTTAACGTGATGGCAGTGACCGGTGGTGGTGATGCAAAGTCCATGGCGGGCGGTGTAGAGCGATCAACGATTCCGACGATGGCAGGCATGGTGGCCGCGTTGTCTGGATTATTCGCTAACACCTACTTGCAACGCATCACTAATCGGGAGCAACAGCTCCTCACAGATCAATTGACGTCGGATCACTGATCCTCTCGCTGGATCGAGGAAGTTATGCGGAAAATCGCCAAGCAAAAGGAACAGGACGGCGCAGAGATTGATCTGACACCGATGCTGGACGTCGTGTTTATCATGTTGATCTTCTTCATCGTGGTTGCCTCGTTTATTAAGGAAGCGGGGGTTGAAGTGAACCGTCCCGATAAGAACCAACCCGATAACCCAGAGGATTCCACGAGTATTGTTGTGGAGGTCGCGGCGGATAATCAGATTTGGATGGAGAATCGGCGAGTCGATATTCGCGCCGTGCGGGCGAATATACAGCGCTTACTAGCGGAAGATCCCGAGGCGCCTGTTACGATCAAAGTAGAGAAAGGTGCCGAAGCAGGGATTGTGATTGACGTGGCAGATGCCGCCCGAGAATCTGGGGTTGGGGCTGTTAACTGGGCCTCTGATCGTTAAGGAATAAAGTTATGGGTATGCGTGATCAGGCGAGGCCAGGAGCCGATGAAGGAGGCAGTCAAATTGATTTGACGCCAATGCTCGACGTCGTTTTCATTATGCTGATTTTCTTCATCGTGACCTCCTCGTTCGTTAAGGAGCCCGGCGTTGAGCTGTTGAAGCCGCAGGCCTCTACAATGGAAGCTTGCGAGCGGGGAACCATTATTTTTGCGGTTGATGGTAACGGCGATATTTTTTATAACAAGAATAAAGTTCCATTAGATCGCGTGATGCGCACTGCGGAGGCCGCGAAGAAAGAGGCGCCTCAGGCTAATATTGTCGTGCAGGTGGATAGGGAGACGCCGGCCTACGTGGTAGAAGATCTGATTGATATTGTGCGGCCTATTCTTACTGCGCCGCCCTGTATCTCCACGGATGAAGAGGCTTAATCGTTATGGGTAGTTCTGCTCGTGTCGCCCTGAGTGCCGCTCTTGCGGTGCCGGTTGCTATTGCGCTCTTCTTAATCATGTTTAAGTTAATTGATCGTGATTATGAGCAGGACGATTCAAAGGCCCGCAAGATCGCTGATATCGTCGTGCCGGATAAGACAATCGAAACCAATTTGAAAGAAGTGAAGCCAGAGAAAGTGGAGGATCCAGAGGAGCCCCCGCCCGATCTTGAGCCGATCCAATTTGATACTCAGCTAGATATGAATGTGGCCAATACAGCCCCTGTCACCGGCATCAACCTCAATCTCAATGCATCAGGGATGTCCTCGGGTGATGGTGAGTATCTCCCCATTGTGAAAGTGGCGCCTATTTATCCTCGACGCGCACAGACCCGCGGTATTTCCGGGTACTGTATCGTCGAATATACCGTCACGAAGACGGGTTCAATTCGAGACCCTTTCGCGGTGGATTGCTCACCTAAAGGTATTTTTGAGGGGGCTTCCGTTAAGGCATCGACAAAGTTTAAGTACAAGCCACGAGTAGTAGACGGCGAGCCCATTGAAGTGGCGGGTGTACAGAATAAATTCACTTACGAGCTGGAAAACTAAGTTGAAAGGCGCAGCCATGACATTTTTTTCGTTTTGTCGACTGACAGTCCTAGTGACATTGGCGATGTTTGCCACAGTATTAATCGATCGTACGACACCCTCGTTGTCGCTGATTCCACAGGCTTTTGCCCAAGAAGAAAAAAAGGATACGCGTGAAACGCGCCGTACACCGGCGCTGCGCAATAAGGTTTACGAGCGGCTAGCAGAGGCGCAAGTACTGGCTGAAGAGAAAAATTATGTCGGTGCAAAAGAGATTCTAGACGACATGATCTCCGAAGAGGGCAAACGCGCACTCAACAGCTATGAGTTGGCCAACGTCTATAATTTGCAGGCTTTCCTCAGCTACTCTAAGGAAGATTATCAGGGCTCATTGCGCTACTACGAGCTTGTGATTGCGCAACCTGACATCCCACTGGCAATGGAGATTAACACCCGGTTTACGATTGCTCAGCTGTATTTTGTGCAAGAGAAGTGGCAGCAAGGCATTGATGCATTACTCTTATGGTTCAACTTGAACGAGAAACCCAATGCCGGCGCTTATGTACTGCTGGCACAGGGTTATTACCAAGTCAAAAATTACAACGCGGCCCTCCAGAATGTAGAGACTGCCATTGCTATGCATGAAGGCGAGGGTAAGTTGCCTAAAGAGCAGTGGTACAACTTAGCGAGGTTCCTGTACTTCGATAAGGAAGACTTCGACTCGGCGTTGGACGTGTTGAATACGCTGATTATTTATTACCCGAAGAAGCAGTATTGGGTGCAGGCGTCGCACCTGTATGGTGAGAAAAAAGACGAAACCCGTCAGCTGGCTTTGATGGAAGCGGCTTACGAGCAAGGGTTTTTGGACCGCAGTAGCGAGCTCGTGACGATGGCCTACCTGTACCTGAACGCAGAGGCGCCTTATTACGCGGGTTCAGTGATTCAGAAAGGCTTAGATGAAGAGCTTGTGGAGGAGAAATCCAAGAACTATGAGCTCGCCGGTAGCGCTTGGGCGCAGGCGAGAGAAGTTGAGAAATCGATTCCCATGATGGAGAAAGCGGCAGCAAAGTCAGATGAGGGAGAGTTATACGTGCGCCTGGGCAATGTCTACCTGGACGGTGACCAATTTGCAAAGGCCGCCGAGTCAGTGCAGAAGGGCTTGAAGCGCGGCGGCGTGAAGCGTCCTGACCAAGCGAGGTTGGTGCTTGGTATGTCCTACTTTAATTTGGGTGAATACAACAAAGCGAGGCGCGCGTTCCGAGATGCTGGAAAGGACGAGCGGTCTGAAAAGTATTCGAAGCAGTGGATTAAGTACATTGCGAGTGAGGAACAACGTCAGATTGAGCTGCAGAAAGATATTTTCTGATCGCAGACGACTCATGAGCAGAAAAAGAAAAAGGGGCCTAAGGGCCCCTTTTTAGTTGTTGTCGCGATGTCATGACGCCGCTGACTGTGAGACTGTTACGCCCTTAAGCAAGATATGCCTGTTTACCGCCTGCTGGCCATTGAGATGACATGGTGCAGGTGAGGGGGAGTAACGTAGCCGGAAAGCATGTTTCCGGCGAAGAGCCTACTGCGGGTTGACGTTTTCCGCTTGAGGGCCTTTTTGGCCGTCTGTGACAGTGAACTCAACCTTCTGGCCGTCGGTCAGGGTCTTGAATCCGTCACCTTGAATAGCGCTGAAGTGTACAAAGACATCCGGCCCGTCTTCTTGTGCGATAAATCCATAGCCTTTGGTCTCATTGAACCACTTCACGGTACCCGTTACTGTTGACATGTTTTCTACTACCTTCATTAATGATTTCTTACGTGTCCTTGCGGACTGTTATGTTCGTAGCGTACCAATTTGCAGACCGAAGACTCCAATCATGGCGCAATCACGAACGTGCTGGATTTTACCAGCCTCTGCAGTGTAGCACTCTGTAGCACCCGCGCAGGTGCTTTTTTGTCCGTTTAGGCACTGTATTTAGGTAATTTGAGGTTATTTGACGGGTAAAATCTTCATTAGATCGGTTTTACCGGCTTCACCGCGTGCGCTTCCCATGGTCATTAGGATGAAGTCTCCCCGGGAGAGAAAGCCACCGTCGACCAAAAACTCAACGGTCCGTGCCTCGAGATCCTCAGGTGAAAAAGCGGCAAAATCAAAAAATAATGGGATGACGCCGCGGCACAGTGCCAGTCGTTGTAGGGTATCAGGCCTGCGGCTCAAGGCGAAAATGGGCAAGCCAGAGCTCAATCGAGACATCATTGTCGGCGTGGTGCCCCGTTCGGTGAGGCAGGCGAGACCGCGGACATCAGGGAAATGATTAGCGCCATACATTGCGGATAACGCAATGGCCTCCTGAGGACTGCTAAATTCTCTGTCCGCCCGGTATCGAGAGGTGCGTGCTACCGGGTGTTGCTCAGCCCCTAATGCGGCGTCGGCCATTGCTGAAACCACCTCTACTGGAAACGCACCCACGGCGGTTTCGGCGGATAGCATCACGGCATCAGTGCCGTCGAGTACGGCATTGGCAACGTCAAATACCTCTGCGCGCGTGGGCATAGAATTGCTGATCATCGACTCCATCATCTGCGTCGCCGTGATCACAACCTTGCTGCCCTTGCGCGTCTTGCGAATCAGTTTCTTTTGTATACCCGTCAGTTCGGCATACCCC
>JBDQJL010000004.1:0-12308 GCA_040263855.1 Luminiphilus sp. | reverse complement strand
ACCATTCGATCGCGTTTCCGGGTCGTAGAAATTAAATTCTTCTGGATGCCGATGAGTTGGGCGTCACCCACTTCGACGCCCAGGTCCCCACGAGCGACCATGACGCCGTCGCTGGCATCGATAATGCTATTGAGTAGCTCTGTATCGGCGACCACTTCTGCACGCTCTATTTTCGCAATAATGGCAGGGTGAATATTTTGGTCTGCCAACAGCTGTCGCGCTTCTTGGATATCGGCGGCGCTTGAGACAAATGATACGGCAACAAAATCTGGCTCAATATCGGGCATTGCACGGATATCGTGAAGGTCTTTTTCCGTTAATGCGGGCGCGGCCAAACCGCCTCCTAGTTTGTTAACGCCTTTGCGTGCACTCAGGCGACCCCCGACCACAACAGTGCAGTTAACCTCCGTTTCGCTTACGTCGTCCACACGCAATCGCAGCTTGCCATCATCCAGCAGCAGGACATCGTCCTGTTCCACACTAGAGGGCAATGCCTTGTATTCGACACAAACGCCCCGGTGATCGCCGCCATCTGGTGCAATCGTCAGACTCAACTGGAAAGGGTCTCCTGCCTGCAGATCTACGGCGCCGTCCGCGAATCCTGCGATGCGGATTTTAGGCCCTTGCAGGTCCGCCAGAATGCCGACATAACGGCCATGATGTCGAGCTTGTCGCCGGATGTGTTGGGCGACTTGAATATGATCTGCTTGATCGCCATGGCTGAAGTTCAATCGAAACACATCCACCCCCGCACTGAGTAAGCGGCCGATCATGTCCTGGTTGCTACTGCCAGGTCCCACGGTCGCGACTATTTTAGTGCGACGCAGTGACTTCGATTGATGAGCATTTTTAGCCGTCACGATATTGCCTGTCTCTCCATGTCATCGCCCTTTTCTACAGGCTTACTGCTATTTATGTTGTCTGTAGCCAACGCATTCCGCATGAACGCTGTGCTTTTGTGAGGTTATTCTCTGTGCCGCCAGCATACTGAGAGGCGAATTTGTTCTACGTGTACTGAGCGTAACGAGATTTCGCTAGAGTATGGCAGGATGACAGGTGCCGGCGCTATGGCACAATACCGCGTCAGCCCAGTTATTATACCGCTCACCATGGCCCTATTTTGCAACTTATTCACTTAACAAATCATGCCGAACCCCGATACTAGAAGCCCTAACCCGCCCGCGGGATATGCCTGTGAGTGCACGTTATCGCGGCACCAGCAAATCGAGTTGGTTGCTGAATTTCATGTGCACCGTATTCGCCCCTCGCGTATCGCTTATCGCTTGGGAATCGATATTGCGCAGGTGGAGGCGTGGCTATCTGGAGAGCAAGACGAGCAGCAATTTCAGCATTTGATGGCCTTACATCGACGGCGAAAGTATCAGGTGCAATTGCACCGTGCAGATCGACTGCGTGGTCAAAAAGCTTACGAAATGAGGGTGGCTGCAAAAAAAGACCTGCAGCAAGGGAATACAATATAGATTGACCTTAGGCCTCAACCGGTTTCGATACAGTAGAGCAGGGGGATTCATGAGCGGCACGACAGCAGATGCGATTGACCAGTGGCATAACATGATGGCGACGGGAAGTTACGACGGCCTTCAGGATCTTTTGTCGCGCGATTGTGTGTTCTGGTCGCCAGTTGTGCATACGCCACAGCAGGGCCGGGACATCACATTGATGTATTTGACGGCGGCTGGACAGGTGTTTGATACAGACTTCCGTTATGTCCGTGAAGTCAGAAGCGGTGATACCGCAGTACTTGAATTTGAATGCAACGTGGACGATATTCAGGTCAATGGTATTGACATGATCCAAGTAAAAAATAATCAAATCGTCGACTTTAAAGTGATGATCCGCCCCCTCAAGGCCGTGAATAAGATTCATGAAAAAATGATGGCGATGTTGGCGCAGGCCAAAGCGGCATCCTGAATAACAGCGGCGTGAGTTTTCCTCGGCCAATGACAATCGTCAATAGGAGCAAAGTCTGTGGACAGATTGATTATCGGCATTAGTGGCGCGTCGGGTGTTCAGTACGGCGTGCGGGCACTGGAGCTATTGCGAGCACTGCCTATCGAAACGCATCTAATTATGAGTAAATCTGCCGAGTTGACGGTGCACCATGAGCTCGATTGCTCAGTCGACGAGATCAGAGCGTTAGCCGACGTGTGGCACCCCGTTCGTAATGTCGGCGCTTCCGTCGCCAGCGGTTCGTTTCAAACGCGGGGTATGCTGCTGGCGCCTTGTTCCATCCGGACGCTCGGCGAAATCACCACCGGTGTGACCTCTTCTTTGCTGACTCGGGCTGCAGATGTGATCTTGAAGGAGCGTCGCCGGTTAGTCCTGATGGTCAGAGAGACGCCGCTGCACCTTGGGCATCTTCGCAATATGGTTGCGGTGACAGAAATGGGGGCTGTGGTCGCGCCGCCAGTCCCGGCTTTTTATGCAAAACCGGATTCGGTCGACGCCGTTGTGACACAAAGCGTCGCGAGGGCCTTGGATCTTTTCGATATCACCCTATCTGAGACGCATCGCTGGACCGAATCTTGAAGCATCGGCTCGATCGGTGGCGCCGGCACTCATTGGCGTGGCTCGTCTTTTTTGTCATCGTGGTCGACTTGATCGGCTTTGGCATCGTGATTCCTATCCTGCCTTTTTTGTCGCCTCAACTCGGCGGTGGTACGGACGACATCGCCTTTATTCTGGTTAGTTACAGCGTTGCGGCGGCGTTTTTTGCGCCGGTATGGGGTCGTCTTTCCGACCGTATCGGCCGCCGCCGCATTTTAGGAATTTGTCTGTTGGGTGGCGCGGCATCACACTTTTTGCTGGCGGCATCCGACGCGTTGTGGATGGTGTATTTGGCGCGAGCCGTTGCGGGTGTCATGGCGGGGAGTATTCCTGTCGCCACGACAGTGATCGCAGACGCTAGTTCTCCCGATCAGCGTTCACGTGCAATGGGATTGATCGGCCGAGCGTTTGGTGTGGGACTGATACTGGGCCCGGTTATTGGTGGTTTGCTGGCGCGTAATGACAACGATTTTGCTTTGCCCTGTATCGTCGCAGGGGTGCTGTCAGTTATTGCAGCGCTGATGACATTTACCTTATTGCCGGCGAGCCAGCCGCATCGTGCTGATGAGGGCGCCGCGCAGACATCAATCTCGTTACTTCAAATAGTGCAACGTTCGGGCTTCTTTTTATTTATTGCGCAGTTCTGCCTTCACACCTGCGCCGTGAGTGCGGCTATTTATTTATTTCCACTATGGGTTGCGGACGGGCATGGCTGGCAGGCTCGGGAGGTCGGTCTTTTTTTTGGGTTAGTGGGCGTGGTGATGATCGTGACCCAAGGAAACGTCCTGGGCCGAATGACCGATCGGTTTGGTAATGTCGGTGTGCTGCGGGGCGCCGCGCTGGTCTTTAGTTTATCTCTATTATTGTCGGGCTGGGCCTCTGGTATTTGGGTAATGAGCCTAGTGGGCCTTTGTGCTTTTTCTTCGGCTACCCTGTGTTTGCCCATACTGAACACGATTGCCAGCCATTTGGTAGCGCCGTCATGGCGAGGTCAGTTTTTTGGTATGACCGCTTCTTCTTCTGCGATTGGCAGAGTGCTGGGCCCATTGATGGCTGCTGCACTACTGGCTCACAGTGGTTTTGGCGCGGCATGGACGGGCATGGGTATGCTTGTCAGCTTGATCGTGATCTGGTCATTGACTGATGGCGCGCGGTTGGAATTTGCCGCAACCCAGGGCGCTCCAGAGCCTCCCCAGCCGCTTGGGAGTGGTCCATGAAGCAAAAATGTGTTGTGGCGCTCACATTACCCAGCGAAATGCTCTCGAGCCTGGCTGAGCAATATGAGGTCCTGCCTTGGACCGAAGCACGAGCGATACCCGAGGCTGAGCTAGCAAATCGGCTTCGCGATGCGGAGGGCTTGTTATGCACGCTGACCTCCCCCGTGACATCTGCCATGATTGACGTTGCCGACCGGCTGAAAGTGATCTCCACCATATCGGTGGGTGTTGATCATATTGATGTGCTAGCCGCATCAAGATCGGTAATACCGGTTGGTCATACCCCGGGCGTGCTCGTTGACAGTACGGCTGATCTCACGCTGGCATTGATGCTGGCAGTGACGAGACGAGTTGCCGAAGCGGATCGTTGGATTCGCTCGGGCCAATGGACAGATGGCTGGCAGTCGGATTTGTTACTCGGCACCGATCTCAGTCAGGCGACGATTGGCATAGTCGGCTTAGGCCCGATTGGAGAGGCAGTGGTAGCTCGACTGAAAGGTTTTGGGTGCCGAGTCTTAACCTGGAATCGCACCCCAAAACAGGTACCCGGTGCCGAGCCGGTCGGCCTGGACGCGCTGTTCGCGCAATCTGATATTGTCTCGCTGCACACTGCACTGACTGAGGAGACAACACAGATCGCTAGTCGCGCGCGATTGGCCAGTATGCCGTCAGGCGCGTCACTCGTTAATACCGGACGCGGTCTGCTTGTCGACGAGGCAGCGCTCATTGATGAGGTTCAATCCGGTCGATTGAGGGCGGGCCTGGACGTTTTTGCTACCGAACCGTTACCCGTGGATCACCCTTTTAAAAGGCTGGATAACGTGGTGTTGCTGCCCCATGTGGGGAGTGCCACAGCCTCTACTCGTGACGCAATGGTGGCACGCGCATTCGACAATTTGCACGCTGGCATGGCAGGTCAGCGTGTTCCGTTTTGTGCTAATCCTGAGGTGTATGAGGTCGGACGCTAACGACCTGCTGCAGTGGGCAATGGTCGAAATGCTTTCGCTAGTCCGCGCTGTAATTTACGGCGCACCTTCTCTAAATCTGGTTGATTCCTGTTTTCTACCACCTGGCTGACACTGGCAGACCATATTGGCGCCAAGTTAGTACCGTCCTCAAATAACAGCATCAGGCTGGCGATTTCTCGCGGTCCACTGAGAGCGTAAGTGTTGTCGACGATGGCTTGGTCAGGATTACGGTTAATCACTGAACTGGTGGCGGAGAAGTCGGGTGCCGCTTCTGTTGCACCGCCCTCAAGGGCAGCGCGCAATTCGTAACTGATCACAAAATCACCCCCCTTTTCTTCGTGACGGTAACCTTTTTTATTGAGCTCAGCCATCACAACGTCTCTGACGGTGCTTGATAGCTGATAGAAACTATCTAAAGAACCAGACATCCCTGTTGGCATCTCTGATTTCCAGCTAAACGATTGATACCCTTTAGCTGCGAAACGGTCAGTGGGCAGGGTATCGACTTGCATGGTGGTACATGCCAGCAGGCCGATGCTGAGTAAGCCTAATACGCCGCGCTGGAGAAGTAATGTCCAACTCATCATGGTATTCGTCATGCCCTTAATACTCCTCAGTACCTTTATCAGGTGAACCATATCAGCTTCACGATCATGACTGCGATAGCAATTACGAGCAGTGCACGAATCACCGGCTCACCTCCCGAGAGGGTGAGTCTAGCCCCCAGCCAACCGCCAACGCCGTTGCCCACTGCCATCACGCCGCCAATCCACCATAGCAGCTCAAGCTGGTTACCAAATACAAATAGTGCCGAGAGGGTATACAGGAGAATAATAAAGACTTTGTGAATGTTGGCTGTAACAAGACTGAGCCCAAGCACCCGATGTAAGATGGGTAGCAGTATGAACCCCATCCCAATTTGAATAAAACCACCCCAAAATCCCGCAATAACCATCAGTCCATGCCCTGCCAGCAACCGGCTGCGAGAGGGTTTAAATGTCACGTTATCTTCCGGGGATCGCGCATTCGTTAGTATGGCGATCAGCACTAAAGCCATGACCACGGCCAGTACAATATTAAACGCCTCTCCAGAAATCGTGACGCCCAATAGTGCGCCGGCAATGGCGCCGGGAACGGCACACAGTGCCAGCGATAATATCAAGGCGGGTTCCGGGACGCCGTGTCGCAGATAAGTCAGACAGGCACTGATATTCTGCGCCACTATGGGTAGGCGGTTGGTGCCATTAGCAACAGGACCGGGAACGCCGAGGAACATCATGACCGGTACCGTGATAATGGAGCCACCGCCTGCCATAACGTTAATAAAGCCAGCCACGATGCCCGCCAAGATCAGCGCTGCATAGTCCCAAAGTGCCAGATCCATGTCTTAGTCTCGCGACGTGCGCATCGTCACAAACTCTTCAGCTGCTGTGGGGTGAATGCCCACTGTGCGGTCGAAGTCCGCCTTAGTCGCGCCCATTTTTAACGCGATGGCGAGGCCTTGGCAGATCTCTCCCGCGTCATCTCCTACCATATGGGCACCTAGTACACGGTCTGACGGGGTATCGACGACGAGCTTCATTAGCGTCCGCTCATCGCGGCCGCTCAAGGTATGTTTGAGCGGTCGAAATTCCGATTGATAGATGGTGGTTTGGTAGCCCGCCGCCTGCGCTTCCTCCTCCGTCAGGCCCACGGTACCGATCGGCGGACTACTGAACACGGCTGTCGCAATGCACTCGTAGTCCATGGTCTGGGGCTTGTTGTTGAACTGCGACTCGGCAAAGACCATCGCCTCAGCAATCGCTACCGGCGTGAGCTCCCAGCCGCCAGTCATGTCACCCAGCGCAAAAATTGACGGTTCATCGGTTTGGAATTGCTCGTTGACACAGAGATAACCACTGTCGTTGAGTTTGACGGCGGTGTGTTCAAGGCCCAGATGCGCGATATTGGGTCGTCGCCCTGTCGCGCATAACACAGTATCAAAGCCGAGTATGCCATCTGACATGTGCGCTGTGATGATACCTGTTTCGGTGGCTTCCAATGAATGCGTGTCATGGTTAAAGCGCAGATCAACCCCGGCTTTACGCATCTCCTCGGCCAAGAAACGGCGGATGTCATGATCAAATCCCCTGAGGAATAAATCACCCCGATAACTTTGCACCACGGTTGCGCCCAATCCAGCAAAGGTACTGGCAAATTCAGTCGCAATATAGCCGCCGCCAATGATAAGGAGTCGCTCGGGAAATCGGTCCAGATCAAATAGCGCATTGGAGTTGATTGCGAGATCGACCCCGGGAATATCAGGCATGGCCGGCCAGGTGCCGGTTGCCAGTAAAATTTTCTCGGCAGAAATAGTGCGGCCACCGACGACCACTGTCTGGGGGCCCTCCAACCTGCCATGGCCCTCGATAATATCGACTCCGGGGCTGGTTAATAGCCGCTCATAAATCGCATTTAGTCGGGCAATCTCTTTGGTTTTATTATCTCGCAATGTGTCCCAATTGAACTTAGGTTGCTCAGATTGCCAGCCGAAGCCTTTGGCATCTTGCCAAGCGGCGCCATACTCGCTGGCATAGACATAGAGCTTTTTAGGGATGCAGCCGACATTGACACAGGTGCCCCCTAGCGCACTTTCTTCGATTACTGCCACTTTAGCGCCGAATTCGGCACATTTACGGGCTGCACGCACTCCACCGGAGCCAGCGCCGATTACTAATAAATCGTACTCAAAATTTTTCATCGTGGCCTTTTAGGTTTATTTACCGAGGTACGATAGTTCCTATCTACTACTGCTTGGCTTACAGTCACGCCTACAAAAATACTGCAAAGAAAACGATAACTGTGACGACACTAAGAATACACGCAATCCTCCTTCTGGGCTTGCTCTGTGGGCTGCTTCAAGCGCCAGTTTGGGCATCCACTGACGAGGCGTTGTCCGCAACGGCGTCGCCACCAGCTCGGATTGTCCTGATGGATCAGTCCGTGATTTGGGGGGAGATTACCGATATCCGCAAGGGCGAGATCGTCGTTAACACCCAGTGGATGGGTGAAGTATCGATTGATCTGATAGCCATCATGCTACTCGAATCCGATCAGGCAATAGAACTTCTCACGAAAGATCAGAATAAATTCGCCTTGTCGTCATTGCAGATCGTAGAGGGCGAGGTGGTGCTGGAGGATGAGGAGAATCTACTCGTTGATCAGTTATATGTTGCCAATCCGGAGGAGTGGGAGGAAGGGCGCGGATATAGTATCGAAGGTCGAGTGACCAGCGCAGTGGAGTTTCTTCGCGGTAATACGTCGACTGACCAGTTCAATGCCGATTTTGAAACCATCCTACGCAGTCAGCGCGATCGAATTACTGTTCGCGGTGATTATGCGGAAACCAGTGCCGTTGTGCTGTCACCCAAACTTGATCCCGAGGGCGAGCCGGAAATGGATGCGAATGGCGATCCGGCAGTGATCAAAACCTCGACCCCAACGATTGATAATTGGGCAATTGTCGGTAAGTACGATTATTTTCTCCGTAATTCGCAAAATTATTTGGGTGTGAATCTTGGCGTCAATGCTGACAGATTTGCGGATATTGAACGACGTTCTTACATTGGCCCGTACTTTGGGCGCAAGCTATTTGTCGATAAGACCTATCATCTGGATGCGGAATTGGGCTTGTCTTATGTTGAGACCGATTTTATCGAGCGCGATGATACCGACGACGGTTCGGTAGCCGCGCAACCCTCCGATAACTACTTTACGGGTATCAATCTCAATTTCACGGGTGAGACGGAACTTTTTGATGGCGCGCTCAACTTGTACCTACGTCAGACCAATATTTTAAATGTTTCCGACATGGAAAAATCCATTTATCGGACAACATTTGGGTTGCGATTTCCCCTGTTGCTTGGGCTCGAGGTGGCTGCTGAAGCGTCTGCAGATTACGATGGTGGTGCCGCTCCGGGAAAGGAAAAGTTAGATGAGGCGGTGAGGTTTCGTATTGGCTATAACTGGTAAGTTTTGGTCAACTATGACATGAGTCCATGAGTCAGCCTCCACAGTCAGACGTTGTGTTTCTCCCTCTTGGCGGATGTGGGGAAATTGGCATGAATTTCAATTTGTTTGGCCACCAGGGGCATTGGTTGGCGGTTGACTGTGGTATCACCTTGGAGCAGGTTCCCGGTGCGGTGCGTCCCGCTGTTCAAATGCCCGACCCGCGTTTTATCGTCGATCAACGAGAGCAGCTCAGTGGCTTATTGATTACGCACGCTCATGAAGATCATTTAGGTGCGTTACCGTATTTATGGGAGCAGCTTCGCTGTCCGGTTTACGCGACACCATTTGCCGCCGCAGCACTGCGGCATAAAACTCGGGGACGCCGTGGAGTGCTGCCTGCTCCGTTGATTGAGGTGACGCCGGGCGATCGATCACTCATTGGCCCTTTTTCCGTCGAATGGATTTCCGTCACACACTCTACTCCGGAGACCTGTGCACTGTGTATCAGTGTTGGTCAAACGCGCATCTTGCATACAGCGGACTGGAAAATGGACGCCGCGCCGGTTGTCGGACCTGCGTGGTCTGATCAGCGCTTTGAGGCGCTGGGTGATCAGGGGGTCGATGCGGTTATCTGCGACTCAACGAATGCCCTACAAGCGGGTCGCTCCGTCACGGAGGGTCGTGTTGCGCAAGGACTCAATGAGGCGATTCAACGCTGTGAGGGTCGGGTGGTAGTGGGGTGTTTTTCTAGCAACATCGCTAGGATTCAAACGTTGTCAAAGATAGCAGCCGATACCGGACGATACTTAGGTATCTTGGGTCGATCGGCAGCGGGGATGGCGAGTTGTGCACAACAAGTGGGGTTGTTTCCGGATCAGTTCAAACCGATTCATGGGGAACACCTCGGGTATTTGCCGCCTCGCGAAGTATTGGCCATTGCGACTGGGAGCCAAGGAGAACTGGGTGCTGCCCTGCATCGGCTGGTGACGCAGACGCATCCTCATTTGTCTTTAGATGCGGGCGACACGGTGATCCTATCTTCCAAGACGATTCCGGGAAATGAAGCGTCCGTTGCGCGGCTGATCTCAGGGTTTCGGGCAAGGGGCATTCATGTGCTCGAGGCCGATTCCAGTGATATCCCGCTACATGCATCAGGCCACCCTTATCAGGATGAGTTGCGCGATCTTTATCAGTTGTTGAAGCCGTCGCTTGTGATTCCGGTGCATGGAGAGGCCGCGCACATGGCTGCGAATGCGCGAATTGCTAAACAAGCCGGCGCTTCGGCAGCGCTGACCGGAGTGAATGGCGATCTTTTTTATTTGAGTCCGGTACCTGGTGTCAGGCGGCGTTATGCGCCAGTGGGTCGACTGCAGTGGTGCGAAGACACGGAGCGACTTATCAGTGTAGTAAATTGATGTCTGCTTTAAGGCGTGGCCTCCACACCGGAGGCGCGTCGTGCTGCTGCTCGCTCGGCATCGGCAGTGTTAATCCACCGGTAGGTTAAATAATATTTAAAAATATTCGCCACATATTGTACGGTCTCTCGACCGATCTGTTCGGCGACAATAATTTCGACATTGTCGAACCAAAGGTTGGGGTCGTAACCCCGCTCTTCCGCTTCTTTGCGCAGACGACGAATACGTCCGGGCCCCGCATTGTATGCCGCTAGTGCCAGCAGTGAGCCGTTGCGGTCATCTAACTCTGGGCCGCTAAAGTACCGCGTTTTCAGAAAGGCCATATATTTTGCACCCGCCTCAATATTGGGTTCAAGCTCATCGATATTGGGGATGCTGACGTTTTTATCCCCAGCGGTACTCGGTAACAACTGCATCACGCCAACTGCCCCTACGTGGCTTCTAACGCTTTGATCTAATCGAGATTCCTGAAAGCCTTGTGCGGCGAGCAAGGTAGGATCCATGCCGTAATCCGTGCCATATTTTTGAAACAGCGACGATAAAGATCGATAACGAGAGAGCTCCTCAGCGCCGATGGCATTTTCGGCCCAATTGAAATTGCGGACATAGCGGTTGCGAATGATGTTACCAAACAGCGTTCCCTCGCGATTGTCTTTGAGAAAGCGGTTTAGAAAATCTGCAAGTTTGGGACTGTTTTGTCTCATTGCCCAAGCGAGCCGTCCGCCTTCGCGCAAAACGAGATCATCTCGCACGGTAATCTGGGTAAACACTTCGCGCCACATTTGGGGCTTATAGCTATCCACTACGGCCCAGGGCAAGAGCCCTGCGTCGACCATCTCAATGAGATCTTCATCCTCTAATGCTTCATCAATCGCTTCAATACGAATGCCCGGCTTGCCCTCAGCGGCCAGCGCATCGCTCAGGAGTGCCACGCTCTCTGCGTAGCTGCTGGATAAGCGAAGGTGGATTGTCTTGCCTGACAGATCGGCCAGAGACGCAATAGGCGGCGCGCTGGGCCCCGTGACGAGAATCTCTTTTAACGGCTTGCTCACAGGGATTGTGAAATCGATCTGGGTCTGGCGATCTTCCGTGATCGTGTTCCCGGCAATGACGATGTCGCCATAACCCGCGATCAATGCCGGAAACAATTGGTCTCTTGCAACGGGTATGACCGCCACCTGCACGGTGAGCAACCCGGTTTTATAGGCTTCATTAACGACTTTTTGTAGCTTATCGGCGTATTCTTGCACTACTCCTTTCGGGCCATTTTCGAGGAAGTAACGTCCGGGGCCATAGACGGTCAGGACTCTGACGACTCGGCGGTCGACCATGGCATCGAGGTCTCCCAACTTTGGCTCGATACTAAACCGAGTCAGGCTCCTATCGGCAGTGGCTGTATTGTCATCGATTGGCCTGAGATTGGTCGCGGCCACTGGCGTAACCGCCTCGTCGACCGCTGCCAATGCCGGCAAGTCAGTGGGGCTCTCGACCACCTCTGCAGAGCTGTTCTCGCCGCAACCGTACAAAGCACATATGCATACCAAACACCACAGTTGGGTCACGCTAACTGAGTTATTGGATTTTGATCCGAACATAGGAGCCTCTTGAATACTGGCGGGTGATGCGCCGAGTTCGCCACCGGTCAGCCCGCGACTGTTTTACGATACTCGGCAGTCCAATAGTAACTTACCAAAATGATGCCCGGACCGCATGTGCTCATGCGCGTCGAGCACGTCAGCCAGCGGAAAAACACTATCGATGACTGGCAAAATATGACCCCTCATAACCTCGGGCCAAATGTGCTCGCGAATCGCGCGAAAACACGCAGCTCTTGAGGCAGTGTCTAGTCGGCGTAGGGTGCTACCTGTCAGTGTGAGTCGTTTCATAAACAGTGTGGCAAGGTTGATCTCGCTTTGCATGCCTCTCATGACCCCAATGCAGACAATGCGCCCATCTGGTGCAGCAAGATCTAAATTGGCCTGCATTAAATCTCCACCGGCAATATCCAGAATGACGTTGATTTGCTCAGCGTATCCCGCCTCCTTGAATTGCTCGAAGAGATTGTCTTCGCGGTGATTCGCGACAAAGTCCGCGCCCAACTTGGCTACCGCGGCGCAGCGTTCTTGCGAGCCGGCGGTGGACAGCGCGTT
>JBDQJL010000003.1:146909-147317 GCA_040263855.1 Luminiphilus sp. | reverse complement strand
ACGCATCACGATCTGTCGATATCGCCATTGAGCACGTTACACTCATCGACGCGATCAACCCCATTCGAGAGAACCAAACAGTCCTCATCGACGACGGGCGGATTGTTGCCATTGTTAGTAGCGACACACAAGAGCGTGTCAGCGCGCAAACCACCGTCGATGGCAGCGGTCAGACCCTCATCCCAGGCCTGTGGGATTTTCATGTGCACTTTACCTTTGATACGCGCTTTACCGACGCGATGGCTGGCTTGTTCCTCTACCACGGGGTGACGAACGTGCGCGACACGGGCGGTCTATTGAAAGATATTCTGCCGGTTGTCGACACCCTACGTAGCGTAGGCGATAACGCCCCCAGCATCTGGTACTCGGGCCCGCTGCTCGATGGCGCCGATGTCGTCTACGACGGCG
>JBDQJL010000003.1:0-146899 GCA_040263855.1 Luminiphilus sp. | reverse complement strand
CTTCCCGGGGCTGGGCATTGCCAACCCGACGCCGGAGGCCGCGCGCGCGAATATCGCCGAGATCCATGCCGCCGGGGCGAGTTTTTTGAAGATCTACGAAATGGTATCTCCCGAAGTGTTTGCCGCAATCGTCGATGAGGCACGCATTAGGAACTTACCTATTGATGGCCACGTGCCGCTCTCGATGCGCGCGCGTAACGTGGCCCCGTATGTCCAATCGCTGGAACACCTGCGCAACTACGAAATGGACTGCGTCAGCGACCCGGAGACCTGGCTTGCTGCCCGGCAACAACAACTCACGAATACCGCAAACGAACCAGGCAATGTGTTGCGCACCCGACTGCATGAACTGCAGCGCTTAACCGCCATCAGCAGCGAAGATCCAGAGGTTTGTGCTGGGTTGACCAAGGCGCTCAAAGCCACCACCACCGTGCCTACACTGCGTATGAACTCGATGGATTTACATGTGCCCTTTATGCGAAAGGACTTTGATCAGGCAATGCAGTTGATACCGGCCAGCGTGCAACAAGAATGGGGAGCGGCTCGCACTGAACTGCTGACCTCAGAGGAGCCTGTCGATACCACTTTTGCCGAGTGGAGCTTGCGCCGTACAGGAGAACTCCATGCAGCCGGGGTACCGATTGCCGCGGGCACCGACACGCCGATCGGCTGGAGTATTCCCGGCTATAGCTTGCACACAGAGCTCGAGCAGTATGTTGAGGTGGGTATGACACCCCTAGAAGCACTATATTCAGCAACCATCACTCCCGCCGAATACTTTGGCCTCGAAGACGAGATGGGACAACTAAAAGTGGGATTCATCGCTGATGCAGTGTTGCTGACAGGCAACCCACTCGAGCACATCATCAACACCCGCAGCGTTCAGGCAGTTATTAACCGAGGCGCACTGCTCACGCGCGAGCAGCTCGATAGCTTGGTCACCGAACGCTAGATTGGCCGCTACCGCTAGTGCTTGAGGGAACACCTTGGATGGGCTATTCTCGCCTCCCCTTTAGGACCATAGCTCAGTTGGTTAGAGCGCTACCTTGACATGGTAGAGGTCGGCGGTTCGAATCCGCCTGGTCCTACCAAATTTGACGTAAGTCATTGATTTCTCTGAAATCGCACCAGCCACGGTAGACACAAATCGCCCAATTTAGGGTATTGATCTACTAGCGATGTACGGAGGTCTAAATGACTACCTTTCGAGAAGTAACAGAGGCTTGGATTGCCTCTAAAGAGCACTGCGCCGGCTCACTGGGCCGCATTCAATTCTGGGTTGATCAGTTCGGCCCAATTCCCATCACTGCCGTCAGCGAACAAGACGTTGATCAAGCATTGGAAGTCCTAATCGCCCGGGGGAAACTTCGGCCGGGTAGAAACGGGCAACCTGCGACGCCCACGGGGGAACCATTGGCGGGCAGCACCATCAACCGATTCATCTCGACATTGGCGGGCATCTTTAAGTACGCGAGGAGAGTCCGAGCGCTGCCCCGCTCCCATATTCCGCCTACGAAAGGGATCGAGAAGGCGCCGGAACCTGTCGACCCTGAAAAGCAGTTTCTCAACCGAAAGAGGCTTGTCCACCAGAATGCTGACCTTTCGTATTCTTGCTCGAGAGTGACCACGCGTCCAATCTAAGGGCGCTTCTTTTATTCTAAATTTCCAGCCTAAATTTCTTGATCCTCAAAACTTTTATCGCTAACGTCGAGGAGTCCACGCGTGTCTCTGTGCGGCCAGTTGGCCTTGACATGGTGGAGGTCGGCGGTTCGAATCCGCCTGGTCCTACCAAAGAGGCATTTTTTGCAGTGTTCGAAACCCTCTCGCAACAGCGTGGCGTCATCAAGGCCGACGCTAATACTGTCAATTCACCGCCGTCAGCGTCAGTAAGGATGGGTGTGTGGATCACGCATTCGATATTGCTGAGTATAGGGCTTACTCTTTGGCTGCCCACACTAGCGAGCGCGAGCGTAGGTAATGACGATTTACTTTGCGCCTGGCCGATTGAAACAACCCCCGACAAAGCCAATATCTTTTATCCTGATGCAAATGCAACCTACTGGACAATGCCGTTTTTTGCTCAGTCCGATCTTGAGATTACTATCAAAGGAGACTTCCCCAATAGTCGTTATTTCGGCATAGACGTCTATGGAAGTGACTCTCTTAGTTTTGCCGTGAATGGTGTGGGCAGTACCCTCGCAGATTATCAAATTGGCGCAGATCCTGGTGGTGTTAATCCATGGCAGACAAGCAATGGCATCGGGTCAGGTAGCTACACCATCAATGTAAATAATAATGTTGCGGCTGCTCAGCCCAATGTCTTGCCGCTTTCACCCACTCCGTTGCCAGTGTCGTTAATACCAGGGCTTCCTGATAACACGGGCTACCTGATGCTGAGGGTATATCTGCCGAGGGAGGGGGATTCAAATGATACTGCTTATGTCAGATTGCCCACGGTGACAATAAAGCTTACCGATACCAATGTTGTTCATGAGCTAGTGCCCTGTGATTCCTCGCAAAGCGATGGTGGTCAGTTTGGCTCAAATGGAGCCATTGGCCTGCTGATAAAAGAGCAATTGGTGGCTGGCCAAGGAGGTCCCTGTGAGCAAGATGGTTCATGCCCTGAGCTGTTAAGTTTTGCTGCTGCTGGAGGGTTGACCACGCCATTTCCAAATGGGATCGCAGGGTATGTTGCTGCTCTTTACCAGCCTGCCCCGGGTTATATTGGTGTGGTTGAGGCGCGTATGCCATCAAGCTCACGCGCCTATGCAGATGGACCTGCGCCATGGCCTGAGGATGGAACGGACCTGCGATATTGGTCATTCTGTAATTATCTGTATCAATTTCCATTCCCAGTCATTGGAGCTGAAGGCACCTCAGGCTGCGTTGCAGACTACCAAACACACATGGTGGGAGATCTAGCCACTTTGGTCCTCTCTTCGTTTGAAGACCGTCCGGCATCGACTTTAGTAAGCGGATCTACACTAGCCTGGCTGCCGACGTCGCCAAGCTATCCAGCGGTTAAAGAGGTGGTTGCCATTAGGAATATGCTGCCTAGCGCTTCGTTTCAGCAATCGGTAACGAACATTTCCCAATATGGAAACCCCGTCCTGGCCAAGCAAGTGATGGGGACCTACTATCCTGTGATGACTCAGTGCACCGTTGAAACGTTTGATCTTTTAGGGGTCGAAGGTTGTTTTGCCAACCCCGCTAGCCCGACCACCATCATAGCCGTTCCCTCAATGCCCGACTGGCAACTTTGGCTGGCAGCACTCCTGCTTCTAGGCATGGCGAAATCACAATTTCGGGTAATTAAAGGCAAGGGCGACCACTGATTAACATTGATTATGATGCCGACTTTAATTCGAGTGGGTATTCTTGCTTTCAACGGCCAATTTTATCCAGCAGGCTGTAAAACAGCAGGCCAGCAACGAAGCCTGATCAGGTGCCTGCCCAGATTGAACAGATTACTGACGGCAATCGAAGCTGCAGATAAGAGGCAACACCGCTCTTTATCGGTTGCCACAACCAAATTCATCCATTAGTTTTAGTACGTCTACGCGTGTCTAGGTGTGGCCAGTCGTCCTTGACATGGTAGAGGTCGGCGGTTCGAATCCGCCTGGTCCTACCAAATGACAAACCTTCGCCATCGGCGGGGGTTTTTCGTTTGGGGGGTTAGGTTTGGATGAGGGCCGCTGTTCGACAAATGCGACTACCGGAGCATATGGCACCGAGCGCCGCAGGCGTGTAGCCTGCAGGGACAAAACGGGCTGAAGCCTGTTTTAGGTTACCCACCCGGTCCTACGAAAAGTTTTAAATCGCTTTTTATACAACTTCTTATTTTTCGAAACCGCCCGCTACGTTGGTTCTAACAGGGTAATCCGCCTGGTCCTACCCAATTTTCGATTCTCTATTTTTGGCAATTGTCAAAACGCTTTCGGCATCTTGATCTAGCCCTCTGTTATGCTCTGAAAAACGCACGATGCGACACCGTGCAGTGAGGACACTCATCATGACCGCTCAAAAAATCGGGTTCTTCGGGCTGATGAAGCCCTTCGACTCAGCCGCGTCATCATTTGAGAAACTAGCTGGCGCCGGCTTTAGGGCCAGCATTAAACACGAGCTCATGCGCGGCGTCACAATCGACCACTTGATCTGGTGGTTCCACAACATTGATCAGACCACCACATTCAACGGACGCGACTTTGACGGCGCAGAAATCGACGTATACAAGCTCTGGCACCCCCACGACCACATCAAAGTCAAATGGAAGCAAAAAATCACGGATGATGCAGGGCACATTCAACCGGGGTCTGTTATCAGCATTCACGAGACTTTCGGCGGTTTCGTCATCAATGAAAGCAGTCTTATTACGCAGTTTGATCGACACGGCTTCCACTTTCAGATGGGCATCTTTGGGCTCAAGGTTGGGCATCTGCTCCATTTTTATCGAGAAATCGACGACGGCGTGCTGTATGAAACAGAAATGGAAATCAAATGCCGCGCCCCGCTCATCGGCAAATTGCTGACCTGGCTCGCCTGCCGATTCTTCGCCACCGAGCCGAAGATTCGCGCCTGGATACGTCACAATATCGAGGAATGCGGCGAGAGCGAAAAGTTCATTCCTCAGCTCTACGAGCATCACCGCAGTGTTGACCCTTGACACCGCATGCCTCCAACAGACCAACCAACAGAACCAACAGCGCCTTGCACCAAACTTAACCTGTCAACCGACATGTGAACTCGATATACTGAGGGTCTTGCAGTGTCATTTAGAACGTGTAGAAAGTACTCATGGATTTTTTAACGACGAGATCACTATGTTGAGGTCACATTTTTCAGTTATCTGGGAATCGGTCGCCGATGCCGTACCCGAACACATTGCACTGATTCAAGGCGCACGCCAGATAACATGGCGAGACTATGAGCATCGTGCTGCGCAACTGGCGCAAGCGCTGCTCGACGTGGGTTTGCGCAAAGATTCAAAGGTGGGCATGTATCTCTACAACTCCCCCGAGTATGCCGAGACTAATTTTGCTGCGCTGAAAATCGGCGGCGTGCCGATCAACGTCAACTACCGCTATCTCGATGAGGAACTCTATTATTTGTTAGACAATGCCGACGCCGAAGCCTTGGTATTTCATAGCTCGTTGGGGGATCGAGTGGCTCGAATCTGCGATCGATTACCCAAGCTCAAGATCCTGATTTCGGTTGACGATGGTGCAACCGAAAGTGGCGCGGATGGACCCTCTACAGCCATCCCCTATGACACAGTACTGTCAGGGGCCTCTGGCACTGCGCGAACGAATCCGACAGGCGATGAAATTTATATGCTCTACACCGGTGGTACGACCGGCATGCCGAAAGGCGTTATGTACCCGGTGGAGGACTTTACCGGATTTTTCATGCGTGGATTCCCACCCATGATTGGCCTCGATCCCTTTGAGACTGCGGATGCATTTGCTCCGATGGCGCGCCAGATGGTGGACGCTAAGCAGGCCGTCGTGGCCATGTCGGGGCCGCCGCTGATGCATGGCACCGGCTGTTGGTTGGGCTTGATGTTTCCGCACATGCTGGGTGGCACATCAGTGTTACTGGAGAACCGTGGGTTCAAGCCCGAAGAGGTTTGGGACGCGGTTGAGCGCAATCAAATCGCCCAAATGGTGATTGTCGGCGACGCCTTTGCCAAACCGCTGCTGCGGGCGTTAGAAGCAGAACCAGACCGCTGGAACACGTCCAGCCTGCGTCTGATAACCTCATCGGGTGCGATGTTCACAACGCCTGTGAAACGCGGCCTCATAGAGCACATCCCTGAGCTCGCGATTGCCGATGTACTCGGTTCAACGGAGGGCGGGATGGGCCAGTCGATCATGACTAAAGATACGCCCGCGAGCGAGACAGCAAAATTCAAACTGCTACCGGTAGCAAAAGTCCTGTTACCCGATTGCAGTCGCGAGGTGGTACCGGGTTCTGGTGAGGTGGGCGTTGTCGTGCAAGGCGGGATGGTGCCCCTAGGGTATTACAAAGACCCAGACAAATCAGCGCGCACCTTTAAGGAGATAGATGGCAAGCGCTATGCGTTCCCGGGCGATATGGCAACGGTCGATGCCGACGGTGGCATCAATTTGTTGGGCCGAGGATCGAACTGCATCAATACCGGCGGCGAAAAAGTGTTTCCGGAAGAAGTAGAAGAAGCACTGAAGCTGCATGATGCGGTGGAAGACGCGCTAGTCTTTGGTCTCGACGACGATCGATTTGGTAGCCGCGTGGCGGGCATTGCCTCACTCGAAACAACAGGCGCTGTCAGTGCTGACGATGTCTTAACCGCCACGCGCGGTCTGCTGGCCAGTTATAAGGTGCCCAAAGAGCTCCTCATCGTGCCTGCCGTGCCCAGAGCGCCCAACGGCAAGGCCGATTACAAAGCCGCAAAACAACTGCTGATGGACACTAAAAATACGCCGTAGCGGCGGCTTGCCCTAATCAGAAATGGGACCCGGGGCACCGCTTCCGCTGGGGCAATGTTTTTTGTTAAAGCTAGGAGGCCAGAAGACCCGCGATCAGAAATAAAACAGCCGCGCCCACAGCCCCTATCAATGCATAGGGTAACTGCGTGATGGCATGATCATAGGTCTTACAGCCAGCACCCTGTGCACTCAAGATGGTAGAGTCCGAGTAAAAGCAGGCATGACTCCCTAAGCAACTCGCCGATAGCAGCGCGCCAACCATCAGCGGCGTACGACTCGCTGCAAACTGTGCTCGACATGCGCGACGGGTCTGACTACACCGAAGATTATCCGGATTTCACCACAACCTTCCGACTTCAAGACTGCGCGATCGGCTGGACAGATGCCGACTACTGCCCAGATGACGGACCGACAAGCCTTTATGAATTTCTTCCAACGGTTGGGCGAGATGAGTCAAAGTTGGGGAAATTCAGCTACCGGTCGGGATCGACCAACGTCATTGGCTGGGTGCTTGAAGCGGCGACAGGGCAACCGTTGGCAGAGCTCATCTCGGAGCATGTCTGGCAGCCGATGGGGGCCGAATTTGATGCCAACATCACCGTCGATAAAGGCGGTTTTGTGCTGGCCGACCATGGTATGAGCTCGACTCTGCGTGACCTCACTCGCCTAGGATTACTGGTATTGAATCGTGGCAGGGCAATGGGCAATGAAGTGATTCCGAGCGCGTTCATTGAGGACGTATTAGCACAGCAAGGTGATCCCAACTGGCCCTACCCAGCACCCGATGGTTACACGCCCTCTTACCGTTCATTTTGGTGGGGTGAGGGCAATCCTGGCGGCGACGTGAGTGGCTATGGCATACACGGCCAATTTGTTCGCGTAGTGCCCGAGGCCGATCTTGTGATTACCCTGTATTCCACATGGCCTCGAGCCGATGGCGACGGTGAGACACACGGCTGGGCTGCTTCAGCTGAGCTCATGGAGGCATTGATCACTGCATTTAGGTAATTCACCGCTCAGTGTCTCAATAATGAGCGCAACGTGTCATGCCGCTTTTGTGTGTTCAAAGCAGCAACAAAAGTAAAAAGGCAATAATCGCTGGCAGCAGATTTCAAAAAACCGGTACGGCACGATCGTGGGATCGACCCGAGCGGATATCAATGAAAAGGTGGGTCCGGGTTAGGGCTCACCATAACGTTCGTCTACTAAGCTAAGTATGGTTTTTCTGACCGCAGATCTGCTCTTCTCCCAGCGTCGCCCCTGACCCACAAACAGTGACTCCCCCTCAACTAGGCTTAAGAGCATGAGCGCTTCTGCGCGGGCATTAGCGATGCCCTGCTCTGCCAGCCGCCTCTCAAGCTTGACCAAGAACTTGGCGTAGACCTCCTCTAGCAGATCCGATACCAAGGGCTCTACCTGCTCCATAGCCCATAACTGAGCCCAAAGTCGGTCGCTGAATAAGTTATCTGAAGTACCCACGTGCTCATCCAACATAAACTCAATCAAATTGCTGATAGAGGACTGGTAGACAGATCCTTCTGAGACCTCAAATGCAGAAGTGATTTCAGCCTCAATGTAATCCACCAAGGCGATTAACAACGCATCCCAGGTTCGGAAATGGTACTGGAGCGCACCCAACTTCATCCCGCTCGCCCTGGCCAGCGCCCGCATGCTAAGACTGCCATACCCCTCATCGGCAATGAGCTCGATCGCCGAACGCAAGATCTCAGTTTTTCGATCTATCTTCATGTCCAGTATGGTACCTCGGCCGCCGGGAACAGCATCACCCTTCAACGGTAACACGCACAGTAGCGAGCGCCATAGTGTGCCAGCCCTTTGCGCCTCTATAGACCGGTTCGATACTCATGGCGTTTCATGGTTGTCGGCAGACGGCACGCGCGCAATGGCATCATGGCTAGCGAGGTGTATTCGCCTTGGGGTGCACAAAAAGGCGTGATGATTATCGCTGTGCGGTGACGCTACGCACCGACATGACGCGCAGACCCACTCAAGGACAGCGTTTTTATTGTCTCGACCAACTTGGGCACGTCATTGAACTCTTCAATCAGTGATGCCAGCTGCACCGTACGCTCTTTGTAATGCAAAATAGCCGGCAGCACGGGAACACGGGCCGCTGAGGCAATCCTCGCAAATCCCTGCTTAAACTCTCCCGAAGCACCTCGCGTGCCTTGTGGCGTCACGCCCAGCACTAAGCGAGAGCGACGGCTAAATTCGGCACTCATTTGCTCGACCAATCCCTGGGCACTGCGACGGTCAACAGGTATACCACCCAAGCCTCGGAGGATGGGCCCTAAAGGAAACCAAAACAGAGTGTGTTTCATCATAAAGCTCGACTTCAAGCCTAAGGACCACAGCACCGCAATCGTCAGGATAAAATCCATATTTGAGCTGTGAGGCATCAAGGCAACGACAAACTTGGGCCGATCGGGAAACTCACCGCTGATGCGCCAACCCATGGTCCTGAGCGTCAATCGGCCAATGACGCGGGTGATTGGGTTATACGCCTGTGGCAACTGACTGCCTAGTTTCTGCCATTGCATGCTTCATAGGCTCCGAATAGGTTTCATCACTCGCATTGCACACTCTCTGCCTTATCGCACTGCACAATCGTCGCTTGCCGAAAATGTCACGAACCACGCCGCAGTCATTCAGCGCGCTGTCACTCCGCGATGAACTGCCGGTGATAGGTACTATAGCAGGGCTGAGCTCGGCATACGCAAGCGAGCTCGCTGGCAACATGCTACGTGCGCCATGAGCGATACCCGCACCCGCCATCGATGGGCACATACCAAGCTAAAAGGTGACGGGCAGATATGGGTCGGGTCTGGCGCGTCACCGAGGCACTCCAGCAGGGCACCGTGGAAATCAACGAGGGCATCAGATCTCATGAAATGACGCCTTTTGGCGGCATAAAGGAGTCTGGCCAAGATAAAGAGGGCGCTAAGTATGGGTTGGATAACTATGTCGAGATCAAGGACATGTGCATGGGTAGTATCGACAGCTAATGCAGACATTGGTTTTAGAGTGCTGGCACGTGCAATCGGCAACACCATATTGAAACCACGCGGCGCAAAACCGGTAGCGGCATTTTGGCGACGCAGGTGATACGTTAGAGAAACACTTCCTTTGGAGTATTGAGCCTTGCGACCCATTATCGTCATTTTTCTCAGCACCTTTTGGGCTATCACAATGCCCCAGGCGTCGGAAGACAAGGCGCAAGGGGATATCCGTGCGATTGAGACCGATGTTGGTCGTTTCTACAGCTCAGCAGCGACCGAGAAAAGCAACTTTCCTTTTTCTGACATGGTATCGACCAAAGGGCACCTCATTTTCCTCTCCGGCTTAGTGGGAACCGACGCTAATGGCAACTTGGTATCGGGTGGGCTGGCGCCAGAGACCCATGCCATATTTGAACAAATGCAGATGTATCTCGCGCACCTAGCGTTAGATCTCACGGATATTGTGAAGTGCCTGGTGATGATTGATGACATTGAAAAATGGGCTGAATTTAATGGGATTTATACGAGCTATTTTGCGCCGCCCTATCCGGCTAGAAGCGCGATGGGAGCGGACGGACTGGCGCTGGGCGCGGCACTGGAATTGGAATGTATTGCTGTTCAACGCCAGTAAGCCAGAGCCTATCCATTTACCGGCACGGCCCTAGACTTCATAGTGTGGCCGGATGCAGCGGGATGCCAAGCCCTTCAAACCACTTATTGAATACGAGGTCATCACATTGGGATCAAAATTAAAGAATTGCTACTGGGCGGTCATTGTCTTAGTTGCCGTGGCAGTGCTTCCACACCCACCATCGCAGGCTTCACCCGTATCGACTGACTTAATCGTGATTGAAAAGTTGGCGCAGTTGGCACTGGATTGCGTGCATCAGGAGTACCCCAACCATCTCTCTCATACGCTGCAATCCGATGCTGACGTTCGACCCCCTCGCGAATTAACACCGGCCTTTTATGGTTGCTACGACTGGCATAGTTCCGTTCACGGTCATTGGTTACTCGCGAGATTGGCGCGACTGTATCCACATCGCGATTTTGCAGTCAAAGCGCATGCCGCGTTGGCACACAGTTTGTCGAAGGAAAATTTATTAGCAGAGAGTGCGTATATAGAAGGGAAAGGCAGGCGCTCCTTTGAGCGCCCTTATGGCATTGCCTGGCTGTTGCAGCTAGCCGCAGAACTGGACGCGTCGACGGCACCTGAAGCCAAGCAATGGCGGGACAATATACGGCCACTGGAAGCGGCATTGGTCGCACGCTTGACGTCTTGGCTCCCAAATTTAACGTATCCTGTCCGCAGCGGAACACACTCTCAAACCGCTTTTGCACTGGGTCTCACCTTGGATTGGGCAAGATCCACAAACGACGCGGCGGTGGAGGCGTTCCTCACAGAGCGGATCGAGATCCTCTATCAGACCGATGTCGATTGCCCAATCGGTTATGAACCCTCGGGAGCGGACTTTTTGTCGCCTTGTCTTGCCGAGGCGGACTTAATGCGCAGAGTGCTTGCGCCGGCCGCTTTCGCGACCTGGCTGGATGATTTCTTGACGATCCCCAATGACGCTGAGTGGCTGGGGCCTGCAGTAGTGAGTGACCGATCAGATCCACATCTCGTCCACTTAGACGGGCTCAATTTAAGCCGAGCATGGATGCTCGAGGGCATTGCAAGCGGACTGCCAGAAACGGACAGCAGAATTGCGGTCATTCAAAACACCGCGCTGCTGCATCGACTCGCCGGATTAGGCGGCGTTAGCGCCGATTACTACGAAGGCGGTCATTGGCTCGGGAGCTTCGCGACCTATTTAGTGACGCAAAGAGGGCTCGCAGAGTGATGCCGCAGCAGTGTTGTAACACCACACTCCATGACAACAGCAAATGGCAACGTCGATTGGCGATGGCAAACGGTGAAAACAGTTCGCAGCGGCTCGCCTACGACTAGGTCACCACCACCGATTTTTGGCAGTACACTATTACGATGACCTACCCCGACTATGACTCGCTCTATGACCGCGCATGCACTCGCAAGGGTGGTGAAGCCGCCCTTGAAGGACTGTTGCCGCAGGTTGCTAGTCAGCGGCATCTCGAGCAACTGGGATCAGATCGCTACCTCGCTGAATTCACTAGAAAGATCTTTCAGTCGGGTTTTGTCTGGCGTGTGGTCGATAAAAAATGGGGCGACTTCGAGAATGTATTCTGGCAATTTGATGTCGAGCGTTTGCTGATGATGCCCGACGAAATGCTGGAGCGTAAGGCACAAGACCCCGCGATTATCCGTAACTTCAACAAGATAAAAACCATCCGTGAAAACGCGATGATGATTGCTGACACTGAGCGTCGCGAAGATCGATCTTTCGGTGAATTTATCAGCCAATGGCCCGCGCGCGATGTGGTGGGTCTATGGCGTTATCTCAAAAAAAACGGCAGTCGACTCGGTGGTAATACGGGGCCCTACGCATTGCGCACCTTAGGGGTAGACACCTTCTTGCTCACACAGGATGTAGAGGGCTTCTTGCGCAACCATGACATCATCGATTCAGGCATCACCAGCCAGCGAGCATTGCGGTCAGCGCAAGATTTTTTTAATGGCCTACGTGAGCAAAGCGGCAGAAATTTATCCGAACTGAGTCGCATTGTGTCATTTTGTTTTGGTCAAAATCGCGTGCTATGAACCACTTTAGGCACGCTCGACACGACCCCGCTAGCAATAACCCCAATCTACTGCGACCCAAATCAAAAGCAGCGGAATCGACAGCCACGCTGTCTTAAAACCGTTAGTGCCGCCAGAGCGCGAGCATGCTTTGAATGATTGGGTCCGCCAAACTGTGGCGCCAGTTGATGAACCGAGCTATCGCCGACTCCTGGCTGGCTGGCTGGCTGGCTGGCGATGATTTTGATCATACTACCGCCCCACATTCACCATCATTGCCGAAGTTTTTCACCGCCCATCATTTACGACCAAAGGCATAACTCACGCAGTACTGCGGTTGCATAGGCACCGCGAGTGAGGGAGAAGTTCAACGTCACTGTCGGCTTACCCAGCGCTGCCTCTTCTACTTGCATCGCGAGATCCTGCACCTTCAAGCGCAAACTGCGATTACCGGGTTGCACGCGCGCGCTCGCGAGTGCCGCAGCCCACTCCACCGGCTGACATTCGGAACCGTCTCCGATCAAGGTCGCTGAAGGATGAATGTCCATCGCCTCGCAGCGAGCCTGCAATACCCCGTCAATATCGGAGAAATCAAAGACACTGCCGGAACCCTCAAGATTCGCTTTATCGCCAAGCATGAGTGTATTCCAAGTGGATTGCGCAACACGATCTGAAAGCAGCGCGTTGAAATGATAGGACCGCATCGTCGAAATCGCCATGCTGCGCTTCTCTCTCGGCAACCGTTTGCCATTGGCCCAATCGTCAGCGAGTCGCACGTTGCCGCCGTTTCGGCCAAAACGTTGCTCACCGTAATAGTTAGGTACGCCTTGTGCCGACAGCCGGCCGACGCGGTGGGTGATTGCGTCGCGATCCAGCGGTTCTGAGCAACGTAAGACGATGGCAAAGGTGTTGGATCGATGTGCGCCGCGGCGGAGTTTCCTGAGGTGTCGCTCACAGCGGGCAATACGGACTCCCGCCACTTCGAGCAAAGACCAATCCGGGGTATTCCATCGCGGAACACTAAACCACTGTCGCGTCACTGCGTGTCGATCCTTGAGGCCCGCAAAGCCCACATCCTTGAGCGGAACACTGGCGAACTGCGCTAATTGCTTAGCCACCCATTGAGAGTTAGCGCCGGTCTTCTCGATAAAAAGGTAATCGTGTTCGCCATCACCACTGAGATCCCATCCCAGCGTTTCAGTAACTTGAAAATCCTCAGGATAACGCCGGATCTGCGCAGTGAATAAGGGTGGGCCATGCGCGCGCTGCCAATCGGGTATCGGATTAAGTGCCATGGCGGCGCACCTTAACGGTTTTGCGTGTCAGGTTCACGGGTATCCAGTCGATCGAATACGGCGCACCGAAACCGCATAGAGGCATTCAACCGTTTATTGAGCGATTTCATCGAAGTAGGCCCTCCGCTTTGGAGGATGACTGACCTGTGCAGAGTTCGTTTTACTCGCTGCACAGCAATGCCGCACCAAGCAGCCCCGGATGTGGGTGTTTAACGATAAAAGTAGCAATGTCGCGGTTAAACGCTGTAAACCGACCCTTCGCTAAAAAACGCGCTCGAAAGTCACTTTGGTGGAGCAAATCAAGATAATCAGGTGCAATACCACCTGCAATAAAAACGCCCCCTCTAGCGCCTACTGTCAGCGCCAAATCACCCGCCACCGAGCCCAATATCGAACAAAAGCGGCTCATACTCTCCATCGCCAAACGGTCGCCCGCACGCGCGGCGTCTCCCACCGCCTCTGGCGACGCATACGTGCTCGGCAACTGGTGTATCTCACCCAGAGCGCGATACAAATTCATAATGCCAGGCCCAGACAATATTCGTTCAACCGATACGCGCCCAAACGCCGCCTTCAATTGACGCAACACTTTCATCTCAATATCAGTGGTGGGTGCGAAATCCACATGGCCCCCTTCTCCCGGTAATACCATGGCTTTACCCGCGTCATCGATGACGACAGTCGCCACACCGCATCCGGTACCCGGCCCAATCGTCACCATCGACTGACCCAATTGCGATGCACCATCGCCAATCTGTTCAAGATCGAGCGCACTGAGTGCGGGCAATGACCTCGCCACCGCAGCAAAATCATTCACAATCTGAATATCGCGACAGCCCGTTTGCGCTGCCACTTGTGACTGAGTGAAGCACCACGGGTTATTCGTAAAGCGGATCTCTGGCTGATGAGGATTAGCAGCTACTGCCAGACAGACTTTGGTTACGTGAGTGTCAGCCTGAGACCCTTCACGCCAGTCGATAAGCAATTGCGCCAATAGGGTTTCGAAAGATGAGAAACGCGCCACATCATAAGTCGCAATGGGCTGCAGTTTGGCAGTGTCTGCTTCCGTGTAAGCAAACCGAGCGTGGGTGCCGCCAATATCCGCCAATAGCCAGACTGATCGCGCGGATTGCGATGGGTGAGTGGTCATAGCGAGAAATGAATAGGCAGGCGGAGTGCCGTTAAGCGCTCGCCATCATATATTGGCGCTAAATATAGGGGCACTAAGTGGGGTGGCACTAAGTGAGGTGGCACTAAGTATATTGGCACTAAGTCTTCCGACGTTGCCAACGCCCGCGGAACAGCAGAACCCTCACCTGTCTGAACATACCCGCGCGCTTTAGCACTGACCGCTCCCCGCGGTAACAGATCGCCATAAAGACTGAGTTCATTTACCGTGTATTGCATTCGCTCATCGGCCCTGCGGAACAAACCGTCACCCTGTTGATGTTCACTCTACAACGGATAATAAAACCCGCTCTATCGCCTCTTCAGCGTGTAAAAACAGACCGTCTGGCAGGATATTCCACCCTGTCAGCACAATCACCATATCAAAGTCAGGCAAGATAATGGGGCGCTGTCCTCCGAATCCCTTTCCAAGGTAAGCGACATAGCTTTTGTCTTGATATTGATACCACTGCGACCACCATTTGAAACCATAGCCTGTGCGCAGCTCATCGTTGATTTCAAATTCAGCCTGCAGCGATTCATTAATCCAGCTTTCCGCAATAATCGTTTTCTGATTCCAACGACCTTTATGCAAATACAAATAAGCAATTTTCGCGAGATCTCTCGTCGATAAGAACAAACCCTCTTGCGTATCCGCCAAGCCGAAAGGCGTTCGTTTCCATTCATACTCCGTAATACCCAACGGCTGAAAAAGATACTGGGCGGTATAGGCCTCAATATCGATGCCGGTCGCTTGTAAAAATATCTGACCCAAAACGAGGCTCGCGCCACTGTTGTAGTTAAAGCGTGTGCCAGGCGCTCTCGCCATTGGCTGATCGAGGGTAAATTGCACCCAGTCGAGAGATCGCGCCATGACGGTAAACGTATTTTTCGGATCCGTATAAGGGACATTCTCATCCCAACGCAAACCCTCAGACATCGTTAACAGGTGACGCAGTGTCATGGCCCGTTTCTGGTCGTCGACATGCTCGGTCTTATCGATGTCAAAAAAAGACAGTACCGGTGTGTCCAGATCAGGAAAATCGCCACGACTGATCGCTATGCCGACCGCTGCGGAGACAATGGACTTAGTCACTGACTGCATGGAATGAAGCTGGGTATCCTTAAAATAAGGATGCCAAAACGCATTAAAATAATTGTAAGGCCCGCTGGGATTATTTACGACTAATGGACCCGACGTTTGTGCTGCCTCGCCGTAAATAGCGTGATAGTTATGCTCATAGTATTGTTCAAAGGCGATATGACCATCACGAATGATCAGCAAAGAGTCTATCCAGCCATAGCGCCCCGCCAGCACGTCTTGATGAATACTCAGTAGCGGTTCAGCTGAGAGGCCCAGCTCAGACGGCGCGGCTATTGGCCACTCATAGTTGGTAGTCGCGGTATCAGTATCGATGACGCCGACAGCGCCTGATGGTAACTGACTGCTATCGGAGCAACCTAATACGCCAATGAGTAAAGCGAGTGAGATTAAGCATCTCATTGTTTGGGTCTCCTTCTGCAACACTGCCTTAACGGATAACCACAAAACGCATCACCACCAAGTCATATAAAAAAACGCCAGCATGCAGCTCACAACAATGCCCGCAGCATTAAACCCAGCAGTGGTCACAAAGCTGATACCAGACGGCTCAATGTGGCCTGGTTGCGGCTGCGGCTTTGCCAAAGACCACACAACAGCAATGACGAGACACAACAAAAACACCAGCCCCACCCGGTCAATAAAGGGCAGAGTCGGCACCAGCAGCTTCATTGCTAAGGACAAAACTGCCGAACCGACAGCGGCCAACAGCGCACCCGTCGCCGTTGTTTTGCGCCAAAACATACCCAATAGAAAAATCGCCACAATGCCAGGCGTAAAGAACCCGGTAAACTCTTGGATATACTGAAATGCCTGATCAAAATTGCCGAGCAATGGCTGTGCGGTAATCATCGCAATGATCATTGCAACCAAGGCCGTAGCGCGACCGCTGAATAACCGATTTTGGTCTAGCCATGTTGCCGAGACTATCGATGGGAGCAAATCGACCGTAAAGATAGTTGAAATGCTGTTACACATCGAGGCGAGCGACGACACAATAGCCGCTAACAACGCAGCAAAAACTAGCCCCTTAATCCCTGCGGGTAGCAGCGCCATGGCTGAGGGGTAGGCCTGATCGGGCGACGCCAACTCCGCGTTCAATGCGTACATAGCGATACCGGGTAGCACCACGATGACCGGCATGAGCAGCTTTAGGAAAGCGGCAAAAGCAATGCCCTTTTGCGCTTCACTGACACTTTTTGCCGCCAGTGCGCGCTGAATGATGTACTGATTGAAACCCCAGTAAGACACATTCATGACCCACATACCGCCAATAAGTACCGAGACACCGGGCAAGCTCATATAGTGCGGATGATCCTTGGCCAAGATCATGTCAAACCGATCGGGAACTGCGTCCATTAATGCAATCAAACCCGCCATCACACCGGCGCCACCGGCAATCTTCTCAAGGAGAATGGCAGCAATCATCAAGCCACCCCCCACGAGCAATACCACTTGCACAATGTCGGTTAATGCAACCGCCTTTAGCCCACCATATAGGGAATAGGACATCGCAAAAAAGCCGAGTAGCACTAGCCCTAAAGTCAAGTCGATGCCAGCCACAGTATTAATGGCTAATGCACCCAGCCAAAGGATGGAGGTCAAATTAACAAAGACGTAAACCCCCAACCAAAAACTTGCCATCACCGTTTTCACACGGTGGTCATAGCGTTGCTCTAGAAACTGCGGCATGGTGTAAATACCCGTTTTTAAGAAAACAGGCAGTAGATATTTGCCAACCAAAATCAACGTAATGGCGGCCATCCATTCATAAGACGCAATGGCCAGTCCAATGGCATAACCCGATCCCGACATACCGATGATCTGCTCAGCGGAAATATTAGCCGCGATGAGCGAAGCACCGATCGCCCACCAAGGGAGTGACTTCCCCGCGAGAAAATAATCAGTTGCGTCTTTTGAGTGCCCCGGCTTTTCGCGAGATACCCATTGCGCCAACGCAAACAGCGTCACGGCGTAGAAAGCCACGATAATCACATCGAGGGAAGATAACATCGCTCAGCGTCCCATCCGTCGGCGGCCAGTGACTGCTTCGCCAGCGTCGCTTAAGTGGGTTTTTTCGGCAACTGCCTTAGCACACACCACTGCCGACAAGCTTGGGCCATTGATTAAAAAAGGGCAGATCACGACATTCATATCAACATCCACGTTATGGACACTTGCCTATCTCGATCGAGGCAGGCACATTAACGGCGTCTAGCTAGCACAGTACACCCTATCATTAGCAAGCTCCTCTACAGAGTGTAACCACAATGTCAAAACAGCTCGAATCGGTCGACGTGCTGATTATTGGGGCCGGCCTGTCTGGCATCGGCAGTGCCTGCCAGTTACGCCGTAACTGCCCGCACCGAACCTTTGCCATTTTTGAATCTCGCTCTGGCATAGGCGGTACCTGGGATTTATTTCGCTATCCCGGTATTCGCTCTGACAGCGATATGTATACGTTTAGTTATGGATTTAAACCCTGGCGTGACTCCTCTTCAGTTGCCGATGGCGCCAAGATTCGCCGTTATATTCAGGAGACCGCTGCAGAATACGATGTTGAGCGGCATATTCATTATCAGCATCAGGTTATTTCAGCGCACTGGTCTTCATTACAGAAACGCTGGACTGTCACCGCCTTAGCGGGTGACTCAGGTGAACACGTCACGCTCTCCTGCCAGTTTATTGTCAGCTGCAGCGGCTATTACGACTACGAGCAAGGCTATACTCCCGATTTTGCCGGCACTGATCAGTTTCATGGACAGATTGTTCATCCCCAGCACTGGCCGGACAATCTGGATTATCGAGACAAGCGCGTTGTGGTGATTGGCAGTGGTGCTACCGCAATCACCTTGGTTCCCACCATGGCGAGCGATACCGCGAGCTTGGTGATGCTGCAACGTTCGCCGACTTACATCGCCGATATTCCCCTCGAGGATCCGACGGCGATGCGACTCCGAAAATGGCTTCCCGTGGCATGGGCGTCTCGGCTTACCCGCTGGAAAAAAGTGCTGTACCAGATCTATGTCTATCGCTTATCTCGCAAACGTCCCAAAGTATTACGTCACTTCCTGCTCAGCGAGGTACGCAAACAGCTGGGTTCGGATTACGACGTCAAGACTCACTTCACGCCGAACTATAACCCTTGGGACCAACGACTTTGCGCGGTACCCGATGGCGATATGTTTAGCGCGATTCGCGAGGGTCGCGCAGAAGTGGTCACTGACCATATTGATCGATTCAACCGGGATGGCATTCATCTCAAATCGGGCAAACAACTGGATGCTGATATCGTCATCATGGCGACCGGTTTAAATCTTAAGTTTGCCGGTGGCGTAGAATACCGAGTCGACAATGAAAAACTCGACTTCACAGACCGATTCATTTTCCGCGGCATGATGTTTTCTGATTTACCCAACATGGCGTTTACAGTGGGCTATACCAACTCGTCCTGGACGCTCAAGGCCGATCTCACTGCCAGTTATGTCTGCCGCCTACTCAATAAAATGGCGAAGGGTGGTTATAGCGTTGTAACACCGCGCATGATCGGTAGCGTTGAGGAGGAACCGCTACTCGACTTTAGTGCCGGCTATGTGTTGCGCTCGCGGGATCAGTTCCCGAAACAAGGCGATCGACTTCCCTGGAAAAATTATCAGAACTACATCAAGGATTTCATTACGCTGCGACTCGGCGGTCTCAAAGATAAGGAGCTAGAGTTCCGTTAATGGCGTGATGTCAGGATCTCTGGCAGCTCTCCAGCGAGGCGCTGTCTCGTATTTAGCGCTTGTCTGTTTTTTCGATCGCGCCCCAGATGACATGCGCTTCCACGCGAAACAGAAGATCACTCGCGATGATCTGCTGGATCGCTTCATGCTCGATTAGCGGCGGCATATTATCGCTCAAGCTTGATCAGCGGTGGAGAAGTGTGAACTCGCTGCCGCATAGTCCCCCAATAATCTTTCATGTCTCTTCTCTAGCATCGGCAAGAACTCGGGATGGGTCAGAATGTAAAACCGCTCTGCCTGCAGACAATCAATGGCCCACTCGGCCACTTCACTGGCGTCAATGCCATTTGAAATCACATCTTCCATTGCCTCGACACGATGCTGGTCTATCGCGGTGATACCCGATGGTTTCTGCAACGCACTGCGGTGAATATCGGTTTTAATCCAGGCTGGACACAACACACTGACGCCAATATTGGCGCCGACCAGCTCTTGCTGGAGGCCCTCGGAATACCCGACCACGGCAAACTTGGTGGCATTATAGGGGCCCATATCAGGGTTAGCGTGCAGGCCAGCCAACGACGCAACATTGATGATATAACCGCCTGTTTTTCGCATGATGGGCACGACAGCCTCCACACCGTGGACGACTCCCATCAGGTTGATATCAACAATCCAGCGCCAATCCTCCAAGCTGATCTCGCCGGCTGTTCCCCCAAGGGCGACTCCTGCGTTATTGATCAAAATATCGATAGCACCGTGACGCGTCATGACCTCAGCCACGATCTCGCCAAATTGTTGAGCTGAGGCCACATCACAACTCATATAGTCGGCTGCGATACCCTGTTCTTGAAGCGCCTGAGCGGCGTCTTGCGCCGCTGATAAATCTCGATCTGCCAATACCACCGTCGCACCACGCACACCTAGCGCTCGCGCTAACGCCAGCCCAAGACCACTAGCGCCGCCGGTAACGAGTGCTACTTTATTTTTTGGATCCATTAACCCACTCCATGATGCTGCTAATTATCGTGCCCTCTCAGTCAACGATACTCTCGTCAGAAGGATCATCCTTTTCATCATCGCTGATAAATTAATTGACCATCGATAAACGTTTTTTCTACTTGTACCGTGCTAATCCGTTGCGGGGGTATCGCGAAGAGATCCTCCGATAGCACCACAATATCGGCTCGCTTGCCGGGGGTCAGACTGCCGGTCAGCGCGTCTTGATGCATCGACCAAGCCGCATTAATGGTGTACGCCTTCAGCATCGTATCTAGGTCGACGCGCTCTGAGCGATTCAGCACGTCGAGCTGCGATAACTCATCGTTAGTCAGCGCGTCATTTGCTTGCCAATTGTGCCGTAAGATCGCCACTTCTATCGCATCAAGCGGGTTGAGAGAACTCACATTCCAATCACTGCCGCCCACCAGCGCTGCGCCCGATTTAGCGATACTGGCGATCGGGTACATCCGGTGAACCCGATCTAATCCGACCACAGGTAAATTCAGATCAATAACCCATTCGTCGGGCACCGCCCATAACGCCTGAAAATTGGCAACCACATTAAGCGCTGCAAAGCGGTCGTGATCATCGGGATGGATCAATTGCAGATGCGAAATGTGATGTCTTAGATCTTTACGGCCATGGGTCTGTTCGGCAAATTCAAACGCGTTCAAAATAGCACGCACGCCACCGTCCCCCACCGCGTGCGTAAACACCTGTAAATCTTGGCTCACCAGATTCGCGACAATGTCATTCAGCTCGTTTTGCGGGTAGGTCAGCGCTCCCTGATAACCCGGCTTATGCAAATAGGGCGATACCAGCGCCGCCGTTTCACCCTCTAAGACACCATCGATAAACAGTTTAACTGCTGCCAGATTAAAACGATCTCCACTGAGCGCGGCGCGCTCCTTAAGTTGCCGCTCGTAGTCGGCGGGTGTATCGATCGAAAACAGTTCGCCATAACTGTAAGCTAAGGCCGCCCTGACTCTGACGTTGAGCTCATTCTTTGCCTCGAGCATGCGATAAGCTGCGATGTCAGGAGCACCAACCCAGGCGTCAAATACACTGGTGATGCCTACCTTGTTGATAGCACCGATCGCGGTTCGCATCACGTCCAAACGCTCTTGTTCAGTGACTTGAGGCACAACTCGCTCTACTAGGGCCATGGCCGACTCACGAAAGGTCCCCGAAGGCGCGCTATTCTCGTCTCGCTCAATCACGCCTGAAGGCGGCGTCGGTGTGGCCGCAGAGACATTCGCTAGTTGAAGCAGTGCGGTATTGGCAGCGACTGAGTGGCCATCAGATGCACGAAGCAACATCGGCCGGTCGCTGGCTATCGCATCAAGCCAGTCTAACCGCGGACCCGACTCATCAAAAAAAGCAAGATTCAATCCCTCTGCAACCAACCAGTCTGACGAGGATGACGTGAGACAAGACTTCAGTATGATTTCTGTGGACTCAATATCTGGCGCATTGGCCACGTCGCAACCCACTAAGCTACGCCCACCCATAAAGGTGTGCAGGTGCGCATCGTGGAAACCGGGCAAAACCATTTTCCCTTCAGTATTCATCACACGCGTTGCCGGCGTGCGATAGCGCTCAGCCTCCAGACGCGACCCGACAAAAGCGATCGTATCGCCTTCAATAACCACGGCCTCTGCTGCCGGTGATTGCACATCTGCCGTATAAATGTGGCCACCTACTAAGATCAGGTCCGCTGAGGACACCCACGGTACAAATAATGCCAGTAGCGTGCTGACCAGAAGCACTGGTAATGCAGCGCGACATGAATCTATGGCACGACTCCTTTTTAGAATGATCAACTTTGCCATACCTCCCCTCTTCCAAAGACCAATTCCGCTGATACGCGTCCTCATGACAGCACACTGCTTTTATCGTTCAGCGCTCTGACGACCTACACCGCTTTATGCTTTCAGCGTTTTCATTTCCACCTCAATTAACGCCTCGTGCTCGGCGCTGCTCAGCGCCAACTGCCCGTCCTCGATCATACTCTGCAATGACATATTACTGCTGGCTAACGCCGCCAACGCTTGCATCGATTCATCTGAGACTTGCACGACACTGACATTATTAAAACGCTGCAGCGTTGCCTCATTCTTTGCCCACCATACTGTGACTGACCGATCACCATACACATACAAAATCACCCGTTTCGCGCGGCCGCTGGCCTTACGAATTCGGCTTTCATCAGGTGTCCCCAGATCGATCCAGAGCTCTATATCGTTCGTCAACGATCGCTGCCACAAGTCAGGCTCATTATCGGTACTGATGCCACGTCCAAACAACAACTGAGGATCTGCATGCATCGCGAAGGACACAATGCGCAGCATCATACGCGCCTCGGTTTCTGAGGGATGGCAGGCAATGGTCAGCGGAAAGCTGTCATACACGTGCCGATCCATATCCGTAACGCTCAATTGCGCTTTATAAATACTCGATTTAATGGCCATGATCAGGTCTCAGTTGTCTCAGTAAACATCTCTTCAGCCTAGTGTATTCGCTATCAAGGGCTGCGATGTTAGCCTTTTCCGGCAGCCTGCCGCGGCGCGACCACCATCATGTTAGGCGCACCCGGTCTCAGCAGTCAGTGTCGAAGCGAGGCGCCCCAGACCCACTTCGCATCATGGCAAGCGTTAACGACCGACTCAGCGCTCGGGCCTCCCGTCTACACACCCTCTCGCTGTTTTGACATCGAGGCGATTTTTAGCATCACCTAGCAATGCCATAGGGTGCGGCAGGATGCGTCAATCGCCACTCGCGCGTCGGATAACGCGACCAGGGAAGAGGTCATTACTCACGCCTTGCTGGAGCACGGGCTGGCCTGCGACCCACACGGTGCTCACGCCCTCGGATAACCGATACGGTGCTTGAGTAGTGGCGTGGTCGATAATGGTGGCCGGATCAAACAGCACCAAATCGGCAATATAACCCTCGGCAATTTTTCCCCGCTCTGTAAGGCCCATATGCTCTGCGGGCAGTCCCGTCATTTTGTAAATAGCCTGCTCCAGTGATAGACGTCCCAGATCGCGCACGTAGTGTGCCAACACTTTGGGGAAACTCCCGGCACCTCGGGGGTGCCCATCGAATAAGCTGCCATCAGTGCAGATATTGGTATGCGGCCACAGCATTAAAGCCTGGACATCGGCCTCAGTCATGCTCGTACCAATCATCATATCGCCGGGCTGTCCGGTTTTTAGCGTATGTGCCACTGACGACTGAGCCAACCAGGAAAAGGTATCGGCAGGACTTTTGTCATACAGACGCGCGACCTCTGTCAGCGTCTTGCCCACGACCTCGGGTCGCGCCGGGAAGTGGGTGAAGATAATACCGTCAGGTGGTGCCAGCTCGCGCAACACAAAATCAATCGCATTGAGATCAGTTGGATCACGCTCGGGTAAGAGCACCATCATGTGGGACTGCCAATACGTGTAAGGGTAAATATCGGCGGTGATATCAATGCCTTCTGCGCGCGCCGCATCAAGCTGTGCGATCAGAGCCGGTGCCGACCCCCATAATCGTGTCATCGCCAGCTTGATATGTGAAATCTTTACCGGCATACCAGTCACTCGGCCGATATGAATAATTTCTTCAACGGCGTCTTCAAACCATCGATCCTCGCTTCGCAGATGGCTGATATAGCGACCTCCGACTCGAGCCGACTCCTGAGCGAGCAACAGCACCTCGGCCGGTGAACTGTAAATACCTGGCTCATACTCGAGCCCCGATGATAATCCTAACGCGCCCGCCGACAGCTCTGATTGCAGCAGCGCTCGCATTGCGCTCACTTCAGCCTCACTCGCTGACCGGTTGGCATCGGCCTGCATCACTTCATTTCTCAACGTGTTATGACCGGCGAACGCAGCGACATTGATTTTCGCTGGCTGCTGTTCGAGCCTCGTAAAAAAGTCAGTCAAGGGATAAGGAGACTCGCCGTCTTGTCCCACAATCACCGTCGTAATGCCCTGAGTCACTTTTGCGAGCGCCTCTCTTTGCGACATGATCAACGCATCTGCATGGCTGTGGGTATCGATAAATCCAGGCGCCAATACATAGCCTGCTGCGTCAATCACCGTGTCCGTGTCGAGGGGAGTAAGATCGCCCTTTGCCACAACGCGCGATCCAGCAATCCGCACACTATCTGACGCTGAGGGCGCGCCTGATCCATCAATGATGACGGCATTGATTATCAGCGTATCGGCCGACCCTGAGGTGGCAACGCCCATACCGACTAACAATACGACTCGAGATAGCAGCGGTCTAAACAGTACAGATAGCGCGTGGCACATTCGCAAATTCCCAGTGAGTGGCCGTGAAGATGCAATAATCCAAGTACATACCTGCTGGCATCACAGCCTTTTCCTCATCTGAATCGAGGGCAAGTGTTAGTCTTTGATTACCGTCTCTGTTGATAACTCTTTTTAACCACCGCCATACTACCTCCTAACGAGGCCCGTTATGACAGATCATATTATTCAAAATGCCTATTACGTCACCGATATCGATAGCGCTATTCAGCGCTTTCATAACCTGTGGGGCTTGGGCCCTTTTTTCATCCGTCGCCATATCAGTTTGGACAATGTCACCTATCGTGGCTCACCCACTGAACTGGATATTTCTGCAGCGTATACTCAATCGGGCGATCTGATGATCGAACTGGTTACACAGCATAATGATGCCCCCTCCACATTCCGTGACATGTATGCCGCGAACCAAAGTGGCTTTCACCATGTTGCACTCAATTTTGGCGATCACGATGCGCGCGTTGCGCACTTCAACCGCTTGGGTTTTGAATCAGCTACCCACTTCCTTACTGAGGAGGGACGCGGGGCAACCTATCTCGATACGACCGCGGTTTGCGGACACATGACTGAGATTTACGTGGTCAACGACAGCCTGAAACAACTCTATGCAGAAGTCAGAAGTGCCGCTGATAATTGGGATGGCAAATCATTGCATATTGAGCGCTGAAGCGTCTTAGAGCAGCGCGCTGCCCAGTGTCGCGAGGCTGCTCTTAAGGAAGATTATTCTCGGTGAGCACGACAATGGCGTTACTGCAATGCACAGCGGCACCGTCTTTTACATCCTTATCCGATCAAAAAAAAGGCCGGAGTTAACCGGCCTTTTCAATCTAACGTCAAGCATCATGACGGGCGGTGCTAGAAACGGTAACCCACTTCAACGCCGTAAGTCCGTGCCTGTCCGCCAAAGCGCTGGTAATTGAACGCGGCACTGATAATGTCAGCGTAATTCTCCTCTGTGAGATTCCTTCCCCAGAGGGACACGCGCCACTTGTCATTCTCAAACCGAACGCTGGCGTCGAGGATGCCGTAGTCATCAATCGCACGTAACTCATTATTGGTCACATCGGTGTAGAACCCATCTCGCCATGCATATTGGCCACGGAAGATCAGATCACCCCGGTCGGTCATCGGCACTCTGTACTCCCCGGTGAGCGTATATTCGAAGTCAGGAACCCTCTCAAACTCGAGTTCTTTGGCAAGTGCCTCATTCTCCTGATCGGTAGGCGCGCCCAAATTCAACCCGGTAAACTCTGTGAACTCTGGGTCAATCCAGCCAATACCCGCCATTAACATTAACCGGTCCGTCGGTAACCAAGTCAACTCGGCTTCGATACCGGGAATTTCAGCCTCAGCAGCGTTGCGTAGCAGCTGCAGCGGATTACCCAATGCATCTTCGCCATTGGTGGTTCGCTGAATTTCATCGTAAACCGTGAAGAAGCCCGTGATGTTGGCTCGGAGTCGGCCGTCCGCGAAGTCACCTTTCATACCAATTTCGATCTGATCAGCTTGCTCTGGGTCGGCAGGACCGACCGCGGCGATACTAGGTGCTCGCGCATTATAGTTTCCGCTGCGGAATCCTCTTGTCCAGCTGCCCCAAAACATCAACTCATCATTGGGACGATATTCGAGCGCCACACGAGGTGACGTATTGCTCCACTCTTCCCCGAGATCGGTCTTATCAGTTGAGCACCCGCTAAAACCCGGACCACTGCACGGTGTCAGCAGCGTGATATTGAGATCTTTCTCTTCGCGACTGTAACGAATACCCGCGTTCAAGGTGAGCGTGTCGGTAAAGCCCCAGCGAATGTTGCCAAACAGCGCGGTGCTTTTGACATCTTGCGTCCAATCAGACTGAATATAGTTGAAGTCAAAGTGATCTCTGCCGGCGGTCAATCCGGAAAATTCGCGGCGTTCAATCACACCTTGCTCAGCATCCAAATAGAAACCACCAATGATGAAATCTAGGCGATCGCTGATATCAGCCGCATAACGAATTTCCTGAGAGAACTGACTGGCTTCCTCTTCATTATTAGGAAAGTGAATAAGCAAGAAGGGGGTGCCATCGATATCGCTGCTGGATGAAAACGTGAGGTCACGCCAGCCGGTAACAGACGTCAGTACACCATTACCCACAGACCAGTTCGCTTCCACAACCAGCTGCTCAATTTCAGTATCACTTTTACCCACTAAGTCGTGATTGACCTCAAATTGGTCAGTCGGCGGCGTATAACCATACAACCTGAACATAGTCGATGGCGCCGCACTGGGCTCCACATAAGCCTGCGTCGAACCAGACCCACCATCATCCTCGAAATATTGTCCGTAGACGGTCAGGTCGAAGTTGTCGCTTGGCTGCCACGTTATGGTCGGCTTAATAAAGATGCTGTCTTGCTCGTTCTGCTTCTGGGTTGCAGTTCCCGGCTCAGTTCCCAGGGGGTTATTGGGCGCGGGGATGAAAGTACCGCCATTATTATCTTCAAAATAGCCGTCGAAGCTTCGATACTGTACGGCGACCTTGCCGCGCAGCGTGCTTGACATGGCGCCCTCAAGCACACCTTCTAACTGAACGAGGGATTGTGAGCCCACGCCTACTTTCACTCTGCCGCCAAACTCCTCCGACGGCTTTCCAGTGCGCATTTGAATAGCGCCCGCGATGGAGTTACGGCCGAAGAAAATACCCTGCGGACCGCGCAAAACTTCCACCGTTTCATAATCAAACGCGTCTAATTGGCCTGCAATTTGGGTCGCCACTACCATGCCATCGATCATCACATTCACTGTTGGATCGAGGGTTCGGATACTGTTAGCACCCGTTCCAATACCGCGCATCGTGAATGTTGCGAAGCCAGGGAACGTGCTCACGGGCTGGAGTTGTACATTCGGCGCGAGAAAACCAATATCTGAAATATCAACGACGTTGGCGTCTTCAAGTGACTGGGAAGACAGGGCAGTTAGAGCAACCGCCACATCTTGAGCCGATTCGGCTCTTCGAGAAGCAGTGACAACGACTTCCTCTAAAGCAGCACTGCTTGATTGCGCTAGGGCTAGAGGGGCGAGATACCCAGATAGGGCGGGAACGATACATAGTGTTAAACGACTCAGCTTCATGTTGCCTCCGTAAGGAACTATTTAATTTTTTTTGGGACACTTCTGAACACTTACTCGTCTACATTAGCTGAAAAAACCGCACAAAAACACTACGAAAACCGCACCATTAAAAATATAAAAAATGATATTTATCAGTCTGTTAGCTGATATTCGGATGTATTTTCCTCAAAAGCGGCTTTTTAGCAAGAATTGTTCTCTCAGCGTGCTATTGAGCCTTTTTTTATCCCACATTCAACGGTGTCGCGCCAACCCATATGATGGCCAAAATCACTGCCGAGAGCATCACGAGAGAATCGAATCGGTTCGAGACAATGGCCAAAATTTCTCATATGGCTTTTCCTGGTGGTCGACTTTTTAGACGACCAGCGCTAGCAATCGGTATGGCGTACTACAAGGCACTCGACCTACTGTAAGCGCTTTGCTAACGCTGCCTCACTCATCCGAAACCATCATGGTGTAAACGTTTCCGACCTTTTCAATCACTTTGGCAGTGCCCTGCCAACCCTGAGGGAATACCCAGCTATCGCCTGGTATGTTGTTCGCAAGCGTCACAGCCCTCGCTCTCTTGCCAATAAAAGCCGAGCTTTGAAGGCGCAGCAGTAGACCCTAGTCACTGATCCTTCAAGATTCGTTTCGCAGCATTATGGCCTGGCGCCCCCGTCACGCCCCCTCCCGGATGCGCGCCAGAGCCACAGAGGTACAGGCCCCCTACGGGCATCGCATACTGTGCCGCCTCGGGATGTGGCCGCATATTAAATAACTGATCAGGCTCTAAGCGGCCATGACAAATATCACCGCGTGTCATTCCCAGTGTTCGCTCAAGGTCTAAGGGAGTGAAACACTCATACCCAACCAAAATGTCTCTAAATCGGGGAATAAACCGCTCGACATAGTTCACAATACCATCGACCACATTCGCCTTTTCTTCATCCCATGACCGACCACCACTGAGGCTATAGGGCATGTATTTACAAAGCAGACTCATCACGTGGTGACCCGATTTATCGGTCAAATCTGGATCGAGGACACTCGGAATAATCGCCTCAATCAGAGGGGGGGCCGCAGGTTCACCTCTTTTGGCACTGTAAAAAGCTTGATTTAGATGTTCGGCACCTTCAGTCATCGTAATACTCGCTCGATGATGATCAGCGATCTGACCAGCACTAGGCAACGCCTCAAATTCAGGTAACGCTGACAAGGCAACATTCATACGCAAGGAGGCAGACTCCTGTCGAAACGCCCGGATATCGCGCACAAACTCGCTCGGTAAATGCGCATCACCCAATAAATCGAGCAACGTGCGCTTAGGATCAGTATTGGCAGCAATGATGGGCGCAGCAATGAATTCGTCCGTTTCTAACGTCACACCGGTCACTCGCCCACCTGCCACTTCGATACGCCTGACCGCCGCATCAGTCCGAATCTCAACGCCTTTTGCGCGTGCCGACTGGGCCATCGCCCGAGTAATACTGCCCATGCCACCTTTCACAATACCCCAGGCTCCTGCCTGACCATTGATCTCTCCAACCGCGTGATGGAGCATTGCCAAGCTCGCTCCCGGCTGGCTCAACGGCGCATAGTTCGCCGGCATGATATGTGCTGCCACCATCGCTTTGACTTTTGCGCTCTCAAACCAACGATCAATGATGGTTTCTGGTGCGCCGACAAAAAACTGCATTAGGCGCCATCGTGCTTCCGCATCAAGCTTGAAAACATCGACACCCAGCTTCATGACCGAAATCAAATCACTGACACCTTGGTCACCCAGCTTAGGCGGCTCATTCAGCCATTGCTTAGATAATAATGCGCCCACCTGCGCTACTGTCTGTTCAAATGCGCGATAGGCGGCATAGTCCGTGGTAGAGAATTTATTAAACTCTTTTGCGTTGCGCTGGTCATCATCCGTCAGTAATAGGTAATCCCCCGATGAATCGATATAGAGCGCGTTATGTAGAGGAATCGGCTCATAGCCGTAATGCGCTAGATTCAGGTCTTTAATCACCTCAGGGCGCAGCAGACTCACGACATAAGAAAAAGTCGAATTTCGATAGCCAGGGTGAAATTCTGCAGTCACTGCAGCACCCCCCACGACCGCTCGCCGTTCAAGTACGCAGACACGAAGCCCCCCCAAAGCCAAGTAGTTAGCCGTCGTCAGTCCATTGTGGCCAGCACCGATAATGATCGCGTCATATTCACTCATCACCTATCCCATCGTGTCAGCGTAAACGAAGCCTCAACACACCGAGGCTCACTGCTCACAAATGAATCGTGACCGTCGGGACCTGTGAGGCGCGCAACAAATCATTAGTCCGACTCCCGAGAATCAGGCTGCGCAATGGTGATCGACTGTAGGCCCCCATCACCAGCAGATCTGCCTGCCGCTCACCGATCGCACGGGTAATCTCTTGTTCCGGATCTCCGGGTAAATACGCCGTTTCAACGGTAAAGCCAGCCGTATTTAACGTATTCCGAGCCCACTGCAGATGCTTATCGGCATCCGTAGCGAGTTTACCAGACATGATCACGTGTACCGGAATATCATTGAGAGCCGGATTTTGCGCGATCAGCTCGACACATCGCCGCGTCATGCGTTTACCATCATAGGCAATCAGCGCACTGCGAGGTTCTACAAATTCACCTGCCACCGTGAGTATGGGACGCCGCACTTGTCTGCTGATCATCTCTACATGCCGTCCAAGATCTCGGCGTGTGTGCTCTGCTGATTCGCCGCGTCGACCTAACACGTATAACGCGACATCCTGCTGCTGTTCTTCAAGCGTACCCAATAATTGGCCATACCGCTGCCGGGTATCCACTGAGATCGCTTCATTCGCCTCACATCGCTGTCTCAGACCATTGAGAAATACGCGACCGCGTTCGCGTACCTGACGCGTACGCGTACCCTCTTCTTCAGTTAGCTGATTGAGTAAGTTCTCTTGGGCATCAACACCAATGGCACCACTGTGATCAGTGCTGACTGATATTTCTTGATGTCGATCAATGATATGTAACAGCTCGAGTGGCAATGTGAGCTTTCGCGCTGCCCAGGCGGCATAGTCCGCCACGTAGTCGGCGTATGGCGACTGATCAACACAGGCGAGAATCTTTCGTTGCTTCAGCATCACAGTATCTCAGTGGGGCAGCAGCAAGTCTGCTGGCTCGTCTTTATCGTGCAGTGCAAATCGATCCACCATCGTCGCGCTGGCTTCATTGAGTCCGAGCACCTCGACCTCAGTACCTTCGCGCCGAAACTTCATCACCACTTTATCGAGTGCACTCACCGCAGTGATATCCCAGAAATGCGCGCGTGAGACATCAATGCGCACGGCTTCAATCACTTCTTGAAAATCAAAAGACTGGACAAATCGATCAGCGCTGGCAAAAAAGACCTGCCCTAAGATAGTGTAATTCCGTGTTCGACCCTCGTCTTCAGAGCGAGAACTGATCGACAAAATACGACCCACTTTATGCGCGAAGAAGAAGCCTGATAGCAAGACACCCGACAGCACGCCCTGCGCTAAGTCATGGGTCGACACCGTCACCATCACCGTGACGATCATCACCATACTGGAACTGGCTGGGTGGCTTCGCAAGTTTCGAATGGAGTCCCAATTAAAGGTGCCCACTGACACCATAATCATGACAGCCACCAGTGCTGCCATGGGAATACGACTGACCCAATCACCTAAAAACATCAGGAGTGCTAGCAGGAAAATACCGGCACTGAGTGTCGACAGTCGACCGCGGCCTCCCGATTTAATATTGATCACCGATTGGCCAATCATTGCGCAACCTGCCATTCCCCCCATAAAACCCGAGGCAATGTTGGCAACGCCCTGGCCCACACATTCACGGCTCTTGTCACTGTTGGTATCGGTCAAATCATCGACGATGGTGGCCGTCATAAGCGATTCCAGCAGCCCAACGACCATCAGCGTTAGGCTATAAGGAAAAATAACACTGAGTGTCTCTAGCGTCAGTGGAAGATTAGGCACCAATAGCACTGGAGGGGTGGTGGGCAGGTCGCCCATGTCACCGACCGTTCGCACATCAATACCCACTGTCACAGAAATGACCGTCAGTACAATAATCGCGATGAGTGGCGACGGTACGGCTTTGGTCAAGAGCGGTAGCCCATAGATAATGCCGAGTCCAGCCGCCGTCATGACATAAACTGGCCAAGGTACGTCAATCAACTCGGGAAGCTGAGCCATGAAAATAAGAATCGCTAGGGCGTTTACAAAACCCGTCACTACCGACCGCGATACAAACCGCATCAGCTCTCCCAGCCGGATCCATCCCGCGATAATTTGTAATACGCCGGTGAGCACTGTGGCGGCAAAGAGATACTCCAGTCCATGATCCTTGACCAAGGTCACCATGAGGAGCGCCATCGCACCGGTTGCAGCTGAGATCATCCCCGGGCGACCACCAGTGAAGGCAATGACGACCGCAATGCAAAAAGAGGCATACAGCCCGACTTTTGGGTCGACACCCGCAATAATAGAAAAAGCGATGGCCTCGGGAATCAATGCTAGCGCGACAACTAAGCCCGCCAACAAATCGCTGCGGATATTAGAGAACCATTCTTGGCGAATTGTATTCATTAAATGTTGGAGCTCCGGCTGAGGCGAGAGTACGGAATGCCCTCGGATACGGCGATTGGGTTTGAATGGATCGCTTAGGGTATGCGATACGGCGCTACCACTACCAGCGGATATCAGGCCAACTCTGACCACCTATTGGGAGTCATGACCTGCTCGTGCCCGGCCTACGGGGGGACGATTTACTCAGGCAATGAAGCGTGTACAGTGTGCAATGACCACCACAGCAAGAGTGTTCTCGATGACGCCGGTCTATCATTGCCATTGCCCCTGCAATACGAATCAGTTTGATATCTCTGGTGCGCCCATGACGCGCTTTTTTTGTCACTGCACGATTTGCCAAGAGAAATATCAAGCGCCCTATGCAGACGTCGTTTTATTTCCATTAGGGGGGTTGACCTTACCCGAAAGCCATTCGATTCGCTTTGGCCGATACAAGCGTTTTGGCGCTATTGACCGAGGGATGTGCTCGCAATGCAATCAACCGGTCATGGCCAAAGCAGGAGAAGGCGGCAAGGGACTCGCCTTTATCGCGGCCCACAACATTACCAATGCAGAGTCGTTACCGGCCGCGAGCATGCATGTCTTTTATGGAACGCGCGTGGCGGATGCGCAGGATGCACTTCCCAAATACCATCACTACTTTTCGAGCCAATTTGCCTTTCTTAAATTACTACTCACTCGTCGCCGCACGTAACGCCAATACATTCGATACCACTTGATAGGGGCGCCTGGCGATAACCGCGAATCTGCGGTTGGCCAGCCATCGCTTCGGGCACTCCCCGCGCAGAAATCACCGATAAAAAAATAGACGGCTGGCACTAACTGGTATAGAAAGCGACCCCAATAGGCAGACCACCTTATTAACGGCGCAACAGCGCCCTCTGAGACATCATCATGACCGATCACACCTCACAAGACTTTGGCTTCGGCACCCAAATCCGAAAGTCGCCTTTTTTCGATGCGACGGTTCGCTGGGGAGCAGTCGACTTCTCCGTTTATAACCACATGTACATTCCCCGATCATTCGGCAATCCCGAAGAAAACTTCTGGAATCTCGTCAATCACGCCATTTTATGCGACGTGGCGGTGGAGCGGCAGGTCGAAATATCGGGGCCTGATGCGGCACGATTTACGCAATTACTCACGCCGCGCAATCTGTCCCAATGTGCTGTCGGACAGTGCAAATATGTGCTGATCACCAATGCTGACGGTGGCATCCTCAATGACCCGGTTCTGTTGCGCTTAGAAGAGAATCGGTTCTGGTTGTCCCTCGCCGATAGCGACATTTTATTATGGGCGCAGGGCGTTGCCAGTCATGCAGGTCTCGATGTTTCGATCCGCGAACCCGATGTCTCACCACTACAATTACAGGGACCCCGATCTGGCGACATCATGGCAGCGTTGTTCGGCGAATCCATCAGGGAACTCAAATATTACTGGCTCAATCAGTTCGAGCTCGATGGTATTCCGCTGATTATTTCTCGCACGGGCTGGTCCAGTGAGCTGGGTTACGAAATCTATCTCTGTGACGGCCAGCAAGGTTCTGCGCTGTGGGAAAAGATCATGGCGGCCGGCGAACCACTAGGGTTACGACCCGGTCATACCTCAACGATTAGACGGATTGAAGGAGGCATGCTGTCCTATCACGCCGATATGACGGCAGAAAATAACCCCTTTGAACTGGGTCTCGATCGATTGGTTGACCTCGATATGGAGGCCGACTTTATCGGTAAAGCTGCGCTACGCAGCATTCAACAAGCAGGCGTTAAACGGCGACAAGTCGGGCTGATTGTAAAGGGGGCACCGTTACCGGGACCAAATACTGCCTATTGGCCACTGCGGGCAAAAGGTCAGGTTGTTGGCAAGGTCACTTCAGCGGTCTACTCGCCCCGGCTCGAGCAAAATATTGCACTGGCGATGGTGGAGACAGAGTGCAGTGCCGTAGGGACCCAGCTCGAGGTTGAACTGCCCAATGAGATCCGCGATGCCACGGTGGTCGATAAACCCTTCTTTGATCCCAAAAAGGCGATCGCAGCATCGGCAAAACCCGACTGATTATCGGGCGATCACGGACACCCCGTTCCCGCTTTCAGTGGGCTTTAATGCGACCGCAGCCTCAGTGCTCTGAGAACGGCACCATCGCTCAATAGCAGGATGCGGCGGTGATGCGCATCAACAGGGTTGTAATCTTCGCCGCAGCTCGGTTTTAAGGATTTTTCCCGTAGAAGTCTTGGGGAGCGCGCCAAAGATGAGGCGCTTGGGACGCTTGAACCCTGCTAAATGGGATCGTGCGTGAGCGATTAGCTCAGCTTCGGTGACCTGTGCGCCGTCCACTAACTCAACAAAGGCGCAGGGCACCTCGCCCCATTTCTCATCCGGCATGGCCACGACCGCGACACACTCTACTGCTGGATGAGAATAAAGCGCATTTTCGACTTCGATCGATGAGATATTCTCTCCGCCCGAAATAATGATGTCTTTCGAGCGATCTTTGATTTCAATATAGCCATCAGGGTGCTGAACAGCGAGATCTCCAGACCAAAACCAGCCCCCACGAAAAGCCTCTGCGGTGGCGTCAGGCTGCTTCAGATAACCTTTCATGACAATATTGCCTCGAAAAACGACTTCACCCTGGGTTTCACCATCCCACGGTACCCGTTCTTGGGAATCTGGATCCAGCACAACGACCTCTTCCTGTAACTCATAGGCCACGCCTTGGCGTGCCTTTTGCCGCGCCTGCTCCGCCATCGGCAAGCTCGCCCACGTCGCTTTCTCGGCACACACCACCGCAGGGCCATAAACCTCTGTTAAGCCATAAACGTGCGTGATGCTGATACCCATCTCTTCCATGGCGGTAATCACCTGGGGAGGCGGTGGCGCGGCCGCCGTCATCATGCGGATTTTTTGTGTAAAGGCGCGGTGATCACAGGAGTCGGCATTCGCGATCATCGACATAATGATCGGCGCGCCACAGAGATGGCTCACCTCATGCGCTGCAAAGGCATCATAAATCGCCGCCGCGCTCGGACTACGCAGAAAAATATGGGTCCCAGCGAGCAGCGTAATCGTCCAAGGAAAACACCAGCCGTTGCAGTGAAAAAGCGGCAAGGTCCATAAATAGCGCGGATGGTGCGGCATCTCCCAAGTAATGGCGTTATTCACCGCATTGCTCCAAGCGCCTCGATGCGAGTACACCACTCCCTTTGGCTGTCCTGTTGTGCCCGAGGTGTAGTTCAGTGATAGCGCATTCCACTCATCGTCGGGCAAGGCGTAGGAAAAATCAGGGGCGCCCTCGGCAATGAGTGCTTCGTAGGTGAGCGAACCGATGCGTGTGCCGCCGGGCCCCTCGGTATCTTCAATATCAATGATCAGCAGCGCTCTCTCGCTGAGTTCAACAGCTTCTCTGGCGATGGCAGAAAACTCGGTATCGACCAATAAAACAGTGGCTTCTCCGTGGCGCAAAATGTAACCCAGCGTCGCAGCGTCCAGGCGCACATTATTGGCATTGAGCACGGCACCGAGCATGGGAATCGCCAGCGCACACTCGAGCGCCTCTGGGATATTGGGGGCGATCAATGCGACCGTGTCACCCTTAGTTACCCCACGCTGTGATAACGCGGCGGCTAACCGCCTACAACGCTCTGCCACTTCGCCCCAGTTTCGTCGTGTCCGACCATACACGACGGCCGGCAACTCCGGATGCACCCGCTCAGTTCTCGCCAAAGCGGAGAGCGGTGTCAGTGGCGAAAAATTAGCGGGGGTTTTATCGAGCTCAGCTCCGTCGTACAAGCTCAAGGTGTCTCCTTATCCGCCCTTGTGGGCGCATTATGATCAATCGCGTCGTGCGAGCATGATCCTAACGGCAAAAGAGCCCTCAAAGAAGCGCCTATTGAGACGCCTTAGGTCGTTTATCAGCGATTCAGTCGCTCCAGTCGAAACGTTGTTTAGGCCGCAAACGCTTTGGCGCAGGCGGGTCTTGCCAATAAGCGAGCGGCATAAGCGCTGAGCAATGGAAATGCATCCTCAGTAATAATACCCAGGCGCTGAGACATAATGCAGGCATGGCCCAGCATCGTATCAGCAGCAGAAAAATCACCGACCAAATAGTCTTTTCCCACCATGGCTGCTTCAACCGGTAACCACGACTTGGCTAACAGCCTCTCAGCCTGCCCGCGCACTGTTTCATCCTGGCGGTCCGGGGGTAGTAGCAAGGTATGTACGATGATGGTGTTGATCGGTGGCATCACCATCCCCTCGCAGTAATGAAACCATTGCAGATACTCGGGAAAACGAGGATCTTCAGGCGCCGGTTTAAGGCCCCCATTTTTATGTCGCTCTAGGATGTATTCAGCGATGGCACCCGATTCGTAAATCGAAATGTCATCATCCTCCAATACGGGAATCCGACCCAGCGGGTGACGCGCTCTATGCTCGTCCGATTTTAGGTCTTTGGGACTGAAATCCATGCGATTTAACTGGTAGGTCAAACCCAGTTCCTCCAGTAACCAAAGGGTCCGGCTCGCTCTGCTGTTGGGTGCAAAATGTAGGGTCAACATGGATCACTCTCCCAGTCGTTAAAAGGATGTAATAGCACTTATAATATAATGGCACTTGCTATGACAAAAATACACTGTGTTCCGCTTTACGTCGAGCAAACTAGCCCCCATCGATCGATTCTACAAAAGGTAGCGATGCTGATGCACGCTCGTCACGCTCGATCAGACGAACCCCCAAACCAATCAAGCGTACGGGTCTCTTTTGGCGCTCCCAGCCTTCCAACAGCAACTGTTGATAGTCTGATTCGACCGCCTTAGTCCCCACTCGCTCGACCGTTGTCGTCGTAAAGTCATTGAACTTCAATTTTACGAATGCCTTGTCAATCAGGTCCCAGGCTTTGGCCGATTCAATTCGCTCCATCAAGCTGGCATACAGCTGTTCGATAATGGGAGCCCACTCTTGAGGGCCGACAACGTCTTCGGCGAAGGTCCGCTCGACGCTGACTGACTTTCTGACCCGACTGGGTTGCACGGGACGCTCGTCGCGACCCCGCGCTCGTTCATGCAGGACCACGCCGAACTTGCCAAAACGACGGCGTAGATCATGTAAATTCCAGCCTCGGATATCAGCACAGGTGCGCAGCCCGTAACGATGCATCTTTTCCGCCGTCACTGCCCCTACCCCCGGTATCCGCTTTACAGGTAATGCTGCCACGAAGCGATCCACCTCATGAGGAGGCACCACCGTTAAGCCGTCCGGCTTTTTCCAGTCGGATGCCACTTTGGCGATAAATTTATTGACCGATACCCCCGCCGACACCGTGATGGATAGCTCGGTAAAGACGCGCTCGCGAATCGTCTTAGCGATCTGGGTTGCAGTGAGCTGAGGATGGGTGATTTCAGTGACATCTAGGTAGGCTTCATCCAAAGACAGTGGCTCAATGACGTCAGTGAATTCAGCAAATACACTGCGCATGACTTTTGATGCTTCTCGATATTTATGCATCTGTGGCGGCACCACCACTAAATGAGGGCAAAGTCGCATCGCTCTGGCCGTCGGCATCGCCGAACGAATGCCATAGGCACGAGCATCATAATTACAAGTGGTTAAAACCCCTCGGCGCTCTGCACTGCCGCCCACCGCCATCGGAATATGACGAAGCTCTGGCCGATCACGCATTTCTATCGCGGCATAAAAGCAGTCAGCATCAATGTGGATGATTTTGCGTTGCATGGTCACAGAGTACACCTAAAGGCGCGCTCTTTACCTGCCTCTTGAATTGCCGCAGGCTATGCAGGTGATCGCTTATAGAGACCAACAATGACCCGTAACGCGCTCGAGGCAGACCAATCCAGTGCCAATCTCCTCACCGACTCACAGGCGATTGAGCGGATTTTTCAACATATCGATAATGGCACGACCGACGTAGGCGATAGCGTATGGCGAGAGCCCGTTGAGCATTATTTTGATCAAGCGCGCTTCGATGCAGAGTGTGCGCTGATACGGAGACTGCCCTCGGCGTTTTGCCCCTCTTCGGCACTCCCTGAGGCGGGGAGTTACATTGCAAGGAAAGCTGCAGGAAGACCGCTTTTAGTGGTGCGCGGAATGGATGGGCAGGTTCGCGCATTTATCAATGCCTGCCGCCATCGCGGCATGCAGGTCGCGGCGGGTAACGGCTGTACGCGAGCCTTTTCCTGTCCTTATCACGCCTGGACCTATGGCCTTGATGGACAACTCAAAGGCATTCCCGGGCAATCTGGATTCCCCGATCTCGATAGAGATCAGCACGGATTAATCGCCGTTTCGGCTTTCGAGGCGGGAGGCATTGTGTATGTTCAGCAAGAGGGTGACCTAGCCACTACACCACCTCCCCATACCCTTGATTATTTTTCGGTTGATCAACGCATTTTTGATCAGCGGGAGCTGACTGACTCTGCGAACTGGAAGCTGCTATATGAGACCCTGATGGAGGGTTATCATATTAAATCGCTCCATCACGAATCGTTCTATCCCTACGGTTTCGATAACTTAAACGTTGTGGAAACGTTCGGCCCGCATTCTCGTGTCATCTATCCTTTTCAACGCATCGAAGAACTGCGATCAACAGATCCACAACATCGCAAACTCAATGGCGCGGTCACTGCTGTGTACATGCTATTTCCCAATGCCAGTATTTCTGTCTTATCGAAACACACCAATCTGGTCATTTTGGAACCGATATCACCCACTCAATCTCAGTGGATCATCTATAGCTTGATTAATGAATCGGATAGCGGCCTTCCTATTTCAATCGAAGATGCGCAGCGCGACGCTAAATTTGTCAATGATTCAGGGCAAGAAGAGGATCGGGCTGCTGCAGCCGCCATTCAGGAAACCTTGGCCAGTGGCGCTAACAGCCACCTCACGTTTGGTCACTTTGAAAAAGCGATCGTACATTTTCACCAGCAGTTGGCGCAGGCACTCGATCAGGCTTAAGCAGGCACCAATCGCTGTCTATTATTGTTGAACATTAGGAGACCGTGATGAGCCGTTTGGCCGCACCAGATCAAAACACACTTAAGCAGTGCGAGGCTGCACTCGTGCAAGCACAAACCACCATGGGCTATTTACCCAATGATGTGCTGAGTCTATGCCACTGGCCTGAATTATTACAAAGCTTGGGCGGCTTGGTTCATACCATATTGCAATCAGGGCAGGTGGATCCAACGCTCAAGCGATTGATAGGAGTGATCAGTAGCCATACTCAAGGCTGCACTTATTGCACTGCGCATGCGGGCTATGGCGCTAATCAACTGGGCGTAGAGGCCGAGAAAATCGCCGCCGTATTCGAGTTTGACACCTCACCACTATTCACCGCAGCCGAACGAGCGGCGCTGCGCGTCGCGTGGCATGGCGCGCTGCAACCCAGCGCGGTGACCGACGCCGATATCGCGGCCTTAACCCCTCATTTTTCCCAGCGAGAAATCGTAGAGATTGTTGCGGTTTTATCGCTGTATGGTTTTCTCAATCGCTGGAACGGCACACTGAATACGGAGCTAGAGGCAGCGCCCGCCGACTTTGCAGCATCGCTCGCCGCATTGACACCGCTGCGCCAGGACTGAGTCCCGCCGAGATAGCCCATCAGCTATTCGGCAACTGCACCTTATCAAAATGCGCCTCGAGCAGATCGCTCCCCAAGGTTGAACCATCATTGTTACCCAGCTTAATCGCCGGCCACGCGCCCGAGGCAAAGACAAACAATACCCAGGCTCCCTCCGGTCCAGCGACTAACGGGCCGTAGCCTCGGTTGGCTAATCCAATGCGAATGTCTCCCGCAGCATGCCACGTTGCACCAACACGCTGCGACCCTTCTAAAATAATCTCGGTGTAATCGCAATCATGGGTGTGCGCCTCAATGGTGCAACCCGGTGGGTAATACACTTTGAATACGGTCGGGGCGGCCGGGCTTGTCGGATCTCCTACGCGATACATGGAGGACACCACACCCGTGGGTAACTCCACTTTATCAAGGTCTTCCCACGACAACGCGTAATGACCTTTTTTTTCGAGTATCTGTTTCACCTCTTGGTCTGTTTTTTGCGACACGCTGGTTTTCCTCTTTTATAGTATTTGTCTTCACAGCGGATACCGGCCATGACCTCAGCGCGCTGTGATCGATGTCAGAGGCAGATTGCTATGCGCTGTATGTTGCCTCTTGTATGGCCATTTTTTTCATCGCAAGCAGCCCTCGCCAGACTAACAATGCGGCCAGCGGTAGAAAAATAGCCGCAATCAGCGCTAACGACTTACCCACTGCAAGATCACTTTGAAAGACGTAATCACTTACCAACGCCACGCTCGAGGGCCCCAATGCTAAACCAATCAGATTGGTTGCCAACACGTAACACCCTGCCATCAGTCCACGCAGCTCGTTGGGCGATGCATTTTGGAGTCCCGTGGCAAACAGTGCCAAAGGAAAGGTGACCCAATAGCTCGCTAAGGCAATCAAAATCAGTGCTGAGGTCAGAGATGTTGCTAAGCCTGCCCCGATGACGAACGGAATGAGCACAAGAATACTAATGAAAATAACGACTAATGGCGCCCGTTCAGCGTTCACTCGAGTAGATATCCAGCGCGCAAAAATCGGCCCACTCAAGACGCCAGCGGAACCGGCAATCAGGGCAATGGCGCCGTAGTAGCGCCCCGCTTGAACAATATCGAGCTCATGTACCCGCACCAATAGACTGGGAATCCAGGCCTGAAGGGCGTAAAGCACCAACACAATAAACGGCGAACCCAACAAATACGCGCCAAACAGTTGCCTACGTGGCCAGACATATTGACCTACTTTCTTCCAGGTCATCGCCTCGGCGTCGTCAGTGAGTCGCTCCTGTCTCATTGGTTCTCTTAAAAGCGGCAAAAGCAGTGCAATCACTACTCCAGGCAGTGCTACGAGCATGAAGGTCAGCTGCCATGGCGCAATCACCCCCACTGCGGGCACTTTGATTTCCCCCAACTCGCTCGCCCAGCCAATCACCTCAGCCCCCAATAAAAGCGACAAACCGGCACCGAGATAGGGGCCCATCAGAAAAATACTGACGGGCAATGCGCGCTTTTCCGGCGGGAAATAATCGGCCAATAGCGACCAAGAGGCGGGCGTAACACTGGCCTCACCGCCGCCAATGCCCATGCGAGCGACGCCAAGCTGCCAGAAGCTATTTGCCGTGCCACATAGCATACAACTCGCGGTCCAGATAAGGATGCCCACAATCAGCACACGAATACGGTTGGCGCGATCAACAATTCTGCCAACTGGGATACTCAACAGCACATAAGGCAGTGCGAAAGCCAGCCCTTGAAGAAAACTGACCTGTGAATCTGACAATCCAAAATCAGCGCGAATCGGATCCACTAGGAGGTTCACGATTTGTCGATCGACAAAAGAAAACGTATAGGTGGCCGTTAACAACGCCAGCGCCCACCACGCATGCCGCGCTGATGGTTTATGCATTGATGAGGTCATACCGCATCCTTCACTCGATATTGGAATAACTCATGCTTTTGATCATCTCGATCGTAGAATAAAAAGGGGGCTTACGCCCCCTTTTAATGATTGGTCGCTTGTGCGAGCAATCAGTACTGATAAGCAACCCGTAAACCATAAGTCCGTGGCGCGCCACCCCAGCGTGCCGAGTCGAGCGCACCCACATCAGCGGCATAATCAAAATATTCCTCATCGGTCAGATTTTTGCCATAAATCGACACTCGGATTTTTTGACTCGGCGACGTATAGGTCAGGCTCGCGTCGAGCAGACCAAAAGACTCTTGCTGCAACCACGGCTTGTTGTAGAGATCGGTCATATAGTCGTCCCGCCACGAGTAGGCCACTCGCGTCAGGAGCGCGCCACCTCCCGTCATACCCATTTGATAAGAACCTGCGAGGCTATAACTTAGTTCTGCGACCTTTTGAAAATCCCAGGTACTGGCGAGTGCGTTATCTTTTGAGTCCACGACACCATCTGCATTCGCGTCAAAGTACTTGATATTGGTGAATTCAGGATCGACTGTTCCAACAGATGCTTCGAGCCGCAAGCCATCAACCGGCTGCAATTGCACTTCTGCCTCGAAGCCACTGATCTCAGCCTCTCCCGCATTGAAGTTAATCAAGCTGGCACCACAATCGTCGCAGGGGTTGTTAACGAACAGAATTAGGTCTTCGTAGTCAGCCTGAAAATACGCGATATTGAAGATGCCGCGACCATCGAGAAAGCTGGTTTTAAATCCGACTTCCAAAGAGTCTACAGACTCAGGGTTAGTAGGTCCGACAGCGTCAAGTGTTGCTGCTCTGGCATTGAATACCCCGCTTGCAAACCCTCTGGTCCAACTCGCGTACGCCATCATATCGTCAGTAAACTGATACTGCGCCGAGACTTTTGGCGAGAAGTTAGACCAGTCTTTTTCGTTTGAGGCATTATTAGTACACGAAGAAAAGTCCAGCTCACAGGACCCCAAAATACCAATATCGATACTCTTTTCTTCCTTGGTCCATCTGCCGCCTGCGGTCAGCGACAGGGCATCTGTGACGTTAAAATTGATCTCTCCAAATACGCCAAAAGTGTCATGCTCAGTTTCTGAGTAGGTCGCCGAGTTCAATGCGATAAAAAAGTTTCTACGCTCACCGATAGAGTACTCTTGCTGAAATTGATTAACGCCGACGACAAAATTGAAGCGATCAGAAAAAGTTGAAGAATATCTCACCTCAATGCTGGTCTGATCTTGCTCTTCCTTATTATCATTGAAATGGAAAATAGTGAACGGCGTACCGTCAAAGTCGGTGCTTGAGTTGTACTCGACATCGCGATAACCCGCAATGGTGGTCACGATACCGTGTCCAAGATCCCAAGTGGCATCTAATACGATCGAGCTCGTTTCTAGCTCGGTATAACCAATCAGATCATGATTGATCTCATATTTATCGTTGGGTGGCGTATAACCCCACCGGTTCTGAGCGAGAAACTGGCTACCCTCTCCGCAAACAACATTACGGTTATCGACGCCGGGGACAGGCACACAATTGTGCGCAACATTTTGAGAATTAGCACTTCCCGCATCGTTTTTTAAGAATTCCGCGATCACAGTGGCTTCAAAATTATCGGAGAACTCAAAGCGAACCATGGGCCTGACAATCGTCAGGTCCATCCCGACCTTATCGCCAGTATCGGTATCTGGCATACCATCGGGATAAATACTGAGGTCGATGCTACCGCCGTTGTTATCGTCGAAATAGCCGTCTCGATCCATCTTAACAAAGGCGATCTTTCCGAAAACATTTTTTCCGAGGGGTCCTTCGACACTGGCGTTAAATTCAGTCGCGCCATAATTACCCACTGCCACCTCAGCGTTGAAACCAAACTCGTCGCCAGGCCTCTTCGATTTCACCAGCACCGCGCCACCGGTGACGTTTCTGCCCAGTAGCGTCCCTTGCGGACCGCGCAGCACTTCCACCGCCTCTAAGTCAAAGGTACTTGCCAGCGCACCAGGGTTGTAACCCAAGTAAATACCATCAACAAAAATACCCACCTTAGGATCGTTTGTTCGAGTGGAGCCATTTACACCCATGCCACGAATAAAGAAATTGGGATAACTCGCGTAAGTACCCACATTATTGAGCTCAGCATTGGCCACCATTTTACCAATGTCGACCAAGTCGACGGTGAATGAGTTTTTTAACGCATCTTCGTTAAACGTGACCACTGACCCTGGCAGATCTTGTGTCGAGATGCCGGCTGCTTGTTTACTGGAGATAACGATCACTTCCTCGATAGTCTGCGCCCACGCTTTCGGGCCGAAAAAAGCAACAAAAGTGGCCAACATCAATGTGAGGGGCAATTTAAGCTCGTAATGTATTTTCACTGTGTAACTCCTTTTCATGACTGCGCCCAATGCCACTTTATTGATGGGGGCTTTAAGCGGCGCGCTTATGATTCTTACTTGTTTGGCGCAAGTATCTAAGACCTTGAATGACATTTAAATAAATAGCAATCGGATTTTTTTTAACGATCTTAAAATTCAGATTTTGTTGCACAATCTAGGCTAATTTTCCGTTTAAAGCGCTGGCAGAGGCGTCTATCCGCCCCTACCTCACGCCGCATAGAACAATCAGGCCAGATCGCGCGCGACAGTAGCCTGATGGCCCACTTTGCTAGAGAGACTGTCTTTAACGCGTAAAAAATCATTTCAGTTGATGCGATATCGAAAGATAGGTGCGCCTGTAAGCAGTCAGCACGCTACAGCGCCACCGCTAACCAGCAAAACTATTAGGGTCCGATCATTTTAAATTGCGCTGATTCATCTGTTATGGGACACACGATGCGTTGACTATGCATCTCACACGCTTACGCTTGCAGCGATGATGCGCACGTCACTCAGAGCGACGCAATGTGTCTCAGATGGCATGTGCGGCAGTGCCGCAAAGCTGCCGACTCACTGGAAACTCCCAGCAGCCTTAATCGCGCCGCTTCCAAGCCAGTAGGCACAACTGATGAAGCGCGATAGTCGCCGCCGCTAGGGAGGTGATGTCTCCCACATCATAAGCTGGAGCGACTTCGACAACATCCATACCCACTAACTGAATACCTCTTAAGTGCTGCAGAATTTGCAGCGCCTGATGCGTTGACAGCCCACCCACCACAGGGGTTCCCGTGCCCGGCGCAAAACTGGGATCAAGGCAATCGATATCAAAAGTAAGGTAACAAGGACGATCCCCTACGATCTTTTTAACTTGCGCCGCCAACTCGGCGGGTTGTAAGTCGTGCACCGCCGGCGCGTCAAAAATATGAAACCCATGGTCCTGATCATTATGCGTACGTAATCCGATCTGTGCTGAATGGGCGGGAGACACAAGCCCTTGCTGCGCGGCGTGATAGAACATGGTGCCATGATCTATGCGCTCAGACTCTTCAGCCCAGGTATCTGAATGCGCGTCAAAATGGATCAGCGCTAGTTCGCCATATTTTTCCGCATGAGCGCGTAGCAGTGGATACGACACAAAGTGATCCCCACCCAGCGACAGTAATGCGGTGTCGGTCGCGAGAATATCGCGCGCGCATTCGTAGATTTCTTGCGGCGCGGCAGCAGGATTACCGGCATCAAAAAAACAGTCTCCGTAATCCACCACCGCCAAATCATCAAGCGGGTTAAAGCCCCAGCCCATCACTTTTTCTTCCCATGCAAGACACGCGGACGCCTCACGTACAGAGCGCGGTCCAAAACGAGTACCCGGTCGAGCGGTCGTCGCTAAGTCAAATGGAATGCCCATGACAGCCACATCAACATCGCTTAACGCTCTGGAATAACGGCGCCGCATAAAGCTCAGCATGCCGCCGTAGGTTGGCTCTTGAGTAATCCCGTAAAGACTATCGCGGGTTAATGCGTGATCCGTTGGTGACGTCATTTTATCTATCGATCCCTTGGAAGTTGTCACGCTAGATTGTGCTACGTCGCCACTATTGGCACCAGTTTTATTCGACGCTGATTCGGCACAAACTAATCGACCGAATTCACGCAGGCAATGCGCTCGAGTGCTTCGACGCTGCCGGCAGAGCTTGACGATTAGCCAAGCGGGACCGCCGATACCGGTGGCGTTTTCTCAGTCGTCACTTCTGCGTGTGCAACGCCAGCAGACGCTGGGTCATCAGCCAACCCCCCCCTTAAAAATATCGGTGAGCGAGCTGCCCGAGAGTGAGCGAGATGACGCCGAGGTCACCTATAAATCATGGCAGGAAGATGCTAATTTAACGCCGATAAACGCCCTGTTTTAAACGCCTAATATGGTTAATCGAGTGATCCCCACTATCAATATCGCGGCGCTATTCGACGCTGAAAGCCCCTCGAGCCCTGCGCACGCAGCAACCGATCTCGCGCTGTTTGAGGCGGCTACGACGCTTGGTTTTATGACCATTAGCGGCTTACCTCACGAGGCCGACATTGGCGCCTCGGCTAAGCGAACCCTCACCAAGCTATTCAGCCTGCCTGCCGATGCGCAACGCAGACTCTGGAAGCGGAATTTTGAACCTGATAATCCCAACCTCTATCGCGGTTGGTTCCCATTACAGTCAGGACCCACTCTCAGCCGCGAGGGCTTCGAGATTGGCCCCGACATAGTCCGAGCTCTGCCAAATCCACAGGCAGATGTCTTACTAGAGCCCACTCCGCTGCCAGACGAAGCTGCTTTACCGCAATTCCGCGCAGTAGCAGGTCGCTATTACTCAGTAATGGAGATAATCGGGGCAGCGTTGTTGGCGTCACTATCGAGGAGTCTCGGTATTCCATCTGCGGTGTTCAGAGACGCCTTCACTGACGGTATTTCGACACTGAGATTACTGCGCTATATCCCGCGGCACGACTTACCGATCAGCGACGCTTTAAAGGCGACACGCGGCGCACATGTCGACACGGGCCTGCTGACACTGCTTGCCCCAGTTAACGGCGCGTTGGGACTTGAAGTACAAGCAGAGCAAGGCCACTGGATGCGTGTTCCCGCAGAAGAAGGGACATTGGTCGTCAACTTTGGTGGCTTATTAGAGCGTTGGACGGGAGGCCTTATCAAGGCCACGCGGCACGGCGTGGGTGGGGTTCACAGCGAGCGTTTCTCGATTCCTTTTTTTATGGAACCCAACCCCAATACGCTGATTACACCCCTCCCGCTTGCCGGCGTTTTGCCTTTTAAACCTTTTTTATTTGGTGACCACCTTTGGGCCACTACCACACGATTTACCGAAAACCTGGGTCTCAGCCATCTGCGGCCGCAGCAATCAGATTACGAGGACCCACTGCAAAGTGCCTCGGATCAATTGTCACCTGAACCCGTTTATTAGACGACGGCTAGAGGATGTGCGCGCCGCAGCGGCGAAGGTATCGAATCAGCGCCAACTTTTAACGGCGGTTCATGCTACCGTGCTCGCCCTCTCGTTTGCGATACTAGACGCTCAGCGTCAGGATTCGCGTTTTAGATCTGGTTGGGGCATCTATTGAACCGTTGCGCTAACGAGCGTTGCTAGGACCTTTCGTAAGACCCTTTAATAGGACATCTGCACTATGCGTAGCCAGCACTATGCTGACGAGACAGTGATAGGGAGTCGCCTGCTGCTACCCAAACTCTGGCAGCGACTCGCGCCTATTTTGTTAAAAAATCGCGGTCGCGTGGCACTCGCCGTTCTGTGTTTGCTAGGTGCCAAAGTCGCACTGATGTATATCCCCTTCTTATTGAAAGCACTGGTTGACGGCCTCGATACCGATCCGAATCAGTTGGCAATGCAAGTCATTCTCATACTGGTGCTCGCCTATGGCGCAGCGAGACTGACCACCACGCTCTTTGGCGAGATCCGCGATACCTTATTTGGCCGGGTAACAGAAAAAGCGATGCACGAAATCAGCCTGAGCACCTTTAAACATGTGCACAGTTTGGATCTCGAATATCACCTCAACCGGCGCACAGGTGGTCTGGCCAGAGATATTGAACGTGGCACAGACGGCATCAGCTTTTTGTTGCGATTTTTCATTTTCAATATTGCGCCCACACTGTTCGAAATCGCAATGGTTGCCATCATTCTTTGGGTTAATTACGGCGGGCAGTACGCGCTCATTGTCTTACTCTCCGTGATGGCCTACGGCAGTTTTTCATTTCGAGCGACAAGCTGGAGAACCCAATACGTTCGCGAGGTGAATCGCGCAGACTCTGACAGCCAAACGCGCGCAGTTGATAGCCTCCTCAACTATGAAACCGTCAAGTACTTCAACAACGAACCCTTCGAAGCCGGACGCTATGACATTGCGCTCGATATTTGGGAGCAGGCGCGGCGGAAGAATCGACTGTCTTTGTTCGCCCTGAATGCGGGGCAGGCGCTCATCATTGCCATTAGCCAAACCCTTATGCTTGGTATGGCCGCACTGTCAGTGAGTGCTGGTGACATGACCCTTGGCGACTTCATTCTTATCAATCAATTTATGCTGCAATTATTTCTACCGCTGGGTTTTCTGGGATTTGTTTACCGCGAAATCAAAGCCGCTTTGGCCAACATTGAGCGCCTTTTCAAGGTGCTCGAAGAACAACCGCGTATCGATCCTCGCTCGACCGCCCCCGATTTATCGCTTTCAGCTGGCGACATTCAATTTAGTCATATCGGGTTCTCTTATCGAGACAGCGAAATGGTACTGAACGACTTTAACTTGCACATTAAGGGCGGCCAAACCGTCGCGCTAGTCGGCGTCAGTGGCGCAGGAAAGTCTACCGTCAGTAAACTGTTATTTCGATTTTATGACCCCACTCAAGGCGTGATTAAAATCGATGGAACCGATATCAGGGAGATCAACCTATACTCTCTCAGGAAAGCCATCGCAGTTGTTCCCCAGGACTGCGTGCTCTTTAACGATTCGCTCCGAGAGAACATCCGGTACGGTCGACCCTCCGCCACAGACTCAGATATTCAACAAGCGGTCAACGCGGCACATCTAGCAGAATTTGTTGAGCGATTACCCGATGGCTTGAACACATTGGTCGGCGAGCGGGGGCTCAAAATTTCGGGTGGCGAACGTCAACGCGTGGCAATTGCCCGAGCGGTACTCAAGCAAGCTCACATTCTTATCTTTGATGAGGCAACGTCTAGCCTTGACAGCCACTCAGAGCAAGCCGTGCTCAAGGCATTTAAAGCCCTAGCAGGAAGGCAAACGACGTTAGTCATCGCCCATCGGCTGTCCACGATTATTGATGCCGATCAAATTATCGTCATGCATGCCGGTAACGTTGTGGAACAGGGCACCCACTCAGCCCTGCTTGATGCATCCGGGAAATATGCCGCGCTGTGGCGGGCTCAACTTCAAGAGCAACGTTAGCGCGATGATTATTTTTAATGACGTCAGTCTGCGCAGAGGGAAAAAGCTGTTATTCGCGGGGGCCTCGATCACATTGCAACCGGGCCAAAAAATTGCGCTGATTGGCGCCAATGGGTCAGGAAAATCTAGTTTTTTTGCACTGCTATTGGATCACTTATCGGTGGATAGTGGCGATATTAGAGGACTTCAAGGCCTCCGTATCTCCCACATGGCGCAAGAGGTTGAAGCGAGTGAATTATCAGCACTGGAATATGTACTCGCGGGCGACGCCAACCTCTATCGCGTTTTAAAAGCGCTCGAAAAATCGGACGCCGAAGAGGACTATGTGCAGTCGGCTTCGCTCCATCAGGAGATGGAAATACTCGATGGCTATAGTGCCGATCGGCGTGCTGAAAGACTTTTACTGGGATTAGGCTTTCAACATGAGCAGCTGCAGTCGGGCATGGATAGTTTCTCGGGGGGCTGGCGTATTCGACTGAACTTAGCCAGAGCACTCATGACACCCTCAGATTTACTGCTACTGGACGAGCCAACCAATCACCTCGACCTCGATACGACCATTTGGCTGCAGAACTGGCTCAAAGCTTATCAAGGCACACTACTCATGGTGTCTCACGACAGAGACTTTATCGACGCGACTTGTGATCGCACTATTAAAATTGAAAATCAGCAACTCGATGCCTACCGAGGGGGCTATTCTGACTATGAACGACAGAAAGCGGAACGTGCTTTGCAACAACAAGCCTCTTTCGAAAAGCAGCAACGCAGAATTGCCGACATTGAAAACTTCGTCAGACGCTTTAAGGCCAAAGCAACAAAGGCGCGACAGGCCCAATCTCGTATTAAAGAGTTGGAGCGTATGCAGATCGTTGCTCCCGCTCACATTGACTCCCCCTTTAGCTTCGCTTTTCCAGTACCTGGTAAAACCAGCGATCCGCTGCTAGTGCTGGCTCAAGCAAGCTTGGGTTACGACGCAAAAACGATTTTACAGAACGTTAACATGTCCTTAAGTCCCGGCGATCGTATTGGTTTGTTAGGTAAAAACGGCGCGGGTAAATCGACCTTATTAAAAAGTCTGACCGGCGAGCTTGCCTTGCGTGAGGGGGAGCGCACTACTGGTGCGCATCTCCGCATTGGCTATTTCGATCAACAGCAACTGGAAGTGTTAGATATGGAGGCGAGCGCCCTCCTCCATCTGCAACGATTATCACCAACAGCACGAGAACAGTCGCTGATGGATTTTTTGGGTGGTTTCAATTTCAAGGGCGAACGAGCCAAAGAGGCGATTCGACCTTTCTCTGGCGGAGAGAAAGCGCGCCTCGCGCTGGCACAAATCGTTTGGCAGGACCCCAATGTGCTGGTACTTGACGAGCCGACCAACCACCTTGACCTAGAAATGCGCCATGCATTGGAATTAGCCTTGCAGCAATACACCGGCGCCATCATATTAGTCAGTCACGACCGCCATCTGTTGCGAAATGTGGTTGATCAACTGCTCTTAGTCGACGACGGGCAGCTCACCGAATACGATGGTGATATCCCCAGCTATGAAAAATGGGTGATCTCGTCAGTCAATAGTCGCCCTGCGTTACAGGCGACTATCGAGCAGCCTGTCAGCAGCGACGCCGATACGACACAGCCCAGTGCGAGCAAAAAGCAGCAACGCCAATTAACGGCAACGGCAAAAGCGAAGCAAAGTCCAATCAACAAGGCAATCAGCCGTATTGAGACGGCAATGGATCGGTGTCAGGAGCAACTCTCGAACGTGCAGTCTCAACTCAGTGATGAAAACCTCTATCACGACGAGCAAAAACAAGTATTGCAGGCTCTCATTCAACGAGAGGCCGCTCTGCAAGGTGAGCACGCGGCGTTAGAGGAACAGTGGCTCACGCAGCAAGCTGCACTAGAGGACGCGGCGGGCTGACTGGACGTTCTGTCCGTCAATCAGCCTCGCGGCGATCTCATCTGCGTATCAGGGAGCGATACGCCGCAATTTTCAGACAACTGAGCGTTACTTTGCGACAGCCACCTGCACTGGGCGCTTACCATCCTTGCCATAAAGATTGACCTGCAGGCTTGATATGGCATGCACCAGGATGATGGGCTCGATCTTCTGTTTACCTGTCCAGTGAATGTGAGGAAAGCGCTCGAGAATGCGCTCATAAGCCATTTTAAGCTGCATCTGCGCCACACGATTACCTAGGCACCGATGAACACCATGGCCAAAGGCAAGATGTTTATCGACGTTGGGTCGGTTCATATCAAACACATCAGGATTTGGAAAAACTGTTGGATCCCGGTTGGCAGCGCCGTACCACATGATCACTTTCTCGTCTTTGGCAATGCGCTGTCCGGCGACTTCTGTGTCCTCCAACGCCGTGCGTCTCATGTGCATAACAGGCGATACCATCCGCAACGCTTCATGACTCATGCGTTCGATTAATGATGGGTCATCAATGACCATTTGGCGCTGATCTGGAAACTCAGTAAGCAGCCGAATAGTGCCTGAGAGGGAATTACGGGTCGTATCATTGCCTGCAAAGATGATGAGTAACCAGGATCCATCAAGATAGCTCTGCGACATGGGCTTATCCCCCAGTGTGGCATTGGCAATCGTCGTCAAAAGATCTTCACGGGGGTTTCGAATACGGTCAGCCATGACGCGCTCGCCGTAGCTGAACATATCGTGGAGCATACTTTCAAAGCGAAAGGGAAACGTGGGTTCGGATAACAACATTCTAATCGGGTGGGTAATGAACTGTGGTGCTAACTCAAGGTAATGCATCCACTTAATGATATCTGCGCGATCGTCTTCATCGACTCCCAGCATCTCGCATAAAGTGAACATAGGAAGCTCAATAGAAAACAGCTTGGCAAAATCGACTACCGGGCCTTGCCGTTCCATATTGTCGAGTAGCGCATCGATCTTCTCTCCTACCCGCCGTTTGAGCGTTTCGATATAGGTGGGAAAGAAAAACGCGGCCTGCTGAGTCCGTAAATCACGGTGAAGATCCGCGTCAAGATTAATGAGTGAATTATAAGCGGCATACATTAAGCGCTCCGCTTTCCCTGTAGGATTAGACAGCACACTCATATTGATGCTGCCGCGCTGCGAAGAAAAAAGCTGTGGGTTCAGCTCAACCTGTTTGACATCGTCATACCGCGTGACCGACCAAAAACCGGAGGCCGGCTTTTTGACTGGCGACCACATGACGGGCGCGTCTTCTCGCATACGCCGGTAAAAATCAAAAGGCTGGCCCGCGGTCCAGGCATTGGTGACACCGAGCTTAAAGCCGTCCAAGCGCGGGTACACTTCTTGATACACAGGGTTGCGAGCGCCGCTATCAAGTAGGATGTTGTCGCTGACCGCAGGATGGTGGTCAAGTGGCGCTGCATTATCCATAAATTTTCCAAAGGGTTTTCTGGGTCACGGCGAAATCAGATCCTTCACACGAAAAAGGGCAGTTAAGCGGTATGCTATGAAACGCGACATCACGCCACTGGGGCCTACATGGTAGGGGTATTCGACAAAAAGTACAGTTCAGATCAGGCTGACTCATCCGACCTAGCATCGCTTTGCGCACGCAGCGACGCTGTCGCTCCGTAGCCGTCACAAAACACAGCGAATCGCGCCATCCCCCCTGGGTCGAAGACACACCGTAGAAGCGGGCAGCGACAATAATTCGTCTCAGTAGTCATCAGATCGGGAGGAACCTTCGTATAATCGATGCGTTCAGTATTATGAGGTATCCCGTGAGGATTCTTGTCTACACCTTTATTTGGCTGCTATGGCCACTGGCTTCGCAAGCGGAGTATTCCCATACCTACCTTGACAGCTACCCATTAAAGGTCGCCTCAGTGGGGCAACTTAAGCTGGCTTATCGGATCGTCGAGCAACACCCCGACAAGCCAAAGGCCGTCGTCATTATGGGACTCGGAGGCTCCAATATCGCTTGGGGCGATGCCTTGATCTCGGGTTTGGCGGCCGGGGGATACGAAATTTTGCTACTCGACAATCGTGACACCGGGGCATCGACCCGCTTCGACGACTGGGGGCAACCCACGCTGTGGTGGGAATTATTAAAATACAAACTGGGTGTCTCGGTAAACGCACCCTACACCCTGAATGATATGGCAGCCGACATTACGGGGCTCATGGCCGTAGTGGGCTACGATCAAGCCCACATTATCGGTGCCTCAATGGGGGGAATGATCGCGCAGATTGTTGCGGCTCAACACCCTGAAAAGACACGTAGCTTGATATCGATCATGTCGACTACCGGCGCGCCTCATCTGCCACCTCCGACTCAGGAAGCAGAGCAACGGTTACGCAATCTCGCTATCGGTGATGCCCAGGCTGATCGAGAGCAAGCCATTCGTGACAGAGGTTTTTTTCCTGAGTCGATGCAGCGTCACCTGATGGCGATATTCAAAGTGGGTGATCGATCAGCGGAAGTCGCAACGATTTCGGCCCCCACGCTAGTCATTCATGGCGCAGATGATGGTCTGGTACCGCCCGAACATGGCGAACATACGGCCTCGTTGATCAAAGGCTCCACATTTAGACTGTTTGCCGGCATGGCTCACGACATGCCAGAGGACATCATTCCGTTACTGGTGACAGAAATGACGGCCCATATGAACCGAGTCGAGGCAGGCACGCTCGCAAAGCAATAATGCTACCGAACGTGCCTCCCTCACCTGATCGATGCTTGATCGGGCCACTCCCTGATAAAGTCCATTCCTGACGCGCTATCCAACCCGTTTGCTAGAAAGCGAGCCGCACACGAACGCCGATATTGCGACCGGGCAATGGCACCTGGTCCTTCACGAAGGAGGTGTGATTCCGTGACACCTCGTCGGTCAAGTTTCGTGCAAAAGCCGTTAAGGTGAGCCGCGTTGCATCGCTGAATCCATAAGACCATGAAGCATCGGCATTCACTAACGTGAAACCCTCGGTAACCGTTTCTCCCATCGCCACATCCGTTTGCCGCTCAACATCTTTTACCAACAACTTGACGGAAAAATCGTCCAGCGTATAACGGGCCGTCAACATATTACGCGCAGGTACAATTCTCGGTACTGAGCGACCATCCGTGAACTCGGCATCGACTTCGTCGCGGCCCAGAGTTACTGCGAGCTCGCCCAGAGGTAACGCGAACCGTGCACCGACTTCGATCTCATAACCCGTGAAATCCGCGTCTTGCTGAGTATATTCAGACAGAATCAGCCCCCCGTGGTCACCGTGCTCATCCTCGTGATCCTCACCGACATGCTCGTCGTGTTCTGCCTCCAACTCATCACGCAAGTAAATGTAGTTATCAACGCGGTTGTAATACACCGACGCCGATCCAAACCAGTTGTGGGAGTCAAAGGTAAAGGCGAGATCAATATTGTCAGAGCGCTCCGTATCCAGATTGACGTCACCGACTTCATAGCGACTGCTGGCAAGGTGCTCTCCATTCATAAATAACTCAACCGCCGAAGGCGTCTTGCTCACACTGGCTAGGCCGAGGGACAAAGAGGCATGCTCATTGAGGTCTCGCCGCAACGTAGCAGCTGCGCTGAACACTTCGTCACTAAACGCATACGGATCGTATTCCATCGCTTGATCATGATCACCCTCATGGTCCTCGTCATGATCACCTTCGTGATCCTCGTCATGGCCTTCTGCATGATGCATCTCAGCGATAAAACCATCGCGGTCTATTTGATCGAAACGCAGGCCGATATCCAGCGCAGCGAAGCCCACATCATCCGAACTAAAAAACCCTAGCGTTGTCTCGGTTGAATCGACTGGCGCCATAAACGCTTCCTCGCCAATAATCGAGATTTCTTCCTTAGCGTGATTCAATACAACGCGACGTATACGGTCACCTGAGCTCAAATCGAGCGAGATCGACACCTCGGTGGCTTCGTTGCTGAATACAGTCGGGCCCTCTTCGTGCCCATGTCCCTCTTCATGCTCGTCCTCACCCTGCTCACCTTCAGCATGCTGTTCCTTGAGCTCGTAGTCAGACTGTTTGACGGCAAAGTCGATCGCATTGAGAAAGGATAACGACGTTTTAAACGAACCGCTTAGTGAGAGAATCTCCGATTCGGTCTTGGAGAAGATGCGCTCATCCTCATGCTCATCGCCATGCTCACCTTCGTGCTCATCACCATGCTCATCGTCGTGATCACCCTCGTATTCATCATCGTGCCCTTCATGTCCACCCTCCTCGTGCGCGGCTTCTGAGTGAAAAGGAATGCCGTAGGTGCTACTGAGATCACTGTAGGACACACCGACATAGCCCCAATCGCCTGTCGTTGAAACACCAAAACGGTGCGACGTCGTGGACACATCAGAGTTTGAAAGCTTGTCCATGTCGCCATGCTCATCATCATGGTCTTCGTCATGGCCCTCCTCATGGCCCTCCTCATGGTCTTCATCACCGTGCGTGCCAATGATCGCACCATTGGGAACGTCATAACCCTCCATATCGACGTCTTGGTAACTATAGGTGAGATTCAAGCCAGCCAGATTGCCGCGAAGCGCCACATCCGCTGCTTCACCATCATTCACTGACTGGGCTTCTGCACCTACTGAGCCACTGAAACCATCGAGGTCCGAGGTGGGTATGGCATTATCGACCACATTGACGATGCCGCCGATCGAGCCATTTGAGTAAAGCAATGCTGAGGGGCCACGAACGATCTCTACCTGTTGAACATCGCTGAGACTGACGTCTACGGCATGATCTGGGCCGAGCGCAGAAACATCACGAACGACCGTACCGTTATTCAATACTCTGACGCGATTGCCGCTCAAACCGCGAATAATGGGCTGCCCTACCGCCGCGCCGAAATCGGCCGATGACACACCTAGCAGAGAATCAAGGTGCGCGCCCAGTGTCTGGACGCCGTTCTGCGCTAGTGTTTCGTCATCTAACACATGAATCGGCCGCGTCGCAGACGATTCATTCACTCCGACAAATGAAGCAGTGACAATAATTTCTTCTAACAATGTTTCTTCGCTCCCCGCGACGGTCATGGGTATGACGGCAACCGCGAGTAGCGCACGTGCTGGAATGCGCCGCATGCTGAACTCCTAAAGTAAGCTGAATAAAATGAACTAAGGGATCGATTCAGCTAACTGGCGGTGCGCGCGCTCGAAAGAAGTAAGTAGCAGTGGGGAGTGGCTTTAGCCAGAGGGTGCCGTTGAGCAGAGAGACGAGCGAACACGGCTCGGTGGGAACCGATGCACCCACCAAGGTAGGCTGCTCATCGATACAGTGAAGACACTCGACGTGGCCTTGAGTGACCTCTGTAGAAAAGTCATGCTCAGCCGCATGGGCCACGTTGGTAGCGACAAACAGTATCGCAACACAAAGTGCCAAGCGGCTATATTTTGTCAGCGTGGAGAACAACATTGACGTGTGTCTAATTGACTTTGGCGCAAAGGATAAACGCAGTGACCTCCGCAGTTCAACCCTGAGGGGAAAGTTGCCACAATCCTTAGCGGCCCATGACTGGCGTATTAGTCAGCGAACTCACGCTGAGCAGGCTGGTTCAGGTCTTGCTGAATACACGGCTGAAGACGCTATCGAAAACCTCAAGCTCTTCAATACGCCCCATACTGACGCGCGAATATTGATCGTAGCCATCATATGCACCGCGAATCATGATGTTGTTTGCGGCCATCTCATTTTTAAAATCGGTCGCATTTCGACCAATATCGGCATAAACAAAATTAGTTTGCGAGGGTAATGGCTCAATACCATGGCGCCGGAAGGTGGCATTCACCATCGCTCGACCTTGCAGGATCTTTTGCCGAGAAAAAGCAATGAATTCATCGTCAAGATAGCTGTGGTAAGCCGCATAAAGGCCCACTCCATTGGGCCATGCCATCACGTGATTTTTGACCAACTTGACGATATCCGGATGCCCCATACCGTAGCCGACTCGCAGCCCTGCCATGCCAAATATTTTAGAAAAAGTTCGCGTGATGAGCACATTGGCGCCTTCACGCACCAAATCGATCATCGACGTATAGTCTGGTTTATCGGTGAGCTCGTTATAGGCCTCATCGATCAGAATCGGCACACGGGGGCTGACTTCGCGACAGAAAGCACGTAACTCATCGCCGTCGATCGCCATTCCAGTGGGGTTATTCGGATTACAGAGATACACGAGGCTCACTGTGCTATCCACCGCACGCGCCATGGCATCGAGGTCGATACTCATATCCTCGCGCAGCGGGATGCGAGTGACTGGTATTCCCAGGCGCTCGGCGTAAGCCAAGTGATCTGAATAGGTGAGACTCGGCGAGATCACCCTACCCCGGTTACCGAACGCCACCATAGCCGCCTGCAACCCCTCGTTCGACCCTGACGCTAAGAACACCTGATCTGAATCAAGCCGATGACGCTTCATAAACAGTGCCGGTAAATCCTGCTCTATTGCGCCCGGATAGTAAGCTGTTTTCGGGAGGATATTGGTGACTGCGGCCAGCGCCTTAGGACTGGGGCCATAAGGATTCTCGTTGAAAATCAAACGAATTTGACCTGCAGGAATCTCGATTTGGCCCAACGTAAACGGTGATAGGGCCAGTCCAACCGTTCCTATGGATAATCGCTGCAAAACCGATCGGCGATTCATGCCACCGTCTAGGCGCTGTTGATCGTTTTGAAGACTGCCAACTGATCTCAGTACCGGCTTACTATTGATTCTTTTTGGCATCCGCACTCTCCGCCTGACACACCCCACTCCTTGATACGCAGATTTTTCTGCATTCAATCCGTACAATGATCATAGCCTTTCTGATCCAATAAGCGAGCGCTCTCCTCATCCAACGAGTGATCCCAACCTCTGTCCTGATGCTCTTGGATAACGTTTCACTGATCATCGACTACGCCTCACACCTGATGACACCTTCCTCATCCCTCATCCCGCGTTCCTCACCCCACAGTCCTCACCTCTCACCCCGCAGACGCCATGTTAGGCGGCATCTCAGCGGTTTCTAACCATCATTCAGTTCAGTTCGTCACAACCGAGAACTATCAGTAATTTGCACACGATCGTCTCAGTACTTTCGGTTTATCATGTGGCGCTTAGCGCACCAACCGATAGAGGAGTCACTATGGGTGGCCACAACCCCATTGCAGAACTGATCGCCGACAAAGGCTGGTGCGTTGCCGATGGCGCAACGGGGTCGAACTTTTTTGGCCGAGGTCTAGAGGCTGGTTACCCCCCCGAGCTTTGGTGTTTAGAAAAACCGGAAGAAGTGTCTGCCTTGCACGATGCGTTTCTTGAGGCCGGCGCCGATCTGATTTTGACCAATAGTTTTGGTGGCAATGCACTGCGACTCAAGCTACATGCCTCTGAGCACCGCGTTACAGAACTCAATATCGCGGCAGCTCGCCTCGCACGTGAGGCCACCCAACGGCACGCGGCCACCACCGGTCGGAAAACCTTTGTCGCGGGATCAATAGGCCCCACCGGTGAACTGTTTATGCCCATGGGCATGTTAGATCACACTCAGGCGGTCGAGGTTTTTCTTGAGCAAGCCACGGCTTTAGCAGAGGGCGGTGCCGACTTGCTCTGGATCGAAACCATGTCGTCAACGGAGGAGGTTGCCGCCGCCACCGAGGCGGCGAAGCGCACCGGCTTGCCGGTTTGCGCCACTCTGTCTTTCGATACGGCGCGCTGCTCAATGATGGGGGTGACACCGGCGGACTTTGCGCAATTCGCGCTGGATATTGAGCTCGATATGTTGGGGTCGAACTGTGGCATTGGGCCCGCTGAACTCCTTGATTCCACTCAAGGCATCGTCGACTCTGGTATTGCACTGCCGGTGGTTGCCAAAGGTAACTGCGGTATTCCCCAATATAGGGATGGCGCCATTCACTTTCATGGCAGTCCTGAACTGATGGCCCAATACGCCCTGTTTGCGCGGGATGTGGGTGCCACGATCATTGGGGGTTGCTGCGGGACAACGCCAGAGCATGTCGCCGCCATGGTCAACGCCCTTAAAACCACGGGACCTCGTCCATTCGACGCTCAAGCGATGACTGAGGCACTCGGTATCCCTTGGGCCAATTTGCCCGCACAGGACGAACAGTCAGCCAGCGCCGGGAGCACTGGCAGGCGGCGACGCAGCCAGCAACGCGACCGCTAAAATACCCCAGCAACGTCACGCGTGGCCATCGCAGGGGTCAACCCCTGCCAGACATAAAAAAACGGCCACATTATGTGGCCGTTTTTCGTATTCACACCTACTGGTTTGACCTGTTTAAAACTCTTGAGACCAACGAATACCGATCGTTCTGGGCCGCGCTCGCACGCCATAGTTCTGCGAACCACAGGTGCCTGTCGCACACTGCGAGGTGTAGTACAGCGCAGCATCCTCATCGGTGAGATTACTCACGAATAGCTCAACCGCATATTGGTCGTTGCGAATACCTGCAGTGACATCCATGAAGGTATTGGCAGGGATCTCACCTTTTACCAAGTTGTCTTTGACTCTGAGATCCGAATTGCGCTTGCCCTCATGAGAAATAGCCCCTTGAAGATGCGCGTCAAAACCAGCGAGATTAAAGCTATACCGCGCTACTAAGTTGCCCTTGAACTCAGCAGCGATAGGGAGCTGAGTGCCAGCCGGCGCCCAAGCACCCCCATCTGATTCACAACCTGCGCAGTATGCGTCCTTCAACTCACTGTCTAAAAACATCACCGATGCTGAGATATTGAAAGAATCCACCGGCAACCATTGAATCTGACTTTCGATGCCGTTTACATCTGCAGTCGGACCATTATCAACCTGCGTGATGGCATTGGCGCCAACAAAGGATACTTGGAAGTCCTCCCACTCTTGCATGAATACCGCACCGTTAAACTGGAATCGGCCATCTGCCCAAGTCGTTTTCCAGCCAAGCTCATAATTCGTCAGGAAGTCTGACACATACTCGCCCGCACTCGGCTTACGGTTAATCCCGCCAGGACGATAGCCCTCTGACCAAGTACCGTAAATCATATGGTCGTCGGTCATCTTCCACGTCAGGTTGGCACGATAAACAGAGTCGCTCTCTGAAATGCCCTTATCGACATTCTTACAAGGCTTCCCCTTCCAATCATCCTGGGTGGGGCATTGGGCTTCGCCGGTACCAGACCACACGCCATTAAAGCCTAGGCCAAATCCATAAAAGCCCTCAACCGATACCTCTGGCTTGAAGTAGCGCGCACCCACAGTCGCCTCGAGGCGGTCTGTAATATCAAAGCTCACGCTGCCAAAATAGGCCTCGTCCTCGTCCTCCCGAAAAAGGCTATTCACATAGACGATATCTTTGAACTCCGGACTCGCACCCTGGTTGGGCCACATCGACTCAGCGAGCCCCTCGACCAGCCAACGCTGCTGGAAGTCATGCTCCTGCTTCTGATAGAAAAAACCCACCTGGAATCGCACGCGACGATCTTGGGGTGAACTGATGCGTAATTCGTGGCTGGTTTTCTCATAGCCATCATCATTTACAAAGCGGGCGCCCGGCATAATGCGCGTGCCTGCGTCGGCAAAGAACTGATTTGGCGCCGAGCGGTCACCACTATTTAAAAAGTGCAAATCTGCGTAGTAGCCGGTCGTGTAGACCGTATCGTACCAATATGAATAATCTGAATAATCAAACGATCCATCGACCTCTCGGTCTAAGTAAGCACCCGCATAAACCACGTCAAAGTTACTGATTTTGCCTTCGACCGTGAGACCTACTTGGTACCATTCGTCATCAGTAAACTCGTCCTTAAAGTGCGTTACCGCACTATCACCATCAACAAAGTCACTCAGATCCTCGCCCCAAGAGCCTTTACCCTCTTGCTTTTGGTACTGCACTGTCGGGGTAATTGACCAGTCATCGTTGAGGTTAATCAACATAGACAAACGAGCGCCTTGGGTTTCGACCGTGTTGTAGTCGTCCTTCGCTACCGCCGCGTTGTCTAGAGTGATGTCGTCTGCCGTGGTAGAGGCCAAGCCAGGGAAGGTGCGGGTACCGCGCTTATTATCGATCCAACCCGCATCTTCGCGCATCCACGCTACCAGACGAATGGCTGCGTTCTCGCCAACAGGCGCATTGATAAAACCTTCAGCGGTATAGCCGGTGTCATTACCGTCAACACTGTTGCCCTCTAAACCATAGCCTGCAGAAAACCCGCTGGGGTCCGGCTTGTTGGTGATGATACGGATCGTGCCCGACTGCGAGCTCGCCCCGTATAAAGTGCCTTGCGGGCCAGACAGTGCCTCGATTCGAGCGATGTCATACATGTGAATATCGAGGTTGCCTTGAATCGTAGTGATCGGCTGCTCGTCGAGATACATGCCTACGCTCGGCTGCGAGGTCGTCGCCTGTCCGTCACGGCCCGTCGTAATACCTCGCATGTAAACAGGAGAAAATCCGACACCACCTGCCGCCGGTGGTTGAATAGAGATACTCGGGAGCATCCGCGCATAATCCTGAAAATCTTGAATACCGAGCTCGGCAATTTTCTGGGTGCTCAGCGTCTCGATGCTAATCGGCACGTCCTGCAGGTTTTGAGCTCGCTTTTGAGCGGTCACCACCACTTCTTCGAGGCCCTGAGCGTATAAGCCAGGGCTTGCAGCAATCAGCGCTGCTACCAGCGGCGTGCGCATAAAACGCGCTGGGCCACTCCGTGAGGATCGGGGGAAATTCGACATAATGACTCGACTCCAGTAATTATATTGGCGTTGTTTTAAAACGGCGGCCTCGATAAACCGAGGCGTAATGCCGTGCACGTAAACTACCCTTTTTCACCGCTATTTGCTAGCGAGAATACACGGTGCCCAGAGGTGGCGGTTACGGAAATTGTGGCGCCGAGGGGTACGCAGTCAGTACATCTCCCAAGGTTTCCTTTAAGGGGGTTAGATGAGGCTCAAAAGCGCGCCACTGTTCGACCCCATCTTGGTAAATCGGCTGTCGCACTTGCTCCGAGCTGGCTGTCCGTACGGGGCGCTTGTTCTCAAAGAAACGCAGGCAGCCCTCTTCAAAAGGCAACCCACAGTAGTCGAGCACTGAGCGGATCTCTGCCTCAACATCATTCACCAACCGCTCATAGATGACGCGATGCACGCGACCAGGCAGCACCGCGTCATAGTGGTCCATTAATTCGACATAATCTCGATAAAAGTGCCCGACATCGGTTAAGGAATAACTAAAGCTCTGGCCTCTTGCGAAGTACTGCTTAAAGTTAGAAAAGCAGCAACCGAGTGGATGCCGACGCGCGTCAATGATTTTGGCATTGGGTAAACACGCCTGTATTAAGCCAATATGTAAAAAATTATTGGGCATCTTATCGATAAAATACTGGCTCTGCGTCTTGCGATGAATGCGGGTGCGTTCGAGATAAGTGCTGCCGACATCGTGCAGTTCTTGGGCATTCATTCTCGCCAAAACGCCATCGTAAGCGCCCATCTCATCTTCATTGGCTTGTGCGCGCAGTTCTTTTGCCAGGGTAATGATGTCTGGTAATTCGGTGGTGCCCTCTACCTGTGAGTGGCTGGCCAAAATCTGCTCTAGCAACGTCGATCCAGCTCTCGGCATACCTACAATAAAAATAGGACTGTCATCTGGGCACCCCATTCCGGCCCGCTGACTAAAAAAAGACGCCGTAAACTGTGTCTTCATTCGGTTAACGCGACGGTTATTCTGAGCATGCTGATAATTCAGCGTCGAGCGATGCAGCGCATTGCCTTTATCATAGTGATCGAATGACAACGTATAGTCGCCCGTATCCTCAGCGGCCTTACCCAAGGCAAAGTAAAATTGTACGCGGCTACTGAGCTCAAGATCCTCGCGTGCAACCTGGCGATTCATGTTCACGATATCCTGCTCAGAAAAGCGGAAAGTTTTCAGGTTAGCCAAGCTCCAGTAAGCCTCACCAAAACGCTCGTCTCGATCAATAGCGCCCCGATAAGCGGCCTCGCAGGCCTCACGTTTCCCCTCTGTTTTCAAGACATGCGCATAACTCAACCAGACTTTCGCATTCTGAGGATACTCATCTAATAGGGCCTGATAAAGCTGGCTTGAGCGTTCGTATTCTCCGATACGGCTGCACACAACCGCCGCCAAATTGCGGTATCCCGGACGATCGGGCTCCTCAGCTAACAACTGATCCACTTCACGTAACGCGTCATCTGACTTGTTCGTTCGGTGCAACAACACTGCCAAGTTATAGCGCGCGCCCGAAAAACCCGGCGTCAACTCTAAGCAATACTCTAATAGCGCCTGCGCTTCTTCGTTTCGACCCACTCTCACCGCTACCTCAGCCAGCATGCGAATAGCGGCAACATCCGTGGACGCTTTTTTAAGGTGGGATTTTAGAATCCGCTCTGCCGTTGGCAGCTCGTTCGCGATCATTGCTGCAGCGGCTTGTTGCAGATTGGGATTACCCGTCGAGCACTGCAAATGTCGCAGATAGGCACTTTCGCTCGCCGCCTTATCGCCAATCGCATAGCGGTGGTCCGCAAGTAGGCGCCAAGCCTCCGGATGGTTGGGGTCTAGCGCAACGACTTTCTCTAAAATCTGAATCGCCCGCTCACCCTGCTGCTGCTGCCCCAATACCACCGCCTGTAGAAAGTGCGCTGGCGCATGATCTGGCACCACCATCAGGATTTCTTCTAATTGACTCGCCGCCTGCTCCAGATCGCGATCAAGCAATTGCTCGGCATGCTTCATCGCCTCACTGAGGTTGCCGGTTTTATCGATTGCGTCACTCACTACTCTCTCACCTCACCCAAGGCACTCTTCACCCACAAGATTCTTCACTCAAGGCACTCTTCACCCAAGGCACTCTTCACCCAAGGCACTCTTCACCCAAGGCACTCTTCACCCAAGGCACTCTTCATTCAAGCAACCCGTACCCATCAATAAACACGCTACCCTGATAAACACAGGACAACCGACTTCGTGTGGCGCTGCGCAGCCTAGCCGCATTCAGCATGAGATTGTGTCACAAGATGCACCGCTCATCACCGAGTCGTCGTGGACGTCACGCTGGCTCCCCTCTAGCAGCAGTGAGCTGCCAAGGCCTCTGCGCAGTGAACCATCTCACCCAGTCGTCGCTCATCCAATCGCCCTTTTTTTCACCCAATCGACTCCCTGCGAGAAATCGTCTACATTTCGTGAGGATCCCACCGACAACCTTTGACCAACAACAGATCACTATTATGTTGATAGAAGAACCCGCACGATCAGTCAGCGTTATTCATGAAACCGAAGTGCTCGTTGTAGGCTCTGGGCCGGGCGGACTAGCGGCCGCACTGGGTGCTGCGCGCGCCGGTGCAGCCGTGACCCTACTTGAACGGTTCGGCTGCTTTGGCGGCAACATCACCGCCGTAGGCGTAGAGGGCTTCGCTTGGTACCGGCATGAGCAAACCGTCGATACCGAAGGCGTTGGCATTGAGTTTGAGCAGCGAGCTCGCGAGATGGGGGCCGCCGTCAAAGAGCCGCAATCAGACAGTCATGCGATTGATGGTGAGGCCTTTAAATGGGTTGCGGATACCCTGGTCGAGGAAGCGGGTATTACACCCATGCTACACCGTTTATTTGTCGCGCCGATAATGGAAGGTGACACCATCAAGGGCGTCATCGTTGAGAGTAAAGCGGGCCGCGAAGCGATCCTCGCCAAACGAGTGATCGATGCCACCGGTGATGCCGACGTGGCCTATCGCGCTGGCGCGACAACTATTAAACAACCCAAAGAAGAGATGATTGGCGCATCGGTGATGTTCTCAATGTCCGGGGTGAACAAAACACGATTTATTGATCACGTGAAAAGTGACCCGCAAACCTATCGCGATTGGGAATATGGGCAGTGGTCGGTCGAGACCACGGGAAAAGAAGACGAGATGTTTTCGCCCTTTCTGCGTAAACCCTTTGAACAAGCAAGGGAGGCGGGTTTAATACCCAAGGATCTTGACACCATTGCGGGCACCTGGGGTGCACTCTATGACAGTGGTGATCTGACTTACCTCAATCTAGTGCACCTACTCGGCTACGATGGCACCGACCCAGCTGATTTAACCCGCGGCGAAATAGAAGGTCGCAAACAAGCGATGATGGCTATCAACGCGCTCAAACGCTACACGCCCGGTTGTGAAGGCGCCAAATTACGTAACTTTGGGATGACGCTTGGGATTCGCGACACGCGGAAAATCGATGCGGCCTACAACATGAGGGAATCCGATGTCCGAGATCAGGGGCGCTTCGAAGACAGCATTGGCATTTTCCCCGAATTTATCGATGGCTACGGCATTCTTATCCTGCCAACGACCGGTCGATACTTTCAGGTACCCTATCGCACATTGCTACCCCAAGGCATCAAGCACTTGATTTGTGCGGGCCGCATTACCGGGGGTGACCGCGTCAGTCATGCGGCAACTCGCAACATGATGTGCTGCACGGTGACGGGGCAAGGTGCTGGCGTTGCAGCCGCGATTGCGGTGAAGCACGGCCACGGATTCAACGAGTTGGATATCGGGCAGGTACAAGCGGAGCTGAAACGACAGGACGTGCGCCTGCACTAAGATCGCAGGGGACCATGACGGAACAAAAGGCGAGAACGATGCGCACAAGGCGTTGGGAAAGCAGGCAGGCAGCCATCACAGTGCCCTTTACCGCGCCCCGATTGGCTAGATCTCTGCTGCCTGTAGGCCGCCGTCGCGTCACGGGCCAGCCAACCGGCGGTGACCCGTGCAACGGCCCATCTAACTCATGCAACTCATGCAACTCATGCAGCTCATGCAACTCATGCAACACCGCCACTCTGACGCCCTACCAACGGGATTGGATGGTACGCGCATGAACGACCGCGGCTCGCAGGGTATCGGCTCGGCACTGGATGAGGCGAAGCTGCGACTGGCCGATGACGGCTTCGCCCTGTTGGAGGGGATGTGCGACACCGTGCTCATCACGCGTCTGCTCGACCTGTCACTAGCGCGCAGTCGCGCAGTAACCCAAGCGCTGGGAGAGCAGACTATCGGCATCGGCAGCGCGGCTGGATATCTCGAAATCGTGCAGCGATCCCCCGGCCGCTGGGACATTCCCGTTTCGCCAACCGAGTTCGGTGTCGAAGACCAGTCGCTGCCTTGGTGGCCGCTGATCACCGACACGCTGGGCGCTGATGCCGAACATGCTTTCAGTGGCGTGGTGTACTCGGACCCCGGCAGTCCAGCCCAGTTCTGGCATATCGACTCGCCCCACGTGACCGCCGAACATCAGATGCCCCATGCACTTAACGTCATGGTCGCACTGCACGACATTACGCTGGCAATGGGCCCCACAGAGCTTGCGAGCGGTTCGCACCGCCTGACTAACCACCTCTGCAATCCATCGCTCGTGAGCGACGAGCTGGTTTACCAGCACGAGACAACGCGCCCAGAGCTGCTGGTGGCAGGCACCAAGGAGGACGTGCCGGAGCGAATGTCATTCCCGCTAAGCGCAGGCTCATGCCTCGTGTTCGACGATCGCATATTGCACCGCGGGCTGGGTAACGACTCGACACGCCGACGCAGCATGGCCTACTTCTCTTATCGCAAGGCCGACTACCGAGAGAACACCCACTTTGAATCGCAGCGCTCCATATACCGAGCCGGCAGTTGAACGACCACACCATCTAGGCCCTGAGAGCGTATTGACTTGGCCGAGCCGATCGCCACACGATGTCGCCGCTATCGGCCACTCTCTGTTACTTTAAGCCTATGAAAATCACTGTGTTGTTGTTCCTGTTGCTGCTCGTCCCGCCAATACAGTCGGCAGAGCTTGGCAACCTCGATCCCGAGGCAGTCGGCTTTTCTAGCGCCCGACTCACCAGAGTCTCTGAGTTCGTCGACCGCGAGGTCACAGAGGGCAGACTAGCCGGTGCCGTCACACTCATCGCCCGACACGGGCAGCTCGTGCACTTCGAATCTGCGGGCCGTTATGGGCTAGACGACGACCGCCCTCTCGACACAAACGCCCTATTTCGTATCTTCTCCATGACCAAGCCGATCACGACGGTTGCGGCAATGATCCTTTACGAAGAGGGCGCCTTTCATCTCGCCGAGCCCGTCGCCAAGTACTTGCCCGAGCTAGCGGAGATGTCACTGTTGATCGACGAACAGCGGGTGGCACCCAAAAATGCGATGACCATCGAACAATTGATGACCCACACCGCCGGACTCACCAATGGCTGGCACGTCGAGCATCCCGTGGAGCTGGCTTATCGAGATGCCGCTCTTGAAAGAAGCCCCGATCTGGACGCCTTCATCAGAACCCTTGGCAACCTCCCGCTTCGTTTTGAACCGGGCACACGCTATCACTACAGCGTTGCCACAGATGTATTGGGTGCGCTGGTAGAGCGACTCAGTGGCCAAACGCTGGAGCAGTTTTTTCACGATCGGATTTTTGAGCCCCTTGGTATGCGCGATACCTATTTCAATGTGCCGGCAGAAAAATCCGACCGTTTAGCCCGCAATCATCTCTGGGATGCCAAAAGCCAGCAAGTCGTACCCATGCCTGACGGACTGATACCGCCACCCTCTGGCGTGACCCTTTTTTCGGGTGGTGGTGGGCTGATATCAACTGCCAGAGACTACTGGCGCTTTTGCGAGATGCTGCGCCGCGGCGGCCATCTGGATGGCGTTCGCATCCTTGGCCCAAAGACGCTAAAAGCGATGACCATGGCACGCCTGACACCCGAGATCAGGGACAATGGCGCAACGGAATACCCTGCCTCCCATCTTTATCCGGGGCAATCCTTTGGTCTCGGGTTCGGTGTGATCACCGACCCTGCCCAATCCCAAGTGATCTCGTCCAAAGGCGAGTATTCCTGGGGTGGCATCGCCAATACTAAATTCTGGGTCGATCCAGAAGAAGATCTGGTCGTGATATTGATGACACAGGTCATGGGTGCTCCGTATAGTGACCGCCTACGCTTTGATCTCAAGGTTGCCACTTATCAAGCGCTATCAAACCTTGGAGCATCAAACCGATAGTGATTGCAGTGCCTGCCTACGTCTGAAGAGCAACGCATAGATGGTTGCGTATATCCCCACCACCGTCAGACCGACCCACTCGATTTTGAAGGGCGTAAACTGGAAAGCGAGCACCAATGCCAGCAGGATCACCCAATTTACCGCGATATACCGGCCGGTGCCCAATGCCTCCACTGTGAAACCAATATTGTGGGTATACAGCCTAGTGAGAGAGTCGAGAGAATTCACAACAAAGAGAATGCCCACGCCCATCATCGCCCAGCTCATCGGGCCCGCTATGGAGATCTCGTTGGCGAAATACCAGTACAACACTGAGAACCACAGGGCGATCGGGATCGACGGCACAATCAACAACAGCAGCAGTAATTGCCAGGCAGTAAATCCACTGACAAAGCGTGACACGAACTGTCCGATCATGATGCTCCAGGCGAACCACCAAAAGAGATAGAAGGCGTGATAGTCATTGATCGGAAACACAAACTGCGGGAGCTGCACGAAGTACTCGCTCAACTGACCCATCATTCCCGCAAGCCCTAGCGCGCCCATGTCAGACGCGAGAAAAGATCCTACAATCAGCGCAAAGAACAGACCACTTGAGGTCAGACTCAGGGCCTTCACAAAACGGATCTGGGTACTGGAAACCACTGCCACCAGCACAGTCAATGCCACCAGTGTATAGCGCACCCCATTCGAGATACCTTCTATGTATCCCGGCAGATAATGTAAAAACAGGTAGCCCGTAAAGGCGCAGGTGCCGATGATGGTGAGGTTATTGACCAGCTTGACTGCGGGAATTTCGAACAGCTGCAATTTCGGCTCGACGACACAAAAGTAAAAGGTGGTGAGAAAATAAAACCCCCAGACCAGGAAACCCCAGAATCCAAATTCAAGCGCCAAGGGATTCGCAAAAGCGTAGTCGGGCTCGCTGGCAAAAATCTCGAAATCCACCATGGGAAACATCAGTAAGCCGACATCAAGTCCAGAGGTGAATAAAATGGCCAGAAATGTCACCAGGGGGACCGGGGCGACACCTTCAAGACGCATTGAGCGATAACGCACTACAAGCCAGAGCGATGTGAGCGTTGTTAGGCCAATCGCAATCGACAAAATCCCGTTCACTATCCGATCTCCGTTAGTTAGAGGGCGCCGGACCCATAGGTACCGACCGCACTGGCGCGCACGTGCGTTGCCGCGTCGCCCACTCGGCGTCTTGCCATACGTCAACCTCTTGCCGCATCGGCTCTTTCCCCATAATCAGATCCGCCGCACGTTCGGCCACCATGATGGTGGGTGCATTGAGGTTGCCATTCGGAATCGTCGGAAAAATCGACGAGTCAACGACCCGTAATCCTGCTACACCGCGAACCCGACACATCGGGTCCACCACCGCCATCGGATCGTCGATGGCGCCCATTCGACAAGAGCAAGAGGGGTGGTAAGCCGTCTCGACGTTGTCTTTGACCCACGCATCGATTGCTGCATCATCTGACAAATCAACGGCGGGTTGAATCTCTTCAGCGCGATAAGCATCCAACGCAGGTTGTTGCAAAATCTCTCTCGTTAAACGCAAGCAAGCCCGCCAGTCGGCGCGATCTTGATCTGTTGCGAGATAGTTGAAAAGAATCAGCGGCTCATCATCTGGCTTAGGCCCAGATATCCGAACATGGCCCCGGCTTTCGGGTCGATTGGGCCCGACATGCACCTGAAAACCATGACCTGCGAAGGCAGCCCGACCATCATAACGAATGGCGGCAGGTAAAAAGTGGTACTGAATATCAGGCCATGCCAAACCGACGCGGGAACGAATAAAACCGCAAGATTCAAAATGATTGGTCGCACCCAGGCCCGTTTTAGTCAGCAACCACTGCACACCAATACGGAGCTTTGCCCACCATGCGAGATGCCCGTTGACGGTAATAGGCGCCTTGCATCGGTATTGAAAATACACCTCTAAGTGATCCTGTAAGTTTTCCCCCACCCCGGGCAATTCGTGTTGCAACGCGACGCCTGCGGAGGACAGTACTGCGGCGGGACCGATACCGGACCGCTGCAGTATTGTTGGAGATCCAATCGAACCAGCACAGAGAAGCACCTCGCGCCGCGCTTGAATCGATCGAAGGACGCCTTTATGACGATAAGTTAATCCGGTGACGGTTTTATCATCTAAGGTCAGCGTCTCGACTTCTGCCTGAGTCACCAAGGTCAGGTTAGATCGCTTGCGCACTGGCTGGAGGTATGCGAGATCGGTTGAGCACCGCTCACCCCGGCGCACGGTCATGTGCATGGGGCCAAAGCCTTCTTGACGAAAACCGTTGTAGTCGGGGGTGGTGCCGTATCCCGCTTCGTCGCCCGCAGCGACAAACGCGGAGTACAGCGGATTTCGCATGTTATTGCCGTTGCAAGTGTCGATAGGGCCTGCGCCCCCGCGGTAGCGATCACCACCACCCATCCAACGCTCCGCGCGTTGAAAATAAGGCAGGCAGTCGGCATAGCTCCACCCAGCGGCACCCGCTGCCTCCCACTGATCGAAGTCGCTAGCGTGACCACGCACATAGACCATGCCATTAATAGCCGATGACCCCCCCAGTACTTTACCCCGTGCACAGTCCATCCGACGGCCATTAAGATGCGGCTCGGGCTGACCCCAGTAGCCCCAGTTGAAACGCGGCGTATTCATGGGGATCGATAAGGCCGTGGGCATGCGAATAAACAGACTCCGGTCATCAGCACCCGCTTCGAGTAATAGGACCGAGCAGTCTGGATCCTCGCTAAGTCGATGCGCCAACACACAGCCGGCAGAGCCCGCCCCGACAATAATGTAGTCAAATTCCGTCACGTTGATTCGGTCACTCCCGGTTGTCGAGTCAGTCGATACAGTAACCACGAGGCGAACATCCCGATAACTGCAACGGCGGCAACATAAGCGAAAAACCCTTGGTAAGCGGTTCTGGTGTCGTAATGAGTATGTAACCAAGCCGCCACCTGCGGCACATACGCATCAGGGCTATAGCCAATGATCGACACGACGCCGATGGCGGTGCCCAACACACGCGTGGGCACAGGGCAATTATATAAGAGCGCCCAAAAGACACCCCGCAAACCATAAGCCAGCAGCGCGAAAGGGAAAATAAAGGCCCACAAGGTCCACGCCCAGCCTGGCGTTGCGGGCATAAGCGCCAAGTACAAGCAGGCCAACACGGACAGCAGAAATAACCAAACCATGAGTAGCGGATTGCCCACGCGATCGCCCACTATGCCCGCCAGAATACCGCCAGGAAAGCGCATCCATAGCTTGGCGGCGCCTAATGCGGTTGCCGCGGCCAACGTCATCTCAAACCCGCCGGTCTCGGCAAAGCTGGGGAATTCAATGGTGGCCCAAAAAACGTGATAGAGCGCTGACAAAATAATACACAACAGCCAAATACTGGGCTGACGAACGATAATGAGCAAATCTGCCCAGCGGATTCTTTCTGTTTTTATCGTGACGCTCCCTCCGGGTGACGACTTCCAGAGCATCAAAATCACGCCCAACACGGCCGCGCTGACGGTATACAGCAAAATGACGTTGATCATTCCTAGCTGACGCGTCGCAAACAATCCGAAGATAAACGTACCCACCGTTAATAAAATCGCCTCAAACAACCCGCGCGTCCCCTCTAGCGCACCGAACAGCCGACCTTGTTCCTCACCGCTGCCGAGCAATCTCACTTGCTTAAACATCGCGGCCCACAAAATGCCGACACCGATCACCCCCCAAGCGGCATAGATCACCAGCAATTCCTCATAACTGGGAATAGTGGCGAACCAGGCGTAGCTGCCCGCACTCGCAAAAAGCGCAATGATGACCAGCTTGCGTGCCTCAACGCGATCTGCCAGCCAGCCTCCTGGCACGTAGCAGACGACACACGCCAGTGCGTAAGTACTACTCAAATTACCCAGCTGCGCTTCAGTTAACGAGAAAGCTTCTAGCAATGAGGTCTTAAACAACTGACGCAGATAAGGCGCGCTGTATATCACCGACGCCGCGAGCGCAAGAATCATGACCTGAGCGTATGCCGCTATCCGATCTCGATTCATCGCTTCTCTCCTTCAGGTTAATCAAGGCCGCCCCGCCAAGATGGAGGCGACGTGCTCGGGCATAGTAAGCCTCAAGTGCTATTCGATAGAAGGGTAGATGTCGATAAAAGGTATCTCGGTGAATCCAGACGTGCGTCGCAGCCGTTCGTCAGTGCCTCAGTGGTTCAGATGGTCTCGATGCACTTCTCAGTGATAGCAAAACGCTCAGGCACATCCGTCATGACCATCTCGACACCCATCGTTACCAGCTTTTTCGCCAGCGATACCGAGTTAATGGTATAGCACCGGAGCCGTCGATCGCGCGCTAACACTGATTGCGCTGTGCGCTGGTCGAGCTGTTGTCCGTCAAGGTGCACGCCCGCAATATCGTATTGCTCACAAAACCACAGCCCATCTGAGGGTAGGACCTCAGCAATGAGTGCCAATGGTAATTGTGGCAGCAACGTTCTCATCGCCTTCAAAAAGGTGCGATCAAAACTCGATACGATGCAACGATGCGCTGGATGGGCGCTGATTTTTTCGGCGAGTGCCGCCGCGGTCGCCGTTGCGGCAACGACATCCGATGGACACTTTGCTTCCCAAATAATACCAGGTCGGTCTTGCTCACCCAGTTGCCATTGAATCAAAGCCGTGCAGTTCAGCGGCCGCTCACTGGAGAAGCGTTGATGCTTCCAGCTACCGATATCAAGCAACCCCACGTCGGACCAGCTGAGGCTCGCAATCGGTGCCGAACCCGCCGCCGTCCTGCCCAACATCTCGTCATGAAAAATCAGTAATTCACCGTCGCTCAGTAACTGCACATCGGTCTCTATCCAGCCGGCACCGGATTGGGCTGCAGCGTCAAAGGCGATACGCGTATTTTCTGGGTACTGCGCACTGGCACCTCGATGAGCACAGATCTGCTCTGTGCGCCAATACGCCTCGGGAGCGTCAGCCACAACTTAAGGCGCAAGCCGTCATGATCGATGCGCCGTACTGAGGTCATTCAGAAAAGCACCTGCAGCACTGTCCTGACCCCTAAGGCTCTTGAGCATAGCAACCAAGTTAGCGTCCCGTTCATCCTCTAACTCACTGACCGTGCGCCCCGCCGCCTGCTCATCAGACTGAGTAACAATACGATTAATCAGCTCATCATCAAGATCAGGGACATCCGTCAGCTTGGTCCAAGGCCACTGCAAGCAGGGCCCAAACTGTTCCAGAAAATGGCGCATACCCGCTTTGCCGCCAGCCGTCCGATAGGTTTCAAATAGACCCTTCTGTGCCCAACGCAGTCCAAATCCGTGGGTCATAATGTCGTCAATCTGCTCGGTAGTGGCAATACCATCTTTAACCAGCCACAAGGCCTCTCGCCACACGGCTTCTAATAAACGATCCCCCACATGGGCAGGAATTTCTGCCTGCAACGTAATTGGTTTCATACCAATCTGTCGCAAAATCAACTCAGCGCTGTGAACCGTTTCCTGAGGCACCAATGCCGATGGCACACATTCCACAATAGGCAATAAGTAAACGGGGTTATAGGGATGTGCCACTATTATCTGTTCCGGGCGTGTGGCGTCGGCCTGCAACTCAGATGGCATAAAGCCGGAGGTAGAGGAAGCGATGATGGCGTCAGTCGTGCAGGCCGCCTGAATATCACGCAGCACTGATTGTTTCACCTCAATGCGCTCTGGCGTGGACTCCTGTATCCAATGCGCATCGGCAACGGCTTCGCTGAGTCGCGCGCACAACAGCAATTGACCTTCCGCTGGCAGATGGTCATAAACCTCGGGAACCCACCGGCGTGCCTTCTCTAATACTGCGTTAAGCACCGTGTCGGCGCCCGGCGCAGGGTCATAAAAATTGACCTGCCAGCCATGCAGCAAAAATCGGGCAGCCCATGCTGACCCAATCACACCACCGCCGATGATGGCCGCAACCGGCATTAAGGAAGATCCCGCTTGGTGAGACTGAGCTCTGCGCGGACTTCTTCCGGCGTCATAATCTCGACTCCCATCGCATCGATGATCGATGCTGCTCGCGCGACCAGTTCCGCGTTGGTGGCCAGATGCCCTTTACCGAGCCACAGGTTGTCTTCCAAGCCCACTCGCACATTAGCGCCGGCTAAAACAGCCGCCGCAACGTAGGGCATTTGATGCCGGCCAATGGAAAAAGCTGAAGCGATCCAGTCACTGGGAACATTGTTGATCATCGCCATAAACGTATTCAGATCATTTGGAGCGCCCCAAGGAATCCCCATACAAAGTTGCACCATCACGGGTGCGGGAATCAAACCCTCACTCACCAGCTGCTCAGCCAACCAGAGGTGTCCGGTATCAAACGCTTCAATTTCGATACGAATGCCGAGATCAGCCATCCGCTTTGACATATCGCGCAACATGCCCGGTGTATTGGTCATGACATAGTCCGCTTCAGCAAAGTTCATCGTGCCGCAATCCAGCGTAGCAATTTCAGGCAAGCAGGCCTCAAGGTGCGCCACGCGATCCGCCGCCGAAATCATATCGGTGCCGTGCTCACTCAAGGGGAGCGGCGCATCAGTGGGGCCAAAAACAATATCGCCCCCCATTCCCGCTGTCAGATTAATCACCACATCCGTCGCCGACTCGCGAATGCGCTCGACTACCTCTCTATAAAGATGAACAGCCCTATCGGGTGCACCGGTCTCGGGATCTCGCACATGACAATGGACTACTGCGGCACCGGCTTTAGCAGCCTCAATGGCCGATTGTGCAATCTGCTCGGGGCTACGAGGTACTTTATCGCTGCGCTCTTGAGTGCTACCGGATCCGGTGACGGCCGCCGTAATAAAGACCTTCTTTCTCATTGCCAATGGCATCGGATGTTCCCTCTCGCAGTATTCAATGACTTGATGGTTGGGCTGTTCGATATCTGAGATCCGCACACGATGCGCAACCCAATAGCGGCAGTATCAGTGCGCAGCGAACGCACTTGTTTAATCACAAGCCGCCGCTCGCCCACGATTCACAACGCGAGCGGTTGACTGAATCTCGTCGCGATCAATATAGATGCCTTGTAAGTGACGTTTCCCCGATCCAGAAAATGCCTTGCGGCCGTGCATGATTCGGCGGTTGTCGAAGCACATGATATCGCCGGGACGCAGTCGAAAGGTCAATTCAAATCGTGCGTCGTCGGCTAATTGGTGAAAGCGTCTGAGCGCCGCATAGGCGCCGGCCACCTCTTTATCAGGCATATCTGGAAATGCCCTAACCGGGTAAAAAGCGCGTATCGTTGGCATCTCGTCACCGCCCAGCGTATCGATAATAGGTGCGGAGAATCGATGATCGATACCCGGTCCACGATTAAAAAATATCCAGCGACGCGTGCTGAGCATCTCGTAGTCGTCAGGCTGACTCGCTTTCAGCGCCTGCACGAGTGCCGCGCCATCGGTCAGCGTCGACTCGCCGCCATCTGCCTCGTTAATAAGGCAATGTAAAAACTGAAACCCCGGCGGCACCTCTCGAGTGGGCAGGTCGGTATGTGGGCCGAGCCGAAAACCGGTGTTCGCAGTGGTATTGGTTTTGGCGTCCCCGGCGAGCTCGATATCGGCTTTTACGTCCCACAAAGCGCCAAAGTTGCTGTCACGAACGGGGCCGATACGGCCAGCGAGTTGATTGAGAAAACCCGGCTCAGTCGGCGCTTGCTCCACCACACAAACACCATAGCAAAGTAGATCGTTGAGCATGTCTGCTAGTGCACTGTCATCGTGCAATATCGGCGTGGCGGCGCGGCGAGGGGGATGAGGTAACGAGGCAGCAGTCCAAATTTCGGGTTTGGGGAGCCAACTGTGCGGGTGGTGCTGACCCTCAACGATGTGCCTCAGCCAACCCGAGTGGTACAGCGTCTCCTGCTCATCTGGCTGCCAGACAATACATAAGTCCCCGGCAGGAGTCACTGAAACAGACGTCATTTGCATGGCATCAGACAGCTCCGCTGGATCCATCAAGCCTTCGCGGGTCGCCGGATCAATGCCGCCATAACCAAACGTATTTTCCCGCAGCCAGAAGCGATGACAACTCAAGCGCTTGCCATCGTGCCAATGCAGCACAACAGTGTCGCCGGACCAGTCTGCTAGTTTAATAGGTGCGGGGAGATAATGATAAAAATCCGGCGCCGGTGGTGCGGCAGCAACGTTGTGTTCACGCATAGCGTCCACCCCCTTCACTCCAACATTCTGTGGTCATGTTGACTACCGAAAACCAGACCTGACGGTCATTGCCCGCCCGATTCATCGGTGAAAGGTACCGGAACTTTGTAAATGACGAAAGCAAAACCGCATGGGGAATCTATCGGCCTCAATGGCCATGATCTTGAGATAAATGGGCCAACCGTCAGACAGTGCTATATTGCAAAAAAAATGCTACACAGGTCGTGTCGCCACGTGGGTTAAAACCAGTCCACAGGTGCCCAATCCACCACACTGAGTGTTCGTCCAATGCCGATCCACACGCTGACAGAGAAATCCACATGAATGGCCGCGCTAACAGCGCAGTGGCCACCTTACTGGTCGCGCTGTTTTGGGGGCAACTCGTCGTTGCCGAACCGGATGTCGTGGCTCGTTATGCAGACAAAACCATCGCGCTGCTGCGGGATGCCATCGCCCGCGAAACCGTGCAAGGCCAGGGTAATGTGCCCGCTTATGCCGAGTCACTGAGCAACATTTTTTTGGCCGCCGGCTTTCGACCCGAATCGCTCCACGTGATTCCTTATGGCGAAACGGCCTCTCTGATCGTCCGCTACGAGGGGGATGGCAGCAGTGGTCGCCAACCGATTTTGCTGTCTTCACATATGGACGTGGTGCCCGCTAACAGCGACGACTGGTTGCGCCACCCCTTTGAGTTACAGGAGGACGATACCTTTTTCTACGGGCGGGGGGTGCTGGATAACAAGTTCGACGTCTCCATCCTGACAACCCTCTTTGTTTGGCTCAAGGAATCGGGGTTTGTCCCCCATCGGGACTTAATCATTGCGTTTACGGGAGATGAAGAGTCTTTTCAAGAAACGGTACAACAACTGACCAGTGACTATCGTGACCTCATCAATGCTGAGTATGCGCTGGTTGTAGACGGGGGTGGCGGTGTCCTGAACGACGCCGGTGAGCCTATTCAGTTTCAAGTTGGCTTTGCCGAAAAGACTTATGCGACATTCTCTATGACCGCCAAAAATCTGGGCGGGCACAGCTCTATGCCCCGCGCAGACAATGCTATCTATGATTTAGCTCGGGCCATTCAGCGACTGGAAGCTCATCAGTTTCCCTTTGAAGCCAATGAAATTACGCTCACTTATTTTGAGCGCACGGCGCCCTTACTCAAAAATGAGGTTGGAGATGCTATGGCGCGCCTGGTGAGGGATCCCAATGATGTCGGCGCCATCGATGTGCTGAGAGCACAGCCAGAGTACATCGGCACACTCGGCACCACCTGCATTCCCACCATGCTATCAGGAGGTCACGCCGAAAATGCGCTGCCACGGGCAGTCACTGCAACCGTCAATTGCCGCATTTTTCCGGGCCATACGCCCAATGATATCCTTCGTGAACTCAAACTGATCGCAGATAATCCGAGCCTGCAATGGAATGTCATCGGCGTTCCCGTGTCCAGCCCAGCCTCCGGCTTTAACTCCGAGATCATGAACGCGATCGCAGCGGCACTCGAACCCATTCACCCTGGTTTGCCGATCGTGCCAAAAATGGGGTCAGGTACAACCGATGGCGCTTATTTTCGTGCAGCTGGTATCCCTAGCTATAGCCTTACCGGTATTTTTATTAATCCCAAGGACAGCTTTGCACACGGCCTCAACGAACGCATACCTAAGGCGGCGGTTACAGATTCTCTGCGCTTTTGGAGAGCCATGATCGATGAACTGGCAGGCGACCCAAACAACTAACACGCAGCCGATCACTGTGACTGCCTATTTTAAATGGGGCGCCTACCTTCAATAACGACAGTTTCCAAAGCAATGTGCCCCGGAGGCTTGCGGTCAATGTTCTCGATATTTTGCCGTGCGGCGTGTTCACTTTCCATCACGTCCCTTCGAACAACCTCAGTAAACCCTAAATCGTTGAAGATATATTTGAGTGTTTTTGCATCGTAAATAAACTCATGCCCCCAAGCCCGCACAAACTTGTTAATCAGGTAGCCATCTAGATCGACAGGCGCATTTTTTGCTCGGGCCTTTATTTCGCTTTCCAAAAAAAAAACGTTACCAACGCCTGCTCTATTAGCTGCCTTGGATCAGCGGCTGAATGCAACACAAAGAGCGACCTGTGCTGTCCACATCAACTACTATTCGCATAGCGATTATGTTCGGCTGTTTATTGCGGTGGGAACGCCACGACTATATCGACTAAAAAATTGCCATACCATCTCCATACCCCAGCGCTCTGAGGACGACGATACTTGGGGACAGGGAATTTGTCGGGGTAAATCCCGCTGCTGGGCTGGCGCAATACAGTCGGCAGGAATAGCCGGAATACGTTGAGCCTGCCACTCATGGCCCGCGGCAGGGTCGCCACAACTAACGACTTCGGCCTTCTCCTGTGCACAATGAGTATGCGCCTCACAGCGAAGACCCTGCGCTTTTGTTAGCGGCGTATGCCATGACACCACTGACGTCTCGCATCCCATTGCCTCCGCCCATATACGGGTATTTTCGGCTGCGGCAGTATAAATCCACCCGTAGGGTGACGGCTCACCATCGGCGGGGACCCCAGTGTCCAGGTCACCGTAATAATGAATCATCGGAAGGGCTTTACGCGGCCCGCAGGTATGCCCGGGTGGCATCTGGTAGATCATAATTGCCACGGCTGCAAATCGATCGGGATAATCGCAGCCGAGCCGCTGTACCATGCTTCCACCATTGCTGTTGCCCAGCAAATAAACGCGATCGAGGTCGGTCATCAGCGTCAGCTGCAGGTTGTCAATCATGTCCAACAAGAAATGGACATCGTCTTCACAAGAAGTCCAATCACAGGCCTTACATTCACCGCAGCCGGGGTAGCAGGGATACTCAAGTCGGTCTGCCAAGCAGTGAGGTATGGCTGCTAGCGTGTTATTGCTCGCCAAGTCGTTCCAGGAGCTTACAAGCGTTTCATCCTCCGACCAGACTGTCTCAGTGTAAAATCCCGCGCCCTGCGGATACGCAATAATGTAGTCGTTTGCATTCGCATGGTCATTCAACCCATGAGCCAATGCGAATCCCGTTGCGGTGGAGCCATAGCCGTGCAGCGCGATGACAACGGGCAAAGGGCGACTTCCGTAGGCCTCCGGCAGGTAAACATAGAAGTGTCTCGCCTTGCCGCCAACCTGCATCGTTCTGCGCTGCAGCACTGGCGCTGCTGGGCCACCAAGAAAATCGGCGACGCGCTCAATCACCTGTTCCTGGTAGCACTCAGGGTTGGGGCCAAAGTGGCCACAGTCACCGGGAATCTCTACCACCTCAAATCCATACTCTTGAGCGAGTATGCGATTGGGCTCAGGGTTCACAGTCATATCGCGCTCAAACACGATGGCAAGCACCTTGGAGCGAGGCAGCGCTTTTAACTGGATTGCAAAATCTGGGCGACCGCGACGAATATCATGTTCTGCGGTTGAGCCATTTTGACTCGCACGATCCAGAAGCGCCGCCTCATTATCAAAACGCGCCATCCTCTCAAGCCAGGCGTCAAAGTGCTCCAGCGATTGCTCGCGGTTAAGATATTCGGGGGTCCAAAAAATCATGCCATCAATGGTTGCCAAGAGCGTTGCCTTTCGGCGTATCGCCTCAGGCGAATCATGCGGCAGCATCAATGCCTCATGCCAAGCACGGGCCTTGAGACGATCATAAAAGGTATACCAAGGTGTGCCCTCTATTGGCACAAAATAGGTCGCAAACTGCGGGTACATCATGAGCCATTCATAGGTCTGATACGCCCCCATCGACGCCCCAACCACTGCATGGAGATGCTCAATATCAAGAAATTCGGTCAATAACCGATATTGCAGGCTAACCTGGTCGCGAATAGTGAAGTCAGGGAAAGGCGTTTGCGTGCTGTTGGAGGGCGATGACGACACGCCATTACCGAGCGCGTTGACCGCGATCACAAAATAATCGTCAGTGTCGACAATACCGTTGGGCCCCAAATAATTGGAGGCCGCCAGACCTTCCGCGCTGCCGTTAAGCCAGGTAGGCATCAACACAATGTTGCTGAAATCATTAGCGAGGCGCCCGTAAGTGCGGAAGGTAAGCTGACAATCATGAATGATCGCGCCATTTTCCAAGGCGCAGTCGTCTAGTTCAGCGGCATGAAACAATCCATCGTGGCGAATGGATAACCAATCTTTCACCGTTTCTGCACTGCCCACGACACTGGTGGCCAAGCACACCAGGGTTATCAGTGCAGTCAGGACCGACCTCTTCATAGTGTTACGACAACGCATCCACGTACACTCCCCTCTTCGATTATTTCATGCGCCCGAGCCATTTCTGCAAAGGGGAGTATCTGGGCAATACGATGCCGCAGCCCCTCCTCCGCCAACCGCGTCTGTGTGTCGGCAACAGCCTGCGCTTTCGCCGACTCAGGCATGGCATAAACAATCACCATGCGCACGGTAAGATCCATAAACATCATCGTGCGAAACGGCAAGCTGGGTTCCGGCACCACAGTACTGGAATACGTTGCGATCGTCGCGCCGGTGCGGAGACAGTCCAGCAGCTCCGGCAAATTAGCGCCGAACTCCACGTCGATCACGCGATCTATTTGCACACCCTCTGAGTGAGCTAACACCTGCCGTCCCCAGCCCGGCTCGCGATGATTGACAACCTGCTCTGCCCCCGCCTCACGGCAGGCCAGCGCATCAGCGTCATTGCTGGCAGTCGCGATAACCCGCGCCCCGGCACGGTGCGCCCATTGAATCGCATAGTAACCGACACGACCGGCGCCTCCGGTCACCAGCACCCACAGGCCAGCAACGTCGCCGTCAGCGAAGACGCAACGGTGCGCTGTCAGTATAGGAATGCCGACACAGGCACCGATCTCGAAGGAGACATTGTCGGGCAGTATTGGTGCGCGTAAGGTATCGATGGCCACATATTCTGCGGCCGTACCGTGTAAGCGCGCGTACTGTGCTTGATAGACAAAGACACGCTCTCCGATCCGCGAAGTTGCGACGCCACTCCCGACTGCCTCAATGACACCCGCGCCGTCGCTGTGAGGGATAACCGGCCCATCATCGAGCAAGTTTGGGAAGCCGCCGGCGCGCTTTTTGACATCAGATGGGTTCACTCCGGTCGTAGACAGTTTGACCAAGACCTCGCCTGGACCCGGCTCAGGCGTGCGCCATTCACTGGTCTTAAGCACCTGCTTTGCCGGACCAAACTCCGCGAACGAGATCGCTTTCATCGCATCACACTCCTAATAAACTGGGTAGTTCTCTAAAACGGAACGTCAGGGACCAGTGCTGCATCGTTGACTGCGGCAAGCAGCACTGCGTCATCACAAAGCCCCATGCTGTCCGCCACCCAGCAATGCAAGATGCACCTGTCACCACTAGGCATCTAGCCAATTAGCCAAGCTCTCTGTGTGCCCATCAATACCGATCGTCTGACCTGAGATCATTTGGCCACCAGGCCCCACCAGGAAGCACACCATTGCCGCAATATCCTCTGCACTCGCAAACGCACGCAAAGAGCTCTGGCGCTGATATATTTTCCTTATTACGTCAGGATCAACGCCACGCTCTGTTGCATCGCGAGTGATGACTCGATCAATCCTCTCGCCACCAACACTGCCCGGGCAGAGCGCATTCACCCGAATGTTCCAGGGACCTAACTCCATCGCCCACGTCTGCGCCAGACCAATCGCCGCCCACTTGGCTGCGACATAGGGCGACCGCAGTGGACAACCGTATCGACCCGCACTTGAAGACATATTAAGAATGACGCCACTGCGCTGCGCTTTCATTAACGGAATCACCAGACGGGTAATATAAAAGCTGCTGTTCAGGTCAGTGTTGATGGTCTGCTGCCAGCTCGCGACATCAATCTCTTCAACCGGCTGCTGGGGGCCGGCAATACCGGCGTTATTGATCAATACATCGATGCGCTGGGAGGATTTGATGAGCTGACCCCATGCTTTAGCGACCTGCTGGGCATCTGATACATCGCACACTACCGCTGTTTGATCGCCAAATTCGGCCTGAAACGCTGTTACAGCGGCGGCATCAATATCCATAGTCACAACGGAGTAACCCGCTGCTGAGAGCGCACGCGCGCAGGTCAGACCAATCCCTGAAGCTCCTGCCGTAATGAGCGCAACCGCTTGATCTACCATGGTCTCACCCCCCTTTTGATATCGATCACTCCTCACTCGCCGGGTACTGCTGAAAAGCCGTGCTCACGCTCGATCACGCAGGCAGTGGACCGCGTCGCGTCACCGATGGTTATCGAGCAGGATGATCTTCATGTAGTGATTTTAATAACGCCCATCCCGATAACCAAAAGGTAAAGGTCAGTGGCAAAGACACCACTAGGGTTGCGGTTTGGGCTTCTTTAATACCACCGGCATACATGAGTCCTATCGGCAATACGGCAATCGCAATCGCCCAGAACACACGGTGCCATCGAGGAGGGTCTTCTGAAGCGTCCAATGATTGCGTCGCAGTAGCTGCCAAGGTGTAAGACGCGCTGTCATAGGTTGTCGCAACAAAAATGACGGCGACAACGGCAAATACGCCAATAATGAGCGCCGCCATGGGTAGCGTATTGAGGCCCGCCACCACGGCGGCATTTCCACCGGAGGATTGCATGATGCCCACGACATCGAGCTCCCCGCTCAATTGCAAACCGAGACTGTGATTACCCAGCACGAGGAAAAACAACCACACGCCGAGCGAACCCAGTAGCAACATACCAACGACAACCTCTCGGATGGTCCGGCCACGGGAAATTCGGGTCACAAATAGACCTACAAAGGGTCCATAGGCAATCCACCAAGCCCAGTAAAAGACAGTCCAGTCACCCACAAACCCGGTGTTATCAATTGGATCTGTCCAGAAAGTCATAGCGAGGGTGTTCTGGAATAAAAATCCTAAGGAGTTCACCGCCATCTTTAATAAAAACAGGGTGTCGCTGGCCAGTAATACCGTTGCGAGAAACAATAGTGCCAAAACGATATTGAAGTTACTGAGCCGTCGGATACCCTCTTGAAGGCCCAGCCACACACTGCCTGCAAACACCACAACACAAATGGCAACCACCATTAACTCAAGCGCAAAATTAGCTGGTATGCCTATCAATCGTTCGATAAACGCGGCAATCAGGGGCGTAGAAAAACCCAGTGAGCTCCCCGCACCCCCAATTAAAGCGACCATAAAGAAGCTGTCCATCAATCGGGCTAGCGCAGAGCTCTCTCGCCCTTTAAGCCAATAGTGTGCCGAAAGACTGTATTTCAACTGTGGGATTCGCCGCACATAGAACGGATAGGCAATTGCCAGTGTGGGCAGGCAATATAGCGCCCACGCGACAAAGCCCCAATGATGCAGTCCATAGGATGACGACCACAAATAAGCCTCATGAGAAAACGGCTCAGCTTTAAAGGGGGGCGCCTGTACGTAATAGGCCCACTCGATACCGCTCCAGTACATAAGGCCCGCGCCAATGCCCGCCGCAAATAGCATCGAAATCCAACTGACCGTGGTGAATTCTGGCTCACCGTCACCTAACTTGATTTTACCAAAACGGCTCATGCCAATATATAAAACGATCGCGAGGGCTGCGGCGCCGGTCAGAATATAGAACCAACCAAACGTCTCAGCGATCCACGCATAGGCGGTTTTGAGAACGACGGCACTTTGTTCGGGAAAAACGAGTAACGGTATCGACATGCTCAACAGCACAATAACCGTAATCGAAAAATTGACTCGATCGACTTGTTGCGACAAAAACCTAACTCTCTTTAACTATGGCCATTGGAATTCGAATCCGAGCATAACAAAACTGGCGCAATCGCAACGGTTTCAAATCAGTATCCGTTGACATTAGCACCTTCAACCGAGAATGACCTGGCTTTATTATTGTGCGCCGGCAGGTATATAGTGCCGGCCTCTTTGATTACAGGGGGCGACGGTGTTTCGCTAAGCAAGCAGTTAAGGTGTGCCCAGTGTTTATAACGCCACATTACTCTTTAACGCTCGCTGCTATTTTTCAATGCGCATTATTCATTACATCGCAGGCGCCTTACTGTTGCTTCCGCAAACTGTATCTGCGCACGAAGACACCGCCAGTCTGGAAGAAGTGGTCGTTACTGGCCGGCGGGACCATCTCCCTGAGCGGAGCATTCACTGTGTCATCGCGAAAGATCACGCCGGTCGTCTTAGATGGCACTGATCGCAGCCAGCTCGTTGCTGCTCGTGAAGATGTTTTTGCATCGTAAGCTTAGACGCGACTTCACCGTTGGTTGATATCCGCAGGACACAACAGTATAACCACCTCAAGGCGACTATCATCCACCATCCACTGACGATCTATCCATGAGAGCACCCCAACCATGACGCAAGATGTACTCCTCCTCGATGGCGGATTAGGCCAGGAACTCATCCGCCGCAGCCCCGATCCCGCGCATCATCATTGGTCCTTGCAGGTCATGCTGGAAGAACCCGACTTAGTCTCGGAGGTCCATCGCGATTTCTGTCGTGCTGGCGCGCAAGTCGCATGCCTCAATACTTATGCAGTCACCCGCGCGCGCCTAGCCCGTGGCGAGGGATTAGCCCCGTTAGCAACGCACCTTGATCGCGCTCGGGAATTAGCGCAAAAGGGTATCGAAGCAGCACACTGCCCCGATACGGCGCTAATTAGTTCACTGCCGCCACTGGTAGCCAGCTATCGCGCCGATACGCAGTTGCCATTTGAGCAGATGGTAGATGAGTACAGCGAACTGATTGCACTACAAATAGACGCTGTCGATGGCTTCATTGCTGAGACGATTCCCTCGATCGCAGAAGCCAAGGCTGTGCTGACCGCAGCGGCTCAAGCAAACACACGCATCATGCTTGGCTTAACGGTCACAGACGATAATGGGCTGCTACTGCGCTCGGGAGAATCCCTCTCGGAGACGCTTGAGGCGATTACTCCTTGGGATCCCCTAGCGGTGGTCATCAATTGCTCAAAGCCTGAAGCGGTCTCACAAGCGCTTCCCGTGTTAGCGGCGTCGGGGCGGCCATTTGGCGCCTATGCCAACGGCTTTACCGCCATTGATGCGCTGGAACCTGGCGGCGTAGTGGATGTGCTGGAAGCGAGAAATGACCTCAACCCCGATCAATACGCACTGTTCGCAACGCAATGGCTCGATATGGGCGCCACCATTATTGGCGGCTGTTGCGAAGTGGGCCCAGCCCACATCTCGGCCTTACATCGCCTGATTAACGATCGTGGTCTCACCACCGCGGGCTGGCCAGCTTTCACCTCAGGGTAAAAAGCACCCACGCACGGGGAAGCCGGCAATATCACGGGGCTCTCAGACGCTATTCATACCGGTTCAGAGACGTTTTTCAAAGTACCTCAGGCCGGCATAGTCGGTGTCGCGCGAGGTACTTTTGTCGGTGCCATCGTCGCCGCCAAAAATTCACTAATTTGTGGCTTGCAGGCTAACCGTTTTTCGGCAAAATGCTCGCCTTCTTCACACTCTGTAATAACCATCATGAGCACGCTTCGACCGATATCTTCGCTCCTGTTCACGACGGCTTTTTTGCTGGCGGGCCACGGCCTGCACATGACCTTTTTGCCGCTTCGTGCGAGCGAGCTTGGGCTGTCCCAAACGCTGATCGGACTGAGTGGTTCCGCCTACTTTGCCGGCTTTATGACTGGCGCGTTGCTGACACCGCCCGTTATTGCGCGAGTGGGCCACATTCGCAGCTTTACGGCACTCATGGCGATTTTCTTATGTAGCTTTCTTTTTCTAAGCCTGGTGGACCATGGTTTTTTCTGGATATCCATCCGCTTCGTGCTTGGGGCAGTCATGTGTGGTGCCTACACCGTGATCGAAAGTTGGCTGACCGAGCAAACCGATGCCAGTCGCCATGGTCGGATCTTGGCGGTCTATACGGCGATCGTGCTGACTTCAATGGCGGTAGGACAATATCTGCTGGGGTTGGCAGACACGAACCCTCTTTACCCCTTTATTGTGGTCTCTCTGCTAGTCGGTTGCGCCATCGTGCCTGTCAGCTTAACGCGATCATTAGCGCCGGTACCGGTGCCAGCCACACGGTTTAGCTTTTCTAAGCTCTACCGACGTTCGCACACGGCCTTCGCAGGCGGATTAGGATCTGGGGTGATTACGGGTAGCTTTTGGGCGCTAGGCGCTATCTATGCTCTCGCGAAAACAAACGACCCGTCTTTTGTTCCCGCTTTTATCGCCGCCAATATCATCGGCGGTGCGCTCGCGCAGTATCCTATTGGTATGGCGTCCGACAGAATTGATCGACGTTTTGTCTTGTCAGCACTGTGTGCCGCTAGCGGCTTATCGGCGTTTGGACTCCTCTATGCCGAAACACAGCAGGAGTTACTAATAGGCGCTTTTGCCTTTGGTGCGGCAGCGAACTCCCTGTACGCGATCTCCCTTGCTAAAGCGGCGGACAACTCGAAGCGAGACGAGTTTGTCACGCTCGGCTCCTCCGTATTGCTGCTCTGCGCACTGGGCTCTGCAGGCGGCTCAGTCATCATCGGCTGGGCGATGCGGCTCATGGGCAATGAAGCACTTTTCGGTCTGCTGGGATGCGCCAGTGTTGCCACAGGGATTTTCATTGCGTTTCAGCCACCGGGCAAGACCTCAGTCGGTATCGACGATCAGAGTGCCTTTATTCCTTCAACCTCTGCGATGGCACCTGTGGCTTTTGAGCAAGATCCGCGTGCCGGCGATGAACCGGAATCAACAGTCGAACCGGTCGCTGAACAAGACTATGACCCCTCGGCCGAACTCACACTCACCGAAGCAGCTGCTTAGCCCTTTGAGCAGAGCCTTTGTGACAGGGCAGATGCGTTAGGATCGGGAGAATCAAACGACCCTAACGCCTTCTCACTCAATAACCTCAGGCGGTTAAAAGACAGGCCAAGCAACGTTTGTAGAGCAGTACCTTTCGCTTTGCTTCTGGAATGTTCAGCGGCACAATCGACGCACCTATAGCGCGCTGTCCACGATCATTACCGCCGCAACCAGCGGCATCAATCGCCACCTCAAAATGGCTGCTTTGGGAGGAAAACATGAGTCATCCCGCGATCACCATTGGGCCCAGAGTCCGCAAGTCCCCTTTTTACGACGCCACTATTAGCGCAGGCGCCAAGGCCTTTACGATTTATAACCATATGTTCATGCCAACCAGCTACGGCGACACAGATGCGGAGTACTGGGCTATCGTAAAAGGCGTTTCGTTATGGGACGTTTCTGCTGAACGGCAGATAGAGATCATCGGCCCAGATGCATTAGCACTCACTCAAATCTTGACACCACGAGATGTTGAGCAATGTCCTGTTCACCGAGCACGCTATGTGGTTTTTGTCGACGAAAATGGTGGCATCATCAACGATGCGGTGCTGTACCGTCACGCCGAGAATCACTTTTGGTTATCGCCAGGTGACGGCGATGTGCTGCTGTGGGCAAAGGGTGTTGCTGCGCAAAGCGGTCTCAATGTGACCGTCAGAGAACCCGACGCGTCTCCGTTGCAACTACAAGGCCCATTGGCACCTCATGTCGCCCATAAGTTGTTCGGTGATCTCGCAATCGAATTGGGTTACTACCATTTTACCCACGCGTCCGTCGGCGATATTCCGGTGGTATTGAGCCGTACCGGATGGAGCGGCGAATTGGGCTATGAAATTATCCTGCTCGATAGTGGTCGCGGCACGGAACTGTGGGATCGATGCATGGCGGCGGGCGCCGAATATGACATTCAACCGGCCTGCCCCTCACTAGCGCGCAGCGTCGAAGGTGGTCTACTGTCTTATTGCAGTGATATCACACTGAACGACAACCCTTTCACCATTGGCATGGAACGATTGCTCGATATCGACAAGGAACAGGACTATGTGGGTAAAAGCGCTTTGCAGGCCATCGCAAAAACCGGCTCCGAAAGACGCCTCGTCGGCGCCAATTTCGGTGGTGACCCCGTTCGACCGAACGCCCATTTTATGCCTATCAAGGTCGACGAGACGGTGGTAGGACACGTCACGCGCTACGTTTATTCACCGCGCTTGGCGCATAATATTGCTTTAGTGAACGTACCCCACACCTTGGCCACACCGGGCACAACCGTTTGGTTAGATGCAGGGGATGACTGGCGAGAAGCGGAGATTACTGCACTGCCATGGATACCCGCCGAAAAAGTCATCCCGCCCTTGTCGTGATGGCACCCAATTCAGGTGGCGCCTGCGTTAAAGCATCGCGAAGCATGTACGACGTCGTATACTGTTCCGCAAAGATGATAATGGCAAAGCAGGGAGAGCGGTGATGTCGAAACAGCTAGGCGGTAATGATTACCCAGAAGCAACGCGCAAAGTCGATCGCAGCGTGCTGGGATTTTTTAGTGTCGCGGAACGCATTTTACTGGTCATCATCAGCTTATTGACCATGTTGGCGGTGGCACTAGAGCTGATCCATTTTGCAGAAGCAGGTCGCGTTAGACTCGCGGATCTTCTGCTCCTTTTCATCTATCTCGAAGTGATCGGTATGGCCTATGCGTATTATGCAACCCATAGTGTGCCCGTCACATTGCCCGTATTAATCGCTATCACCGGTATTACCCGACTGATTATTTTGCAAGGCAAAGAAGCTGAGCCCAGCAAACTGCTTTTTGAGGCCGGCGCAGTACTGCTATTAGCATTGTCATTGGCGATATTGAGCTGGGCGTCAAAGCGCACTTCGACCATCAATTTAGGGGAAGATCTCAGCGACTGACGCCATCAGTTTCTAAAATAACCGGTGTTCCCCTCGCTCGGGGGGGGACTCGCTTCCGGACAAGACTGCTCGATAAAAAGCGGCCAGCGTATCGCTTCCAAACTCGGGGGTGCTATCAGCATCGTAACGCTGATTTTCATGGTCCCAACAGAGCATCGACTCCGTCGCATAGAACTTAGCAATACGCAGAAACTCTACCCGCTTTGCGAAATCGGGAGAAAATAAAGCTAACGGCGTCAGCAGCCAACGAAACCAGTCAAACATTTGCGGCGGGAGCGATCGGGTCTTAAGCGGCATATTGGCAGCGCTGCAAAGCATGGCTGCTTGCGCCGCGGGCGCTATCGCTGGCCCAGGGCCCCCAATCGGGCGCACCACAGTACCCTCGCGGTGTTGGTCGAGCTGGTCAACGATGAAGCAAGCTAAATCACGATCCGAAATCGGCTTGCAGGCAGACAGCTCTCCGTTGCCAAAAAGCAGAAATGGCTTACCGGCCTTGACCCGATCAATCTGACCGACCAAGGATCTGAAAAAAGCGGTGGCACGGACGATCGTAGCCGGCACAGGTGAGTCATGAAGCAGGCGCTCAAACCGCAATTTTTCTCTCTGAAATGCCAGCCGCGGTTTCTGAACACAAATCGCTGATAACAAGACAAAATGATCAACGCGATGGCGCTCAGCACAAGCCAACAACCGCCGATTAGCACCATAATCTACTTTATGCGCATCATCCGGCGCGCCGCTGCGGCTAGCAAGACACGAAATCACCGCATCGACGGCTGGCAGGTGCTCGCTCCAATCAGCGTCCTCAACAACATCGGCTTCGATAACCGTCACCGCCTGTCGTATTGCCTCGGGTAGTGGACGTCCGGGGCGAACCAACGCCACCACATCCACGCGACGCGCCACTAGCTCTCGCAGCACCGCTGCACCCATATAGCCCGTAGCACCTGCCACTAATACTCGCACGCGTCACCTCACCGCCTTTGATTTCACCGTAGGCGCGGCAACGGTATTCGTCAATAGGGTAAAAAGGGCTATTCCTGTCGCAGTAGGGCAACCTGCTCACCACTTTCTTCAAACTGCTCAACACCTTCTTTCTGCAGGAAGATTCGCTAGAGTACCGGCCTAGTTAACCAGATCTGTGTGAGCAGCATGAACTCGCAATTGCCGCAAATCGCTACCGCTGACCGCTCTCGCATAATCGAGATGGCATGGGAGGATCGAACACCGTTCGAGGCCATTGAAACCCTTTATGGCCTGACAGAAGCGGCAGTGATTACATTGATGCGATCCGAGTTGAAGCCCCGCGCATTTCGCAACTGGCGGCAACGCGTTTCAGGTCGCACCACGAAGCATGCCCAGCGGCGCGACCCGACGGTGTCCAGAGGCTATTGCCCGACTCAGTACAAGCAACGTTCGAAATAAGGAGCCGTTGATGGAGACGATTGCGTTATACATTGTCGCTGCCACGCTGGGCAGCATGGTTTTCTTTGCCGCAGGTATTGCCCCCGCTGTATTCCAAAGCCTTCCTGAAACCGAGGCCGGTCAATTCTTACGTCGCTTGTTCCCTCGTTACTACCTAGCGCTCATCCTTGGGGCGGGAGCGGCAGGGCTCTGCTTTGCTATGACGTCACCCCTGTCGGCCGCGATCTGTTTCATTATTGCCGGCTCCACCGGGTGGGTACGGCAAGTGCTGGTGCCGCGCATCAACCAACTCCGCGACGCCGAGCTCGGTGGCGATGCTGCTGCAGGGCATCAATTTGCTCGCCTGCACCGATGGTCTGTCGGCATCAATATGATTCAGTTACTGGCGCTATTAATCCTTCTCATTAGTCACTAGTAATGCATCTAACAGGCCAGCAAACGGCTGAATCTCAACTGCCATCCGGCTACAGTAAACTTGGCCCCTGGCTTTATGGGCTTGGGTGGCTTGTCAAAAAAACTCTCTCTACTCCTGGGCATATCGCTGTCACTCAGGATGATCGATCCCTCACGCCACGTTACCCGTATAATGATGTGTGACACGCGCGGTTTCCGATCGCCGCAGGAGATTAATGGGGGTCACGGTGAGTGCTGATAACCAGTGGGCATGAGATTTTTACAACACGATCAGTGTCAATTCTAAGAGCTTCTCTATGAAGTCAATCAGTATTGCAGTATTGGGTTCTGGCGATGCAACCCCAGTACTCGATTATGTCGATGTGCCGATACCGCTGCAGATGAGTGGCATCGATACGGTTTTATTACCAGTACCTGGCGCCTCCTTTCCGCTCACACCGGATGATCGGCTGAGGTGTGAGCAAGCCTACTTGGCCGCCGGCCTAGAAGCGGCTAACGCCGGTGCCGATGCGATTTACATTAATACCGTTGGCGACTATGGCCTCAGCGCGCTCAACCAAGTGCTTTCAATCCCTGTGATGGGGGCGGGATCAGGTGGCATCCAATACGCGTTAACGTCAACGAGTCGTTTCAGTATCGTGACGCTCTGGCCGCCTGCAATGCGTTTTATTTATGACGCAATGCTCGCTGACAATAACCTGAGGCAATACTGCGATGAGATCGTGCACTTGTCTGACGACACGCTGCTAGACACTGCATCCGGACCGCTGGAGGCGATGGCAACGGTGCAAGCCTGTGGGATCACAACACTTGGTCAGATTACCGATGCCATTCAGCACGTCAACGCAAGGCATCCCGATAGCACGGTGGTATTGGGGTGCACCTGTATGTATCCCATTGCCCCACGGTTGCGAGAGCGCGGCCTGTCAGTTGTCGAACCGATGGGCGCAGGATATCGTCAACTCGCCACCGCAATTCAACCCTAAGTCGCCACGATCACGGCCACATGACGACTGACCTACTCTGGATTTTCATCCCGACGATTGCCGCTATTTCGCTGACACCCGGCATGTGTATGACACTGGCATTTACGGTTGGCCTCTCGCAGGGCTACCGCCACACGCTTTGGATGATGTGGGGAGAGCTTGCCGGTGTGGCGATCGTTGTCATCACCTGCGTCGTATTACTCGCGTGGATCCAAACGCTGCCCAGGGGTTATTTCACCGTGTTGGCACTGATCGGTGGAAGCTATCTATTGTGGGTAGCTCATCGGCTTTGGACTGCGCCAGTTCACTTTAACCAGGGCGAGGGGCAGTCCCGCGTGACACCAGCAGCATTGCTGGCACTGGGCTTCACCACCGCAGTCATGAATCCCAAAGGTTGGGGATTTATGATCGCACTACTGCCGGGGTTCATGTCATCCGGCGAGACGGTGCCTCAGCAATTGATGGTCTTTCTCGGCGTGATCCTACCCTCAGAATTTTTATCAATGAGTCTTTATGCCACCGGCGGAAGTGGCCTACGTCGACTTTTGAGCAGCGAAAAACACCTCGCAACGCTGAACAAGATTGCAGCGGCACTGATGGTGCTGGTCGCGATGCTGGTGTTGGTCAAAATCTAGCCAACATCATGCTAATCAGTAATCAGATACCGGGCGCCCAGCTGGCATGGAACCCAAACGGCACCCGTTGCGGCAGGCGAATGCGTGCCACAGGACCGGCGCTCACATCTGTGGCATCAAATACGAGGCAATGGGAGGCCCAATCTTTCGAGTCAGTGACGAGGGTAATGACATAACCATCATCCTCTGCATTGGCTCTCGTTGCGCCCTGCCTAGGGGCAAAGACCGCCTCGCTGCCAAAAACCCCTGACCCGTAGTCCCACTGTTGTCGCGAACCGGTTTCGTTGTCATATTTGACTAAACCGGTGAAACGCAAGGTGTGTCCACCCTCCTCCAACAGAGGGATGCGCTGATGGTAGGCATAGCGGCTCTTGATGCCTGCGTACAATGGATTTGCTTTATTAAACTCGGTATTGAGGTCGTCAATATCGCCCTCACGGACCTCGCCCGTTCTCAGATTAAAGCGCCAACGATAGTTATTCGCCTCAAGCCGCATATAGGCCAGCATGTGCGACAGTTCGCCCTCCCCGTTGGCGGCGGCCGGCATGGGATTTCTAGACCGGCATCCATCCATCACGACCCAATCGCCCTCTTCCCAACTATTACTCACGTGCAAAATGTAACAGGGTTCGCATTCGAACCAGCGAATGTCTTCGCCACGACCGTGCCGCGGGATTAACCCAAAACGGGTAGGAATATCGCGGTGAAACGTGAGGACCCGTAAATGATGCCGCTGCAGTACTTTGGGATCATGAAAAAACGGCAGGTCATGCAAAATAGTGTAGTTGGGCGTGAAACCAATGTCATGAGGTAGGCGCGGACCAGGCAAATCAATGGCCACCTCATGCCGCAACTGTCCCGACGGGTCAGCCACACCGTAGGTCATATAAGGCGGTTCATCACCATAGTCAAAAAATAACAGCTCGCCAGTGGCCCAATCGACTTTTGAATGCGCCGACAGCCTGCGCTGAGGGCGCCCTTCAAGCTCAAAATAACCCGTTGTCTCCAGCGTGTGGGGATCTAGCCGATACGGATGCCCAGCGTTGTACCACAACGTCATGAGACTACCCGCGTAATAAAACAGATCGGTATTGGACGTGTCTTTGATGCCGAATTCAGAGGTCTCAAAGTCAAAGGGGCCCATGACGCCATTAGAGGTTGACTGTCCCACTGCGCGCTCAGCAGTCAGTGCAACCGTATCAATGTACCGATTGCGATAACTGGCCGCTCCCTCACAAAAGGAAACCGCATGAACCATGCCATCACCATCAAAGGGGTGATACCGATTACCCGGTCGGTGAATAGGGTTGGGTCCGTTACGGAAATAGGTTCCGGTGAGATCAGCTGGAATTTCGCCCTCTATCGCCAGACCGGACTCAGACAGCTCTAATGTCGTCGGCGCATAAGCTCCGTGCAGATAGGGATTATCAATGCCATAAATCCAAGGCTGAGTGTGCTCAAAAACAGCGACATCGCCAATGCACTCCTCTGTCACTGGAAACGTCGAAAGGCGCAACGCTTGATTCATCGTGGAGTCCCCGCGCGGTTCTCGCTAGCGGTGAATGGGAACCCAGAGTAGCAGGGAAAAATAAGTCTCTGCAATGACCAGCCGCAATCTGCGACACTCAATCTCACCCCCGCAAAATAGACCCAGTGGCAATCGCTCAAGTGCTTGCGCTATGCCATCGTGCATCCTAGGATCACCACACCACGGTGTTTGGCGCCTACCATGCTCCCTTTACAAACCACTCTGAGCTTACTGCCGTCCCACAGGCCTCTGTTTCTTGAATCGGGTATTCTTGAATCGGGTATTCTTGGATGGACGCCCTCCGAAGCAGACTTCCCACATGGGGGCTCATTACGGTCTGGGCTGCGGACAGAGCGAACATGACAAACGCCTGCCAATCACTTGCTGTCAGCGTTCCGGGGCCTTTCTGGGAAAGAGGATATCGGCCGGCGTGCTCAGGACGAATTTGGCTTGCCGCGGCACAAGCTGGTGGCCCGGTGAGCGCCGTCCTCCGGAGCGAGCTATTGGCGATAGGTAATAGTGATAAGGAGCGCATCTGATGCATCAGCCCATTTATATCCTCGGGGGAAGCCAAACCGACTTTGCTCGTAACTGGGCGCGTGAAGGACACGAGATTTACGATCTGTTCTCTGAAGCGCTTCAGGCAGCCGTTCACGATACCGGCATTGAGCCGTCACAGATAGAAGTTGGCCATGTTGGTAATTTCGTGGGCGACCTGTTCACTCGGCAAGGCCTTTTAGGTGGCTTTTTTGGGCAGGTGTATCCCGAACTAGGCCACCTACCGACCGCTCGCCATGAGGCAGCTTGCGCATCAGGCTCAATGGCTATTCTGGCGGCTATGCGCGATATTGAGGCGGGCCATTATGACGTCGCCTGCGTGGTAGGGCTCGAGTTAATGCGCAATGTAGATGGCCGCACCGGTGCGGATTATCTCGGTGCGGCAGCTTGGCAAGGCCATGAGGCGACCGATTGTGATTTTCCATGGCCCTTTCTGTTTGATCGCCTCACGCAAGAGTATGACGCGCGTTACGGCATTTCCGACGAACCGTTGACTCGCATCGCCGACATTAATTTCGGCAATGCCCGGCACAATCCCCGTGCGCAAACCCGGGAGTGGGTGTTTGCTGAAGGTAGCTTTGGCCAAGACCCGGCACTGAATCCCTCAATAGAAGGTCGGGTGCGCAAACTCGATTGCGGTCAGATCACCGACGGCGCCGCTTGTGTCATTTTAGCCAGTGAACGCTTTGCAAAAACGCACAGTCAGGCACAGGGCAGGTCACTGAATGATGTCCCACGCATTAAAGGCTGGGGGCATCGGTCGGCACCCATTTTACTGGAGACCAAGCTCGCAGCGTCCCAAGATCAGCCGCTTATTTTTCCGCATGCGGCGCAAACCTTAACGGATGCACGAACGCGTGCCGGCATGCAGCATATTACCGACCTCGACGGCCTAGAAACTCATGACTGTTTTACGATTACGGAATATATGGCCATCGATCATAGCGGTCTGACCGCTCCGGGCGACAGTTGGAAGGCCATTGATGAGGGTCGTATTACCCGCGATGGCGATTTTCCGATTAATCCCAGTGGCGGTTTGATTGGCTTGGGCCATCCAGTGGGCGCAACTGGCGTTCGCATGATATTGGACTGTGCCCGTCAGGTAACCGGCCAGGCTGGTGCTTATCAGCTCCCCAAGGCCGAGAACATGATGACATTTAATGTGGGGGGCAGCACCACAACCTGCGCCAGTTTTGTAGTGGGCATCGGTCAGTGAAGGATGTTTTTATCTACGATGCGATTCGCAGTGCCCGGACCAAAGCCAAGCCTAGTGGAGGCCTACATGAGCTTACGCCATCAGCGCTGCTAAAGCCGCTTTACCGCGCTTTAACATCGCGCAATCAGCTGGATCCCAACCTCATCGCAGAGGTCATCTTAGGATGCGTCACCCAATATGGAGAACAGGCGGCGAACGTCGCGAAAACGTCGGTACTCTATGCCGGTTGGCCTGAAAGCGTCGCCGGCCTCACCGTTCATCGATTCTGTTCATCTAGCGTCGATGCTATTGCCCTTGCAGGTCTAAAAATCGCCACCGGGCAAAGCACTGCAATGGTGGCAGGTGGTATCGAAATGATGTCTCGCGTGCCTATGCTCTCAGACCACGCGCGCGTCTTTAATGACCCCGATTACGCACTCGCCCACCAAATGCTGTTAATGGGGAGTGGTGCAGACTTAATCGCGACGCGGCTCGGTGTGTCTCGTGAAGCCTGTGATGCGGTAGCGCATCAAAGCCAACAGCGCGCGGCACAGGCACAGCGCGAAGGACGCTTCAAGTCGATTATTGCGATAGAAACCTCGCGCGGCTGGATCGATCGAGACGAGTGTGTCCGTGGGACGCTTACCCCCAAACAGCTCGCTGCCCTGCCGCCGGCGTTTGCTGCCCTCGGCGCAGCCGGGGCTGATCAAGTGCAGCTTGAGCAATTCCCTGAACTGACCGCCATTCAGCATGTGCATACCGCCGGTAACTCACCGGCCATGTGTGACGCCGCAGCGCTGGTCTTAATGGGAGATGAACATTTGGGAAAAACACTGGGCATCGAACCCAAAGCGCAATTGGTCAGCAGCACCACCGCCGGCGCCGAACCGCTAGAGGTCGTCAGTGGCTGTGTCGCTGCCGCCCAAAAACTACTGCACGAGCAGCAACGCTCAGCACACAGCATCGAGCTATTTGAGATTCACGAAGCGTTTGCAGCAACCATCGTAAAGGCGCGCCACACTTTGGAAATTGAACCCGACAGGCTGAACGTGAATGGCGGTGTGATCGCGCTTGGACACCCCATGGGCGCGACTGGCGCCATCATGACAGGCACGCTGATTGATGAGCTGCAACGTCAACAATTATCGAGTGGCATTGTCGCGGCGAGTGGCGCTGCCGGTAGCGGCAGCGCGCTGTTATTGGAGCGCTGCTAACAGCTTGCTCATCGCACCCAAATGGGTGAACTCCAAACACGCTCCTGAAGCGTCGTGTGCAAATCTGGCCTGGGTTCCACGCCCGCGCGTAGTGCATCCCAAGTCGACCAACGACACGTTGGATTTTCTAAGGCACGCAAGTAGTAGAAGGCGCGACTCTCTGAATCATAATCTGGGTCCTGCCAAAGCGTTTTTAATTCAGTGGCACCGACACCCTCAGTGATGCTGCAGTCTGCGAGATTCACCCTCGCGCCATTATCAGGACACCGATGCGTTTCGGGGTCAGGACGCAACCCGTCAGAGCAGGCCACATCGTAGACCGCTTCGTAAGTCTCGCCGTTTTTCTCCCATCCTTTGACGATTTGCAGCCGCTGTAGCGCTGTTCCTCGGGGGTCCGCACTGGCCCAAGCAATGAACGTGGGCGCCTGACCGCCAGTGATGAGATCACTACCCATAGGCACGCCCCCAGCATAGGCCCTCTCGATCATCGACTCCGCCGTCATAATATCGTCGGAATAGCCGGTTCCAGCGAAAAAACGGGCCCGCATTCGCGGGCCGGAGGTCGCAAAGGTCTCCTTGCGCCGAAATGCATCGTAGAGCGCGTCTCGGGTATTTTCCTCGGCCCAAACCCCCGTCACACCAGACGCACTCCAACTCTCAAAACCGCCCCCATAGGTGTAATTTTCGCCTTCTACTTCGGTCAAGGTATCCGGTGCCAAAAATTTAGCGATCAAACCGTAGACGGGATCTACGGGTACGGAACCGCGACGATCTGGAAAGGCATCCATCAAACCGGCTTTGGAGAAGAATGTTTTTTCATCGTCGCTGGTGCCCGCTACGTGCGTATCACTCGCGGCGACCACACCAAACTGATAAGGGTTTTTGACGCCCTGTGATTCCAACATCAAACCATGACGCAACGCCTCTCGCACGTAGCTTCCCTGTGGCTGACTTGGCAAGCTCGTCCCTACCCGCAGATTATAGATTTCAAAATCCGCCCATTCGTCATTCGGTGAGAGCAACGGATGTGTATCCGAGGTGCCTTTAATCTGGGTAATCTCTACGATTGGCTCATTCCGCATCCGCTGATCAGCATAGTCATCGTCCATTGGATCACCCGCCCAATCCACCAACTTGAACATCTGACCATTAGAGCCATTTGAATTGTGCGGTATTGCTAGGCTCTCAATACCCTGACTGCGCAAAGCATCCATCCAATCCCACAGTCCTTCCGGGTTCTGTGAGTTCAGCCGTGAAAAAGGTACCGCGGGTAATTTATCCGATCCTCTAAAAATGACATTGCGATGTAAGTTACCGACATCATCGGTAGAGGAGGTATATTCGTAGGCAACGAAAGTGGTGAAGTGGCCGGGATCGTTATATTGCTCGGCCGCATTAATAATATCTGCCCACGCTCGTCGCGTCACACCAATTGCCACCTCCTCTGAGATCTCACCGGCAAGAATCCCAGCTAATACATCGGGAACAAAAGAAGCAAAGTTATTAATCCGGCTGAGCAAACTCCACACGCCTTTATTATCGTCCGCATTGAGGTTATGGAGTGGCTGAGAAACCTCATACTGAGAGAAAGGCGTGGTGGTATCGCCAGCCTCTAGCGCCAAACCCAAAAACATGGCGTGATCTGTGACCGCATAGAAATCCAACGGCGTGGCAATCTGAATTTGATATCCGCCGGGGTGTTCAATCGACGCGCCTTGCGCAAATCGGTAGGCATCATAAGGCGTTGCTGTCGTGCCGAAGTTATAGGCATCGAAGGAATACTCGGTGTGCACGTGTAGATCGCCAAAATACGCATTGCGCAAAGGATTCGGCGGCGGCGGGGTAAAGTCCATCACATCCATGACGGGATCTAGCGCGGTATTAAGGCCTCCGCTTCTGCCGCCAAAATTGGAATCCTCATCAATCAACCCCACTTCTTCAGTACAGGCAGTGGTCAAAGCCAGCAGTGTGAGTACGAGCGCTAGCTGTTTCATCATGATGCTCCTCTATTATCGTTATTGTCGTCTCGGTTATTGTCTTAGCTACTGTCTTCGCTACTGTCTCAGTTATGGCGCGGCGCTTACTTGGCATCCGATCCAGCAGGCACCGCGTCAACACGTTGCCATTCTACCGTGCGGCGCATAAACCCCACTTTGACCGTAAACGCCATACGATCCTCAGTTTTCAGCGTGATGGTAGCGTCGCGATACTCGCCGAGCTGCGCGGCAAATACCTGACCTAACCACTGGTTGGCTTTGTCAGTCGCGACGAGATCCGTCACCACCTTAAACCCAACCCTATCGGGGCGATCATCATTGCGCACCATGATTGCTACCCCCTCATCGGGCTGCATTGCTAGCCAAATCGGGGCCGATTCATGTTGCCAAAATCCTGCCAGTGCGTCTTCCGCCTGGACAAACTGCACAGGCAGACACAGCAATACAGTGATGCCGATCGCCTGCATGACCTTGCGCATTGTCGCGATGATGGTATTCATATTGAGTGCTCCGCTTACCCTTATTTTGATCATCCTATTGTGCAACACGTCGCCAGTTTCACGCTGCCATACCGTCAACAATGGCAAGTGTGGTTGGAAGCATGGCGTGAGCAAAACTCACGTGGCTCCCTTTAAAAGACTGCTGCCATACCATATCAAAGCCGTGGTACCAGCCGTGGCGTCTGCGCCAAGTAGGATTGATAGCTAGGGTCGTCTCCCCACAGTTGCCGGCCACGGCGAGCAAGCGTTGGGATACCGCTCACCCGTGTCAACAGTCCATACACGAACAGGGGTGACAATAAGACAACCCACTGGGTGCCCGACAGGTACGGCACAGCCATCGCAGCGATACCGCTCCACAGCAAAATTTCGCCGAAATAGTTGGGGTGACGCGACCGTGCCCACAACCCCGTGTTAATGAAAGATCCCTCGTTGCGCGGATCAGCACGAAACTGCGATTTCTGGCGGTCGGCTACCACTTCAACTGTAAAGCCAACCAACCAACACATCGCACCCACTGCATAAATTATCCCTACTGGTGGGTGAGTCGAACTCAAAATGACGGTGATCGCCGCACAACTCGTCATCACCACCCAAGCGCCCTGTAGTGTCCAAGCCACAAAAAAACGAGAAGAAGACACCTTGATGTGATCGAAACGTTGATCGCCACCAGCCTGATGAATCCGCTCGAATAAAAAGCGGCCTAATCGCCCCGCCCAAATAATCACCAGCGCCGCAACCAGCCACTGGGGCCATGTTGATGCGGGCGATACCACCACCGCAGACAGCGTGATGACCACATAAGTGAGAGACCCTGTCAGATCATAAAATCGCTCGGTCTCCCCCAGTCGCGCTGGTATAAAAGCTAGCCACTGCAAACAGTAGGCCCCCACTGCCAAAACCAGTAATGCGGGCCACCCCAAAAGCGTGACGCCCGATGGATTCGCAATTGCGGCGATGGTGCATGGCAACATCACGGCAAGAGCGATAACGATGAGTGGTTTCATAACGGTTTACCGGGACGCATGTACTAGCTCCTTGCTGCACGACGAATGAGACAGCGTGATCTTACCTCAATGTCATCATTACACCGCGTTGACCGGACACTTGATTATCCAACAGTGCCTGCCACAGCTCCACACAGGCCTCTGCGCCGGCATGATGCTCTATGGTGAGCAAGGGTGATAGTCGTTGCAGCAGCTGCATACTGGCGGCGTAAGCCTGACGCATGATGACACCGCGTCCCCATTCGGCATCTCGTTTTTCAATCTGGGCGGGCGCAAAGAACATTTCGGGCTCGACGCCGGGTACTGCGCCGCCGTCAACGGATTTGCCAAATTGATCCCAATGGGTTGCACCCACCATGAAGGTTCGTTGCGCGTTATCCGCGAGGTGATGATGAAGACGAGATCGCACCGCCACATCCCCCGCAATATCGATATAAATCGTTGCTTTGTTCTCGAGTGCATCGATCTCCGCATAGGCGAGCGCGCTGTCGTAGCTATCTAACGTCTCGACAAACGACACGTTTTGCGAGCTCGTCAAGCCCACCAGGCTGCCCTTAAAACCAGCCTGCTTGATAAACTCAGCCGCACTAAAACCGGTCTTGGACGACGCCGAGCCCACCACAATCTGCTCTGCATCGAACCAGTCGTTATCCGAGAGCAAATCGGCAATCACGAAGCCCGTCATGAATAGAGGGAAGAAAATACAACGCTGGTCCTCCATCTCTCGAAGCTCATGCGACTCGGACTTCGTGCGCGCGTACTGGTTATAAAGGCCGGGCAGTGCCTGCCGGTGCGCCAGTGCATCGACAAACCCGCTGTCGGATATCTCACCGGGGGCCATGAGCAAATGACTGCTCATCGGAAAAAAGCCATATAAGCGCTCCCCCACGCTAATGTCGGATACCTGACTGTCAATGACCTCGGCAATCCCCCAGACCGTGACTTTGCCCCAGGGATCCTCAGCGGTAGGGTAGAACTGCCAATAACCGAGCAGGTCTCCAGAGGCGGCATAGGTCACGTTATTCGCCGTGAGCGCGAACTTATCAATGACCACCACAATCTCCCCGTCGCTCGGTTGCGGTACCTCGGCGCGGATCGTTTTAGTGCGACGATAATCTCTGCGATCGACCCAAACCTCAGTTACTGCCATCTCGCCTCCCGGTTTCTCTTAAAAGCTGTGCATCATTGCTCACCTGCCTAGAGCATGACAAACAATACGCGGCAATGCGCTGGAACAAGCGTGTTTTCTTCAGACATGCGACTCGGGACTAAAACTCAATGCCAAAAAAAGGCGGCCTAAGCCGCCTTCTTCATCAATCACACTACCCGAGATTAAAATTCCCAAGCAGCCTGAACACCCCAGACCTCGCCACGTGCGCGATACTGGAAATGCGAGCCTCGAGCCAACGGTACGTCAGCCGCTCCACTTGCGACGAGCTCGTCGCCAATGTTTCGGCCGTAAAGCATCAACATCCAGTTCTCGCCACGAAGCCCCGTGCGGAGGTTGACGAACTCGTAACCTGACTGCACGTCGTTACCATCGAGATCACCCGTCATGTAGTAATCGTCGGTAAAGTTAACGTCCAACTCGGTAAACCACACCATAGAGCCGACGGGCTGCATGTACTGTGCGCCAAAAGAGCCCGACCACTCAGCCGCACCAATTGGCACACCCGAGAGATCCTGTGATTGACCAGAGGGAACACCATTGCCGAGGAACTTCTGCGAGCAGGTGCGGCCGTCTACCGTTACCGAGGTCGCTGGAGAGTTTGGCGTCAAAGCGCCCAAACCTGCCATTTCTGCTTGTTGTTGAGCAGTACAGCCAGCGCCCTCAAAGACACCGTATTCACCATCGACTGTGCCCAAAGCCAGATTCAGCCGCAGCTTTTCGGTGGCCTGAAATGCCGCATCCAATTCGAAGCCCTGAATCTCGGTGCTCGCGGCATTGGTCACAACGAATCCAAGCCCAACGAAAGTCGATACCTGCTGGTCCTCGTACTCGCTGTTAAAGTAAGCCCAGTTCACACGCATACGTCCATCGAGGAAGGTGTGCTTGCCGCCCACCTCAAAAGACCAAGCCGTCTCATCGTCGTACTCAAAACCAGGACCCGGCTGGGTTCGGCAAACCTGATCAGGACACTCTGCAGTCGGTGCTGCCACAAATATCGGATTCTGATCATCCACCGCGTTAAAGCCGCCGCTCTTGAAGCCCTCTGAGTAACTGGCGTAGAGCAGATGATCATCGCTTGGCGTCCAGTTGAGCGACACCGCTGGAATGGTCTGGTCTGTATCACGGTCTTCAATGAAGTGGTGCGCGTAGCTATCAAAGAAAGCGCCTTGCAAGCTCTGCTGCAGGAAATTTCCAAAATCACCAGCAGTTAACAAACCGGTAAGGGGATCAACTGTCTTCGTGGCCAGTCCTTGCGCCGTGCTGTTAAGCCAAGTTTGCGCGTCAGCTGACTTTTCTTCCTCGGTGTAACGCACACCGGCAGTAATGCTCAGATTATCGGTGATATTAAATGTACCTTGGAGGAAGACCGCCCAAGACTCGGTTTCCTGCTGCCAAGCTGACAAACGGCCCACCTGACTCCACATGGTAAGACCCTCGGTCCCTACTGGCAGACTGCCTGCGGGCAGGCCAAACGAAGCTTCAGCGCCAGCAAGCTGTGCTGGGCTGTACGCGAGGATCGTGGGCAAGCCCCCGGTAATCAACGAAGTGATTGTGGGCTGGCCAAAAGTGCCATCGACCGAGACCATGCGATCAATTTCTTGCTTGGAGTCGATGTAATTACCGCCCGCCACCCAGCTAAAGCGGCCGTCCAGATCAGAAGCCAGTCTGATCTCCTGGCTGAACTGCTCGTACTCTTGGTTATCACTTCGCCCGATAAAGTTCACCGGCAGGAAGTCGGCATCGATTCCATCTTCAAATTCAAACTGTGAGACACCTGTGACCAGGTTTAACGTCATACCGTTGCCGAATTCGTGCTCAATATTCAGCGAGAACTCATGGTTTTCTGTATCGGTGCCGTCAAGGCGCTCGGACCCTTGGCCCCCGAGCCCCTCGGTGCCACCAATCGACAGACCATCGCGATAGGCGTCAGTAATGCTCTCTTGGAAGCCCGGGAAAGCAAACCGCATGACCGCGTACATGGCAGCGTTAGAGGCAGGCACTAGTGGCGCGCCATTGACAACTGTCGGCCCAAATTTTGTGACGGTTCCTGTGCTACCCGTCCGTAAAAAGTCTGAGTAGGTGTAGCGAAGCGCTACGCTTGTCGCCTCTGATGGCTCCCACTGAGCACCAAAACGAACAATGGTCTCGTCCGTTGCGGGCATGTTGGGGTTCACTGCATTCGGCGATGAGTTCTTGTTATATCCGTCGATAGTGCGATCCATAACGGCCAGGCGAACAGCAAAACTGTCAGTGAGACTGCCGCTGATGTGGCCTTCAAAGTATTCACCACTGTCGGACTCAAAACTTGCCGCCACACGACCAGAAAGGCCCTCACCTACTTTCGGGGCAGCGGTGCGGATGTTGACCGCACCGGCCAGCGTATTCTTACCAAACAGGATGCCCTGAGGACCCCGCAACACTTCTATCTGTTCCAGATCGAAAAGCCCGAGTCGGGTTTGGCGACTTCGGCCGTAATGCACGCCATCTACAAATAAGCCTACCGACTGCTCAAAGGATTGGTTTGCACCGATGGAGATACCACGCATGGTGATAATGGAGTTCACTGCGTTCTCGGTCACGCTAAAGTTGGGCACATAAGCACCAAGCTCACTAAAGCTCCTAATCGACGCGTCCTGAACCTGTTCGCCGGAGATCGCAGTCACCGAAATCGGCACATCCTGCAGACTTTCGGTTCGTTTCTGAGCGGTTACAACGACTTCTTCCAGCGCCTGACCAGCTACCGTCATCGATACGCTAGCAACCGCTGCGCTGAGCGCTACCTTTGCAAAAGTTTTCATCATGGAGGGTCCTTTTTAAACATGTTCATTATTGTTATCGCTGCGACCAAAGGGCCTGGGGCCGGTTTTCGTCGCTACTTATTGGTACATTTTCTTTCTGATTTATTATTCGTACTGCGTCGGTACTACTTGACCTAAATCTTTAACATGTGGCAGTTTTACTGCCAATAGGGCTTCTGTAAAGATAGCAGATACTGCAGATAGCACAATACTGATAATACAAGGAATTTCAATGTGAGAGGTTTCGGCTGGCAAAAAGTCGCCATTCTAGCGACTGTTCTCAGTATTCTTGTGTTCGCAGGCTATTTAAACAGGGCGACATTAGTAGAGGCGCTGTTCAAAGTGGCACTGCCACAACAGCTAGGCGCAAACAGTGTTGCAGTGCTCGAAGATGGTCTTCATATCGCGCTTTGCGGTGCCGGTGGACCCTTCCCTGCACCCCGCGCTTCAGGCCCCTGCGTGGCCGTCGTGGCAGGCGACCAGCTTTTTATCGTCGATACCGGCACCGATGGAGCCCGAAATTTGGGGAGAATGGGATATCCCGCTAGCCAGGTCGCCGCGGTGTTTCTCACTCATTTCCACTCAGATCACATTGATGGCTTGGGAGAACTGGCCACTGCGCGCTGGGCTACCAGCGACCACACGTCGCCGCTGCCGGTGTATGGCCCCGAGGGCGTAGCGAGGGTGGTCGACGGCTTTAACGCTGCCTATGCACAAGATTTTACCTACCGGCATGATCACCATGGCGATCAAGTTGCGCCGCTTTCTGCAGCCGGTATCACGGCAATGCCGTTCAATGCTCCGCCGGAAGGCGCCACGACCACGGTCTTCGATGACGCCGGCTTAGTCGTCAAGGCCCTTCGAGTCGATCATGCACCAGTCTCACCTGCGGTGGGCTACCTCTTTCGTTATGGGCAACGTACCGCACTCATTACCGGCGACACGGCACAATCAGAAAACGTGAAACGCTTTGCGCAAGGCGTCGATTTGCTGGTGCACGAGGCGCTGGCGCCGAACCTCATGACCATGATGCGAGATACGGCAGACAGCCTCGGCAATCAGATTCTCTCTAAGATCTTTTTCGACGTGCTGGATTATCATGCGAGCCCCGTTGAGGCGGCGGCAACCGCGCGCGATGCGGGCGTTGGACACTTACTGTATTACCACGTGGTACCGCCCATCGTTCTACCCGGACAAGAAGCACTATGGCTCAACGGAGCGGAGGATATCTTTCCTGACTACACAGTAGGCTACGACGGCGTCTCCTTTAGCCTCCCTGCAAACTCGGCAGAGATTATTCAGACCAGCACAGGACTCTAGGTCACGCGGATAAACCCAACGTCGACTTTTTGTTGCGAGTGAAGCAATAGCGCGCTCGCTGCAAAACAGCCACTTTGCATCCAATGGTTATTGTAGCCCGCCGACAAATAAGCCTTTTTTGACAGTCGTTGATCCAAAACGTCGGGGTGCCGTACCTATTAGCCCTAATCAAAAAGTGTGTTTCAAGTGATAGTTGATTTAAGCGAGTACCGCGACGAGAGAGGCCCACGGGCTGACGAACAGAAGCCAATGGCGGCTTCTGGGACGGCAGCCCCCGCTGAAGCGACGGATAACGATCGCCGCCTTTTTACGTCACGACTATTCGATCTCGAGCATCACCGCAGGTTAAAGGCGCTACACAGTCATCTCGAGGCGGGGGCCACGCTGAGCGACGCAGCACGCCTGATCGGTGTTTCGCATATGACCGCTTACCGCTGGAATGATCACGGCCGCAGGTAGCACAGCACCCGTGTCATCTTCATAGCGGTCGCAATCGGCTCGGCGCTATAAGGTGGGCGATTGAGCCGCTAACCGGTCTAGTTTTCTTCAGAGGCATTACACATGAATTTTGCCGTCACCTGACCCGCCACATCAAAATTGATTTTAGCCTTACCCTGCATCTTACCTTCTACTGAGCAGTCGGCTAAGGTCTGCAAGACAGTGGCTTACACCACCTCAGAAAAGGCCTCTACCGATAAATCCCCAATAACGGGCGACACTGAAGTCGTAACGGCCGGCTCATTCTCTTGCAGGGGCAGTACCAGGAGCCAGAGCGCAACAGCGCAAGCAGCTAAACCGAGACCAATAAAACCTAACAGAAACGTTCTCATGCAGGGGCTCCCGATTGCCATAGTGCGTTACCGCTGCAAACCGTAACGCCACAACTCCCTTTTTTCAAATCAGACAGCTGCCCATCCACACCATTCATAGTGCTGAACCTTTCTCATCATCGTCATCACGCGTCACGATTTACCTGACACGTTAGATTAGACCTGCGCTTCATTTCGCGGTCGCTCCCCGCGTATACTGGAACGCCCTAAGCTGATTGGACATAACCGCATGAATGACCTGATTCTTCAACCGGTTCTGTTTATGGGTGTATTGAGCTTGCTGATGATGCTGCTGATGTATCTCACACGCATTCCCGCAGCTAAACAACTTGAGACCGAGGGCGTGGTGCTGCAGCAGCTATCGCATCCATCGCAACTAGGTGGCGTATTTCCGAGCCGTGTTGAGCGTGTGGCCGACAACTACAATCATCTTTGGGAACAACCCACGCTTTTTTACGCAGTTGTGATGGTGATATGGGCCCTCAACCACACCGACACGCTACATCTATACTCGGCGTGGGCATACTGTGGCCTTCGGTTTACTCACTCTCTTGTGCAGGTAACGGTTAACCATGTTTGGATCCGTTTTACGCTATTTGTATTCAGTTGGGCTGCTCTGGCAACTATGCTGCTGCGCGAGGTCTTAAGCGCCTTCAGCGCTTAACATTAGCCCTCAACTTAACTTCGGCTCTGAAGAAGCAGTCATACACAGCACAAACGCCTGTCTGGCGGCTAACCCTGACACAATGTCGATCCTAAAAGGACGACAACCTTTTTTAGGCGGTGACGCCTTTCGTTAACACTTTGGCGCAGTCCGTCAATTAATCATGCTCTTCTCGCGACACACTGGTGGACATCAAGGATGACAGATAGCCACGGATGGCGTCACTGATGGGAGTTTAACGATGCGATTTCTATGGATTGAAAAGAATGCGCTAGCCGCTTCAAAACGTAAACCCAGAGCAACCCCTATGAACCGCCCTAAAGGCCCTCACTATGCGCCCGTGGCGGTATGCGGCCGCTCACCAACATTACGCCGTCCTGACTAGAGGGGGATCCATCATGAGGATGCTTTGGATCGTCACAATAGCCGTGGTCCTCTTCGCGACCGTGAGCCATGCCAATCGCGTCAATGCAGCTCACCCGCGCGCAGACACACTCATGGCTACCCTTGGTAATGAGGGCACCAAACTCCCTTTCCAGCTGCCTTAGTCGTCTAGCTCCATCGATGCGTCATCAGCTTTGCCTGCCTCTCTCTGAGCGCGCTGAGTCACAACGAGCTGCCAAACGGCAAAAGCTAACGGGATACCAAAGAACAGCAGCACCTGAAACCCTTTGAACTCGCTGTAGTCCATCGTCATCAGCCTCCTCGCCTTATTCCCGCCAGGAGAGCATTCTCCAGCGCCCTGTCATAAGAAAGAGAGCGATCCAAACAGCCGGCGCAAAACTCAGGAATAAGCGTCCGTTCATCAACAAAAAATCGGAGTAGGCGTCGACAAAAGCGCCGAACCACGGAAAAGTAGACGGGGTTATCCCCAGCGCCCACAGGAGCGTTAGCTCGATGTTGAGGCCAGCATGAAGAAACGCCCACCACGCGAAAAACCAGCCAGCCTATTTTTGACTGCTTGCATTGCACCTTTGCACGCCCGCTATGTGAGCACAACGCGACGGGTACACTCGCTCATCAATGGCGGGCCAGACATTCACCGGGCTTACGATACCGGCGACGCCTCGTTCACCAGCTCACACAATTTTTTGGCCAGTAGCCAGAGGCGATCCTGACCCCACACTGCCAATACTGCTTGACCTGTGGAATCGAGCAAGCGAAAACTGGGTACGCCCCACAGGCCCGACCGATACATAGCAAGCCGGTTTTCCTCGAGTAGCGCCTCCCAAGCGGTGTCCTGTCGATGCGCCTGCGCGGCGATCCAATCCAAACCAGCCGCTTCTACCACCTTCCTTAATCCACCCTCAGTGTTGGTATTCACCCCCAGCACAAACGCATGGCGTAAAAAGCTCGATAACAGTTCGACTTCTTTACCTTGGGATGCCGCCCACGGATATAACGCATAGCAATTGCGCACAGGATTACCGATGGGATCATAGAAGTTGCCATACGCCACTCCCGCGCTGCGTGCCTCTCGGGCAGCATCCATAAAAATGTACATGCCCTTTTCTCGGGTTGCCGGCACACCCCGCATGACCATGGGTAAAACAGGTCGCAGCGCGAGGGTGACCCCGGCGTCTCGTGCAAAAGCAACCGCGCGATCGAATACAACCGCGGTATAGGGGCTGCGCAATGAAGCATAGAACTCCAAGGTGAACGCTTTATTGTCGCGCCGTTGAGGCAGCTCTATAGCGGGACGCGATGCAATAGGATCGCGGTCAGATTCACGGTCAGCACCGAGAGCGGCGAGCCGCTGTTCGAGCAGATAGAAACGATCCGCACCCCAATACCACTCGCCACCGTAGTAAAACATCGCACCTGAATAATGCTTCATCTCGCGACGCAACTGACTACCGGCTTCAAGCACTTCTTCAGCACGCTCAATAGCAGCGCAGCCAGCCACCTCGGCGAGATGATCTAGTCGAGCGCCGTCTCCCGACCAGAGTGCGTCACCCACTGTTGCCGCTATTTCAGGGAAGGTCTCAGGTGATTGCGCCGCCAAAATCCGAGTCGCCAATGACACATGATGCGCATCTGGTTCGTGTGGATGATCAGGGAAAACGAGCCCATAACCCGGTGCCACCAAATGAGACTCGTAGCGAGACAGGCGTGCCAGTAACGCAGACTCTGGCACATTTTTCCCCCGATCAGCGCGCACGAGATGACACCGTAGCTCGATGTCGTAACGTGCCAGTAATGGCATCAATAGCTGCGCCGCTAAATGACTGTAACCATCTTCCACCTGATGAAAATAGTGCACCTCGTGGGTTGCGCCCACTTTTGATCGTGCCCGTTCAGCCTTAGCATGGCGAGCCTTCACAGCACTTGTTTGGGACAGACGCGTCATCACTTTTGAAGCGATCCAGCGCTCGAAACGACTGGGGTTCATTGTCGCCGCGCCACCTTGATCTTTAAATGCTTCCGCCATGATTTACGCCTCACTTCAGCGAGTTGCCAACAGATCCGTCACCAACTCTTGAATAATGTCATGGCAGTTTTTTTGCGACAGCCGCTGATGCTCTCGCAGACGATGCCACATCTCAAAAGACGTGACGGCATGCACCGCTTCCCGCCGTGACATCAGTGCGGTAGCGACCTCAGGTAACCACAGTTCAAGTTCGTCGCGCAGTCTTTTTTGATGATACGCATAACGTTCTTGCAGCACAGGAAAGCGCCATGCCAGCGCCTGAGTACAGAGAATCAAGCCACTAAGTTGCTCGAAGGCGCTGCCATACTGCTCAACAGCGCGACTGATGCGCTCGGGTAATGCGCCAGACCGATCGCTGACCGCAAACAGGGCCTCGTAAGAGGCTCCCAGCATTTCATCCGCTGACAAAAATAACGCATCCATATCGGCGAAATGACGAAAAAAGGAGCGGATACTGACTCCCGCGCGGTCAGCGACCTGTTGCGCTGTGGGCACCTGCTTTCCCTCATTGATCAGCGCCAGTGTCGCCTCAACAATCGCGACTTGACTGCGTTCACTGCGCCGGCGACGGCCGTCAGAGGTTGAGGCAATTTTTAGCGTCATTGTTCGACCTAGCTCGGCCTCCACATGCTTTTGTCACCTATTATGCCATGATATTTTCACGGGCCACTAGCGTTTGCTTCGCTATCGGTATGGCAGCGCGAGTCACACTACATCGCTGTTACGCGCCTGAATCTGCGCGAGATTCGATTGATGTTGATGCCGATCCAAACGATAAAAAGCCAACGCCACCAGCATGATGCTATACAAAAGCCACTGCAAGACAACAAGCCACCCACCGAGTTGGGTCAGCGATGCCGCGGGGACCTGTTCTGGGGCAACGCCACGAGGTAGCGCTACCGCCTGCAAAATGATGCCCGCCATAAATGCGCCGATACCTTGATTCGTTTTCCGGATAAAGGTGATTGCTGAGAAAAACACCCCCTCGTTACGCCGGCCCGTCCTGACTTCAGTATGCTCAACGAGATCGGCCAGCATCGAATACGAGATGGCCTGCATCGCAATAATCAGGCCTAGGTCGATCGTGTTCACGACCGCTAAGATAGGAAACAACATCGGGTCGCCGTTTTCGGGCATCCAGCCGAGTAGCCGACACACAACGGGCAGGGGCTGTATTGCAAATGCCAACACACCGAGACGAATAGCCGCCCCTTTTTTGCCCCAACGCCTTGATGCCCTCGGTGCGATCAGCAGTCCAATCAAGGCAGACACCACCACCAAGGCGGTCCAGTAATAAATCTGTTCTGAGGACAACGCCCAAAAGTAGGTAAGCATCAGAAAGGTCAACGCCGCTGTCAGGCCCGTCGCCACCGCGCCAGCGATTGTCGAGATAAAAAGAGCAAAAAAACTCTTGTCTTTTAGGGTCTCCAACACCTCACTAAACACAGACGCCAGCCCGCGCTGAGTGCGAGCCGCGGGCGCGGCCAGCGTCCCAATCCGATGATGGGTGCCGCGTGCAGACACCAGTATGGCAATGAGCATTACCATTGACGCGATGGTGCCGTACGTCTCGTATCCATCGCGATTGAGTATGCCAACAGGATAGGCGTCCGTCGGCACTAATAAAAACCCATAAGTAAAGACCGCCATAGCGGCACCGCCGGCCCATCCAAAAAAGGATCGCCATGCCTGTATTGAGGTCCGCTCATCATAGTCCGCAGTCAGTTCGGGCATGAGAGCAGAACTGGGTGTTTCATAGAAAGTAATTAAGGTGCGGATCAAGATAGACAACACCACGAGATAGGCAAATAGCGCACCCTCGGTCCACTGGGGAGGTTGCCACAGTAGGCTGTAGCAAAGGGCAACGGGGATAGCAGCCGCGTACATGAAGGGATGTCTGCGCCCCCAACGAGAGCGAGTGTTGTCTGACCAATAACCCACCACTGGATCGCTGAACGCATCAAAAATCAGCGCAATCATGAGCGCTGTGCCCACCAGCGCGGGTTGCAGCCCGACGACGGTCCCGTAGAACAGCAGCAGCAAATAGGCGAATCCATTATCTTTGATGCCGTAGGCCACACCACCAAAACCATAGGTACAAGCGATCACCCAGCTGACCCGTTTGCTGCTGTTCACTGGTTTTGAAGATGACAAGGTAGCGCCCTCTTTAGGACTATCGATGATAGGAGCCGCCGCTACGGCAAACGGCTGTGGCGATAGGTGGTACGGTAGTGCATCGTTTCAGCGCGATAAGCCTGTGCCGGGCACGCGGTGGACGATATTGTGGCACGCGCCTCAGACCGTCGCCAACGAAGTCCATACCGCGTTTACACTCTGGCGACCCCGAACAACCTAAAAATTTATTTAGTCACGATAGTAGCCGCTACGCACCGCATTTGGTATAAACGCTCATCAATAAGTCAAACTGCGCTAGGTGCTAACCGAGCCGCAGATATCGTAGGCATTGGCGTAAGGTGGTATGGCTCCTGAATTAATAGTCTTGATTGTATCGGCTGCGTCCATTGCCTTTCTGCACACCTTATTGGGGCCTGATCACTACCTCCCCTTTATTGCAATGGCCCGCGCACGCGGATGGTCTTTGTCTAAAACCTTGCGGGTTGTTCTGCTCTGCGGCTCCGGGCATCTCGTGGGTTCAGTCGTGCTGGGCGCCATCGGCATCGGAGTGGGAATTGAACTCACTCGCCTCGAATGGGTGGAAACACTGCGCGGGGACATTGCGGCCTGGGGTTTATGTGCTGTAGGTGTTCTGTATCTGGTTTGGGGGCTCCGGCATGCGTATCAGCAGCGTCCGCAGGAGCGCTCTGGCTGGCACTCTCATGGCGACGTGAGCCACTACCATACGCACCTCCACGCTAACAAAACGCCAGAGCACACTATCGAAGAGCCGCCCTCAGGTTCGCTGACGCCATGGGCCATATTCATTATTTTTGTGCTTGGGCCCTGCGAACCCCTGATTCCACTATTGATGTTTCCAGCCGCGACGCAAAGCGTCGCCGGCATCTTTTGGGTTACCGGTGTGTTTGCCATCGTCACCGTGGTCACCATGCTAGGGGCCGTCGCTATCGGTCAACTGGGACTCGAGAGATTGCGCGTACCCGCACTCGCGCGCTTCGGTCACTCTAGTGCCGGCGCCACCATGCTAGGGTGCGGTATCGCGATTGGATGGATGGGATTATAAGGATGAGTGATTACCAAACCATTGATGCCGTTTGCAATATTTGGACACCCGAGGCGCTCTCACACCGACCCGGATGGACTGATGAATTTTTTGTCGGAAAAGTAAAAGGTAAGCATGATTCTGCCGGCATCACGCTAGAGGCGATGATCGAAGGCATGGATGAAGCGGGTATCGACATCGCTTTTTTAGTCGCGGCCAAAGCAGGTCGCGTGGGTCTGCCAGGCTGCTACCACATGCCACTTGAGGTCGTATCACGCGCAGTAGAACAGTATCCCGATCGCTTCAGAGGCCTGCTCGGGCTCGACCCTTACATGGGTATGGACGGTGTTAGACAGTTAGAGACCGCGGTGAAGGAATTTGGCTTTGTGGGCGCTCACTTGTATCCGCACTGGTTCGAGTTACCGCCGAATAATGCGAAGTACTATCCCTTCTATGCAAAATGTATCGAGCTCGGCATTCCAGTCCAAATGCAGGTGGGTCAATCGCTGATTTATGCCAAAGAGCACCCCTGCCGCTCAGTTGGACGGCCTATTTACCTGGACGATATTGCCTGCGACCTGCCGGAACTCAAGTTACTCGGTACCCATGTGGGTATACCTTGGCATGACGAAATGATTGCCATGGCCTGGAAACACGACAATGTCTTCATCGTGACCGACGCGCACAGTCCAAAATACTGGCCTGATTCAGTCAAGCATTTCATCAACTCTTATGGCCAAAATAAGGTGATCTTTGGCACCGATTTCCCCGTGCTGCGTTTTAAGCGTACCGTCGATGAAGTCGATGCGTTCGAACTCAAACCTGAGGTGCGTCGAAAGTTTATGCGAGATAACGCGATACGAGTCTATGGATTGGAGGGCTTGTCATCAGCACGCCATTAGAGGGCATTCGCGTCGTCGAGATGACCTCAGTCGTCCTTGGACCCTATGCCTGTCAAATGCTGGGGGATCTTGGCGCCGATATTATTAAAATTGAACCTTTGGCAGGTGATACTAACCGTAATTTAGGACCGCATTTTAGCGACCCTAAAATGTCGGCCTTATTCCTCACATGCAATCGTAACAAACGGTCTGTCGCACTCGACTTGAAAAGCACGGCCGGTCGGGAGGCAGCGCTCAAACTGATCGCCACTGCCGATGTGATCGTCCACAACTTTCGACCTCAAGCCATGGAGCGTTTGGGGCTTGATTACGACAAAGTGAAGGCAGTGAATCCCTCTGTGGTGTACTGCGCTACTTACGGGTATAGCAAAAAAGGGCCCTATGGTGATAAAGGGGCGCTGGATGATTCGATTCAAGCCGCTAGCGGGATTGCGGTATTACAAAGCATGGTCGAGGGAGAGCCTCGCTACTTACCGACTATTATCGCGGATAAAACGACCGGTTTAATGGTTGTGCAAAGCGTGTTGGCGGCACTCTTCCATCGCGAGCGCACCGGCGAAGGACAAGCCATTGAGGTCCCCATGTTCGAAAGCATGGTGTCCTTCGTCATGACCGAGCACTTATGGGGCCAAAGCTTTGTACCGCCACTCGATAAAGCCGGCTATGTCAGGCTCATGGCATCTCACCGGCGACCGTATAAAACAGCTGACGGCCTTTATCTTGCGGTTTTACCCTACTGGGACAACCACTGGGGTACTTTTTGCGCAGTGGCGGGTAAACCAGAACTCGCCGAGGATCCGCGCTTCCAAACCATGGCGCTGAGGCTGGCTAACATTAATGAGTCTTATCGTGAGACCGGCGCCATTATCGCAAGCAAAACTCGTCAAGAGTGGATTGATTTGCTCGGTGATACTAACGTTCCGATGATGGTAGTGAATTCTTTAGATGAGTTAATCGATGACCCACAGCTAGTGGAAAGCGGCTTCTGGCAAGAGCATGATCATCCGACCGAAGGCCGGCTCAGATTCTCAAGTCCGCCAATGAATTTTGAAAAAACCCCCGCCAGCATTCGCCGACTCCCACCTGGCCTTGGAGAGCACACTCGCGAACTGCTGCGTGAGGTCGGTTATGACGACGAGTTTTTGGCATCCCTCCATGATGAGGGCGCCATTCAGATTGCACAGGAGACCAACCCATGACATTCAAAAACCTTTACATAGAGCATGAACGCAGTAGCGAAGCTGAGGACTGGGTGAAAGAAGAAATCGCGGAGCAGGAAGCGCGATTTGCTGAAATTGAGGCCTCCATGGAGGCGCTCGCACCGACGCGAGAGAAATGGTACCAGGAGTTCTTTGACCGCATTAGAACGAACGGCTTTAATTTAGATGGCGACGACAAAATGCCGATTCCTGATGCTGATTTGCCAATCAAAACGGCAGATCGAAAAGATCAGGTGGTGTGGAAGTACGGTGTTGATAGTGACGATACCCCCCGCAACGGACAGGAGGCTTAACCATGGCACGACCTCATATTGAACCCTTCTGTGATCGAGACACGCACTTTAAACCCATGCGGCTGCTCGGGTTTGGAACGGGCATGCACTACAAGATGTTGAGCATGGATGTCGACTCAGGCGCCTGCTCCATGACCGTGCAATTCGACGGTGGCTACAAGCGATCCCCCGGATTTTCTTGGTCAGAATATGAACTTATCGTGATCGAGGGGGAACTCCGTGTGGGGGACCGAGTGTGTCGCAAGGGACATTATTTCTATGTGCCTGCCGGATACGCCATGCCCGAGATCAGCTCAGATCAGGGCTGCCTCGTGTTGTATATGTACAACACCGGAGAGCCAAGTCACGAAGAGGCCACGACGCATCACGCAGCAACGCAAACGCAGCTCTACCATGATGTAGACAGCTACATGGATCTTTCTTGGGCGATGGGCAATGTTGCGAAACCCAGTGTCGCAACTGGCTGCATGATCAAGTTGCTCAACTACAACCCAAACTCCTTCGCAATGACTTTTCTGTACTGTATGACGCCGAATTTTTATCAAGACAATATCTCGTATCACGACTGTGCGGAGGAGTCTTATCACCTGTGGGGTACGTCATGGATGATGCAGTTTGGTGATGTGCCAACCGGTGGTTATTTCTGGCGACCGGCCTACATCAACCACGGTGCCTTCGCATCAGAGTATGGCTGTATTGCACTGGGCCGTGTGGACTCTAAATTATTCAATCACTTTCACTACAACCCATGGTCTACGCCAGTGGAAAATGCAGACCGCTCAGAAGCGCGCCTGCTCGCCAGAGACCCACTGCTGTATCACTGGGCCTTTAGTCGGGATCATAACCATCCACACAGCCCCAAGGACTTCGAATTAACGATGCCAAGGCGAGCTAATGAGGCAGGACACGACACCGAGCATAAAAGTGATGGTCATCGACATGATCATTGGCACGGACATCATCATCATGATGAGGAAAGTCCTCACGCGCATGACCATACCCATACCCATGACCATGACCATGACCATGATCACCAACATTAACCTGTGGTCGTCATAGCGCCCACACGGTGAGAAATAGCGTAAAAAAACAGCGGCCTTGTGCCGCTGTTTTTTTCCAATACGATCTAAACCATTAAAGGTCTGTCCATGCGGGCACTCAGCTCGCTGCAGCCTCTAAGTAACACCTGCCGCACAGCGCCTCGTAGCGCACGTTATCACCATCAATCACCACCTGTTCTCCTTCACGAATAATACCGGCATCGCCGAGTCGCGCATTGAATATGGCTTTTTTTCCACAGCGACAAATGGTCTTCATTTCCTGCAGTGAATGCGCGACCTCCATTAAGCGCCGACTACCTGGAAATGCCTGCGTGCGGAAATCAGTTCTAATACCAAAGGCCACTACGGGAATCTCATCCAGTACTGCGATTGCCAACGCTTGATCGACTTGCTCTGGTGTCAAAAATTGTGCCTCATCGATCAGCAAACAGGCGACCTTCTGCGGTACTGTGTCGAGCCCTTCACTCAGCGAATGGAGTGTGTAACGTAGATCTTGATCTGGCAGCAACAATAGGTCTGCTGGTCGCGCGACACCCAGGCGCGAAACGATCTGATCATCTCCCTTGGTATCCGTGGCAGGCTTTATCAGCAGAACGTGCTGCCCGCGCTCTTCGTAGTTATGCGCCACCTGTAACATCGCCGTGCTCTTGCCGCTGTTCATGGCGCCGTAACGGAAAAATAATTTACTCATGACAATAGCCTGCGTATCTCATTTCATTTTCTCATCAAGCACCCTGTTGATACTACATGAGGATAAAAGAACACAAGCACGGCGTTGCCTCAGTGCTCCTCACATTACCGCTCACCGCAGCCCTGACAATACCCGTCAGTGATGGCAGCGCTACTGCAGCCCTGCAACGGTAACAGGACCCTATTTAAGGGGTGGTTCATAGCCTCTGCTCAGGCATAATGTGAGGCTTAATGTCAGGAGTGAAAACCCTATGAAAAGTCGTGCTGCCGTCGCTTTTGAAGCCGGAAAACCATTAGAAATTGTCGAGGTGGATGTCGGAGGCCCTGCTGCTGGAGAGGTCATGGTAGAGATCAAAGCGACTGGAGTCTGTCATACCGATGCCTTCACACTGTCTGGCAATGATCCTGAAGGCGCCTTTCCGGCGATTTTGGGGCATGAGGGCGCCGGCGTCGTTGTGGAGGTGGGTGAAGGCGTGAAAGACCTCAGGGTGGGAGACCATGTTATTCCCTTGTACACCCCCGAGTGCCGCACCTGTGATTTTTGTCTGCACCCGAAAACGAATCTCTGCCAAGCCATCCGGGAAACACAAGGCCAAGGTGTAATGCCGGATCACACAAGCCGATTTTCACTCGACGGCAAACCCATCCTGCATTACATGGGTTGCTCCACCTTCTCTAATTACACGGTGCTCCCTGAAATCGCACTGGCCAAAGTGCGTGAGGATGCCCCCTTCGACAAGATTTGCTATATCGGTTGTGGCGTCACCACGGGGATTGGCGCCGTCGCTTTCACAATGAAAGTGGAGGCTGGCGCTACCGTCGCCGTGTTCGGATTAGGGGGCATTGGCCTCAACGTGATTCAGGGGGCAAAGCTGGTAGGCGCCCGACGCATTATTGGGGTAGACCTTAATCCCGACAAGATCCCCCTCGCAACGCAATTCGGTATGACCGATTTCGTTAATCCCAGCGAGGTGGATGATGTGGTCGATCATTTAATTCAAATGACGGGAGGTGGCGTCGACTACAGCTTTGAGTGCATCGGCAACGTCAATGTGATGCGTCAAGCGCTCGAGTGCTGTCACAAAGGCTGGGGACAAAGCTGCGTGATTGGCGTGGCCGGTGCGGGCCAAGAAATCTCGACAAGACCTTTTCAGCTCGTGACCGGTCGCTCATGGCGTGGTACGGCATTTGGTGGTGCACGTGGTCGAACCGACGTACCGAAAATCGTTGATTGGTATATGGAAGGTAACATCCACATCGACGAGATGATTACCCACACGATGCCGTTGTCGGAGATCAATACTGCGTTCGATCTGATGCACGAGGGCAAAAGTATTCGCTCAGTGGTCACGTTCTGATGAGCTCAGAATGCCTTAGCAGTGTCAAAATGTTCGGTGGCGAGCAAAATCGCTATCAGCATCGCTCTGCAGTTTTGGACTGCGATATGGTTTATGCCGTTTACTTGCCACCACAAGCAGCGGAATATCGGGTACCAGTGGTGTATTACCTATCCGGACTCACCTGCACAGATGAAAACTTCGTCACTAAAGCCGGTGCGCAGTGCTATGCAGCAGAGCATGGTGTAGCAGTGGTGGCACCCGACACCAGTCCTCGAGGTGAGGGCGTTGCGGACGATCCAGACGGCAGTTACGACATGGGTCATGGGGCGGGGTTTTATCTCAATGCAACACAGGCCCCCTGGTCTGCCCATTATCAAATGTATGATTATATCGTCAGCGAATTACCGCAGGTGTTGGCGGAAAATTGCTCACAAATCGATACGGACTGTGCCGCGATCATGGGGCACTCTATGGGAGGACATGGCGCCCTGACGATTGGCCTCAAAAACCCGGATCGCTATGTGTCGCTGTCTGCCTTTTCACCGATCGTTGCACCCACACAGTGCCCTTGGGGGAAAAAAGCGTTCTCGCAGTATTTGGGGTCAAATGAAGCAGATTGGGCGGCCTATGACACCTGCGCGCTATTAACCTCAGCGACAGAGCACAGGCCCATACTGATCGATCAAGGTACGGCTGATAATTTCTTAGACGAGCAGCTCAAGACACCATTGATCACCGCGGCCAGTAAAGCAGCAGACTACCCTATCCATGTGCGGATGCAGCACGGCTATGATCACAGCTACTACTTCATTGCCTCTTTTATGGCCGACCATCTTCAGTTCCACGCAAAATATCTCAACGCGCGCTAGTCGCGATGCACTCGCCCGTCACTTGAGCAGCGATGGATCACGGTGTACTTGCCGCTGCAGTGGAGATGACTCAGGTCGCCAAATGGGCGTGGGTAGCGCGCTTTTGTCACGGACGCGTGCTGTTTATCGGCGACGCAGCGCATCTCAACAGCCCTGCCGGCGGGATGGGGATGAACAGTGGCATTCATGATGCCCGGTCACTGGCAGACCATCTGGTTCCCGTCATTAACGGGAACGACCCCTTGCTACTCGAGCGCTACGATCGACGCCGGCGCACCATCGCACAAGAGGAAGTACAGCGCCTGTCGGCGCGCAACTATGCGAGACACCGCGAGACCGAGGCGAGCAAACGGGTGTTAATCTGGAGAGAGCTGCAAGAAATCGTCAGTGATCCGGTGAAGCATCGCGATTACCTGCTCGATGCGGCTATGATTCGATCACGCCAACGTGAAATGACGATTGAATGAGGGTAACTTGATGACCGCTATCGACCAGATAATGGCTGCAAAAGGACTGGTCCTACCCGATGTCGTGACGGGATATATCGGCGCCGAATCGTTACCCATTGACCCGCGCGCGAATCAGCTCGCCTTGCACTTTCCGGGCACAGGGGAACAACTGACGTTGCTGCAGGAGGATGATGCCAAAACAGTAGCGCGAGCCGTTGCCTGTGCCCGTGATAGCTTTCAAACAGGTGCTTGGTCGCGAACCGCTACCGCAGCGCGACAGGGGGTTTTTCGCCGAGGGGCGACACTTATCCGCGAGCATGCTGAGGAACTCGCGTTACTGGAATGCCTATGCGCGGGTCTTCCCGCTGCTCATCTGGCCTCAAGGCAAGTCCCGAGAGCAGCCGATAACCTCGATTTTTTTGCTGACTACATCGCCGTCATGGCCGGCGAAACGTTTGAACAAATGTCGGGATACCAAACTACTGTCACGCGCCAGCCAGCTGGTGTGGCTGCTTTGTTCGCCCCGTGGAACGCGCCGCTGGCATTAGCCAGCATGCAGATTGCCTCCAGTTTGGCTTTCGGTAACACCTGTGTGCTGAAACCCTCTGAACATACACCGCTATCGATTTTACGCATGGTCTCACTGCTGGAAGAGGCGGGCCTACCCCCCGGTACGATTAATGTCGTCAATGGTAGCGGCATGGAAACTGGCGCTGCCTTAGCCGGCTCTGCTGGTATCGATCGTATCGCTTTCACCGGCGGCGGCACTGCCGCGCGACAAGTGATGGCGGCGGCGGCCCATCATCTGACTCCCGTTCATTTCGAGCTGGGCGGCAAATCTGCGAATATCGTGTTTGATGATGCCGATTTTGAGCGAGCAGTCGATGGCTCGCTGGTCAATATCTTCAGCAACAGCGGCCAGATCTGCATTGCGGGCTCACGAATATTAGTGCAGCGCGGCATCTCTGAACGCTTCATCGAAGCCTTCGTAGCGAGAACTCGATCGCTGAAAGTAGGTAATCCACTGGATCCAACCGTAGAGGTAGGACCCATGGCGTTCAAAGCCCACTGGCAAAAGGTCCTCGACCACATCGCCCGCGCAAAAAACGATGGCGCAATATTACTCTGTGGGGGTGAAGCCCAGACTGACGTCGGTAGCGGGTATTTCGTCGCACCCACGGTATTTCAAGTTCACAACAACCAATTGCCGCTGTGCCAAGAAGAGGTCTTCGGCCCGGTGGTCAGCATCCAGATATTTGACGAGGATGAAGAGGCAGTCTCGCTGGCAAATGACAGCCGATTTGGCTTGGTGGGCTACTGCTGGACCAACGATCTCACGCGCGCGCAACTTTTTCAGCAGCGTATTGAAGCCGGTACGCTGTGGATCAACACACCTTTGGCTCGCGATCTGCGCGCACCCTTTGGTGGCTTCAAAGAATCGGGAATTGGTCGCGATGGCCCACGTCAGGCGGCTGAGTTCTTTACAGAAGAAAAAGCCACTATCACTGCCTATGGCGATACGCCCATCAGAAAGCTGGGATCCCCCGAGTCAACATGACGCTTGTGCGCCGCGACAACGCCATCTTCACTCGGCACTCACCACAACTGCCCTCGTTTTTCGTTCTCAGTCCGGCCATCGAGGCAGATCGAGATCAGGATCGTGCCGCCAAGACCCTTGATAAAACGGGCGAGAGAGAAACTTGTGTTAGCCGTCGGCCAAGATGCGAGGCGCTCGTGCTGTGTGAGCGACCTGCTGTGCCATCTGACCAACTTCAAAGTGCCATGTTGGCGCTGAGGGGCCCTATTGCACGCTTACCAAGGTGTCAGCCCTTGCAGGTCGCAGGCAGCATCCTCATGCGGCTCGCTGGCCCTCAAGCGGCACAGCTAAGTCACGTCGTGAGGCGTCAAACATCTACTGATTTGGCAACACAGCGGGCCAGTCCCAGTCTTTTGCTGTTGGGAATGGTGACAGGCAGGTCACGCAGACTCAACTCCGAGGCTGACGTCACCTTTTAAAACGCGCTTTATGTCGTTACGCGGAGTCGCAGTGTTGAGCATGGGGCAGTCAAACCTCAGCCAGGCCACTATCACGCTGCTTTGATCTGCTCCACAACGCTGGTATCCCAAGCACCGGGCCATTTTTCTGCCAAAGACGCCAGATGCTTAAACAAGGCGCGAATGCGTGCCGATTGCCTGAGATCCTTGTGGTATAGAATCCAAACGTGTCCCCAATGCGCCGAAGGCACGCCAGGCAAGAGAATCAAATCTGGGTGCTGTGCCGCGAGAAAACAAGGTAACGCCGCTACACCCAGCTTGTGCGTGACGGCAACCATGCGTGGCGTCAGACCATCTATCAAGTGGCGGCTCTCCAACCCCAGCGCTTCGGGAGCGGGCAAGTCTCCAAGGCTTAATACGTTATGCGACGCTCTGATACACGTAAGCTCACGCTGGCCTCTAGCTGCCTCGCTGAGTAGCGCTTTATGAACGTAGTACCCCAAGGAGATGCGGCCGATCTTGATGCCTACGATATCCCTTGGGGGCCGCTTATCTTTTGGCAGCCCTCGAATCGCGATATCAGCCTCACGCCGCGCCAAATCCACCTGGTCATCACTCACGCTAATGTCCAGTTCGATCCGGGGATAATCCAGCGCAAACTCGGCCACACTCTCCGATATGTGGGTGACGGGAACAGCAGGGAGCGATAATTTCACACGCCCACTGAGCTCCGAATCCCTTCCCGACACATGCCGCTCTGCCTCAATAAGCGTGTGTTCTACTTCCTTGGCAGTTGGCAGTAATTGGTCGCCCAGCGCGGTTGGCACATAACCATCAGGGGTCCTGTTAAACAACCTCCCCCCAATCTGCTTTTCCAACGAATCAAGCCGTCGCATCACGGTGGTGTTACTGACACCCATCGTAATGGCCGCCTTACGCGTTGACCCCTCTCGGGATAGCGCCAGTAACACTTTTAAATCATCCCAATTCATACCTATCTTCCGTCGCTCTGGGAGTGTTACCGGTCGCATTACTTAAGAAACCAGCACCTCGCCATTTTTGTCTTTCAATACCACTTGTTGATCCGATCCATCGTCGCTCGAGCACTGCAGAGACAGCGACGACTGGCCTTGTGGACTTACCTTGAGCTTTAACGTGGTAACACCTCGGTAAGACTTGGTGCCATACATCCTCACCCGAGTATCTTCGCCATACGTTGCTTTCAGGGCAGCCTTACAGGTCGCCAGTTGTGCACTGGTGTCCGCACTCGCTACGCTGGAAAAACATCCCGCGGCGCACAGCGCAATCAAGTATTTCGCTACAGTATTAGTCATCATGATGAACCTCCAAGTTGGACACACGAACTTAATTCATGCGCACTATACGGGGATCATTAATGCAACGACTGTAGTGTATTCAATCACGGGCGTTTCAATAACGCAACACACCGTTAGCTGCTGCGAAGGCGTCCACATCCTGTGGTCAGCCCTCAAGCAAAAAAGTAACGGGCCCGTCATTGATGAGTGACACCTGCATATCCGCACCAAATTGCCCAGTTGCGGTGGGCGCCCCACTCGCAACGAGCGCACCGACCAGGGCCTCGTAGCAGTGCTTGGCCAACGCAGGTGAGGCGGCTTTTGAAAAACTGGGTCGATTGCCGCGGTCCGTATCGGCCGCTAGCGTGAATTGCGACACCGCTAAAATACTGCCCCCGGTATCCACCACACTCAAGTTCATTTTGCCTTTGGTATCGCTAAAGAGCCGATAATTGAGTAACCGCTTTGCCATCCGCGCGACCTTCTCATCGGTGTCATCTGGCTGAATGCCTATAAACACTAATAAGCCTGAGCCGATCTTTCCCACGACTTTATTGTCGACCATCACCGAAGCAGAAGTGACCCGCTGAATGAGGCATTTCATTGCTTGTGTGGCAACAGTGCGTGTTCGATCACGATATGCTCTAGCAGGCATCGGCACGCGCTCGTCACCATATCCAGCACACGGGTAAAACCCTCGTCACCACCATAGTAGGGATCCGGTACCTCGGTGCCCCAACCATCGGTCCAATCTAATAACAGCGATAGACGAGCAAGATAGGCCTCGGGACAGCTGTTTTGCAGCGCACTCAGATTTTCACTGTCCATCGCAACCACATAATCGAAGCGTTCGAAATCCTGTTTTTGAACTTGCCTGGCGCGCAAATCAGTCATATCAAGCCCCTGTTTGGCCGCCGTTTCGATCGCCCTCACGTCAGGTTGTTTACCCCGGTGAAAGTCGTGAGTTCCAGCGGAATCAATCATCAATTGGTCACTCAGTCCTCTCTCCCTCACCTGCTCGCGAAAGACGACATGAGCAGTCGGTGAGCGACAAATATTGCCCATACAAACAAATAATACTTGCGGCATGACAGATCCCACTTTCGGCTATCGGTTAATCGGTCTTTCAGTGGCAAGCGTGTTTCACGAAACCGTCGCGCACCGTTTAACCCGACATTCATTATTGCGGCAATGCACCACCACGCATCGCTGCCAGCTTATGTGGCTAAATCAATACGCTGAACCGGTTGGGTTTAGCGGGAGGTAAGGCGCGAGACCTTCGCGCATAGTGCGAATCAACTGCGTCGCCTCCTGAGCAACGTAGCGTTCCTGTGCGCCGACCCCCCATACCGGACCCGGCCAGGCCACGTCTGAATGATAACGAGCAATATGATGAAGATGTAGTTGCGGCACTTGATTACCGAGTGCCGCTACGTTGAGTTTGTCGGCTTGATAGTGCGCTTTAAGGAAACGGCTTAAGCACATCGACTCGCGCCATAGGGCAGCTTGATCAGTCTCGCTCAAGTCAAATGGTTCGCTGACATGTGCCACCTCAGGAACCAGAATCAACCAAGGAAATCGCGCATCATCCATTAACAGAAGCTGAGATAGCGCCGTTTTGCCCACAAAATAAGTGTCAGCCGCTAACCGTTCATCGAGTTCAAACATGAGACATGCCCCAGTTAACCAATGCAACGTTCCACTTCCCACTCATCACACCGCCCATCACTCCACCTTCACGCCACCCCGCGCAAGCCATCGACTGGCGACCACCGAAAACCGCTGTAGCTGAAGGATGACCGCGTCATCGAGACGTTGAAGCGCCACCGGCCCTTTTTGCTCTAAAATATGTTCCACGACGCCGCTTTCATAACCCGATCCCGTCCATTCAAATGCAGGATCGCTCACAAAGTGGTCAGGCACATTCGCTTCTATCACGGCATCAAAAGCCGCCGCCGCGTCAACAGAGGCTGCTGTCAACATGCCTACCATGACGTCGTAGCTTAGCGGCTTATCAGCTGGTTGTGCTGACAACGCAAGCAATAACGGGGCCGACCAGTCTCCTGCTACCAGAGCGCGAGTCAGTCTATGATATTGATACGATTCGATCACACCGTGACGATTAGAGACGAGTTGTATCGCTTCGCCTGTTTTCCCGCGCGCCACAAGTAGCAGCCCGTCAAAGGTGCTGATGCCGGGCAACGGCACGGTGTGGTAGGGCTGAGTTAGGTCACCCACATAGTGCAATCCCCAGCCCAAGAATCTCCAGCCCCAGTAATCATGGCCCGTTCGAAATGCCAGATCCGCCAACTCACCAAATAGTGCTATCCGCCACAGCGGGTAGGTACGCAACAAATCGGGTTGCGCCGTTCGTGTTAACCAATCCAGATGATAAAAGCCCATGTGAAAGGGCGCTTGAGATCCGTAGTCTAAGTTGTCGTTGCCAAATGGCGTGACACCAAAACCATAAACGGCACCAAACGCCGTACCGTTATCCTCAAATAAACCTACATCCATGCCAAAGTCCGGTTCGTCGCTAGCGCTCGCAATGACCTCCGCAATGGCGACCGACTCGCCCGCAACGAGTGATCGGTAGCGCGCCGCCAATTGTGAATCACCGCCGCGAAGAAAACTGAGGGATTGCCAAGGCAACGGGGGTCTTTTGGCCACTGATTGCACTGACGGCTCGTTAACATAGAGTCGGTAAGCCAGGGTCGGGTTAACGCGAATTGCGGCGAAAAAATCCGCCGGCGTCGATGTGTTGGAGAGGCTCCAGCGCAGCGATTCGGGCGTAGCTGGATAATGCGCAATCGTCTTCAGTGACCATGTTTCGACCGATTCAAGCGTCTGAGCGATACCGGCTTGTTGCGTGATCAAAAACTGTTCAAGCGGCTCAGCGGTTACCGTTTGCTCTATGAGATTGGGCTGTGTGCGCAGCAGCGGCCAAACGAGGCTAGCGTGATCGGACCAACTCCAAGTGGGCAGTGCCACGCTGACACTGACGCAGGCAAATATAAACCCGATACTCTTTTTAAAACTGGTTGTTCTCATGGCTTTAGGCTGACACGGTTTCATTAGTGGATACAAGCGCCGTAAAAATAATCTACACAAAGCGCCAAAATGGCCTAAAAACAGCCCGACAAGAATGGCGATCATGAATCTATTAGGTCATCGGCCACTAGTTGACTGGAGCCCACTTTTTAACAGCGACCGCTCACACAGCGATGTCCATCAGTCGCACCAATAACCGACGTCGTAGTCGCGCCCAAATCAGCCCGGACTCGACTTCGCGACCCTGCGCTCCACTCCGCCTTGTTGTATGAGCAGTCTCGACACAGATCGATCTTCTGCCAATGCCCAAACGTAATCGGCCTGCTGGGGCAATGTGGCGAGGGCATGCTCGGTCAGACGCTGATAATGCGAGATGAAGTTGACAATACTGTCTCGGCTCATTGTCGGGTCAGGCTCACCAGGATGCGCTAACTGATACTGAGCGGACAACTGCCGCTCTTGCTCCCAACGCCATTCAAGCACGGCATCAAAATGCGGCGCTTGCAGGAAGAGTAACGCGTCCAATTCTGCCCATAATGCCGCATAAGGATCTGATAACTGCTGATTAATCGCTCTGCGCCAAACTAAATCGGCATCCTGCTCCCGCTCTAAATCGTTCACGGACAGTTGTAATGCGGTGGTTGGCTGCGGTGACAACCCCACGCACCATCCTTCAAGAATGATCAGCTCTGTCCCGGCGTCACTGGTGCGCCAATGCTGCATCGCTGCGCGATCATCAGAGGCTTTGTCAAATAAAGGCAACGAGACACCTTCACCGCCGGCGCGCAGTTGCTCAATGGTATGCAGTAGCAGTGGCACATCGTGGGTTCCGGGCACACCGCGGGTAGTCAATAACGGGTGAATGTCTGCGCCGAGCTGTCGACGTTCGTCTTTTGTGCGATAAAAGTCATCGAGCGACAGCGATACTGCAGCAACACCGTGTACCTGGCACATTTGCTGCGCCATTAAGGTAGCTAGCGTACTTTTTCCTGACCCTTGGCAACCACTGATACCAATGATGGGCGGCCTCACGCGGGTCCGTGCCCACATCGCTAAATGCTGAACGACTCCCGCATACCACTGCACATATGACTCACCAAACGGTGAGGGTAATCCGTCAGCGGTCTCAAACGCCGTCACAATTTGTCTCACGCTTACGCTATTGGCCAGCTCATTTTGCATAACACTCTTCTCGACATGTTCACGACGTTTCTTTATCACCAGACTTGATGGCAGAAAACGATTGTGCGGCGATGACGCGCGGACGCAGCGCACCAATAAGCATACGATATTCGTGTGCCATCTTGGCTAATACTGTCAATCGACACTGCTCTTTCGGAGTCAATGTAACGCCAACAACCTTTCGGTACACTGAAAAATAGTAATCCAACAGATGCTTAGCATGACAGATGCGTTTGTCATAGCATCGCGTTTGCTAACGATGTCACTGAGGTAGGCATGCCATCTGTAAATCCACCACTCTCAATCTATATGGGCAAAACCGCCGCACAAATTATCGGTGATCAAGGCTGGAAAGGCGCGCCATTCAAAACGATGATTGGCGCCTCAGGCGGGCCAAAGTGGCTGATACTATCTGAACTCGACCAAATGCTCGCCAGCGAATTGTTACGCCATCAAATCGAACCTCTGCAGTTGCTAGGTTCATCCATTGGCACCTGGCGACATGCGTGTTTGAGTCAACCGCAACCTGGCGCTGCAATTCAACGGTTGCAGACTGCGTATCTTCAGCAACACTACAGTAGCGCCAAACCCTCACCGGCAGAGGTCAGCCACGTTGCGGAATACCTGTTACGCGAGGCGTTGGGGTCACACGGTGCGACCCATATCATTGAACATAAGCGATTTCACAATATCATCATCACTGCCCGAGGCAGGGCCCTCACTAAAGCTCAATCAGGACTACCCCTCGCCGCGAGCATGGCAATCGCCAGCGGTGCAAACGCGCTTAGCCGTAAGGCATTGCAACTATTTTTTCAACGTATTGCCTTCTGCCATTCGGCCATCTCGACCGTGCCCTTCTCGACGGCTTTTAATACGCAAACGGTCCCCCTATCTGAGGTAAATCTCATCCCCGCACTCAAGGCCAGCGGCGCAATCCCGCTACTCATGCAATGTGAACCATCGATTCCAGGCGCTGCTCAGGGGCCTTTCTGGGATGGCGGCATTATCGATTACCATTTTTCGCTCACCAACTCGGACGCCGACGGACTCATACTGTATCCACACTTTAGTGATCTCATGATCCCGGGCTGGTTCGACAAGATGTTGCCCTGGCGTGCCCAATCGCACCCCGCTATCGACAACTTGATACTGATGTGTCCAAGTCGATCATTTCTTGAAACACTACCGCACCAAAAGATTCCTGACAGATCCGACTTTCGTCATCTAACGCCACAGCGACGATCGGCGTATTGGCAAACCTGTGTCCATGAAAGTGAGCGCCTTGCAGAGGCGCTTTGTTCGCTAATCAACGGTGATGACCCGCTGCGCGGCGTGTCGCGCCTAAACTGAGTAAGCGGTAAAAATCATGCTGCAACCTCGAGGCAATCGATCTTTTTGCCTCACGGGACCCTTCACATAACGAGCCCCATTTGAGCTAGGTGTTGCGCATTAAGTCGATAATCGCCTGGCTCAGCTCACGATGGCACCGTTCTTGTAGAAAGTGCCCTCCACGCCTGAAGACTTGATGATTGAGGCCCGCGGCACCGGGCACTTTATCGATAAACAATTTATCCAGCCCAAGGGTAACGGGGTCGTCTGCAGTGAATAAGCAGAGGAAAGGTTTCTCAAATTGCTCAAAAAATGCCCAGGCTGCTGCCTGCGCTTGTAACGAAGGATCTGTGGGTAGCGTGGGCACCTGACTCGGCATAGCACGAGGGCCCATCTTAAAGCTGGTGTCTGGGAAGGGTGCCTCATAAGCATTACCGAGTGTCGTGATGGGCCGCAGGGCGCGACCGAAAAATTGGTGCAGCAGCAACGGCAATGCCACTCGCCAGTTGGCGGGTGGTTCGATCATGCTTTCCATCATAAAACCAACGGGCAAACTCTCAGTTTCCCAACAGAACTTTTGCCAAAAAGCAAAGCCCGTCACATAGGCAAGGGGCGAGGCAGTGGTGTCCGCTAACTTGGCCAGCGCTCTGGACAACTCGGGTAGCGTCGGCGTCTTTGCTTGGTCTCGAAAGACCGAAACTTGCTCAATAATGTCATCCGGCAAATGAGGCTGATAAGGCAATCCCGTATTCCCCACGACAACACGAGCCATTCGCTCTGGATAATCGACAACCAAACGCAGACCTATCAAACCACCCCAATCCTGACCAAACAGCGTGATGTCTGAAAAATCGTTGGCTTCAAGCCAGCGGCCCATCCAGTCAACCTGCCGCTGATAGCTATAATTCTCCCTCGCCGCTGGCTTATCTGATTTGCCGTAGCCAGGTAAATCAGGGGCTATCACCCGCAATCCAGCATCGACTAATAATGGCACCATCTTTCGGTAGAGATAACTCCAACTCGGTTGTCCGTGAAGACACAAAATAATGGGTGCATCGGGGCTTCCTTCGTCCAGATGGTGAATGCGAAGCGTGTCACCATCACCCGAATCGATGTCGGTGTAATGCGGCTCGAATGGGTACTCAGGCAAATCATCAAAACAGGCATCGGGCGTTCGTAAGCTTTTCATCATGTCATCACAGCAGTTGCACGATCGCCGTTATTATAAGTTATGGCATATATTATGTCAATAATATATCGGTTAAAACGGGACTTTTACTGTCTCGACTTTCGCTCACCGGCCTCGGGACTGTCCATAGCAGGCAGATAGATGGATAGCGCAACAAACCTGTTACTGCGCACAACACAGTGCACGCCGGATTACCGTGCTCCCCGATACTCGTTCAACGCTTGATCATTGCAGACCAAAGGATCTTGATCGTTGGACATGACGACGTGGAAAAATGGCTTTGGCAATGTCTGCGCCTAAGCTTTTCGTCAACCGCTTTGCTGGGCAACACGCTAACCTTTGATCAAATCGCCCCCTGAGATCACAACAACCCCCTGGCACCCAGGCCAAGCTGGCCCGAGGTCAGGTGTGGGAAGGTCAGTTGTCGAAAGGTCAGTTCGGAGCAGAGAGCGATTAGAAATCACCCTCGCCCAGCACGGTGATCTGATGTGCGATTCTGCCCTCAACAATCTGAAAGGTATCGTGACCGGATGCGACAGCATCAACACCCTGCTTTATCTGCCACGGCAGGCTAACCCTGTCAGACCCCAGTGCCGCCATTGCGCCGAAGGTGAGTTCACGGCCCGCTAACCGCGAGGGAACCGAATCGAAATAGTCGATAATGGTATACCAGTCCTCATAACATGCACCGGGACGCTCGAGTACCGCATTGAGGGCGTAATCAGCCGCCATGGCGATGGGATCGCGACGCGATACTGCCGCCACATGTCGCTGCACCACGGCTACCGGTGAACGACCCGAAAAATCGGCTAGCACCGGACCTACGCGACTTCGCCATTCGCCAAGATCAACGTAATCACGCACAGAAAGGACCGTCTCAGTCGCTGGGTCTATTGTGAAAATGCCGTTACAGGCAACGGAATACTCCTCGCCAGCCAACCAAAAACGGTCAATCCGTTCGAGCCACCCCACATTGCCCTCAATAACAGAAGAGATCACATCCCATTGCACTTTGTCCGACCAACACACGATGCTGGCGAGCAAGGCCATCACCGCCTCTCTGCCTTGAATCGACGCATGCGGTACGTTCTGCCAAGTGGCACTGGGATGTAAGGCACTGCGTATCGCTCGCAAGTCGCGAGACGCTATTGCTGTGAGCAATGATTCAATGACGTGTCGCGTACTTTTTTGAGATGCCATGCTGACATGATAACGGCAACACCGGCTGTTGCCTGCAGTATTCTTTTTCTTGCGACCGCCATCCCTCTAAAAAGATGACCACTAACCGCCCCCTCAATGTCGAGACAAGGTAACCTTGGTGGCCTATCTCATTATTGATTCCTAGGAGTGTTGTAAAAAAATGGTTGATGCGAATACAAAATATGACATTGTTGTCTTCGGCGCTTCCGGATATACCGGCCGCCTCGTCGCAGAGTATCTGCAACAAGAATATGCTAATACCGACCTAAAGTGGGCGATGGCCGGGCGGTCCCTTGATAAATTAGCATCAGTGCGGACAGCACTCGGCATCTCTGAAAGTGTTGAGCTGGTGAGCGTGGATAGTGACAATGCAGCCTCCGTCGGACAGATGGTGTCAGACTGCAAAGTGGTTATCACCACCGTTGGCCCTTACCAGCTCTACGGCGAAGAGTTAATCAAGCAATGCGCACAACAGGGCACCGACTATGTCGACCTGTCGGGTGAACCCAGCTGGATGCACGAGACCATTGCGCAGTATTCCGCCGCCGCAAAAGCCTCTGGCGCGCGTATCGTGCATAGCTGCGGCTTTGACTCCATTCCCTTTGATTTGGGTGTGTATTGCTTGCAGCAACACGCCATCGCTCAGACCGGGAAGCCCATTACCACGGTCAAAGGCAGAGTCCGAGCAATGAATGGCACCTTCTCAGGGGGAACCATTGCGTCAATGCGTGCCACCATGGCATCGGCACAAGCCAATCCTGCCATCATTAAAGTGCTCACCAATCCTTTTGCGTTAACAGAGGGCTTCACCGGGCCGGAACAGCCCACTGGCACTGCACCCCAGTATGACGAGGAGCTCAATAGCTGGAGCGCACCCTTCATCATGGCGGCTATTAACACTAAAAACATCCACCGCTCTAACCTTTTGCTGGGTCACCAGTATGGTGAGGATTTCCGCTACGACGAGATGCTGTTAACCGGCGATGGTGAACAAGGTAAGGCCGCGGCAGATTACGTTGCAAAAGACGACTCCATCGGCAAAAGCGATCTACAGCCCGGCGATGGCCCCACGCAAGAAGAGCGTGAAAACGGCAATTATGATGCCATCTTCGCTGGCCAAAACTGTAAAGGGGAACTGATGATTTCCAGCGTACAGGGCGATCGAGACCCGGGCTATGGCTCCACCTCTAAAATGCTGGCCGAGGCGGCCATTTGCTTACTGGAAAATCCAACCCTCGCTGGGGGCGGATTGTGGACGCCCGCTGCGGCGCTGGGACAAGCGCTGATTGATCGCCTGCAAGCACATGCTGGTCTGACATTCCAAATCGAAAAAGGGTAAAGGGTCTGTTTATGGCATATCGGCTGCGGGGGTATTGGGTGCTGGCAAGCGGATTACACAACCGCAATACCCGGCGCCACCTCGGCCAGTCCCATCCTAGCCCACACTTGGCCGAGACTCCCAATCGATTGGACACTTAGCGAAAGATGGGGCCTGAAACACTTGCTAAGCATCTCGACCTAGTCCTAGAGGGTCTAGAGATTGACCATCCTGCCGGGACTCGCGTTGCCAACCTCACGCGGCTCTCAGGGGGGGCTAATAACGAGACATGGCGTTTTACATGGCATGAGACGCCGCTTATTTTGCGAAGGCGCCCTTTTAGCGCCGAATCGATTGAAAGTCTTGAAGGCAATATCCTGGGCCTGTCATTAGTGGACGAGGCGGCCATCATCGAACTCGCCACGCAGGCATCGGTGCCTGTTCCTCGCATTTACAAAGTCTTTGAGGCGTCACATCCGTTGGGCGAATCCTTCATCATGGCGTTTATTCCTGGTGAAAGTATTCCCCAACAGTGGCTCACTACAGCCGTATTCAGCACAGCCCGCAAAGGCTTGGCTTATGAATGTGGTGAGGCACTCGCACACATTCATACCGTGGCGTGTTCGCAACTACCCCAGTCGATAAAGCCCGCAACGCTCGCACATCGCTTCGACGGCATTCAGCGACGCTTACACGTCTTTGGCGATATATCTCCTGCCATGCAATTTGGGCTTAACTGGCTGATTGAGCACGCCCCAGAGGAAGTTCCCTGTGTGTTATTGCACGGCGATTTTCGCACCGGCAATTTATTAGTGAATGAGCGGGGACTCGCCGGCATTCTCGATTGGGAACTGGCACATCAGGGCCCGCCAGCTGAGGATCTTGGCTACCTTTGTGCTCATGTATGGCGCTTTGGCAACATTGAAAAACCAGTGGGTGGATTTGGCGAATACGCTGATTTACTGGCTGGTTATCAATCGATCGCAGGATGGGCGCCTGATTTAGCGAGCCTGCAATATTGGGAGATATTTGCCGCCCTTAACTGGGGCTTGGTGTGCCAAACCATGGGCGCACTGTGGCACAGCGGTAGCGGTGATATCGAGCGTGCAGCGATCGCTAGACGACGATCGGAAGCAGAATTAGACCTCATTTACTTGATCGACGCCTGGGAGGCTGTGTGAACGAACTTGACGAATCAATCACCGCTGCCGACGTCACGTCACGGCAATTACTGCAGGCCGTAAAGGGTTTTCTCGCAGAGACGGTGACCCCCGCGCTCAATGATCGTGATCAATTCAACGCGAGAGTCGCCGCGAATGTGATCGGTATTGTCCAGCGAGAGCAAGCGTTAGGCCCAACGTTGTCAGCATTGGATAGCGCCGCGTTCAAAAAATGGGTACCCGATGGCTCACCCGATAGAGATGTTGTAACGCAAATATCGCAGGCTCTTGCTAAACGAGAGATTCAGCCGGATGCGGCGTTTCTCGATTACCTGAAGCAGCGACAGCTCCTGCTCAGCGCCATTAACAACCCGCGGTATGCTAATCGCGTCGTGGCAGCCGAAAAGTGGCGCTATCTGACTGCTGATAGCGATTCAATGACAGACCAACGGTAAGAGCGTGATGAGGGTCCAATGACGACGCACCATCACTCGGAGACAATTTACCTATGACGCAGCAATTTTTGTTTGAGATTCCTGAATCGATCGAGCAGTACCTAAGCGTGCTCGACGCCTTTATCGAACGCGAGATTACACCGCTAGAAAATCAAGACGATAATATTCGGTTTTTCGATCATCGCCGCGAGAACGCCCGCACCGACTGGGATCGGGATGGCTTACCGCGCGAAGAATGGGAGGCGCTACTGGCAGAAATGCGCCATCGCGCAGATGTTGCCGGCCACTTTCGCTACGCCTTGCCTGAAGCTTATGGGGGTCAAAATGGCACCAACTTGGCCATGGCACGTATTCGTGAGCATCTAGCTGGAAAGGGTTTAGGGCTTCACAACGACCTACAAAATGAGAACTCGATCGTTGGTAATTTGATGACGCCCATGGTGCTGCACGACTTTGGCACCCCGGAACAGCAATCCCGATGGATGGAGCCGTTGTTACAAGGAGAATTGGGATGGTGTTTCGGTCTCACAGAAGCAGCTCATGGATCAGATGCCACGTGGATGGAGACCAGTGCTGAGCGAGCTGTTCACAATGGTGTTAGCGGGTGGCGTATCACTGGCGAAAAAATGTGGACGACGGGTTTACACAAAGCGAGTCACGTTTTGGTGTTTGCGCGTCACTCAGGGAATCAAGGCAGCGCTTCGGGTATTGGCTGTTTTGTGGTGCCCACTGATGCTGCTGGCTTTGAAGTAGGGGAGTTTTTGTGGACCTTTAATATGCCGACAGACCATCCTTACTGCACACTGAATGAGGTGTTTGTCGCCGACTCAGCAGTATTGGGTGAGCTCGATCAGGGCCTTAAAGTGGCCATGCATTTTGTCCATGAAAGTCGTATCCGGCAAGCCGCCTCTTCGCTGGGTGCGGCCCAATATTGCCTTAATGAAACCTTTGCTTATACGCGAGAAAGAGCGCCCTTTGGGAAGCCACTAGCGGTGAATCAGGGCATCCAATTTCCACTGGTCGAGCTGCAGACAGAAGCCGAAATGTTGAGGCTTTTGATCTACAAGACAGCGGCACAAATGGACCAGATGGAAAAAGTCGATGTGGCGAAAAAGCTGACTGACAAAGTGTCGATGTGTAATTACCGGGCGAATCGACTGGTTTGCAACGCCGCCGATACGGCCATGCAGTTTCACGGTGGGCTAGGCTACTCTCGTCATAAACCTTTCGAACATATTTATCGACATCACCGACGCTACCGTATTACTGAGGGCGCAGAGGAGATACAACTGCGAAAAATTGCCGGCGTGCTTTATGGCTATGTCTCGTAATTCACGGCGGTGACTCAGCGGCAGGGACCCTGTCGAGGGTGCGAACTCGTTAGCGAGGCCAGGGCTAAAGTCGTCGTCACAACACGCGAGGTAAAAGCAACCGATTCAGTCTGGTGGCAGCGGTAAATCAACCGCCTGTTGCCTCTGACCGGATCTACTCTTGATTCAGCGTCTGCAGTGCGCTTCGCAGCGTGCTCAGCAGCAGGTTTTCATAGTAGCCCGATACCTGCTCTTCGGCGCCATCGAGGAATGACGCCATCTGCTGGACGTCCGGAGAGAGTTTACACGAGGACCATCGACCGCTGGTGGCACCCTCTACATAGCCAATACGCGCCGCCTTCAGGCCCGCCTCCGCTGCACGTTGCATCCAGAAAGGGGCCTCGCAACCTCGCTCTTCGCTTGTCAGCATTAATGCGTATACGAACATGGCCTGGGTGTAGCCTGCGCGCGCCGATTGCTCCAAATACCGCATGCCTTCCTCATTAGCGGTGTTATTACGCTCGGCGTGATAAACGATTGCACGGGCCAACTGGTACTGTAAACGCGGGTTGTCTGCATTGGTTAGTAAAGCCTGTCGGCACGCTGCGATGGCGCGCGCAGTCTCTACGTCAGACGAGGGCACGCCAGGACCCACACGATCAGGATCAGAAGGATGAGCCGCCTCCCAGTCGCAACTGGTGATCGGCTGGGGCCATCCCGGCAGCGGGAGCAGCAATGCTATCGAGAGGATCAGTACTATCGAGGACTTCAGCCCCCTACCGGGGACAAAACGGACCCGCACCTCAAATACCCGAGTCTTCCGCAATGCGAATGATGGGGGGCTCAGCCAGCATCGCAACCAGCTCATCGAGCACCCCCGTTTCAGTGCGCCAGCTGAGGTAGCGCTGATAGTGTGCGGCACTCTCCCAATACTCAATGAAAATTATCTTCGCGCCATCATCCTCAAGGTAGACGCTTAAATCCTGACATCCGTCAAAGGCGCGGGTATCCGGCAATATGGTGGTAAGAAAATCCAGAATCGGCTGATATCCCGCTTCTCCCGTTTTTAAATCGACGCAAACCATCGTCATACTAAGTGCTCCTGTGCTTGATCAGAGAAAAGCTGAATCATTGCCGGCTCTGCGGTCTGTATTAACAGTGCACGCTTGCGAAGAAACCGAGTCAGTCCAGCCGCCCCCATCCGGGAGCCGCCCATTCCCGAATAACGGAAACTATTTTTTTCAACATCGTTCACAATGCCGGTCAATGAGGCGTCGTTGACGCTGACCGCCCCCACTTGTAAACGTTCAGCGACGCCCAATGCCATCGCAACATCGGCGGAGAAAACCGCCGCAGACAGGCCAAACGTTGAGTCATTCGCCAGTGTAATCGCCTCTTCGATATCCGTAAACGTTGCCACAGGAATGACGGGGCCGAATGTTTCCTCCTGCATGACCAACATGTCATGATCAACGTCGATGAGCACAGTCGGCGGATACCAGATACCCCCGGCATGCACCGGCTCTCCCCCCAGCAAGCAACGCGCCCCTTTATCAAGCGCATCGTCTATTTGCGCCTGTATCGTCTCAACTTGTCGCGCAAAGATGAGTGGTGCAATGTCACCCGAACCATCCTCAGTGCAGGTTAACGATAACGCCTGACACTGACCGACCACCTCCTCAATAAACGCCTCCGCCACATCCTGATGGCAATAGATGCGCTCTAGTGACTGGCAGGCCTGTCCCGTCATACCGATAGCACTGCGAACCACTGCGCGGGCGGCCAGCGACAAATCAGCATCTGGCAAGATCAGCGCCGGATCTTTACCCCCTAATTCTAAAAAGGCCGGAATAAAATTGGCCGCCGCTCGCTGACTGACATCGCGACCAGTCTCTACACTCCCCGTGAAGCAAACTGCGTCAACCTGATCGATCATCGCTTTACCCGTATCGGGACCCCCTGTAATGATGCGCAAGACAGATGCCAGCTCTGGCACCGTATCGAGCGCGCGCTGCAGCGGTTCGATAAACCGAGGAGTCACCTCTGAGGGTTTCAATAGTACTGAACAGCCTGCCGACAAGGCCGCAAGACTATCTATCATGGCCAATAGCAAAGGCACATTCCAAGGGCTGATCACCGCGACGACTTGATAGGGAATCAATCGGTGTTGATAGTGTACGGCCGGCACTTGTCCGGATTGTCCATCACCGGCTAGTTGATCAATAATCGGAGGCGCTCGCTCAGCCCACATGCGGATGAGCTCCACTGATTTCATCGCTTCAAATTGCGCAAACGTAGAACGACCTGTATCAATTGCTAACGCCGCGGCGAGTGGTTCGACCTCCGCCATCACCGCATCGGCAAAGCGGTTGAGGCACTGCGCCCGAGCCGTTGCGCCCATGGCGAACCAAGCCGCTTGCGCCTCTCGCAGCGCCTGCACGATTGGCGTGATTGCAGCTGCTGACACGACGGGTATGTCGTAATCGCACTCACCCGTCCTGGGATTACGGACGGGGAGTGATATTGCTGTAGCCATTAAGGTGCCTCCGCCACAGTCGCCTTACCAAAATGCGCCGGCAGCCCCGCAGAGGCCGTAAAGCCGTACCAGTCTTCGGCGGAAAGTAATGCGGCTACCTGGTGGCGAACTGCCAATAACGCTTCCAAATCAATACCTGTCGGGTAACCCATCGATTCCAACATGAAAACCAGATCTTCCGTCACAATATTACCGCTCGCTCCCGGCGCAAAAGGGCACCCGCCCAGACCGCCCAAAGAACTGTCGAGGGTGGTAATACCCAGCTCAATGGCTCGCAAAGCGTTTGCCAGTCCCTGACCCCGCGTGTTGTGAAGATGCACCCCCGTGAGCCGCGCTTCCCCGCACCGCTGCCAAATACCCGTCACTAATCGTTCAAGATGAGCAGGGTTACCCATGCCAGTTGTATCCGATAGACCCACCTCGGCGACACCCAGATCCATTACTCGGGCCGCCATCTCGATCACGAAATCTTCTTCGACGACGCCTTCAATCGTGCAGCCAAACGCCGTCGACAGTCCCACCTCAAAATAAGGACGATCGCCCCGAGGCAGTTGATCGATCAGTTTCTGGCAGGCACTAATCTCACCTAACATTTGCTTATGATCACGGCGCACGTTTTTCTGGCTGTGCGTCTCACTGAGCGACAGCGGAATAGAAATCTTGTGTGCGCCCGCCTCGATTGCCGCCTCACAGCCCCGAACATTGGGCACCAGTACTGCCACCACAAGGTCTTCAAAGCAGCGAGCACTCTTTACAACCACCGCGGTATCTGCCATCTGCGGCAAGATCTTTGGCGACACAAAAGAACCAACCTCGATTTCTCGAACGCCCGCGCGGTATTCGGCCTCTATCCAAATCATCTTGTCCGCTGTCGACATGACCGTCGCGACACTTTGTAGCCCATCACGCGGGCCCACCTCGCTGATTGTGATGGGATTCATGACTGATTATTTTCCTCAGCTATCGACACGGACAACAACCTTACCGGTATTGTCACCTCGCATTAGACGACAAAATGCATCGGGTGCAGAGGCCAACCCTTCATGCATTTCTTCATTGGCGACCAAATCACCTGCTTCGGCAAGGGGTATAAATTCCTGCTCAAATGCAGCGCGTTGCGGTTCATAGTCATACACCACTAAACCACTGACAGTGGCTCGCTTAGTAATCCAGAGTCCGGGATGCGGCCCCATGGTTTTATGATTGCCGTTATAGTCTTTAATCAACCCACAGAGTACGACTCTGCCGCCGATCGCTAGTTGTTGTGCGACCGTCGTGAGTGTCGGGTCACCCACTAAATCAAAATAAACGGAGACACCATGCGGCGCGATATCCGCCAATGCCTCGGCTAGGTCTTGATCGACACGGTCAATGCAATGGTCATAGCCCAATGTCTCGAGGGCGATCCGACGCTTCTCAGCACCGCTTGTGACAGCAATTGTTGTCGCCCCTGCTCGCCGCGCTAATTGGGCTGCCATAGCGCCCACACCGCCTACCGCAGCAGGGATGACCACTACATCACCCTCGCGAACATTGGCAATGGACACCATGCCCGCCCACGCCGTCAATCCGGGCATACCCAATATCGACAGTGTCAGCGACGGTCGGCTCAATGCCTCAGGTACCTGTGACAATCCCTCCGCTGGCTGATCACAAACCTGCTGCCAACCACTATGACATCGCACCAGCATCCCCACTGGCCATTTCGGATCGTCGCTCTCGAGTATTCTGGCAACCACCTCGCCCGGGACAATATCACCAGTATCAATACCGTGACCTAGGTGATTGCCAGCAATAACCGAGCGAATATAAGGATCGAGCGAGAGAAACAGGGTTTGGCAGCGAATCATGCCGGCAGATCGCGGGCCAAGCTGTCGTACTTCAAAGGCAAAGTCGTCTGGGCTAGGCACACCATCAGGGCGTTGCGCTAAAGTGACACATTGGTTGTCTCGTTTTTTTGTCATCTGGTCACCTGAGCACCTTGGCAGCGAAAACAGCTTAATGATATAACATCATAACAAATCATCTGGGGATTCAGTAATGACGGGGGGCGAGGAGACGCATGCACAGTGCGCTCCACTAAAAGGCATCAAAGTCATCGAATTCACCCATATGGTCATGGGACCCACGGCGGGCGTGATTCTGGGGGACTTAGGTGCAGATGTTATCAAAGTCGAACCGCTCAAAGGCGACAATACCCGTCGTCTGCAAGGATCTGGAGCCGGTTACTTTCCCATGTACAACCGCAACAAACGCTCTATCGCCCTGGATCTCAAACACCCCGACGGTCGCCAAGTGGCACTGGACCTTATTCATTCGGCGGACATTGTGCTGGAAAACTTTCGCCCAGGCACCATGGCCAATTTAGGATTGGATTACAACACCCTTCAAACCAGCCACCCTGCACTCATCTACTGTTCACTCAAAGGCTTCCTTTCTGGCCCCTATGAACATCGCGTTGCCCTCGATGAGGTGACGCAGATGATGGGAGGACTCGCCTATATGACAGGCCTCCCTAACCAACCGCTGCGGGCAGGCTCTTCTGTCATTGATATTACCGGCGGAATGTTCGGTGTCATCGCGATTCTCTCCGCACTGCATCAACGGCAAGCCTCCGGTAAGGGCGTTCATGTGACCAGCGCGCTGTTTGAGACGACCGCTTTTCTGGTGGGCCAGCATATGGCTCAGCAAGCAGCGACTGGCGAGGCACCGCCACCGATGTCTGTGCGTCAGTCTGCATGGGCGATATATGATATTTTCGATCTCGATTCAGGCGAGCGAATTTTTGTGGGTATCGTCAGCGATACGCTGTGGCAACGATTCTGTGCTGAGTTTGCGTTAACTGATTGGGCTGGCGACGACGACCTTGCCACTAATGCAGGTCGCGTGACAGCGAGAGACTCGCTACTGGCTGATATCCGCACCTTGTTTGCGCCAATGAGTTTGGCTGAACTCAGCGAGCGGCTAGATCGCGCGGGACTGCCTTTCTCACCGATCAATCGCCCCGGCGATTTATTTGAAGATCCTCATCTGAGCGCCTCAGATGGGTTAGTGCCCGTTCATCTCACGGAGGGTATCCATGCGGGTGAAGTAGCTCAATTACCACGCTTGCCTATTGAGTTTGGCCAGACTAAGTCGCCTCTGCAACACGACATTCCCGCCAGCGGCGAACACAACCATGAGGTCCTGCAAGCGCTAGGCCTTGATATCGAGCAAATTGCGACCTTGATCGAGAGGGGAATACTCAACGCTTAGTGCGAGTCGTTCAGATAAGCCCATGGACGACGCGATTGGTCACGGTGCTCGAAGTCTTCAATGAGACTCAGTGATTGTTCAGTCAGCCCAATCTCGTCGAGACCGTCGATCAGCATCAAGCGCGCCATCGGGTCAATCTGAAAGCCGTCTTTCTCGCGACCCGCCTCACTCAGAATCGTGCAGGCTTCTAGATCCACCGCCAACTGATTCACCCGTGGATCAGTGCTGACCCAGTTAGCCAGCCACTCAATTCGATCGCGCTCAAGCTCGATCGTCAGCAGCCCATTGCGCAACGCATTGTTACGGAAGATGGTCGCAAAAGAGGGTGCGATCACGACCTTAACCCCCCATTCCATCATGGCCCACACGGCATGTTCCCGAGAAGAGCCACAGCCAAAGTTGAGGCCGGTTAGCAAAATGGAGGCGCTCTCATAGTAAGCCTGATTGAGCACGAAATCGGGACGAGCCTCCCGCGCATCCGCATCGGCGTAACGCCACGGTGCAAATAGCCCGTCAGCAAGACCAGAGCGAGACACTGTCCTCATCTCGCGTGAGGGGATAATAGTGTCGGTATCGATATTATCCCGCAGGAGCGGTGCGGCAATCCCGCGATGCGACGTAAACGGGGTCATGAGGTCACATCGGCTAACAGGTGCCCAGCACAAGCGCTCGCTGCGACACTTAGGGGGCTGCCCAAATGGGTTCTGACCCCCAGACCTTGGCGTCCCTGAAAATTACGATTGGTAGTGGAAGCGACTCGCACACCCTCGCCGAGGCTCTCTCCTCCAGCAAAGAAACACATTGAGCAACCCGGCTCTCGCCACTCAAAGCCGGCTTGACGAAAAATAGCATCAATCCCTTCCGCTTCTGCGGCTCGCTTGACGCCACCGCTGCCAGGCACGCAAAGGGCCTTCACGCCTTGTGCCACACGATGTCCCGTCTGCGTTAAATAGTCGGCCACCTCGCGTAAGTCTGACAGGCGGCTATTCGTGCAAGAACCAATAAAAGCGGCATCGAGCGGATAATCCGATAAGCGGTGTCCCGCCGTCACGCCCATATAGGCCTGCGCCTGCTGCCAAGATACTGCCGTTGCCTCGTCCGGTGCCTCTTCGGCACGGGGGATTTCACCATCCCAGTCGATACAGTGCTGCGGGCTGGTGCCCCAAGTGAGTTGCGGTTTCAATGAATCAATATCAATCTGATGCTCACTATCAAACCGGGCATCTGCATCACTCTGTATGGTCTGCCAGTGACGAATCGCCGCCTCCCACGCTGCACCCTCGGGGGCAAACTGACGCCCCCGACAATAATCAATAACCTGCTCATCGGGGGCAATCAGTCCGGTAAACGCAGAGAGCTCTGTCGCCATATTGCAGAGGGTGAGTCGTGACTCAACCGGGAGCGCCGAGATAGCCGGGCCTGCGAACTCAATGGCGTATCCAGCGCCACCCGACGCAGACAGCGATCGGATGGTATAAAGAATAAGGTCTTTAGCGGTGACATGCTTGGCCATCTTACCCACAAACTGAACGCGCATTGTTTGCGGCCGCGTTACCCGGAGCGTACTGGTTGCAAGGGCATGCTCTGCCTCTGTAGAGCCCACACCCCAAGCCAGCGCACCCAAACCACCCAAGGTGCAAGTATGGCTATCGGGACAAATTAGTGACAAGCCAGGTAATGCAATACCCAACTCGGGAGAAATGACGTGCACGATACCCTGATCGGGGTCCTGAATATCGAATAGCTGAATGCCCGTCTCACGCGCTGCGCTGCGCGTGGCAACGATAAAATCGCGACCACTGGGCATCAGTGTATCGTCGTTCCGCCCGGGTCTCGTATCGACAATATGATCCATCGTGCAAAAAGCATGTTGCCGTCGCCGCACAGCACGACCGTTCTCGAGCAAACCATTGAGTGCCACGCTGCCCGTTCGCTCATGAAGAAAAATGCGATCGACGTACAGAAGTGACTGGCGCTCAGAAAGCGCCGCCACCTCATGCTCCTGCCAGAGCTTATCAAACAACGTCATTGCCACGATGAAACGATTAATCTCCTTTAAAAAACGTGCTTCTTTTTAACACGTAGCACGCGGATCCAGTCAACATAGACCTACTTGCTGGACTGACGCAATACGGGTTGACTCCATAAAAGTTCCAAGGGCGTCCCAGATGGGAGGGTCACAATACCGCCGGTTAAGGCGTCATCTTCACCTTGATAAGCAAGGGTCCAGGGTAATGGTTCTTGGATACCCACTGGATCCACGCTCAAACTCACCAAGATCACCCCACCCCGCGCACCCAGTGCCGCCGGCACCGGCGTTGCCGCTTTCGGATATTGATCAATTTCAATACCGTAACCGTCAGACATGGAGATCAGCGCCAACGGGTGCTCGGTGGTATTCGACACCCCGTAAGCGTCCGACAGCACGCCGATCCGATAAGGAATGGGACCCACCACCGGATTATCAAAGTGTTGTTTGAAAAAGGCGATACTGGCTTCAATGTCATGACTGCCCATCACCATGATAAAACTATGGCCGACTGGTTCTGGGCTCGGCTGAGGCACTAAAAACGATAAGGCGGGGTCTACCATATGGGTAAGGTAAAAGAGCTCCTGGCTGGGACCATAAACCTGCATAGCGAGGATATTTTTCTGCTCCGTGAGAAAATCAGGACCCTGCAAATAAGTAAACGCGGAGCCGGGTAAGTCTCGTTTCAGTTGCTCGGGATCTTTGACCAGCAACTCGATGGCGCTCCACCCCAAACGGCGCATGGGTTGGTATCCTCGATCAGCCCCTTCAATGATGCGAATCGCAACCTGTGGACCCGACTTGGGCACCAGCGTGACATAAGATCGATCTGCCAATCTTGGTCGTTGAATGGCCGCCGCAAGCTCACCCGATATCACCCCGCGATCTGCGGTTTGATAGCCCAGATACTCTTCATACGCTTCTTGGGTAGCAGGCACATTGTGGACGAGCACCCAAACCATCAAAATTGACTTTAACATCGTAGCGACCTCATCCAGTACGTTGATACACATCGAACCTGCCGCCATCGGGCGCGGCAATGGCAAAACTCAGTGTACTCAGGACACCGGGCAGTCCGCGATGCGCGAGCGGATGAATGATTCGGCTGGCCCAGTCACTGGCCATAAACCCCTCATAACACACCTCAATATCATCAGTAGGGACACAGAGTGATCGCAGGCCTCTCCCGCCACAAGGAGGCACAATCAAGCGCTCAAGAGGACTATCAGGCACCTCGACAAGCTCGAGAGAGCCCTCCATGCACGCTGCTGGATGCAAAATGGCGAGGTGGATGTCACCGTTGTCTGCGGGACGCTGTTCCAATTGCAACACCTTTGGGCCTTCGCCGGGCAGCGGGCCTTGATGATGGATAAAGCGTTCAAAACCCAGATAATTCAAAAAGGCGGTCGTCTGATCGACGCTGCGCACCATCTGCGTCGCATTGAAGACGTCACTCATACGATCGAATGCGACGGTTGGCAGTGGCGGTTGAAGCCGCTCCATGACTGCTAGCACGATGCCATCCGCTTGAATATAAAGCCCCTCTTTGGTCTCAACGTCTCCGAATCGCCAGGCCACCGGGTCAACTAAGGACTGCCATCCATGAGATTGTAAAAAGTCGTGGGACCAGTCGCTATCGACGGTTCGCATATTGATATCAAAGAGCCCTCCTGGCGTTGTGACGGCACAGTCTATCGGGCGCAATACCGGCACTTCCTGTGGCGTTGGTAATAGCAATACCTCACACGCCTTAGAGGGCGGTATCCAGCGCATAGCCGGGTTCTCACTCTGCTCAACACCCCAAAAAGACAATGCCTCTGGCATTAAATCGACCGTCAGCGAGCGCCAACCCAGTGCCGCAAAAAATTCACCCAACACGTGCGTGTGGGCAGTGGCGATCACCACGTGCGAGAATCCCTGCGGTCGCATACGAATACCTTCGAACTCGTCCTAAACGCATCATACCGTGATCCTGATCGGGAATTGATATCCGGTTAGCATCACTCCCCGGGCGCTATCTAATGCCCTATGTTCGAGAATATGCTATCTATTGAATGGCAATGCAGTAAGGCACGCCAATGGCTTCGAGGTCTGCTAGTCTTTTTGCTTAACCAAACGGGTTTCATTCGGAGGCACACGATGAACGCAGTGGTATCCACTATCGAACAATTACTGCCCGCAGAAATCATTGAAACGGACCCAGAACAGATCGCCCTCTACTCGCAAGACGTCTTTACGTTAGGCCCACCGGTATGCGCCGTCGTCACGCCACGCAGCATTGAGGAAGTTCAGGCACTGGTGCGTGCCTGCCGAGAGCGAGGCACGCCCATCGTCACACGCGGTGGCGGAATGAGTTACACCAGCGGTTATCTCGCCACCGCTCCAGATAGTTTATTGGTGGACATCACCAGCATGAACGCCATTATCGAGATCAATCTGGAAGATCGTTACGTTACCGTCGAAACCGGCTGCAGCTGGCAAGCGCTCTATGAGCAACTGGCTCCCTTGGGTGTCCGCACACCCTATTGGGGGACGCTATCAGGGCGTTTCGCTACGGTAGGCGGTGGGCTTTCTCAGAACAGTATTTTTTGGGGAAGCGGCCAGCACGGCACGGCCGCTGACAATGTGCTATCGCTAAGCGTGGTCACAGGCAAGGGAGAATTAATAGAAACTGGCTCAGCAAGCCAACGCCACGCCGCGCCCTTTACCCGACATTTCGGCCCAGATCTCACAGGCTTATTTGCCAGTGATTGTGGCGCCTTGGGTATCAAAGTGAGAGCCACACTGCCCCTGGTTCCGTTGGCAGGTTCAAAGAGCTACACCAGCTTTGCTTTTGAAACATCCGGACCCATGTTGCGCGCGATGGCGCAAATTTCGCGGGAGTCTTTGACCACTGAATGCTTTGGCTTCGACCCCTATCTGCAAAAGCAGCGCATGAAGCGAGCCAGCCTCATGGCCGACGCGCAACAACTCTCCAGCGTCGTCAAAGCGGAGTCCAGTCTTGTTGGCAAGCTCAAACAGAGCGCGAAAATTGCACTATCGGGTCGTCGATTTATGGATGATGTCGAATGGGCGATGTTTACTATCAGCGAAGGACGCACAGACGAAGAGACCGCTTTTCAGGCCGAACGCATTCGCGCCATCTGTTCTGCAGAAGGGGGCACTGAGCTACCCGACAGCATTCCGCGCATCCTTGCCGCCAATCCATTTGGGCCAGTCAATAATATGGTTGGCGCCGAAGGTGAGCGATGGTTGCCCGTGCACGGACTCGTTCCTCACTCTCGCGGCGAAGCGGTGCTGGCCGCGATTGAATCGGTCTATGCTGACCATCAAGCACTATTAGCGCAGTTCAATATTGAGACCGGTTACCTGATAGCGGTTGTGAGCGAACAAATTACGGTCTTGGAGCCGGTCTTTTTTTGGCCCGATGCATTGAACGCATTGCACATTCATTCGCTGGAATCGGATCATCTGGCGCGACTCCATCAGTTTGATGCCGTACCCAACGCGTGGGAAGCGGTTCAGAAA
>JBDQJL010000002.1:139764-152639 GCA_040263855.1 Luminiphilus sp. | reverse complement strand
CTCGATTCTGGGATCGGTGTTTCAGGCTGCTCGAGTGCTTTTTCAATGTCCGTTGCCGTTTGCGTCGTTTTGCTCACAGCAGGGGCTATATTCGGCGCCGAAGCAGCTGTCTCATTGCCTGCTGGCGAGGCACATCCGACCAGAGCCGATAGCACGGTAGAGAGGTATAAGAGCGAAGTGAAATGTCGTCGCAAGCCTGCTATGCCCCGAATTACGGCTGTTGCGCGGCTCTCGCCCAACAGACCGTTTGTTTGAAGTAGATGCTATGATAACAAGTTGTTGCGTTGGGGGAGGGCCTCTAGGGGCGGGATGTTAGACAATCTGGTAGTAGTCGGTGTAAATCATGACTCGGCCTCTGTGGAGCTGCGCGAGCAGATTGCTTTTGCGCCAGAAAAAGTCCACGACTCTCTGAATGCGTTGATTTCCGAAACCGAGATTATAGAGTCAGTGATTTTGTCGACCTGTAATCGAACGGAGCTCTATGGGATCTTGCCAGCAGATTCGGATGCTATTGGTGCGGCCGATCAAGTATCACACTGGCTAGCCCAGCATCACGGATTGAACGTCAACCACCTGCTACCAGCCATTTATCGCAATCACGGCGTTGCCGCAGCCTCTCACCTCGTGAGAGTGGCCGCAGGATTGAATTCGATGGTGTTGGGAGAGCCGCAAATATTTGGGCAAATGAAGTCGGCCTTTGCAGTGGCTCAAGAGGCAGGCGCTGTCGGCTATCACTTAAATTTGATTTTTTCTGAGGCGTTTCGCATCGCCAAGAAAGTGCGGACTGATACTGCCATTGGCGAGAATCCCGTTTCTGTCGCGTATGCAGCGGTCGACTTGGCGAGGCAGATTTTCCGTGACATGGAGCAAAGCACGGCGTTGCTACTGGGCGCCGGCGAGACCGTTGAGTTGGTCGCTCGGCACCTACGCGACGCGGGTTTGGGCAAATTAATCATTGCTAATCGGACGCTAGAAAGAGCTGAGCTACTCGCTTCACAGTTCGATGCCGAGGCCATATTGCTGGCGGATGTGACTGAGCGTCTATCGGATGCCGACATTGTCATTAGCTCGACGGGGAGTCAGTTGCCGATTCTGGGTAAAGGGGCTGTTGAAGGTGCCATCAAAGCGCGGAAATGGCGCCCCATGTTGATGATCGACCTAGCAGTCCCGCGGGATATCGAGCCACAGGTGACTGAAGTCCCCGACATTTACCTTTATACCGTAGACGATATGCGGGAGGTAATTGAAGAGAATTTGCGCCTGCGTGCCTCTGAGGCGAGTAAGGCCGATGAAATTGTGGCCGCGGGTATGGAGATGCTGCAGGAAGGTCTTTTGGAGCGGCAGTCAGCAGATGTCGTCAAAACCTATCGGGATGCGGCGCTGGCGATACAACAGGTAGAGCTCGATAAGGCCTTAAAAATGCTTGAAAACGGCGGTGCCCCGAAGGAAGTGCTTAGCAGACTCGCACGCGGCCTGACCAACAAACTGATCCATGCCCCCACGGCGGGATTGAGGCAACTGGCAAAGGAGGGGGGGTCGGATGATGTTACTAAAATGGCCGCCGTACTCGGTCTTGCCGACGCCGAAGATGAGCGCGACGAACAGACAACTTTGCAGTGAATCTGCGGTAACAGTGCGACTGTGAAAGCCTCTTTGCTCACCAAATTAAATACTTTGACGGACCGCCATCAGGAAGTGGCAGCATTATTGGGCGACGCCGAAATCATTGGTAATCAAGATCGATTTCGTGATCTGTCTCGGGAGTTCTCACATCTCGATACGGTCGTTGCGAGATATCAGCAGTTCACTCAACTGCAGGGGGTTATGCGTGAGACTCGCCAGATGCTGGATGATCCAGACGAGGAAATAAGAGCGCTTGCGACTGAAGAGATCGCTGAAGCAGAACAGACACTGGAGGCGGTTGAGGCCGACTTGCAGATACTGCTGCTACCCAGGGATCCCAGTGATGCCAGCAATATTTTCTTGGAAATTCGTGCGGGCACTGGCGGTGATGAAGCCGCGATTTTTTCCGGTGATTTATTCCGTATGTATCACCGCTATGCAGAGGATAAAGGCTGGTCGGTCGAAGTGCTGTCAGAGCGATCTGGCGAGCATGGCGGCTATAAAGAGATCATCATGCGCGTGGTGGGCACAGACGTTTATGCCAACCTTAAATTTGAGTCTGGCGTTCATCGCGTACAACGGGTCCCCGAGACGGAGTCCCAAGGCCGCATACATACCTCAGCGTGCACGGTTGCGGTGTTACCCGAGTTAGCAGAAATTGACAGCGTTGACATTCGTAAAGAAGATTTACGAGTTGATACGTTTCGTTCGTCGGGCGCGGGTGGGCAACACGTGAATACCACAGACTCGGCGGTCCGCTTGACACATATTCCGTCTGGCGTGGTCGTCGAGTGTCAGGATGAGCGCTCTCAACATAAAAACAGAGCGCGAGCGATGTCGTTGCTGCAAGCACGTTTGCTGTCTGCGCAGCAGGAAAGTCAGAAGGCTACTCAAGCATCTGAGCGGCGCTCCCTCGTGGGTTCCGGTGATCGCTCTGAGCGGATTCGCACTTACAATTTTCCTCAGGGTCGGATCACTGATCACCGGATCAATCTAACGTTGTATCGGCTTGATGACGTGGTTGGCGGCACGCTGGATGCCCTCATTGTGCCGCTTCGGCAGGAGCATCAAGCGGATCTGCTTGCTGCATTGGCGGATGAATGATCGTTCGCGATCTGATTGCGTCGGCGCACCTTCATAGGGGTGAGGCCGAGACACTGTTGTCCACTGTGCTGGGGGTTGATCGTGCCTGGCTGTTCGCCCACAGCGATCACTTGGTCGCAAAAGCGGCGCTAGATCGATTTAACGATTTAATCTATGCCCGTCGAGCGGGAGAGCCACTTGCCTACCTGCTGGGCTACTGCGATTTTTGGACGATTCGTTTGCAGGTAAACCAGCATGTCTTGATCCCTCGGCGGGAAACAGAGCACCTGGTGGAATGGGCAATCGAGCTGATCGATGCCCGCGCCAGTACCGTGCTGGATATGGGGACGGGTAGCGGGGCGATTGCATTGTCTTGCAAAGCGTCTCGCCCTGAAGCACGGGTCTCTGGTATCGACACTAGTCCTGATGCATTGGACTGTGCTCGCGACAACGCCATTGCGCTTGGGTTAGAAGTGGACTGGCTGCTGAGTGATTGGTTCGGTGCACTCAGCGGTCGCAGCTGGCAGCTGATTATTGCGAATCCACCTTATATTGCCGCCGATGACCCTCATTTATTACAAGGCGACTTGCCCGCCGAGCCCGACCGTGCGCTGGTTGGTGGTGTGACGGGACTGGAGGCACTGCAGCACATTATCCATCATGCCCGTGACCACCTCACCGAGGGCGGCTGGTTATTATTGGAACACGGTTTTGACCAGGCCAGCGCCGTCCGAGCAGCACTGCAGGAACAAGCGTTTTGCTCAGTGAGTACACGATTAGACTGGTCGGGTCATGAGCGGCTAACGGGGGGGCAATGGACACGCTGACAGACCATCAGCTGGCGCGATACGCGAGACAGCTGGTGATGCCACAGGTAGATTTAGACGGACAGATGCGATTGCAGCGTAGCTGCGTGTTGGTGGTAGGCGCAGGGGGTCTAGGTTGTCCCGTGACACAGTACCTCGCCGGAGCCGGGGTTGGGCATATTCGTGTGGTCGACCCAGATCAGGTGGAGTTAAGTAATCTTCCGCGTCAGGTGGTCTACACAGAGGCAGACATTGGTGCACCTAAGGTCAATGCGCTGACAAACCGCCTTCGCGCCGCTAACACTGATATTGAGCTGGAGGGTTGTATGGGGCAATTTGACCCCGAATCTTCTCAGGCATTGCTCGATGGCGTCGACTTGGTGATTGATGCCTCTGATTCGATGCAGGCCCGCCTTGATATTGACCGATCAACTTATGAGAGACAGTTGCCGTGGCTCATGGGGGCAGCTGTGCAAACGGCAGGGCAATGGATCGCTTTCGATCCAGCTCGCCAAATGGGTTGTTACCACTGCTTGGGATCTGCGGATGGCAACCAAGCGCTGGGCGGTTGCGCAACGTTAGGTATCTTGGGGCCCGTTGTCGGCATGATCGCGATGCAACAGAGTCTAGCCGCTCTGAAGTATTTATTGGGTGCCTCTTTGCCGTGGGGAGTTCTGCATTACATCGATGGCTGGTCAGGTGAGTCTTCAGCGATCACCCTCAGTGCGCGTCCAGATTGCCCACTGTGTGGCAAAGGTGGTTAGCACATAGGCGAGACCCCTTTTTTCAATCTAGCGCGCTCAGTATCTTCCGCACTCGCCAAACGATGAGTACTGTTGCAACCGATATGCCTGCGATGGTGGCATACCAGAAATCAATCGTACCCTCAGGGCTGCTGTCACCCCAATGAATCGCCAATAGATAACCCAATGGCAACGCCAGTCCCCAGTAGGAGAGGGTGACAACGATAAACGGGAAGCGCGTCTCTTTATAAGCTCGCAGGACAAACGAACCGACAATTTGAATGACGTCGATCATAATAAACAGTGCTGCTAAACGAAGTAGGCGCAGCGCGAGGTCTCTGACCTCCCTCGACTGTGTGTAGGCGCCGATAATCTCCTGCGGAAATAGCAACAGCAATGCCATAGTGACTAAGCCCACCAGCGCCGACAACGTAGCGCCCACGCGTAGCGCCATGCGAACATCCTCGGTATTCCCTGCGCCAATAGCGTGACCCATGCGGGTCGCCATGGCACTACCGATACTGACCATTGGAATATAAAACACATCCCAAAGATTAAAGGTAATCTGGTGGGCGGCGACTGCTGCCTCACCCAGTTGGGCAATGAATAAGGTAATCGCAGAGAAGACCCCTGTCTCCAGAAAAAAGGTCAGTCCAACCGGTAAGCCGACGGCTAAAATTTCTTTGATACGACGGCGATCTGGCCATTGGAGCCAGCGCTCCGGTAGGAAGGGCTGTAACGGTTTTGCCCGGAGCACGTAGAGGGTGATGATGATGGTGCTGATCCACATCGACGCTGCTGTGGCGAGGCCACAGCCCTCTGCGCCTAACTCGGGCGCGCCCCAGACGCCAAAGATCAACATGTAGTTGAGTGGCACGTTTGCAAGAAAGCCAATCACGCTGGCCATGGCAAAAGGCGCCGTAATCCCCAGTCCTTGAGTGTGATACCGAAGCGCCATGAAAATACCGAGTGCCGGAAAACCTAAGCCGACACGGCTGATGTAAGCGGCGGTTTTTGCTGCTGTCTCATCGGCTAAGCCCAGCATGTGGATAACAGAGCCAATGTTAAGGCACAGCGGTGTCATGACGGCACTCAGCGCAATAGCGACCCACAAACCCTGTGGCAGGAAGCTTCGGACGCGTGCGATATTCCCCGCGCCATAGTCTTGTGCGACGATCGCTGAGCAAGCGAAAAGCGTCCCTAGAATTACCAAATACAATGGCAGCCAAATGTTGAAGCCCACTGCGATCGCTGCCAAGTCGATATCGCTATAGTTGCCCGCCATTAAGGTATCGACCACACCGGTCCCAATTTGGGCGGTTTGAGCAATGATCAACGGCCAGGCGATGCCCCATAGAGGACGCAGCTCAGCAATAAAGCGGGATGGGAAGGAGTGTGGCTGCATGAATAGGCATATCCTGTAAAGCGACCGTCTGGGCGAGAGCCCAAGGGCGCATTCTACTCCGCTAGGCTGTGCTAAACTGCGCGCTCATTTTTCCTCAGGCACGATTGTGCAAAAAGAAGTCGCTATTACGGCCGAGCCGGCCATTCCCGCTGAAACGCATCCTACGGCAGTGCCAGTGAAGTTTGACACACTGAACCTTGATGTCACGGTACAAAGAGGTATCGATGCGCTAGGTTTTGAGTTTTGTTCGCCCATACAGGCGCAAATTTTGCCGCATACCCTCGGGGGTAATGATGCCATTGGCAAGGCCCAAACGGGTACCGGCAAGACGGCTGCTTTTCTGATTACTATTTTTAACGATCTGCTCAGCCATCCGATAGAGGGTGAGCGCTTTTTGGGTGAGCCGCGTGCGGTCATCATTGCGCCCACTCGTGAGTTAGTGGTGCAAATTGCGGAAGACGCAGAGGAGCTAGGGCGGTTCACCGGTTTGAAAACCGTTACGTTGATCGGAGGAGCGGATTACCAAAAGCAGCTGAGCAAAGTGAATCGGTCTCCGGTAGATCTTATTGTTGCGACCCCTGGGAGACTGATTGATTTTATGGAGCGGCGAGATCTAGCACTGGATCGAGTTGAGATCTTGGTGCTGGACGAGGCGGATCGCATGTTAGACATGGGCTTCATACCTCAAGTCAAGCGGATCGTCCGTACGACTCCTCGTAGAGAAGATCGCCAAACGCTGCTCTTCTCGGCAACCTTCACGCAAGACGTGATGAACTTAGCGCAGCAGTGGACCTTTGAGCCCGTCACGGTAGAAATTGAACCCGAGCGTGTTGCCACCGCTTCAGTGGATCAAAAAGTCTACCTGGTGGCGAGTAGTGATCGCTTTTCTGTGCTGATGGATTTACTGCAAGATCCCGAGGTGGAGAGCGTCATTATATTTGCGAATCGTCGGGATCAGGTGCGCCGTCTGCACGAGAAGTTGCGCAAAGCCGGTGTGCACTGCGGTATGTTGTCTGGCGAGGTGACCCAGGCTAAGCGCACGCGCACCTTAGAGCAGTTTAAATCGGGCCAGTGCAAAGTACTGGTTGCCACTGATGTCGCAGGACGAGGCATTCACGTAGAGGGTATTTCTCACGTGGTGAATTACAACCTCCCCGAAGACCCTGAGGACTATGTGCATCGTATTGGTCGCACGGGTCGAGCGGGCGCTACAGGCGTATCGATTAGCTTTGCCAGTGAGGACGACGCTTTTTTGTTGCCAGACATAGAGGCGCTTTTGGGGCATTCTCTCGCCTGTATCTCACCGCCATGATCAATGTGTGACGCAGCGTTACCGCTGGCCGCGTAACTCCTCGCACCAGAGCAGCGTGGCACCGATGACCGCGGCCGGAATCACAATGAGATTGACAAGGGGTATGCTCGTGAAAAAGGCGACGGTACCACCAAACCCGATGGTCGAAGCTCTCCTAGCCGCGCAGGCGTCCTGAACGTCCCTAAAGGGAAGCCGGTGATTGTCCATTGGGTAATCGATAAATTGTAAGCTCATCATCCAAGCGCCCAGCAAGAACCACCCGAGCGGTGCAAGCGCATTAAAGACAGGAATGATCGTCAGCAGCAGCATGCCTAGTGCCGCTGGTAAATAGGTCAGCAGTTTTCTCACTTCCCGCAGAAAGGCTCTGGGCACCTCCAAGAGGGCGCGGCCGAAACTGTCTGATGATGGAATCGGCTCGCCGGTCACCAGCTCTTCAACCCGCTCCGACAGCAAGCCGTGAAAGGGTGAAGTCAGCAGGAGCACTGCTAGCGTCGAGACGTATCCCGTCATCAGGCTACCGACCAGCCACAGCAAAGGCGTAATGATCCATGTCAGAAACTGAAGCCACTCGGGAACGCTGAGCATGGCGGCGTCATAAAAATCAGAGATCAGCTGGAACAGCCCCCAGCCCATGAGGCTAAAGAGCAGGATGTTGGCGGCTAGCGGCACCATCACGAACTGGCGTAACCCCGGCTGAAAAATCATGCTTAGCCCCCGCAGTAAGTAGCCCGCGCCGGTCAAAAAATTGCCGTTCATGGTCATCGCCGTAATGATTAAAGACTGACTATACTGCGCGTATGACTAAGCAGAGTGCAACCACTAGTGAGTGACGATGAGCTATTTGCGCAAGAGATGGCCGGCGTAAAACCGCTGGAGAGAGATGCGCGAGTCCGACTGGTCAAAGAGGCGCTCTCTGAGGATCAGCAAAGTGGCCGTCGACGAGCCGCGGAGGGGGAGGATGCCGTCTGTAATCCGCTGGTGGATGAGGGTGTTTTGCCACTGGATCCATGGTTCATCTTAGCATTCAAGCGTCCTGGCATTCAGAATGGGGTCTATCGCAAGCTTCGCTTAGGGCAGTATCAGACTGATGCGAGGCTTGATTTGCATCGACTGGTGGTTAAGCAGGCGCGAGAGGAGGTATTTGCTTTCATCCGCGACGCGTCGGAATTGGGCCTCCGAAATCTGTTGATTGTTCATGGTAAGGGCCAATCTGGTGGGCCATCAGACCGCAAAGCAGTGCTCAAAGGTTACGTGAACCATTGGTTAAGAGAGCTCGATGCGGTGCAAGCTTTCCACTCGGCACAGCCCGCTCATGGCGGTACCGGATCGGTTTATGTGTTATTGAAAAAAAGTAGCGATCAAAAACGGGAAAATCGTCTCAAGTATATGAAGGGTAGAGTTCAGGATTGAGCGGCTAACTTTTCGAGTAACAATTGGTTCAATAGCTTTGGATTTGCCTGCCCTTGCGATGCCTTCATGATCTGTCCGACAAAAAATCCACTAAGCTTTTTGCGCTTCGCCTCGTCTGCCGCTAAATATTGCGCGACCTGATCTGGGTTCGCAGCGATCACCTCAGCCACCATTGTTTCTAGGGCCCCTTCGTCACTGACCTGTTTGAGTCCGCGTGAATCAATGATCTCATCCGCATCACCAAGTCCTTCCCACATGGCGTCAAAAACTTGTTTTGCCAACTTACTCGATAGCGTGCCATCCTCGATCCGGCTGATTAAGCCGGCAAGTTGCTGCGCTGATATGGGGCTTTTCTCAATGGCGATATCAGCTCTATTCAGCGCCCCCAATAGATCCCCTAAAATCCAATTTGCAGCCGGTTTTGCTGCATCACAGTGTTCAACGACTGCTTCAAAAAAAGACGCCATTGCGTGATTTGGTACCAATAGTGTCGCGTCGTATTCGCTCAGACCATAATCACGCACGAAGCGGTCCCGCTTTGCGCCTGGTAGTTCAGGTAGCGTGGCGCGAACCGCTTCAATGTAGGCGGCATCAATCTCGATGGGCAGGAGGTCGGGTTCGGGAAAGTATCGATAGTCGTTAGCGACTTCTTTGGAACGCATGGAGCGCGTGACATTTTGCTCAGCATCATAAAGCCGCGTTTCCTGAATGATGCGACCCCCGCTATCAAGAATATCCGCCTGACGCTCGCATTCAGTGTGAATGGCGCGCTCGACAAAACGGAAGGAGTTGACGTTTTTGATCTCTGTACGTGTCCCCAGTGCGTCGGTGCCCTGTTTTCGAAGCGAGATATTGATATCGCAACGCATTGATCCCTCTGCCATGTTGCCGTCGGAGATGCCCAAGTAAGTGACCAGTGAATGCAGCGCCTTCAGGTAAGCGACAGCTTGCTCTGCGGTTCGAAAATCAGGCTCGGTAACGATTTCTAGCAGCGGGGTGCCTGCCCGGTTTAAATCGATTCCGGTTTCACGGGGGAAGATATCGTGGACCGATTTGCCCGCGTCTTCTTCTAAATGGGCCCGGGTGATGCGGATCGGTAATAACGATCCATCTGCCATAGGGACCTCAAAGACGCCCTCGCAAACGATCGGTGCAAAGAATTGACTGACCTGATAGCCCTTGGGCAGATCTGGGTAAAAATAGTTTTTTCGATCAAAAACAGAACGCTCACCGATCTTGGCACCGATACCCAGCCCAAACTTGACGGCATGGCGAACGGCTTCTTCATTCAATACAGGCAGCATGCCTGGCATGCCAAGGTCGACTGGATCGGCCTGACAGTTGGGTTCCGCTCCGAACTGCGTTGCTGATCCTGAAAAAATTTTGGACTGTGTCGCCAGTTGTAAATGGACCTCCAATCCCATGACGATTTCCCAGTTCATGATTGGAAAGCCCCAAAGTTTGGTCGGATCGTATGCCAATCGGTGTCTTGCTGCAGCCGATGCGCCGTGTTCAGGATCGTCGCCTCGTCGAAGGCCTTGCCAATGAGCTGCAAGCCCACAGGCATCCCATCGATCAGCCCGGCTGGCGTGGACAAGCCTGGCAAGCCTGCTAAGTTAACCGCCAAAGTGTAAATGTCCTCCATGTACATCGCTACGGGGTCCTGTTGCTTCGTGCCACACTGAAAAGCGACGTTCGGCGCGGAGGGCCCTGCAATCACATCGACGGTCTCGAAAGCGCGATGAAAATCTTCCGCAATAATGCGCCTGACTTGCTGGGCCTTATTAAAGTAGGCATCGTAAAAGCCAGACGATAAGGCATAGGTGCCAACCAGAATACGCCGTTGGACCTCTTCTCCAAATCCCTCGCTACGAGACCGAAGATACAGATCCTCAAGGTCGATGGGGGCGTCACAGCGATGACCAAATCGCACGCCATCGTAACGGGCTAGGTTGGCGGAGGCCTCTGCAGGTGCAATGACGTAATAAGTGGCGATAGCGTAGTGGGTGTGAGGCAAATCGATATCGATAAGCCGAGCCCCTGCTTTTTCTAACTGTGACAACGCTGTCATGATGCGCGCTCGGACCTCGGGGTTGAGTGCCTCATTAAAGTACTCACGAGGTATCCCGATGCGCAGGCCCGCTATCTCACCATTGAGTGCCGCTGCAAAATCGGGTACCGCTCTATCGGCGGAGGTTGAGTCTCCTGCATCGATGCCCGACATTGCCGTTAACATGTGCGCGCAATCTTCCGCTGACCTCGCCATAGGCCCTGCCTGATCTAATGATGATGCGAAGGCGATAATACCGAGCCGCGACACCCGGCCATAGGTTGGTTTTAATCCTGTGATGCCGCATAAGGAGGCGGGCTGTCTGATGGAGCCTCCTGTATCCGTGCCGGTAACCAGTGGTGCGAATCCGGCCGCGAGTGCCGCTGCCGACCCGCCCGAACTCCCACCGGGCACACAGTCAAGGTCCCACGGGTTTTTCACCGCACCGAAAAAGCTGGTCTCATTGGATGATCCCATAGCGAACTCATCCATATTGCACTTTCCGAGGGTAACAGTCCCTGCCGTTTTGAGTTTAGTAACCACTGTCGCGTCATATGCGGGCTCAAAAGTCTCCAGCATATGGGAGCCACAAGTAGTGCGAACGCCCTGAGTGCAAAAGATATCTTTATGTAGCAAAGGGATGCCCGTGAGCGGGTTGCCTTCGCCTCGCGACAGGATTTGATCGGCTTTACGGGCATCGATGAGAGCCTGGTCACGACAGAGGGTGATGACGGCATTTAGCGCATGATTTCCTGCTTCGATTTGTCTCAGGTACGTGCTTACCAGCTCTTCGCTGGAAATGGCACGTGTCGAGAGCATACGATGGAGTTCGCTGACAGAAGCGTTTAACACGTCACTATCTGGCATCAGTCAATGACCTTTGGAACGAGAAAATAGCCGTTGTCTTGGGCGGGTGCGGATGCCATTAAGGCTGCTCGAGTGTTGTGGCTTGTCACGGTGTCTGCGCGCAACCGTTGCGTCATATCATGGGGATTAGACATCGGGATCACGCCATCGGTATTAATCGTATTCAGTTCGTCGACGAGATTGAGCACTTTGCTGAAGCGTTCGGTGACTTCTGGCAGCTCAGACTCTGAAATACTGAGTCGAGCAAGCAGGGCAACTTTCTCAATATCTTCTGGCGTGACCGACATAACCGCGTTTCCGTTTAAGTGGGCCCGAAAACTAACATACTTGTCGCTTGCCCAAAAACCCCCGAAGCGCTACATTCTCTTGCAATATGGCGTCTGGAACGTCAGTTTTGAGGCCATTTTTCGTTGGAGTGTGCCTATGCGGTTAAGTGTTATTGCTCGACCGCGTTGATATTTTTTGGCCTCCGCCCCTGCGGCAGGCCGCCACAGTCAGGGAATGATGATGCTCAAGCGCCTCCGCGGGATGTTTTCTACCGATTTATCAATAGATCTGGGCACTGCCAATACCCTGATTTACGTCAAGGAGCGCGGGATCATTCTTGACGAGCCATCGGTTGTTGCCATTCGTCATCACAATGGGCAGAAATCGATTGAGGCGGTGGGCACAGAAGCAAAGCGAATGCTGGGTCGTACGCCGGGCAATATTCAAGCGATTCGCCCCTTAAAAGATGGTGTGATTGCTGACTTTCAAGTCACCGAAAAAATGCTGCAGCACTTTATTGCCAAGGTGCATGAAACCAAGTTTATCCGACCCAGTCCGCGCGTCTTGATCTGCGTGCCCTGCATGTCAACGCAAGTGGAGCGGCGGGCGATCCGTGAGTCAGCCCTGAGTGCCGGGGCCCGGGAAGTCAGGCTGATAGAAGAGCCGATGGCCGCTGCGATTGGCGCAGGCTTGCAAGTGGAAGAGGCCAGCGGCTGTATGGTGGTGGATATTGGTGGCGGTACTACAGAGATCGCCATCATTTCCTTAAACGGCGTGGTCTATCGGGACTCCATTCGGATCGGCGGAGACCGTTTTGACGAGTCCATTGTGTCTTATGTGCGCCGTAAATACGGTAGCTTGATCGGTGATTCTACCGCTGAGCGGATTAAGCAAGAGGTTGGCTGCGCCAGAAAGTCTGACGAGTTGAGAGAAATTGATGTGCGAGGACGGCATCTGGCCGAGGGCGTGCCGAGGAGCTTCACCTTGACCAATGATGAGATTCTGGGAGCACTCGAAGAGCCATTAGAGGCCATGTTGCGGTCGGTTAAATTAGCACTGGAACAGTCCCCACCTGAACTGGCAGCCGATATTGCCGAGTCGGGGATTGTGCTGACCGGCGGGGGTGCCCTGCTGACCGATCTTGATAAGCGCATTTCTGATGCTACCGGTCTCCCCGTGGTGGTGGCCGAGGATCCTCTGACCTGTGTGGCGCGAGGGGGCGGTAAGGCGCTGGAACTCATGGATCGCCATGTGTTGGATTTGCTGTCAACTGAATAACTCGAGACTACGCGGAGCAGCGCCATCAAAC
>JBDQJL010000002.1:0-139754 GCA_040263855.1 Luminiphilus sp. | reverse complement strand
TGAGTGTCGCCTGTTTCCTGATGTTGTTTTTTTTCCGGGATGATCCGCGTGTGAGTGCAGTACAACGCGGTGCCATTGATGGCGTCGCTTTTGCCACTAGCTTGGTGCTAGCGCCACTAGATGCGTGGGATCGACTGAGTAATATCTTCCAATCTAGGAGCAGTTTGCAGGAGGAAGTGCGGAGGCTGCAGCAGGAAAATCGCGTCTTAAAAGGGCAGTCTCAGCGATTGGCGTCGTTGTTGTCGGAAAACGCACGGTACAAGGCACTGCTGAATTCTGCCCGCGACATTGGAGACGATTTGATTGCGGCCCAAATCACCAGTCTGTCCCCGGATCCTGCTCGGCATATCGTCATGCTGGACAAAGGTGTCAAAGACGGTGTGGCCGAGGGACAGCCTGTTTTAGGGGCTGAGGGATTAATTGGGCAAGTCACTTTCAGCGGTAACCGTAACAGCCGCGCTGTGCTGATTACCGACAGCGCTCACGCCTTACCGGTGCAGGTCAATCGGTCGGGGCTGCGTGCCATTGCAGAAGGCAGTGGTTCAATTGACCGTCTCGTTATTCGACATTTACCCGCCACGACAGATATTCGAGTGGGTGATCTGCTGGTGACCTCGGGTTTAGGGGGTCGTTTTCCACATGGCTATCCGGTGGCTCGCGTCACCGAAGTCATTGTTTTGGAGGGTGATGCCTTTGCCACCGTCTTTGCCGCGCCCTCCTCATTATTGGATCGCGGCCGCTACGTCTTAGTCGTGATGTGGGGCGATCTCCAACGCGAGGCGACGCTGTGATGGAACGCAGGCAGGCGCTGTGGGTTATTTATGTATCGCTGGGCGTCGCCTTGATGACCATGCTGCTGCCGTTGCCTATGGAGTGGCGAATCCTCAGGCCGGACTTTGTGGCACTCGCCCTTTTCTATTGGGTTCTCGCGTTACCGCATCGAGTTGGTGTTGCGACTGCCTTTGGTGTGGGAATAGCGCAAGACTTAATTGAAGGAGCGCCGTTAGGTATCTCTTGTTTTGGACTCATGCTGGCAACGCTCGTGCTGCTTTTCAGCTACCAACGGGTTCGTCAGTTTGATGGTCTGCAGCAATCGTTAGTCATGCTGGCACTGATGATGTTGAGTTCAGGTATTGAGGGCTGGATGCGAACGGGTGTGGATGTGCCCACCCTGCCGCTCATGGGTTTGCTGGGTTTTGCGATATCGATGTTGTGCTGGATACCCACCCGGCATGTGTGTCGGCAACTTCGACGTCATTACGAGGTAGTGTGATGCGGCTGACACTCGCATCGTCTAGCCCGCAACGTCAGAAACTGCTGGCGACGATATTGACTGATTTTGACACTGCGTCGCCCGATATTGACGAGCGGCTCCTACCGGGAGAGTCACCTGAGCAGTACGTCGCCCGACTGGCAGAGCGCAAAGCTAGAGTTTGCGGCTGTGAAAACGATCTGACGCTAGGTGCTGATACAGCCGTCGTGCTGGGCCATCGCATACTCGGTAAGCCGCTTGATCGCGACGACGCCACCGCCATGTTAAAGGCGTTGTCCGGACGTACCCATGAGGTTTATACGGCGGTTGCGCTGCTACAAGAGGGACGTGTGCAGCATGTTTGTACTTGCACCTCGGTGACCTTCACCGGGCTCTCGCGCACCACGATCGGAGAATATTTAGCCACTGATGAACCTTGGGATAAGGCGGGAGCCTATGGCATACAGGGTTATGCAGGAGCCTTTATACAGCAAATAGTCGGTAGCTATAGTGCAGTGGTGGGTTTGCCATTGTGTGAAACACGGAACATGTTGCAGCGCGCTGGATTGACGATGCGTCATGGTTAGGTCCGTCCCCCAAAGGCTGGGCCGAATTATTTGGCCCGCTATGGTATCGATGCTCGTCGTGCTCGCCATTTATGTCAGCGGCGGCAGATTACTAATGGGCGCGCTGTCGGGTTTTCAAGATGAAATAGAGCACGCATTGTCACAGCGCATTCCGGGGGAGGTCTCGGTCGCTGGGATTGTGGGCGGCATGGAAGGCTTCTCACCGACGGTGAGTTTCGCTCAACTTTCGATTCGCGTTGATGGCTATGAGGAGGGGTGGATGCGCCTCAATGAGGCCCGCATTCGTCTTGATCCATGGCAGACGCTCCTGAGCCGGGCACTGCGATTTGACGAGCTCACGTTGATCGAGCCGACCATTAAATGGCGGGTCGGGCGACAAGCAGAGTCTTTTCGTTTGCCGGACAACGTACGCGATCTGCTCAACACGTTCGATAGCGTTCAGATTCGCAATGCAACGCTGATCAACGAGGTGGAAGAGGGGGCTGCGACGGTATCTCTTGCGCCTTTGCGGGTGCAACTCGATATGCTGAGAGAGCGCAGTCGCCGCACTATGAACGTCTCTGTCGAGGCACCCGAGGGTCAGCTCTTGACGGCGCAGGGTTTTGGTACGGGCGATCCGCTTCTATTTGATCGGTTTTATGGCGAGCTCTATGGTCAGTTAACGGGTTTAGGCCTCTCTTATTTAGGACCTTTGCTTGGTCATTCAGTGGCGGCTGATGGCGTCGCGAACTTTTGGTGGCAAGCCAGCGGTGGAGTCACCACCGGCGTTATTCAAGGCGCATTCGAAAATGTTACTGTTGCTGATAACGACTCGTTCCAACTAGAAAAACTGCACTTTGAGGCAGCCATCGATGGCAGTGCCGATACGACCCAGATTTTCATTCAGAAAGGTCAGCTCGCATCGGGGCGGATTCAGGCCGAGATTCCTCGCTTATACGTGACACAGCGAGCAGAGGGATGGGAGTTGCGAACACAGCAATTCGAGGTTGCGCCCCTCGTTCGCATGTTGATATTGAGTCAGATGCTGCCTGATTCAACGAATACGATGCTGGCGACCCTCAATCCTAGCGGCCGCGTTGAGGCCCTGTCATTGGCGATTGACGCGTTAACTGATCCTTTCAGTGCTTGGGCAGTGGAGGCCGAGGTCATTGATGTTGCCACGAGACCTTTCCGAAAGGTACCCGGATTGGTTGGGATCGATGCCACGATTGCGGCAACCGAAAGTGGCGCGCAAGCGTGGATTCGCACAACCGACTTCGAGCTTGAATTGCCCAGAGTATATCGGGAGCCCATTGTACTGCCGTCGGTTACTGGCACGTTAGCGGGTCGTTGGAAGCGCGATGCCTTATTTTTAGAGCAGGGACTCTTTCTTGCTGAGGCACCGGCCCATGCGGCAAAAGTGCAGTTTGCGATGGATATTCCCCTCTCAAAAGGATCGTCCTCCCCCTTGTTTATGCGCCTGTCGGCCGCGGTGGTTGATGCGCCGCTCGCTATTAGTGACGCTTATGTGCCTTACCGCATGCCGGAGCGACCTTACCAATGGCTGAAGACAGCGCTGACTGATGGACACATCGACGAGGCGATATTTCTCTGGCATGGTGGCCTCAGGCCTTATGGTGACGCCGGTCAGACTATGCAGCTTGCGGCTGAACTCTCTGACGTTTCGCTCGACTATCAGTTGGGGTGGCCGCCGGCTTTGATCAGCGGCGGCCAGCTGCGTATTGACGACACGCAGATAGCAGTTTGGTCACCCGATACCACTGTGGCGGGCACCACACTCGAGCGTGCAAGGGTGAACATTGCGCTGGCACCTGGTAAAGCACCGCTGACGATACAAGCGGTTTCACACAATAACGCCTTCGACATTCAGCAGTCGTTAGCGCAGTTGCCTGCCCTAGCATTTGCCGATCCTATTATGAATGACCTGCAGATAGCCGGTGATGCCGATACCGAGCTGCGGATCGCGTTCGATTTAAAAAATCTATCGGATACGCTGAACGTGACTGTTGGTCTAACCCTTGATAATGCTCATATTGGGTCTGATTTATTAGCGCTGCAGGCAGATAACTTAACGGGAAAGATCGGTTATCAGACGACGACCGGATTTTATAGCACTGATTTGTCGGCGACTATTTTTGAGCGACCTGCTTCGATCGATATGGGCCCTCATCTGACGACTCAAACCGAGACGGTGCTGGCTGCGGCGTTTCAATTTGAGGCGGCAGTGGCTGATATCAGCACTTGGCAGCCGACGCGCATCAGCATCCCGGCACAGGGTGTTGCACCTGTCACTGTGACCGTGACTGTCGCCGATGCGGTTGCCGTTGATATCCGATCGGAGTTGGAGGGGATTTCGGTCGATTTGCCACTGCCCTGGGGTAAGGCGGCAGGATCGAGAGCACCACTTCACGTGCAGTGGAATAGCCGGGCCTCGCCGGCCTGGCGTGCTTTTTGGTTCGGGCGATTTTCGGCGGTGGCAGATTTTTCGAAGCCCGATGCCGCTGTGGCGTCAATCGATCTGACACCGAGAACGCGGCCTGCACGCCAACCCCTAGTGCTGCCAGATTCGGGCGTGTTACTAACGGGCTTTATGCCTTCCTTAGACCCCGTCGACTGGCCATCTTTGCAGCTATTATCCACTGGTCCGTCCCTCGGTGAGACGGTGCCAATCAGCGTGCAATCGCTGCGAGTAGGTCAATTACGATGGCGTGGAGCCGAGCTGGGAGCCTTGAATTTGGAGGCGACGTTGGAGGGCGACAGGGTAGACGCGCAATTTAGCCTGCCTTGGCTGCGCGGACGTTTTCAGCAAGAGCCCTTGTCGCTTCAGGAGGGCATGGCTGAGCAGGCCGATCAGCTACTGAATCGGCAACTTGCTGTCGCCTTCCTCGATCTTGATGGTTTGCCCGATATGACGGATCAGTGGGTCGATACTGCGCCACCAACGCCCGATGAGGCGCTGCCTCAGTGGCCGCCCCTAGCAGTGCAGGTAAGTGAAATTTACCGCACTCATAATGCCTTGGGCGATCTTGCGTTAGTAGTTGATTACGATCAATCCGATGGCTGGGAGTTCCGAGACATCAGCGGTGATTTTCTGGGTATCAAGTGGCTGCCCAGCACTCGCATTGGCTGGCGTATCGCGCCAGAGGGACAAGAAACATCGTTGTCATTGGCGGCAGAGTTGAGTGACATCGGCGAATCATTGGCGTTAATCGGCGTCGCACCTTTAGTCGAGACACGGGGTGGCAGTTTAAAAGCAGACTGGCGTTGGCAAGGTGGACCTGCCGATTTTTCGGCCACCTCGATTAAGGGCGCACTGGACCTGCAGATGGCGTCAGGATCCTTCACCTCGGCCAATGCAGAAGCGGAAGGCGCCCTGAGATTACTGAGTGTGCTCAACTTATCGGGATTGCTCAGGAGGGCAAATATCAATCAACTATTCGATCCGGGTGTGACGTTTGATCAGGCAAAGGGGCGTTTTGAATTTGCGGAGGGACTGCTCACGATCCCGGCTTTCTCTATCGAAGGCTCGGGAGGGTATTTTTCGTTTAGCAGCGAAATTGATCTGATGTCTGAGACCGTCGATGGTGAGTTGGTCGTCACATTACCGCTGGTGGAAAATATTCCTTGGGTCGCTGCGCTTGCCGGCGGGCTGCCGATTGCGGCTGGCACTTACCTGGTGAGCAAAGTGTTTGAGGAGCAGGTCAACCAGTTGTCGAGTGGTGTGTATTCTGTGCGTGGTGACTTGGAGAGCCCCGAAGTGATTTTTGAGCGCGTCTTTGACGCCTCATCGCGTGCCAGGGATGCTGAGGATTAAGAGAGGTTATGTTCACCACGATCCAGATCAGACAGGTACCGAAATAATTTTTTGGCGTGCGCTTTTTGTTTTCCCTGGCTGATTGCTTTTGGGTGTTGTCTAATCCACTGTCGCAGTAACGTCGATTCAGCACTGGGCCACTGAGCCATGATCTCACCTAATGCGGCATCTCCCTGTTCGATCAGTTTGTCTCTAGCGGCTTCGACTCGATGAAAGTCAGCCGCTGAGGTGGCGTTGCGCTGATCTAAATAAGCGAGCCCTTCTTCAATGGCGGTGGCATCGACTGACCGCATTAGTTTACCGATGTATTGCAGTTGCCGCTTCAATCCACTCCGGGCCGTGATACGTCGTGCTAAGGCGATGGCATCGCTGAGCCGCTCGTCTGAAATAGTAATGAGATTAAGATCCGATTGGGGCAAAGACACCAATCGCTCACCCATCGCTTGCAACGCGTGCATCTGTCGCTTTCGTTCACTCTTACTCAGGTCTTCGGCCTGTGTCTCCTCCTCGTCGAAGCTATTCATCATTTCGTCTCTGCCCTTATCCGTAAAATAGAGCAGCTAGCCCCAAAAAAGCCAAAAACCCCATGATGTCGGTAACGGTGGTCACTAAAACGCCGCCCGCAAGCGCCGGGTCTATCTGCAAGCGACGCAACAGCAGCGGCAATCCTGCTCCGGTGAGCCCAGCCGTCACTAAGTTGATGAGCATCGCGCAAGCGATAATGATGCCGAGAGTGGCGTCGCCAAACCACAGCGATGCGGTTATGGCGATCACACCGGCCCATAGGAGGCCGTTGAGTAACCCCACCAGCGATTCGCGGCCGACTAGCCACAACTGATTGCGGCCGTTGATCTGGCCCATTGCCATGGCTCGAATAAGGATCGTCAAGCTTTGTGTACCTGCGATCCCACCCATCGACGCCACAATGGGCATGAGAACGGCGAGCGCTACCACCTTTTCGATGGTGTCTTGAAACAAGTTAATGACTGATGAAGCGAGTAGGGCAGTGACTAAGTTAATACCTAACCAGATAGCGCGTCGTGGCGCCGATTGCCAGACGGGGGCGAAGGTATCCTCTTCAGCAAGTCCCACGAGCGAGGTCAATGAGTGATCCGCCTCTTCGCGGATGACATCAACCACATCGTCGATGGTAATACGACCGAGTAGCTTACCCATGCTGTCTACGACCGGCGCGGAGATCCAATCGTTGCGCTCGAACCGGCGAGCAACCTCTGTTGCCGAGGTTTCTGCATCGATTGCTTCTTGATCTGTGATCATCATCTCTCTGACTGACACAGCGGGATCGGAGACTAAAACGGTGCCAATAGGCAGCAATCCCACGAATCGGTCATTACGATTGACGACGACTAGATTGTCCGTGTTAGCAGGGATTTCACTATGTCGGCGCAGATAGCGGAGGACAACATCGAGTGTCAGGTCAGCTCGAATGGTGATGGTATCGGTACTCATCAGGCCACCGGCAACATCGTCAGGGAAGCTCAGCACCTTCTGCAATCTCTGCCGATACTGTTCGTCCATCATTGCGAGAACGCGACCTGTCACCTCATCTGGCAGTTCCTGCAGAATATCGGCAACGTCGTCGTCATCGAGTTGCTCTACGATTTCTGCGAGTGCTTCTGGCTCGCGATTAATGAGGGTGGCGCTGCGAAGCTCATCTGGCAGCTCGTTGACCACCAGCGCTTCCTGATCGGCACTCAGCAACCCTAGTAAAACTGAGCGATTGTCAGGAGGAGAGGAGCTGATGAGGTAGGCGACGTCCCCTGGCGACATGTCAGCAAGAATGCTAGCCACATCACCCAACGTTCCCGAGCGTAAAGCGCGATCAACACGTTCAGTTTGACTGGAGAAGTTGGCGGGTGAATTCACGTAGGGCCTCCATTAGCGACCCCATTATCCGTACCCACTGTCTCAGGTCCACACGGCAGAAAGGATTTGTGACTTATTCCAACTCGCCAAAGCCTGTTGCGAAAAGTTGTTCCAGTGCGTCATGAGCAGGTGATTCATCGTTGCCTTCAATGCGCAGCGTCAGTACTGCACCGACCGGCGCTGCGAGCATTAATACCGACATAATACTCTTGGCATCAATCTCCTGATCGTTGTACCGCAGCCATATGTCGCTGGAAAATCGACCTGCACAGTCAACAATTTTGGCGGCGGGGCGTGCATGAAGACCCAGTGGATTGGTGACTTTGATATCCTTTTGAATCATGTTGTCTCAGCATCTTTTAGATCGCGGTGCCTGAGCAGTGCATGTGGAAACGTTTCCAGCAGGTCTTTGTGTATTTTGTCTGCGAGGTAGACCGATCGATGTTGCCCACCGGTGCATCCGATCGCGATGGTCATGTAACTGCGATCACATTGATTAAAATCGGCCACAACGCTGCTAATGAATTCCCGCAGCCGTTCATAAAAGGCGACACAGCGCTCTTCGTTATCTAGGAACTGTTTGACCAAGGTATCTCGCCCGGTCAGGTGGCGTAATGTTTCGTGCCAATAGGGATTGGGGATTGCCCGGGCATCGAAAACGAAGTCTGCATCGATGGGTACCCCTCGCTTAAAGGCAAAGGATTCGATCAAGACGGAGAGCCCATCACGCTGCTCTACGATTCGAGTTGTAATCGTGTCGCGGAGTGCGCGCGGTGTGAGATCAGTCGTGTCAATCAGCAGATCGGCCTCGGCCGCAATGCCCTCAAGATATTCTCGTTCCCTCGCAATGGCCTCTGGTAAGGAGCTGTCATTATTGGCTAGCGGGTGCCGACGACGGGTTTCGCTGAATCGTTTGATTAACGCATGGGGTTGTGCATCGAGGAAGATTATCAAATGATCAGGTGTTTCAATGAGCTCTTTTAAGACGCTCGCTCGCTCGCTCGGTTCCATTCTAAAAGCTCGCGCGTCGATACATGCCACGACGCCATGGAAGCGATCGTGAAATGGGCTTTCGAGTACTTCATCGACGAAATAGGTGAGTAGCCGGGGGGGGAGATTATCGACACAATAATATCCCTCGTCCTCCAACAGCCTCAGTGCAGTGCTCTTACCTGCCCCTGAGCTGCCGCTGATGATGATGATTCGCGGCACTATGTGGCGCTTCCTCTTATCAACAGTTGCTGCAGACTTTGAGCGGTGCTTGCTGCTCGCAACGCACTGCGCATTGCTGAATCGGAGAAAATGGTGGCGAGATTCGATAGCAAATCTAAATGTGCCTGAGTCGCTTCCTTGGGGACCAATAAGATAAAGATGATATCAACAGGGTAATCATCGATGGCTAAAAAATCGATGGGCTGGTCTAACGTAAGCAGGCATCCCACTGCCTCCGTGCACAGATCGACTCTGCAATGCGGTATCGCTACCCCTTCACCGATGGCGGTGCTGCCTAGTTTTTCCCTACTCAACAGTTCTCGGTAAATGGCGCCGCTGGGCAAATCGAAGTGCTGTGCTATGGCTTGAGATGCACGCTCAAATAATCGCTTTTTACTGAGCAGTGATGCCTGACAGAGTGTCAAAAGCTGTCGCGATGACATGTTGAGCGAATTAGACATCAATCAGTGGCCACGATGCTTTTCCTTATATTTAATAACCTGTCGATCGAGTTTGTCCGCTAATGAATCAATGGCAAGGTACATATCGTCTGACTCGGAAGAGGCAAACAGATCGGCGCCTGCCAGATGCAAGTTCGCTTCGGCTTTATGTTGGTGCTTCTCGACAATCAAAGTCACTTCTATTCGGGTAATTTGCTGCTCGTGCCTCTGGATGGGCGAGAGCTTATCTTCCACGTGATCGCGAATAGGCTGTGTCACATCTAGATGATGTCCGCTTACTGTGAGGTTCATATCGCATTCCTATGTCGGTAGGCCATTGTTTTCAGTTTAGCCGTTTGCGCTCATTTGAGGGAGGGATATTAAGTTGGTCTCGGTATTTCGCAACGGTTCTTCTCGCCACGGTCATCCCCTTCGCTTTGAGTAACGTGCATAACCTCGCATCACTCAAGGGCTTGCGGACATCTTCGCCATTGACCAATTGCCTTACTGTTGCCTTAATCGCAGTAGACGAAGAGTCCTCGCCACCATCGCCCGCGATGCGGCTTGAAAAGAAATACTTCAGCTCGAAGGTTCCGCGGGGGGTGTGCATATATTTTTGTGTGGTGGCTCTTGAGACGGTGGATTCATGCAGATCGACTTCAGAAGCGATGTCGGCAAGTATGAGCGGCTTCATGCCAATTTCACCCCGCTCTAAAAAAGATCGTTGATGCTCAACAATTTTCGTAGCGACCTTTAACAGCGTCTCATTGCGGCTTTGCAGGCTTTTCATAAACCAACGTGCCTCTTGCAGGTGTTCCTTCGCATAGCCTCTATCACTTGCCGATCCCTCACTCAGCATCGCGACATAGTGCTCATTGACACGGAGCTTGGGTGAAATATCGGGGTTGAGTTCAACCTGCCATCGGTTGTTATGTTGTCTGACAAAAATATCAGGCGTCACGTATGCAGTTTGCTCGCCACCAATGCTCGCGCCTGGGGTAGGGTCGAGTGAGCGGATCAGCTGCATCGCGCCCTCGATTTCTGATTCTTCAGCGCGTAGTTTTTTTGCTAGCTGGCGCAGTGGTGCAGTGGGGAGTTGGTTAAGATGACGACTGACTAACGCGCCGGCAACATCTCTAAATGGTGTGCTTGGGGGCAGTTGACGCAGTTGTATGAGTAGACAGTCCCGCAAGTCCTCTGCAAATAAACCCGCGGGTTCGAAGTGTTGCAGTCGATGTAGTACTGCCAGCACTTCTTCTAAATCGACATCGTCAATTGATAGGTCGGATTGAATACTCTCAGGCGTCTGTATCAGCCGACCATCCGCATCAATGGCATCAATCAGCGCGAGGGCGATGACGCGATCTATGTCTGAAAAGCGTGTCAGATTAAGCTGCCACAACAAGTGGTCTTTTAGAGAGGTCTCTTCAGAATCCTGCTCTGTAAAATCAGAGTCCGTGGGGTGGCTGGACGGGGGCGGAGCGGCAGAGGGGAGGAGGTCCTCCCATGATGTATCAACACTGAGCTCTTGACTCTCTTCGTCAGCATTTGTGGTTTCGGAGAAATCAATATCCTCTGACTCGATACTGTCGTCGGTATCGTGCTCCAATAGGGCATTGGACGCCAACGTGTCATCAATGGTTTGTTGTAAATCAAGGGTGCTCATTTGCAGCAGTTTGATTGCCAGCTGGAGTTGTGGCGTCAGGACTAATTGTTGTCCGAGCTTGAGCTGAAGCGCTTGTTTCATACCGCTTAGAATGCCTTAGAGGACCTTTAGTGTATCCTTGCGCCGTTCATAAGCAAACAACTTGGCAAGGAAATTGCACGGGGGTTTTTTCAGGGGCGACCGTTAAGCGTCGTAACGCCCCTGAGGGCTTCAGACCACTAGGATCTGCGCTGAGTGGATAGTCAGCCTGATTGATTAGAGGGAGAACCCCTCACCGAGGTAGGTTTGTCGTACTTTTTCATTGGCTAAGACGTCTGAGGGTAGTCCAGAGGCGATGACGTGTCCCTCGCCTACGATATACGCTCTTTCACAGATATCGAGCGTCTCGCGTACATTATGATCGGTAATGAGTACCCCGATACCGCGGTGTTTTAGATGAGTAATAATGCCTTTAATGTCTGATATGGAAATAGGATCAACTCCCGCAAAAGGCTCATCAAGCAGAATCACTGTTGGGTCAGTGGCCAATGCCCGTGCTATCTCTACCCGCCGCCGTTCACCACCTGATAGGGCTTGCCCTAATGCTTCAGCGAGATGACCGACATTAAACTCGTCTAGTAGGTCCTCAGCCATTTTTAGCCGTGCTTTGCGTGCGAGATCCGATCGCGTCTCGAGAATCGCCAGTAAATTATCTTTAACCGATAATTGTCTGAAAATAGAGGCTTCCTGCGGCAAATAGCCAATCCCTGATCTGGCTCTCTGGTGCATCGGTAGGGTCATCAGTGAGCGATCATTGAGCCGTATATCGCCTGCATCCGCATTAACCAAACCCACAATCATATAAAAACAGGTGGTCTTACCGGCGCCATTTGGGCCCAGTAAACCGACTATTTCTCCCGCACTGACTTCTAACGAGACGTCTTTCACTACCGGGCGGCCACCGTAAGCTTTAGCAAGATGATGGGCGCTGAGAGTGCTAGTCATTGGCTGGTTCGGTGCGCAGGTTTTCGGGGGGAATTACGACCTCAACCCGCCGGTCGCCTCCTGAACCTGTGTTGCCGGCCGCTTTGACCGTGCGCTTGCTGACAATGTAATCAATGTGATCGCCAGAGAGGGTTGATCCATCTTGCTTGATCTTGGCGTCGTCTATGAGTCTCACTAAGTCCTCTGCTCGCCGGTATTCAATGCGCAGAGCCGATGCCTCAACGGGAGCCTGTTCTGGCGTAGGCTGCTGTATGAGCGTAGCGGGCTGTCCCGCAGCGAGGATAGCATCCGCTCCCTTGTCGTCGTGGCGGATAGCGATGCGATCAGCCGTGATGCGCAGTGATCCTTGCGTTAACACTACGTTACCCTCGTAGCGCGTTTCTCCCACCATTTCATCTCGCACGGCTTCATCCGCTTCAATTTGAATGGGCTGATCACGATCTGAATCGAGTGCACCGACATAGGGCGCAGCAAGCAACAGCCACGCCAAGAGCAATCGATTGGCGATACGAACACTATTATTCATATTGAGTTTTGACATTTCCCTTCAGTGTCGCTGTATTGGCAACCAAATCCAGTTCAAAACCCGCCCCAGTCGACTTGCTCCCCCGCCCGGTGAGTAACACGTCATCATGGCCTTCGGCACGTTTTTGATCCATGTTGAGCAACATTGTCTCAGTGTTCAGCGTGGCTTGGTTTGTGGCTTCATACACTGTGACCCCATCTTGCAAGGCAAGTTCATTGGTCCGCTCATAAAGTACGCCGGCTTCTGCTGCGATATCCCAGCGCAAAGCGTCTTCGCCCTCCGTTCGATAGCGAATACTTTTTAAGGCAGTGACTTCACTCCCGAGCTGCCGTTCTGCAGAGCCAATATGCATGACTTCAGAGGCCGCCCCGCTATGCGAGAACTGTGTTCTTGTTCCACCTTTCACGTAGCTTTCGATAACCGAGACACCACTATCTTTTCGCGCAAAAAGCGCCTCGGAGGGCGTCAGCGATCGCCAAAAGCTGACGCTCAAGGCACATCCTACGACGATGATGGTTAGCCATTTCAATGAAATTCGCTCAACCGCGCGGACATCAGTCCCTGCGATGTTAATAAGAAATCGCTCAAGGCGCGCACGGCCCCTTGGCCCCCTGCGCAAGGCGCTATCCAGTCCGCCATATTTTGAACAGGTGCTGCCGCGTCATTGGGGCAGGTGGCAAGCCCCGCTAGTGTTAACGCGCTGAGATCCGGCAGGTCATCTCCCATGTAAGCGACGCGAGAGGCTGGGAGTGCGCGCTCATCGAGTAATGCTTGTAGTGCCACCCCCTTGTCTTCGCGGCCCTGCACCACAGTGGCAATGCTGAGCTCGGCGGCACGGCGTTCAACGGCTGCGGAGGTTCTGCCTGTGATGATGGCGACCTCGATTCCACTCTTTTGCAGCAGTTTAATGCCCAGCCCGTCTTTGATATTGAATGATTTGATTTCTGCTTGATCGCTCGCACCATATAGCACTGAACCGTCGGTCAATACCCCGTCAACATCCAGCACCAGTAATTGAATCTCCTCTGCTTTCTGTGCGGCTCGACCGTTCATGAGATACCTGCTTTGAGCAACGCGAGTAGTGTGACAACACCGTGCACCGCTCCCTGCTCATCGACGATGACCAGTGCACTGATCTTATGGCGCTCCATCATGCTCATCGCTTCTGCGGCTAACATTCCCTCGGTCGCGGTTTGCGCGCTGCTTGTCATGGCGCTGATCAGCGGCGTGCTCTGAAGGTCTTTCTGGTCTGCGACGGCCCGCCTTAGATCGCCGTCGGTAAATACCCCCGATAAAATATCAAGCTCGTTGACGACGGTGGTCATGCCAAGACCTTTTTGAGTCATTTCATACAGTGCATCGATCAGCACTGCGGAGGTCGATACTTTGGGGATCTCGGTGCCCCGGACCATGACGTCGCTGACGCGCAATAACAGTTGTCGTCCCAGCGCGCCGCCCGGATGCGAAAATGCGAATTCCTCGGCGGTGAAGCCTCTGGCCTCGAGTATCGCTATAGCTAAAGCATCGCCCATTACCAGCGCTGCAGTGGTGCTGGCTGTGGGGGCAAGATTCAGTGGGCAAGCTTCCGTTTTGATAGCCGCTAGCAGGTGCACATCTGACGCCAGAGCCAGTTCTGAGGTCGCATCGCCGGTAATGCTGATGAGAGAGATATTCAATCGCTTAATGAGCGGCAACAGCGTGAGGATTTCGCTAGTGTTGCCGCTATTAGAGAGTGCCAGGACACAGTCGCTCTGGGTGATCATCCCCATATCACCGTGAGAGGCTTCTCCCGGGTGAACAAAAAAAGCGGGGGTGCCAGTGCTCGCTAATGTGGCAGCGATTTTCCCCGCGATATGACCACTCTTCCCCATACCTGTCACAATCACCCTGCCTTGTGTCGCCATCATGCGGCGGCAGGCCTCACCAAAGTCCGCACCAATCGAGAGACCCAGTTCAGACACTGTTTGACTCTCAAGTGCAATGGTGCGCCGAGCGGATTCGATAAAAAAAGGATCGTTTTGTGAGGCCATGGTTAGGGTGTCATGAAAAGCCAAAGATAATAGGCAATGTAGAGTGCCAGCAGTACCATTCCGGTGTTGCGCGTCAAGGTACTCACACCGGACTGCCTATTCCAACCGTACAGCGCGGCGAGAGCAAGTACGAGAGTTGTGACAAATACCGCTACCAAATCTCGATGTAACACTTCGGTTTGAAGGTTAAGGGTACCCCAGAAGCCGGGAATGGCCAGTACTAGCAGCAGATTGAACATATTAGAGCCAATAATCGCGCCTATCGCCATATCCGCCTGACCTTTGAGTGCGCTCATCACAGAGGCGGCTAATTCCGGCAGGCTAGTGCCCACGGCGACAATGGTTAATCCAATGACGAGCTCTGATACGCCCAGCGCGGCTGCGACCTGTGACGCAGCCCAGACTAAAGCGCGCGAGGAGGCGATCAAAAGACCCAAGCCACCGAGAAAAGTGAGCCATGCGGCGACCGGGGCGAGTGAAGGGATAGGGGGTGCTTCGTCTTTGCCGAGGGGATGCTGCCCATGTCGGATAATGTACAGAAAAAACAGTCCAAGTGCGGCTAGCAGCACGAGGCTGTCGCCCCGAGAGAGGTCAAGGTCGACCAGCAGGGCGCCAGTAAGTAAGACGACCAAGACGAGTATGGGCAGATCGATGAAGGTCGTACTTTTATTGAGCGAAATGGATTTCACCAATAGCGTGATACCAAGCACTAGGCCGACATTGGCAATATTGGAACCGAGTGCGTTCCCGACAGCCAGCTCGCCAGAGCCCGACCATGCCGACATGACAGAAATCAGAATTTCAGGCGCAGAAGTCCCCACAGACACAATCGTGAGTCCGATCATCATGGGCGTGAGGCCGGCTCGCTGCGCAATAGCTGAGGCGCCATCGACGAATTTGTCTGCACTCCAGACCAGCGCGACCAAGCCGATTACGATGACCGCTGAGAACCACAACACTATCGCTGTCCTTATTTCTTCCATAATCCGGGCAAGTCGCCCGCCCGCTGATCGGGTATCATGGCACATCACTGAGCAACGCTTTAGCCTGACAGGGAGATGGCAGGCCGAGAGGCATGGAGTTTAACCCAGTCCACAGCGGCGGGGGCAGTGGCGAAAATGTTTAAGCGTTGCAGAAAATGTATGGCAAGGGTTATCACTCTTAAGAGGGTCGGAGGTTATCGTGTATCGCAATCTAGTCTGTCAGCCATTGGTGGCCGTATTAGGGCTGAGTCTCGCCTTTTCGGCTGCCAGCGCGTCTGATGAGGTTGTCACCGCTAATATGGGTCCTGCCGAGGTGGTTTCAGGTGTGACGGCAGAGGTGATGAATGTTGTTGCAGAGGCTAATACTTATTTTGATACAAACCCTGAGCGCTATTACCGAGAGATTGATAATGCGCTGGCGAGTCTGGTCGATTGGCGTGGCTTCGCGACAGCGGTGATGGGGCAGTATTACAGCCGTGGGAAATCACTAGATCAGCAGGGCCGGCAGACATTGAAAGCGCAGCGCGATCGGTTTGCAGTGGTTCTCAGAGAAGGGTTGATACAAAGCTATGCCAAAGGCTTATTAGCGTTTGGGGGTGCGCAAATGGAAGTGATGGGTGTCGAAGCTTCACCGGAGAGCACCCGCATTGCATCAGTGACTCAAGCCGTTTACGGAGAGGCTGATCGTGTTTACACCATCCGATACCAAATGGGTCAGTACCGAGACGGCTCTTGGAAACTGCGTAATCTCATTATTGAGACGATTAACCTTGGTGAGATCTATCGCAATCAATTCAATGCCCTCGCACAGAGTGCGAGCGGCGATCTTGATATGGTGATTGATCAGTGGAATGCCACGATTGCAGAACAAGCAGAGGATTTAGTTCGTGACTGAGCAAAAATTAATTGAGTTGATACTCGTGGCGTTTCCCGGTGCGCAAGTGTCGGTGTCATTAAATGGGGGGCATGTTGATATCACGGTGATCAGCGCTGATTTCGTTGGCATGCGCCCCGTAGCGAGACAGCAGCGCGTCTATGCGCCTCTCGCCAATCTCATTGCCGATGGCACTTTGCATGCGGTGAATATCAGTGCATTGACACCAGACGCCGACGGCTGAGTCGAGTGTCGCTATGGACAGTTTGATTGTTCGGGGTGGTCACCGACTTGATGGAACGCTGAGGGCCTCAGGGTCAAAGAATGCGGCGCTGCCGATTATGGCTGCCACCCTATTGGCGCAGGGTGTCTGTCAATTGGAGCGCATCCCCGTGTTGCGCGACATTGCGACGATGCTGACGCTGTTGTCGAGTTTGGGCGCCTCGGTTTCGAGAGAGGCTGACGGTGGGGTGCGGGTTGAGAGTGATCAAGCCTGCGAGGTGACAGCGCCCTATGATCTGGTTAAAACCATGCGCGCCTCTATTTTAGTGTTGGGTCCGCTGCTAGCCCGCCGTGGGAAAGCGGCAGTGTCATTTCCAGGAGGTTGTGCCATTGGTAGCCGACCTGTCGACCTCCACATCCGCGCATTGGAAGCCATGGGTGCCGCGATTTCAATCGAGGGCGGGTATATCCTTGCTGAGGCTCCCAACGGGCTCGTAGGAGCCGACTTTACGTTTGATGTCGCCACAGTAGGAGGCACCGAAAATGCGGTGATGGCCGCGTCACTTGCGAACGGCACGACAGTGTTGCGTAACGTTGCCCGAGAACCAGAAATTATCGATTTGGTGCAGTTTCTCAGGTCTATGGGCGCTGACATCACAGGAGAAGGCACAGAAGTGCTCACCATCCGGGGGGTACCATTCCTCACCGGGGGGTCTTACGCGGTGATGCCAGACAGGATCGAGGTCGGCACCTATCTGGTCGCTGCCGCAGCGACTGGGGGCCGGGTGCGGATGACAGATATTGACCCCAGCGTATTGGGCGTTATCACGGACAAGTTACGCAGCGCTGGGGCATCAGTCCAGGAAGGCGATAAGTGGGTTGAGTTAGATATGGACGGTAAACGCCCCCAGTCAGTCGATATTCTGACGGAACCGTTTCCTGGATTTCCGACTGATATGCAGGCGCAGTTCACCGCTCTTAATGCAGTGGCCCAAGGGGAGGCCCGAGTGACAGAGACTGTTTTTGAAAACCGATTGATGCAGGCCCATGAGATGAAGCGGATGGGTGCGCACATTGTCATTGAGGGTAATACGGCGATCATCTCTGGGCAGCCATCCCTGCAGGGGGCGCCCGTGATGGCCTCTGATCTCAGGGCCTCCGCGAGTTTGGTGATCGCAGGTCTAGTGGCCTCAGGGGAGACGCGCATTGATCGGATCTATCATATTGATCGTGGCTACGAGAACATTGAGGGTAACTTGCAATCGCTGGGCGCAGATATTCAGCGCGTATCAGGCTGACAGGTGGTGAAGAGACCATGAATATAGCGGACCCTATAACGATAGCGCTAACCAAGGGGCGGATACTCAAAGAGACGCTGCCGCTACTGGCGAAGGTGGGCATTGAGCCCAGCGAGGATCTCGACGAGAGCCGCAAACTCATTGTGCCCACGACGTTAGCAAACGTACACCTCGTTATTTTGCGAGGATCCGATGTGCCAACCTACGTCAAGCATGGTGCGGCAGATCTTGGTATTGCCGGTAAAGATATGCTGTTGGAGTTCGGTGGAGAGGGTATCTACGAACCGCTCGATCTGGGTATTGCGCGCTGTCGATTGATGACGGCAGGTCCGCGATTATCGCAGACGGCGCAGGCTCCGCGTCGTCGTGTGAGGGTCGCGACAAAATTTCTCAATATTGCGAGAGCACACTATGCGGCAAGAGGTATCCATGCAGACTTGATCAAGCTCTATGGCTCGATGGAGCTGGCGCCGTTAATGGGGCTGGCTGATGAGATTGTTGATATTGTCGATACTGGGAAGACGCTCGAAGAGAACGGGATGGTGCCGCTTGCGTTAATTGCAGAGGTGTCTTCGCGCTTGATTGTGAACAAGGCGTCGATGCGGACCCGCCATGCGTCGGTGAGGATATTGGTCGACGCGCTCGCAGAAGCTGTCGGGGTTCAGGAGTGATGCTATGAGTGAGGCCGCTATTGCTCGACTGGATATGATGCAAAGCGACTTTGAGGCCCAGTTTAGTGCGCTATTAGTCAGTCCCTTTGAGTCCGATACCGGACTGACGCAGAAGGTCGCGGGCATACTGAGCGCCGTTGCCTCAGAAGGTGACGATGCTGTGATGAGATTCACTAATGAATTTGATCGCCGCGATGCGAACAGTTTGGCTGACTTGACGATTGAGCAAGAGACGTTAGATGCCGCACTGGTCAAAATCGCGCCAGACCTTCGCGATGCGTTAACGCTTGCAGCAGAGCGTATTCGTGACTTTCACCAACGTCAGCTCGCCGAGAGCTGGCAGTATGAGGACGGTGAGGGCAATTTACTGGGGCAGCGAGTGTCGCCGCTAGACCGCGTCGGCGTTTACGTGCCAGGAGGACGTGCGAGTTACCCCTCTTCCGTATTGATGAATACGATCCCCGCTAAGGTGGCGGGTGTGGCGGACATTGTGATGGTCGCCCCAGCGCCGCAGGGCGAGATCAACCCGGTTGTGTTGGCAGCGGCAAGTCTTGCGGGGGTCAACAAGGTCTATAGTGTGGGGGGGGCTCAGGCCATTGCTGCCTTGGCCTACGGCACCGAGACCATCGCCAAAGTGGATAAAATTGTCGGCCCAGGTAACCGCTTTGTTGCCGAAGCCAAGCGACAAGTATTCGGTCGGGTTGGTATTGATATGGTCGCGGGGCCGTCTGAGATTCTTATCATTGCAGACGGCACGGTGGATCCAGAGTGGGTCACGATGGATCTTTTTGCGCAGGCCGAGCACGATGAATACGCTCAAGCTATCTTGATTGCTCCCGACCAGGCCTACTTAGATGAGATCCATGCCTGTATCGATAGAAAGCTCCCGAAGATGTCTCGGCGCGACATTATTAGCGTTTCTCTCCGCCATCGTGGCGCGCTGGTTAAGGTGCCGAATCTGGCAAGTGCCGTGGCGCTGAGCAATCGATTGGCGCCGGAGCATCTCGAATTAGCAGTAGCGGAACCACATGCCTTGCTGGATCAGATCAGCGCAGCCGGCGCGATCTTTTTGGGTGCGATGTCTTCAGAGTCACTGGGTGACTATTGTGCTGGCCCCAATCACGTATTGCCAACTTCGGGTTCAGCGCGCTTTGCGTCGCCACTGGGCGTATATGACTTTCAGCGCCGCAGCAGTCTTATCGGCGTGTCTGCGGCGGGAGCACAGGTATTAGGTGGCGTCGCCGCCAAGATAGCCGACGCGGAGTCGCTAGAGGCACATAGTCTGAGCGCTCAAATGAGGATGCCCAACGCGCAGTAAATCATCCACGTGTCAGCCGTTGCTGGCTCGTGTGCCGACCACCGCCTCGATCTCAACTGGCAAGCCGTCTCTATCGACCTGGACCCGCAACAGGTGACCTGGGCGGAGGCGCGCAATCTGCATCATCGCGGCACGGCCATCCACCACCAATGCGTCGTCCATTGCAACGATAATATCGTTTAGCGCGATCCCTGCGCGTTCCGCTGGTCCGTCAGATGCGAGATCGGTCACAATCAGGCGCTGTATTGACCGGCCAGACGCGTCCTCGCTGAGGAGCACCTCCACGCTGACCCCGAGCCAGCCACGGATAACGCGACCATAATTGACGATATCACTCAAAGCGGTGGCGGCCAGTTCGCTCGGTGTGGCTAAGTTGATGCCAATGCCAGTTGCTTCCCCGGCGCCATCCCCGCCCGCGGTATAAATGAGTGTATTAATGCCCACTAGGCGGCCTTGAGCATCGATTAATGCCCCACCTGAGCTACCCAAATGAATGGTCGCATCGGTCTGGATATAGCCTTCATAGGTGGAAAGCTGCAGGCCAAATCGGCCGACGCCAGAGATAATGCCTTGAGATACCGAGTGGCCGAAGCCATACGGGTTGCCAATAGCCAGTACCACGTCACCGACTGCAATGTCCTCCGCGTCAGCCAATGCAATCGGTGTCAACGCCGGTAGATCAATGCGAAGAATCGCCAAATCGGTGTCGGGATCATTACCGACGACGGAGGCATTGGCAGAGCGGCCATCAGCTAGCAAGACTTGAATTGCATCGGCGCCTGCTATGACGTGATTATTTGTCACGATGTGGCCTTCGGCGGTGAGGATCACGCCGGAACCCAGTGATCTCTCAATGCGTTGTCCGTTGCCACGATCCGATCGGAAGCGACGTTGCCAGGGGGAATTGAGCCGAGGGTCTACCCGCGATTCAACCAGCTTGGCAGTATAGATGTTGACCACCGAAGGCGTGGCACGAGCTACAGCCTCTCGATAACTGCTGGAGGCGGCGACTGCTGTGGCAGGGCGCTTATCCAACACCCACTTGTCTAAAATAAGCGTCGCTGCGAGCACGCCGACCAAAGCGGGCCAAATGATGGCAATAAGATTCTGTTTCACGGGAGCCTCCTGCCCCCATTGTAAATCATGGTGCGGTGGTTATTCTCTTCATTTTGACAGTTAACAAGAGTGAGATATGGCCTGTACCCGCGACCAATTGAGTGACTTTTTTGACGCGCTGCTTCACCCCAATGAATTTGCCGACTACTGCCCCAATGGATTGCAAGTGGAGGGTAAGTCGCAGATCAAGCATTTGGTGACCGGCGTCACGGCAAGTCAGGCGCTAGTGGACGCCGCAATTGCCGAGGAGGCTGACGCAATCCTCGTTCATCACGGATATTTTTGGCGTTCCGAGGATCCCCGTGTTGTGGGAATCAAGGCGCAACGGTTGCGAGCACTGCTGGCGGCTGACATTAATTTGTTTGCCTACCATCTTCCGCTCGACTGCCACCCAGAGGTGGGTAATAACGTGACGCTGGGGCATTTGATGGGCGTAGCAGATCCAGTGCCCCTCGATGCCAGTGCAACTGAGCTGCCGCTTTATACCGGCAGGTTGCCTGCCGCGATACCCGTTGAACAGCTAGCCGAAACGATGGCTACTGTCTTAGACCGTGCGCCACTGCTGATTGGTGAGGGAGTAGTGCAGCAGCTCGTCTGGTGCACCGGGGCAGGTCAGAGCTATATCGATCGGGCTGCCGATGCGGGCGCTGACGTTTTTATTACCGGCGAGGTATCTGAGCAAACGGTGCATGTCGCCCGCGAGCGCGGTCTGGCGTTTATTGCGGCGGGGCATCACGCGACGGAGCGTTATGGTGTGCAAGCTGTCGGTGAGCGCGCCGCCTCAGCCTTAGGTTGCACGCACCGGTTCATCGACAGCCCGAATCCAGCTTGAGGGGCTTAGGCGGCTGAGCTGTCCGACTTCTCGAGTCCAAATGTTTCGGATAATTGGCCCTGCTCATCTGGCTTTTTGGGGGCATAGTCTAAGGGTTGAGCGACCTCAACGAGGTGAGGTTTGTCTGTTGCATCGTGGGGAGGCGCAGAGAGAGCCGGTTCGGACATGCTGATCTGATCACCACACAGCTGATCTGCGCCATTGGCGAGGTGTGTGTAAACCGAGCGGTAGTCATCGGTGAGCTTGTTGAGTAGATCAGCGGTGCGAGCAAAGTGCTCAGTCACCTCTGCCTCATAGTCGGCCTTATTTTGCCGTGCTTGATCCAGCTGACTCTCCAGTTCGAGAATGATTTTACGCTTGTTATCGCCACGCGAAGCCAATGCCGAGTACCAGCCGATCAGGCTACCGATGGCGCCGCCGATGATGAGGGCAATAATGAGGTTAAACAGTGAATACATGGAGTGGGTGCCTCCTGATGCGTGTGCGATGCCGGCTCATGGCCGTTCGCTATGAGCGCAACAAGTTAATGTTCTTATCGGCGACTGACTGTGTCAGTTTTTGCCCTGCACTGAGTGTACTGCACCCGCGAGTTGCCGTCAGGCTTAACGAGCACATTTTGCGCTTCATTCCGCTCAGCGCTGTTGGCTCGTGTTATTCTGCGGCGCGAAAAACCTAGCCCATAGGGGCTCTCAGCGGGCTTATGGTGGAAATGCCACACGATTTATCTCCCTTACAGCATTACCAACTCGCGCTGGCGGCCGGCGAGTTGTTAGAAGATGCAGCCCAAGCTGAGGTGATCGATCGTCTGAACGACCTTTATGAGCGCCTGTTAAAACGCCATGAGACTGACCAGAAGATCTGGGCGCAGGCTGCCCGGCGTCTGGGTCGGATTCGGGAGCCGGAGCGCGGGCTGTATGTCTGGGGCGGTGTGGGTCGAGGAAAAACGCTATTGGTCGATAGTTTTTTCGACTGCTTGCCTTGGCCACGCAAGCTAAGAGTTCACTTTCATCGGTTCATGCAGCGTGTGCACGGCAGGCTGGCTGCGCTCAGCGGTGTAAAGAACCCCTTGGAACGGGTTGCTGACGAAATCGCAGACGAGGCGCTCGTGCTGTGTTTTGACGAGTTTTTTGTCAGCGATATCGGCGATGCCATGATTCTTGCGGGTTTAGTCGAGGCATTATTCCAACGCGGTGTCACTTTGGTGGCAACGTCCAATATTCCACCGAGTGAGCTGTATCGTGATGGACTTCAGCGGGCTCGGTTTTTGCCTGCTATTGCCCTGATTGAGCGTCATTTAGAGGTGGTTCACCTGGATGCGCCAACTGATTATCGATTTCGGACGTTGCAGAGAGCGGCGCTGTGGCATACCCCACATGATCAGGCTGCACACGAGGCGCTAGCCGGTTATTTTGTTTCCTTGGGCGGACAGGCTGTTGCCGAATCCGCAGTGGGGTCAGCGTCGCAGGAAAGCGCTTCAAAGTGGTTGGAGATCAATCAACGCCGCATGCAACTCATCGATACGGCGCCAGGGATTGCTTGGTTTACGTTTTCGACGCTGTGCGATGAGCCGCGCAGTGCTGCTGATTTTGTCGAGCTGGCAAGGGAGTATCACACGATTTTGGTTGAGCAAATTCCAGTGTTAACCGGCGACAAAGAGGACGCCGCCAGGCGTTTTATTAACTTGGTTGACGAGTTTTACGATCGCAATGTCAAATTGATCGCTACCGCAGCCTGTGCGCCTGAGGACCTCTACAGCGGTGTGAGGTTGCGTTTTGAGTTCGAGCGAACCGTGTCTAGGCTACAAGAGATGCGCACCCACGAATACCTGCGGGCTGAGCATAGACCTTAGGCGCAGGCCGACAAAATAACTATTGAAAGGGCTCAAGCAGTCCAGTAACATCCGCGCTCCTTTAATACCGCCCTTGAGACTCCGGCATGAAAACATATAGCGCCAAGGCAGACGACATTCACCACGATTGGTTCGTTGTGGATGCTGAGAATTTAACACTCGGCCGTCTTGCAACTGAGATAGCGCATCGCTTGCGTGGCAAGCATAAGCCAGAGTACACCCCCCACATGGATATGGGTGACTACGTGGTAGTGGTTAACTGTGAGAAAATCCGCGTGACCGGCGCGAAGCGAACAGACAAGATGTATTATCACCACACTGGTTTCCCAGGTGGCATCAAGGCGGCGAGCTTTGATCAGGTGATTGAGCGCGCCCCTGAGCGTGTCATTCAGCGTGCGGTGAAAGGGATGATGCCCAGAAACCCACTTGGCCGCGCAATGCTGAAAAAACTTAAGGTGTATGCGGGTCCTGCGCATCCGCACTCGGCGCAACAGCCGCAGCCACTGACGATCTGAGGAGACCATAATGGCAACCGCACAGTATTACGGAACGGGTCGACGAAAGACCTCCACCGCGCGCGTATTTCTGCGCTCAGGTAGCGGCAACATTACGGTGAATGGGCGTCCTGTTGACGAGTATTTCGGTCGTCAAGTTGCGCGTATGATCGTTCGACAGCCCCTTGAATTGACCGAGAACGCCGCAAGTTTTGATGCCAATGTGACGGTATGTGGCGGGGGGAGCTTTGGTCAAGCGGGTGCCATTCGGCATGGATTGACGCGCGCGCTGCTAGATTATGACGAAAGTCTTCGAGGTGCGCTTCGCGCAGCCGGTTTCGTCACGCGAGACGCAAGAGAAGTCGAACGCAAGAAGGTGGGCCTACGCAAGGCGCGACGTCGTCCGCAATTTTCCAAGCGATAAGGATCTCGCCATCGCGTTGAAAGCCGGCACCTGTGCCGGTTTTTTTTTGCTGGGAGATTGAGTCAGAGGATGGTTATTGCCAGCATACCGAGCTTCTATGTGGTGCGTGGACGATTTAAATACGCTAGGTCGTTGCCCAGTCACGCTGTGATCAGACAAATGCCCGCTAAATGGCGAGGCGTCCTTACCGTGGGTGCGAAAAACGCATTTGAGCGCAAAAGACACTGATCTTGTCGGGCCGCCGATTCGTATTTCAACTTGCTGGTAGCCGTAGTGAGCATTACACTTCGCGCGCAATACGTACTAACTATCTTGATTCACCGCTCACTCAAGCGTGTTCTGACCCGCGGAGTGGGTCAGCGGTAACACGGGAGACGTCCAAGCATGACCGATACAACTGAAGCTCACGATACGACAGGCGATCACAGCCAGACCCGCAGGCGGTTTCTTACTGCGGCGACTTCGGCGGTAGGTGTCGGCGGTGTTGCGGGCGTTGCGGTGCCATTTTTAGGTTCGTGGAACCCATCGGAGAAAGCCAAAGCGGCTGGAGCGCCGGTCCGTGCCGATATCGGCGGCATAGAGCCAGGGCAAATGGTGGTCGTCGAGTGGCGCGGTAAGCCTGTTTATGTGCTGCGCCGCACAGCCGAGCAAGTGGCGGATTTGGCAACGCTCAATGGTGATCTGAAAGATCCCCTGTCGGAGGCGTCGGCACAACCTGCTTACATCTCAGGCGAAGCCCGAGCGCTTAACGAAGAACTGCTGGTGATTGTGGGACTCTGCACTCACCTAGGCTGTGCGCCAAAGTTTCGGCCTGAGGTTGGCGCGGCCGACATGGGTGGCGAGGAATGGCTCGGCGGATTTTTCTGTCCTTGTCATGGCTCCAAGTTCGATTTGGCGGGCCGGGTTTACAAAGGTGTGCCTGCATCGGCTAATCTAGAAGTTCCCCCTTACTCTTTTGAAGGCGACAACGTGCTAGTGATTGGCGTTGACGCGGAGGCAGTCTAATGGAAAAGGCACTGACAGGTCTGGTTTCTTGGATTGATGCTCGTCTGCCACTGACGAGGACGTGGAATACTCACATGGCTGAGTATTACGCGCCCAAGAATTTTAATTTGTGGTACTTCTTTGGTGTGTTCTCGTTGCTGGTATTGGTGAATCAGTTATTGACCGGCATTTGGTTGACCATGAATTACACGCCCTCCTCAGAAGAGGCGTTTGCCTCGGTCGAATACATCATGCGGGATGTCGATTACGGCTGGCTGCTACGTTATATGCACTCAACCGGAGCGTCGGCGTTTTTCATTGTGGTTTATCTGCACATGATGCGCGCACTGATGTACGGCTCCTACAAGAAACCTAGAGAGTTAATTTGGGTCTTCGGCATGATGATCTTTATCGTGTTGATGGCGGAGGCCTTCGTGGGATACGTCCTGCCTTGGGGGCAAATGTCCTACTGGGGCGCACAGGTGATCATTTCGCTGTTTGGCGCGATACCGGTCATCGGTGAAGACATTGTGACTTGGATCAGAGGCGACTATTTGTTGTCCGGTATTACGCTTAATCGTTTCTTTGCTTTACATGTGGTGGCTTTGCCCATCGTCTTATTAGCATTGGTGGTGTTGCATATCCTGGCGTTACACGAAGTGGGCTCGAATAACCCAGATGGGGTTGAGATCAAGAAGACCAAAGACGAAAACGGCATACCGCTAGACGGCATTAAATTCCACCCTTACTACTCAGTCCACGACGTGCAGGGGATTGCGGTCTTTCTGTTCTTTTTCTGCGCCGTGATTTTCTTCGCGCCAGAGATGTCTGGATACTTTTTAGAGTTTGCCAACTTCGAAGAGGCTAACGGGCTAAAGACCCCCGCGCACATTGCGCCGGTCTGGTACTTCACACCGTTTTATTCAGTGTTGCGCGCGGTGCCAGACAAGTTTTGGGGTTTTGTATTCTTCGCCGCTTCGGTTGTGATTCCTTTCGCCCTGCCTTGGCTTGATCGAAACCCAGTTCGTTCTTGGCGGTACCGCGGTATGTTGAATCGGGTGATGTTGCTCTTGTTTGTGGCCTCGTTCATCATTTTGGGCGTTTTGGGTGTGAAGTCCCCAACCCCAGAGCGGACAGTGCTGGCGCAAATCTGCACTATTTTCTACTTCCTGTTTTTCCTCGCTATGCCTTGGTGGTCAAAACTCGATCGCACTAAGCCCGAACCTGAGCGTGTCACGATGAATGGGGGGATGAACGTGTGGCAAAGTATGGCAACCTTAGCGTTGATCGGCGTGCTGGCGTTTTTACCGTTGAAAGTAGTGGGAGCGGAGTCCGCTTACCAGTGCGGCACGATACCTTGTGATGCGTTCGAGGCCGATCAGACTGACCAACCCTCTTTGCAACGTGGGGCCGCGCTCTATGCGAGCTACTGTATGGGCTGTCACTCATTACAATACTCGCGGCACAATCGGGTAGCGCGCGATCTGGGTATTCCTGAGGATCTCTACAAGGCAAACCTGGTCTTTGATCCTGAGATTAAGATGGGTTCGTTAATGACCAACAGCATGGATAAGGGCGATGCTAAGGTGTGGTTCGGTGCCACGCCGCCAGATCTGTCGCTAATTTCTCGTGCGCGACAGCCCGAGTGGCTTTACACCTACCTCCGTGCTTTCTATCGAGATGAGCAAAGACCTTATGGCGTTAACAACCGCGTGTATCCTAACGTTGGCATGCCCCATGTGTTGATGGAACTGCAGGGCTTAACGAGTTGCATGGATGCACAAGGTCAACCTGCCGATAAAGCGGCGCATTGTGAGACGGTAGAAGTGGCGGCCGCGGGCGTGATGACGCCACAGCAATTTGATGGTGCCATGTATGACCTGGTTAATTTTCTCGCTTATACCGCCGAGCCTTATAAGGCAGATCGATTGCGCATAGGGACCTACGTGTTGTTGTTTTTGGCGTTATTTTTCATTTTTGCTTGGTTATTGAACCGAGAATATTGGAAAGACGTGCACTAAAACCCTTCAAAGTACCGAGGGACGTTTTTTGCCGTCGTTTGAGTGGTAGACTACGTCTCTCCTTTAATCAGTTGAATACACATGCCTGATGATGCTTCTGGGATCGTTTCCAAGCGGTCCTCCATGACCTTGTTCTCCGATAACACTTGCCATTACAGCCATCGCGTCCGCCTGGTATTGGCAGAGAAGGGGGTGACCGTTGAGTTGGTCGAGTCTGAGAATGGTGCGGTTTCGCCGGAACTGAGCGAGTTGAACCCCTATAGCAGCATGCCCACACTGGTGGATCGAGAACTGGTGTTGTACGAATCGAAAGTGATGATGGAATACCTCGACGAGCGTTTCCCCCATCCCCCGTTGCTACCTGTCTATCCCGTGGCGCGTGCCGAGAGCCGATTGTTTGTTTACCGCATTGAGCGAGATTGGGCCACATTGGTGGATGCCATCCAGTCTTCGCGCAGTGACAACGTCGTGACTAAGTCGAGCAAGGAACTGAAAGAGAGTTTGATGGCTGTGGCGCCCATCTTCGCTGAAAAGCCATTTTTCATGAGCGAAGAGTTTTCGTTGGTGGATTGCTGCGTTGCCCCCATCCTGTGGCGGCTTCCCGCTTTGGGCGTGGACATACGGGTCAGCAAGCAGTCAAAGCCCCTGTTTGACTATATGGAGCGGTTGTTCCAACGCGAGGCGTTTCAGGAAAGCCTTACCATTCAAGAACGAGAGATGCGTCCATAGGGCCGCATGCTCTTTTGACCTCTAGCCGCCCTTATATCATCCGCGCTATCTATGAGTGGATTATTGATAATGCCTGCACGCCGCATCTGTTAGTCGACGTTCATTATGACGGGGTAAACGTGCCCCAAGCTTACGTGACGGATGGGCAGATCGTACTCAACATATCGCCCAATGCAGTGGTTGGATTGGAGCTGGGTAACGACCTCGTGACATTTAACGGCCGATTCGGCGGCGTTGCCACAGATATTGTAGTGCCTACCCCGGCGATCCTCGGTATCTATGCGCGCGAGAATGGCCAAGGCATGGTTTTCGACGAGGTTGAGACGCCAGACGAGCCTCCGGAGCCGCCTGCAGGGCGTGGTCGCCCTAGCCTCAAAGTTGTCAAATAGCGGGGGTAGTAATAATTTCGAACAGTTGCACGACTCGCGCGACGCTCTTCACCTCGGCAGCTTCCAATGCACTGCGATCAGCCTCGGCGGCAGTCACTAACCCCATCAGATAGACAACCGCATTTTCGGTGACCACCTTAACGCGTCTGCCCGGCGTATCCGAGCTGGCGAGTAACTTTGATTTGACCTGTGTGGTAATCCACGTGTCATTGGTGCGGGTGCCCGCACTGGTCGCTGGGCCTACCTCAAGTTCATTGTAGATGCGCCGGACGGCTTCCAATTCGCGGGCGACATCGGAGGCCAGTGTCTTGAGTGCCTCAGACGGTACCTGGCCTGCCAATAAGACAAAACCATTGTAAGAGACGACGCTGAGATGCGCCTGATCAAAGGCTTCATCGGCTGCGTTGATGTTGACCATCGCTTTGGTTTCGATGCTTTCATCCGCCATCTGTTGGGCAAAAGTGCGTTCTCCTGGGTCTTCTTCGATCGGGCCTGCACCCGCGCTTGACATGATCGTACCGCAACCACTGAGCACCGCAGACGCAGCACACAGCGCGAGGATAAGGGGGAGGGTTGGTCGCAGTGTGAGTCGCGATATCAACATGATTCAGGTCTCCATAGGGCCAAAGGTATGGGTGTCGATTAAGTGGGCAAGACAGACGGCCAGAGTGTGGTTTACCGCCAGTGTTGTTTCGATTGATTCCTGCGCTAAATTGACGCTGATCCCGGGGCCTCGGTTGCCTATCCAGATCAGCGCGACTTGCCTTTGCTCTGCCATTAGCGCCAGCCGTTGGATGGCTGCCTCTTGTAAGGTAGCGGCGAATACCACGCCGACATCACCGGCCTGGCCAAGCGCTTGAAGTTGCTGGCTCACCCAGCCCACGCCCAACTCGGTAGATTCGATCTGGTGTGTCGCGAGTTCTACCACGGGTAGGCTAGGACGTTCCCGCAGTATGCCGTGTTGTAGCAGGCTGGTCAGTGCGGTTGCGCTAGCGCGATCCGCGCCTAAGCCGATACTGAATAGTTTTCGATCGGCAAGGATAGCTTGCGTCAACAGTTCAATGGCGTCACCGAGTGTGTCGGCAATGGCATCCACCGCCAAGCTCGACGCTTCCAGGTGTCTTTGGAAAAAGCTGGCAATGCTAGGGTAAACGTCCACAGGTCTTCCGCTTGTCGATACAAAAACGAATCAGTTAAAAGCGGCCTGAACCCAGCGTGGATTTGCTCTTGCCGCACTCCCATCATAAGCGATTACGTCAAAGCGACAAGGGTGATTGGACCACTGTGGATATTGTTGCAAAAATTGACTGGCGGACCGCATCACGCAAGATTGCTTTCGTCGACTAATGCTGTGGATGGCACCACCAAAACGCGATATTTTTCGGAAGCGCACTTCGACGAATACGATCGTATTGTGATCGCGCATGACGAGATCGATCTCGCCACTAGTGGTTAAAAAGTTCCGAGTCAGTAACTCGAGGCCTTGTGTTAGCAAGAACCGCTCAGCGTCGCGCTCCCAAATTTGACCGAGGTTTTTCACTGCGCTTTCCGCGTGTGCGTGTGCCGCTAGGGTAGCTGAAGAGCGTGTACTGCTGCGTCATCAAAGGTGGCCAAGTCAAGTGCTCTTGCGATCGATCCGTCGGCTCTGCGTCGGAGCAATCCAGTCTGGCCTTTGATAATCCAGTTTTCAGTGGTGAGTGCTTGCTGCCAGTGCTGCGCCATCACGAGCGCGTCCCGACCCAGTGCCCGCAGTCTTCCCAGTCGACCGGCCGGGCTGGGGGGTAGCATCGCTGGGGTTTCTAAAAAGACCACGCCATTGAGGTCACGGTTTCGCGTGTTGATAGCGCCATCATTGATAGCAGAGGTGGCATAGACAGGCACTTCCCCCGCCATGTGAAAGACCAGCAAGGGTCTCCAGGACCGGGCCGTCACAGGATCTGGAGCGAGCATGAAGATACACTCAAAATCACTCCTGCCGCGACCCCTCGCGTCAACCGGAATATCGAATGCCTGCTCGACAGATTGAATGCGTTGATCACTTGAGCCCGAGCCCAGTAATTCCCCCATCGCTTTATTAGCGGCGGTTCGTTGCTCGACGACTAATTTGCCACGTATTGTTCCGCCGTGATGTGCCCACTGGGCCTCAAAGGCCGTTAGCAGGCGCAGCCCACGATCGTTAGGGGCAGCCATCACGATCGCGTTGCGACACTGGTCACCGAAGCCTTGGTCGGCAATCTGACGTGCCTCGTCCTCGGGAGCGAGGCTAAAAGTAGTCCAGCCGGGTTGAGCAATCGCTTGATTTGTTTGTACTTCGGGTTGATTGAGGGCAATGACCGGAACGGGTAGTGCATTGATTTGCTGCAGTGATGCGACATCCGATTTGGTCAGCGGCCCCAGCACCATATTGGCGCCACTGGCGACGGCTGCAGCGTAGGCGGCACGTGGATCAGCATAGTGCGCCACGTTCAGTACCGTCAGCTGCGGCCTGATGGCGGGATCTGGATAGGATTGGTACAGCTGACTGATGGCGCCGTCCGCCACGGCCTCGCCGGCTGTTCGCAATGAGCCATCAAGAGGCAGGATGAGTGTAATCTGCTCTATGGGCGGCGCGTCTAACCAGGCCGTGAGGTGGCTTGGAGCGGCGGGGGTCTGCGGTCGATTTCCGGCAGTGCTTTGCCAGGCTGCCAGCGCCTGGGGTCCCTGTCGGTAAGCCAATTGCATTGCCAGCCAAGCGCGCCAGTCAGGATCCCGAGACTTTTTGAGTTCGGCTGACAGCGCGCTGTCCGTTACGCGAATAAGGTAGCCGAATAGTCGATCGCTGTTAGCCGAGGCGTTTCGCTGTTGTGCTGGGGTCTGGGCTTTTTCAAATAGGAGCGCGGCCGCGAGAAGCCATTGTCCCGACAGCGCTGCATGCGCTGTCTGCTCTTCGAGCGCAAAATCAATCGCTGCGGTATTCCCATTTTTCAGCTTTTGAAGTAGTTGATCGGCTAATACGACATCGCCAGATAACCAGGCAAGTCGGCTATCGACGGCGATGAGTGTTGAGGCGCCGGTATTATTGAGTGAAAGTTGATCACGCTCATGCTGGGCAACGAGCAGAGATTCTGTTTTAGCAAGGGTCGATAGGCGTGCAATGGTATCGAGCCTCAGCTGTTCTCCCTCTAGCGGCTCTGGCGTGCGTTCGACCGCGTCGGTTGTCACAGGTAACGCCGGTGTGTCGCGCGTCGGCGTTGAGCAGGCAGTGACGAGAGTCAGCAGTAACGCCGCAAAAGCGAGCTGCAGGAGCGGGTGCCGACTGGCGTGGCTGCCAGCGAAACTGAGGGGTTGAGGGTGACCTATAGCGCGCATCGGGGCAGTATAGCCTTAAGCGGGCGCCGGTGGCCCGATCAGGAGTCTTACCCAGTGCACGCTTGTCTTTATATTGTTGCCACACCCATAGGCCATTTGGACGACATCACATTACGCGCGTTGGAGGTCTTGAAAACCGTTCACGTTATCGCCGCGGAGGATACTCGTCACTCAGCTAAGCTCATGCGGCATTTTGGAATTGATACCCCGATGGTGAGTTACCACGATCACAGTCCCGCTGCGCAAACGGAGCGGCTGCTGCGACATCTTCAGGAGGGTAAAACGGTGGCATTGATATCCGACGCGGGAACTCCCCTTATCTCTGATCCGGGTTACAAACTAGTGGAGGTCTGCCAGCAACAGGGATTCCAGGTGATCCCGATACCGGGCGCCAGTGCCATGACGGCAGCGCTCAGTGCCGCTGGGTTGCCGACTGACCGGTTTTATTTTGAGGGCTTTCTTCCAGTAAAGGCAGGGCAACGTGGCGCGCGAATAAAAGCATTGAAGCAGCTTGAAGCAACGCTGATATTATTTGAGGCGCCGCGTCGCGTGCTCAACACCCTCGACGCGTTGATTGTCGAGCTTGGAGATCGCCAGGCGGCACTGTGTCGGGAGCTGACCAAGGCCCACGAGACGATTTACCGCGGCTCCCTGTCACAGTTACAAACGTTTGTGCGCGATGATGCGAATCAGCAGCGGGGCGAAATGGTGCTGGTGATTCGGGGTTGTGATAGTGAGGCGGTCCAGTTCAGTGCCGAGGTCGAGGCACTGTTGGATCGGCTCGTGAGGGAGCTTCCGCCGCGGCGCGCAGCTGCTGTAGTGGCCGATGTGACAGGGTTACCTGTGCGAGTTCTATACCAGGCTATCTTGGATAAAAAGTAAGATGCTGCAGTCTGAGGTTGCGAGCCCTTGCGCTAATCGGTAACCTCTGCCCCGAGTGGGTCAGACGATCGCTGTCGTGATGGCAGAGGAAAGTCCGGGCTCCAACGGGTCAGGACGCCAGGTAACGCCTGGGGGGCGCGAGCCTACGGAAAGTGCAACAGAAAGGAAACCGCCTGCTTGCAGGTAAGGGTGAAAAGGTGCGGTAAGAGCGCACCGCGCGGTTGGTAACAAGCGTGGCGATGGTAAACCCCGTCCGGAGCAAGACCAAATAGGAATCCGATACCGTGACCCTCGGTGGATTCGGGTAGGTCGCTTCAGGCGAACGGTGACGTTCGTCGCAGATGAATGATCGTCCAAGACAGAACCCGGCTTATCGACCAACTCATTATGCCCCCCACTTGGGGGGCTTCCCTTCCCCCCCGGTGATACCACAAAGGCTGCGCGGTGCCGCCCCGCTGAATACCATTTAGTTATAACAAAAAAAATAAATTCAAAAATAAAGCATATAACCTAAACTCAAACCTCGCATGCTGGTTTAGCAGTCTGTTTTAACGTTTATTTCTCATTACGGATCGGGACTTGATTCGCCTGCCAGATTGTCTCTAAGGCACTGAAAAACCGAGAATTTTTGCTTTCACACCGTTGACCCAGCACTTTCCTCAGGCGTATAGTGGTGAAATGTGGTGCAAAGTGGGTAAATTCCCCATTTTGTGGTAATTCAGTGGAGGTAATGGACAGTATGTTTCGAGGGGTTCAGTCCATCAATCTTGATGCCAAGGGACGAATGGCGGTGCCTGCGCGGCAACGTGAATCGCTTGCGGTGTTAAGTGATGGGCACATTGTGATCACCGTCGATACTCAAACTCCCTGTCTGGTGATGTATGCACTGCCCGAATGGGAACGCATTGAGCGAGACGTGCAGGCACTGCCAGCACTCAACCCTGCGGTAAAACGATTTCAGCGACTGATGTTGGGTTACGCCAGTGATTTGCAGCTGGATAGCAATGGTCGCGTTTTAGTCCCCCCGTCGCTCCGAGACTATGCGCATCTTGAAAAGCGCGCAGTGATGGTTGGGCAGGGTAACAAGCTGGAGTTGTGGTCAGAAGAGTTATGGCAGAGGGAATGCGAAGCTGCGCTGTCACCGGGCCCCCAAGGGGAGCTTCCAGTGGAGCTGATGCAGCTTAATCTTTGATGGACCGGGAGCACTTACCGGTTTTGCTCGAGGAGGTCATTGGGGCACTGATGGTATCGCCGCACGGAGTGTATGTAGACGGAACCTTCGGCCGGGGCGGGCACAGCACTCGTATCCTTGACGCGCTATCTCCGCAAGGGTCGTTGATGGCATTAGATCATGATCCAGCCGCGGTAGAGAAGGCATCGCAATTAGCGAAGCGCGACCAGCGATTTACTTTCAAGGCGGTAAACTTTAGAGCGCTGAGTCAGCATGTGGAGCCTGCAAGCTTGCAGGGTGTTTTGCTAGATCTCGGCGTGTCTTCGCCGCAGCTAGATGACCCTGAGCGTGGATTCAGTTTTTCCCACGATGGTCCCTTGGACATGCGAATGAATCCAGACGAGGGGTGTTCTGCAGCAGATTGGTTGGCTGAGGCGCCGGCGTCTGAAATCGCGACGGTGCTTCGTGAATTGGGTGAAGAGCGTTTTGCCAGACGGATTGCGAATGCGATTGTGACCGCGCGAAGTGAGCAGCCCATCCGGCGAACAGGGCAATTGGCTGAAGTGGTCTCTGCCGCCAACCCAAAGTGGGAAAAACATAAGCACCCAGCGACGCGCAGTTTTCAAGCCATCAGATTGCATGTTAACGGCGAGCTAGACGCGCTTCGCGAAGCCTTGCAGGCCATCTTGCTGGCGCTCTCGCCTGGGGGGCGAATGGTGGTGATCAGTTTCCATTCCCTAGAGGATCGCATCGTTAAGCGATTCATTCGCTCAGCCGTCAGAGGGCCGCAGTTACCGCCGGGCGTGCCAATTCGTCATAGCGAATATCCGGGTCTGATGCGGCAGATTGGCAAGGCAGTGATGCCGACATCGACGGAAATCTCCCAGAACCCTCGATCCCGGTCAGCTGTTATGCGTATTGCGGAGCGCCTCTGATGAATCGCTTCCCGGCGCCTAACTCGATATTGCTGGTCATGCTTGTGTTGCTTTTGCTGGTTTCGAGTCTTGGATTGGTGGCTAGTACGCATCAGGTAAGGGATGGCTATGCGCAATTACAGTCACTTGAGTTGCAGCGCTGGCAACTGCAAGAGCAGTACACCCGCCTTTTGCTCGAGATGAATACCTGGGCGGCGCCCCACCGTGTCGGGAGAATCGCTTCCGACACGCTGTCGATGACGACTCCTGATGTCAGTTTATCTTATTCGGTCGTGGAGCCATGAAGACCGTGTATCCGGCAGCAACGCGGTGGCGCTACCTCTTTATCTGCTGCTTGCTGATGACTTTAGCCGGAGTATTGATTGGTAGACTGGTCATGCTTCAAGTTACAGACGGGGGACAAGGCGCTGCTTTTCTGCGTGAGCAGGGTGCCATGCGAACGGTTCGCACCGCCGAGATTCCCGTTTATCGGGGGTTAATTGAGGATCGACATGGCACGCCTCTCGCGATCAGTTCACCAGTGGTATCGCTGTGGGCGAATCCACAGCAGTTAAAGGATAGCCCGCGGCTCGAAGAGTTATCCGCACTGCTTGGGGTCGACGGGGCGATTTTAAAAGACAAGCTCGCTTTGTACGGCAATAAGCACTTCATGTATTTGGCGAGGCATCAAGCCCCAGATTTTGCACGCCAGATACTCCAAGAAGCATTTCCTGGCGTTCGGGGTGAGCGAGCGTATCGACGCTATTACCCCGCCGGAGAGGTAACCGCTCAGGTGCTGGGTTTGACCAATGTAGATGGCGAAGGCATTGCTGGCATCGAGCTGGCATTTGAGCAGTGGCTGCAGGGCGTTCCCGGTAAGAAGCGTTTCATAAAAGATCTGCATGGCGAAGCAGTCCGTGATGTCGGCTTGATCACCAAGCCGCGCCCCGGCAAGGCGCTTTCTCTGAGCTTAGACTTGCGCTTGCAGTATGTTCAGCACCGTGAGTTGCAGCGAGCAATGAAAGAGACGGGCGCCGTCGCAGGCTCCGCTATCACGGTCGACGCTTGGACGGGGGAGATCCTTGCCGTCAGTAATTACCCTGTTTTTAACCCTAATAACCGCGAGGCATTTGATTACAGTGCGGCCCGTAATCGTGCTCTGACTGATGTTTATGAGCCGGGTTCAACAATCAAAACGCTGACGCTCATTGCAGCGCTGGAAAGTGGGCAATTTACGATTGACAGCCTCGTTGATACGGCGCCTGGCCGTATCCGAGTGGGTCGTAAAATGCTCCATGATCCCCGTAATTATGGTGAGATCAGTGTTTCAAAAATCATCGAGAAATCGAGTCAGGTAGGGGTCACCAAACTCGCCCAAGCTGTCGGTCACGAAGCCGTTCTGGATGTGCTGCTCAGGTTCGGCTTCGGAACGCAAACTGGTACCGGCTTTCCGGGCGAGCGGGCGGGCTCTCTGCCAAGCATGGCGCATTGGAGTGAAATAGAAAAAGTCACGCTCGCCTTTGGTTACGGTTTGAACGCGACGCCCATTCAGTTGGCGCAGGCCTATTCGATTTTGGCTAATGATGGCGTTAAGCAACCACTGACTTTGCTGAAGCAAGAACGCGAGACATTGCCGGTTGGGCAGCGCGTAGTTGATGCTCAGGTGGCTCAAGATGTGTTGCAGGTGCTCGGTCGTGTTACGGGTTCTGGTGGTACCGCTACCTTGGCGCAAGTCCCCGGTTTTTCGGTGGGCGGTAAGACAGGAACGGTGCATAAAGTTGGCGAGACAGGCTATTTGGATGATCAGTACGTTGCCCTCTTTGTGGGTGTCGCGCCGCTGAAGAAGCCACGCTATGTCACGACGATCTTAATTGATCAGCCTCGGGGCGATCACTATGGCGGCGGTCTAGCTGCCGCGCCCGTTTATTCAAGGATCACGGAGGAAGTGCTGCGAATACACAATGCGCAGCCAGATCGCTCCTCAGCGGGCGCATTGGTCGCTGCGTATCGTGGAGCGCAACAATGATGGGGCTGCGAGATTTACTGGCGGATCACACGCTGTCCGACGTGTTGCTGGACAATATGACGTTAGATAGTCGTGAAGTTCAGCCCAATATGATTTTTGTTGCGGTCCCGGGGGCAGAACGCGACGGCAGAGATTTTATCCATACCGCTTTGAAGCAGGGTGCTGGGGCGGTATTGGCAGAGGCCGATGGTCGGGAATTACCTGATGACGATCGAGTGATCGCGGTCGCTGATTTAAAGGAGCGGATCGGCTCGCTCGCCGACCGCTTTTATCACTCACCGTCTCGTCAGTTAAAAGTGATGGCGGTCACTGGTACAAATGGTAAGACGTCAATCGTAGAGTTGACCCGTCAGTTATTACAGGCAGTTGGGTTGCAAGCAGGTTCCATTGGCACACTTGGGTCGCGACTGGCCGGCCCACCGACAGAGGTGCGCAATACGACGCCCGACTGTATTACGTTACATCGACAGCTGCGTGTTTGGCGGGATGCGGGCGTGGACTATGTCGCCATGGAAGCGTCGAGTCACGCGCTGGATCAGCGTCGACTCGATGGCCTGGCCATTGATGTGGCGGTGTTTACCAATTTCTCCCGCGATCACCTTGATTACCATCATTCGATGGAAGCCTACTGTGAATCAAAGCTCAAGCTGTTCCGCGACTTTGCTTCCTCAGTGCAAATTTTTAATGCCGATGACAGCCTTTTATCGTCTCAGACTGATATCTGGGATCGTGGGAGTATCGGTATTTCGTTTAGTGATGAATCAGCAGATGTGCTGATTGGGATCACCGATGTCGCGCCGTTGGCATTCACCCTGCGAACGCCTTGGGGTGACGCGCAGATCACATCATTGCTCGCCGGCCGATTTAACGCATTCAACCTGACAGTGGCGATCGTGGCGGCCGCCTCGCTGGGAGTGCCTTTTACTGAGATTGTTGCGGTCACCAATCAATTAAAACCCGTTCCGGGTCGTCTTGAGCCGATCGAAGCGGCGTCTGATATCACGGTTGTGATTGATTACGCCCACACCCCCGATGCGCTTCATCGCGCCATTATGGCGGTTTCCGAAGCGCGGCAGCAGGGTTGTCTTTGGGTTTTGTTTGGCTGCGGTGGAGACCGGGATCGCGGTAAGCGATCGGAGATGGGGGCGGTAGCGTCTCGTTTAGCGGATCGCGTCGTTGTAACGAGCGACAATCCCAGGAGCGAGCCACCGGAGGCCATTATTCAGGATATTTTGGTGGGCTGTGGAGGCGCGGCGCCGCTAGTCGAGGTTGATCGAGCAGCCGCTATTGCGCGGGTTATTGCTGAGGCCGCTGCCGGTGATACCGTTTTAATAGCCGGCAAGGGGCATGAGACTTATCAGGAGATTGCAGGCGATCGAATAGCCTTCTCCGATGTGCAATGCGCCAATCATTATCTGGCACAAAGGCGGGCTGCCTGATGGTTTCGGTGGCATTACAAGCGTTAGCAACGCGAACCAATGGCGAACTAATTGGTGAGTCTGTTCCGCTTCAAGGACTGGCAATTGACAGCCGATTGACCCAGCCCGGGGATTTATTTGCGGCCATTGAGGGGATTCAGGTTGATGGCCATGATTTTGCGCCACAGGCAACCGCTGCAGGCGCGGCGGCTGTGCTCACAGAGCGAGAGGTTAAGGGGTTAACGCCCCAGCTAGTGGTGTCTGACGTGGTGAAGGCGTCGGGTCACTTTGCGTTGCTGAAACGTCAGGCCTTTCTTGGGTCAGTGGTGGCTGTTACCGGCAGTGCCGGGAAGACGACGACTAAAAATCTCATTGCGGCTGCCTTGTCCGGAGCCGGGACTGTCCACGCGACGCAGGGTAATCAAAATAACGAGCTCGGCGTGCCCATCACTTTGGCCGGTCTGAACGAATCGCATCAGTTTGGTGTGATTGAGATGGGTGCGGGGCAGCCGGGTGATATTGCTTACCTTTGTCAGTTGGCACAGCCAAGCGTTGCCGTGTGTTTGAACGCCTCGGCGGCGCATTTAATGAATTATCAGAGTGTCGATGAGATCGCAGTAACAAAGGGCGAGATACTCGAGGGATTGGGAGGCGAGGGGCTGGCGATTATCAATGCCGATCAGCCATGGCTTGCTCAATGGATTAAGCAGGCGGGAGACGCCAGAAAAATCACTTTTGGACTGTCGGAGAAAGCAGATTACCGCGCAATCAATATTCACTACCGCGGGCTGAGTGGAACCCAATTCGACTTAATCGCCCCCTCAACGGTTTTGCCAGTCAGCCTAAGATTGCCTGGGGAAGCGCAGGTTATTAATGCACTCGCCGCACTAGCAGTCGCCATTGAGCTGGGAGTGGCTCCTGATATGGCGGTGGACGGGCTACTTCAAGTCGCCCCCGAGGTTGGCCGCGGAGCGGTATTGGTCGGACGAACCAGCGGGCAAGTGGTGGACGATAGTTATAACGCGAATCCAGCGGCCGTCATGGCAGCGATCGATCTGTTGGCGCGGGAGTCAGCCTACCAGGTGCTCGTTCTCGGACCTATGTTGGAGTTGGGGTCAACGAGCGATGCCTTACATCATGATGTTGGGCGCTACGCCAAAGCGGCAGGAATCGATTGTTTGTTGGCAGTAGGGCAGGAAGCGGCGTCAGCCGCTGAAGCGTTTGGACAGGGTGCCCAGTATTTCCCCGATCAGCAGGCGTTGTGGGCGGCTTTTCCTGATTTGCCTGATGAACACATTATTTGGGTGAAAGGTTCCCGCGGCGCGATGCTAGAAAAAACTGTGCACTGGTTGACGCGACCAGAGGGAGCCTCGTCGTGCTGATGTGGCTGAGTGAGCAGTTACTGTTCTTGGATCCGGGTTTTGGTGTTTTTCAGTACCTCACGTTAAGGGCAATTTTAGCCGCCTGCTCTGCGATGCTGATCTCGATGCTGGTGGGCCCCTTCGTGATTGCACGGCTGAATGATTTGCAAATTGGGCAGACGATTCGCTCCGAGGGACCAGAGTCTCACCTCGTCAAGGCGGGCACGCCGACAATGGGCGGGGCATTGATTCTTGTGGCGGTGTTAGGGTCGACGCTTCTTTGGGCTGATCTTGATAATCGATACGTCTGGATCGTTGTTGTGACGACGGCCGCGTTTGGCGCCATTGGCTGGGTTGACGACTATCGAAAAGTCGTCAGAAAAGATACGAGAGGGTTACCGGCCCGTTGGAAGTATTTCTGGCAGTCGGTTGCTGCATTGGTTTGTACCGCATTGCTGTTGTCAACGGCGACATCGCCAGCAGAGACAAACCTTTACGTGCCGTTTTTCAAAGACGTGGCTTGGTCAATGGGTTGGTTATTCGTGCCCTTTAGCTATTTTGTGATTGTCGGATCCAGTAACGCGGTGAATTTAACGGATGGATTAGATGGCCTTGCCATTATGCCAACTGTCATGGTGGCAACGGGTCTGGGTGTGATCGCCTATCTCGCTGGTCATGTCGAATTCGCTGACTATTTAAATATTGCCTACTTATCAGGTGCTGGTGAGTTGGTGGTGTTTTGTGGCGCGATCGCTGGAGCGGGGCTCGGTTTTCTCTGGTTTAACACGTATCCGGCAATGATTTTCATGGGAGATGTTGGCGCTTTAGCACTGGGTGCTGCGCTGGGCGTCGTCGCAGTGATCACCCGCCACGAGATTGTGCTCTTCATCATGGGAGGCATTTTCGTACTCGAGACGCTCTCGGTGATTATTCAAGTGAGCTCTTTCAAGTTAACGGGACGGCGTGTGTTTCGTATGGCGCCGATTCACCATCACTTTGAACTGAAAGGCTGGCCCGAACCGCGCGTGATTGTTCGGTTTTGGATTATCACGGTGATGCTGGTGCTGTTTGGCCTCGCCACATTGAAGTTGCGGTGAGCTAATGCAAACCCTTAACACAATGATTGCTAGCTCTGAAAAACGGTTGATCGTCGGCCTAGGTATGACGGGTCGGTCCGTCGCACGTTGGTGGCGTCAACAAGGGATCGCCTTCACGGCTTTTGATACGCGGCAGGAGATGGCCAGCGATCCCGCAATCTGTGCAGAAATGGATCCGCAGTCAGTCACATTTGGTGAGGTGGATCCTGATTTTGCCGACGACGTGACCGAAATGATCGTGAGCCCAGGGGTGTCCTTAGACCACCCGTTAGTGGCTCGAGCGTCTGCGCGAGGTTGTCGCATACGCGGTGATATTGATTTGTTTATGGAGGCGGTTCAGGTGCCGGTAATCGGTATCACTGGCTCCAACGGAAAGTCGACAGTGACGGCGCTCCTTGGCGAAATGATGAACGCCTGCGATATCTCCGCGTCGGTTGGCGGTAATTTCGGTAGACCAGCGCTCGATTTGTTGGCTGATGGTGCCGATTACTACGTACTAGAGCTATCGAGCTTTCAGCTTGAACGTGCCGAGGCGCTAGGCCTAGAGATCGCAACAGTGCTCAATATTAGCGCCGACCATCTCGATCGCTATCCCTCATTGAAGGAGTATCACCGCGCTAAGCACCGCATTTTCCGAGGGGCAAAAAAGATCGTTGCAAATCGTGATGACCCACTGACTGTTCCGCTGATATCGGATGAGGTTCGAGTCAGGTGGTGTCGGTTGGGTGAGCCTGATCTTGGTGAGTTTGGTTTAAGAGAGGTAGAGGGAGCACAGTGGCTTTGCCAAGGATGGGAGCCACTGGTAGAAAGTGCTGAGCTAACGCTTCCCGGACGACATAACCTTCAAAACGTGTTGGTGGCATTGGCGATAGGCCTCGAGCTGGAGCTGCCATTGTCATGTCTGGTGGCGGCAGCAAAAGCGTATCGGGGGCTACCCCATCGATGTCAGTTCGTGGCTGAGCGAAATGGCGTCCATTTTATTGATGATAGTAAGGGCACCAATATTGGCGCAACGCTCGCCGCGCTCAAAGGGTTGAGCAGCGACGGCAAGATCTGGTTGATTTTGGGTGGTCAGGGGAAAGGGCAGGATTTTTCGCTCTTATCCCAGGTAGTGTCGGATTGTTGTGCAGGTGTGATCGTCATCGGTGAGGCTGCTCAGGATATCGCCCACCATCTCAGTAATGTGCCGTCACTCTCACAGGCTGCTACGTTAAAAATCGCGGTTGATCAGGCCGCCGCCGCAGCAGTCCCCGGACAAATCGTACTGTTGTCGCCGGCGTGTGCCAGTTTAGATATGTTTGCGAATTACATTGATCGCGGCGAACAATTTCAGTCAGCGGTCGCGGCACTTGGGGTGGCAGCATGAGCGGCGCTATGCCCTTGCGGGGATACAGCGGCGACCCACTCTTACTGGGGTTCGGTGCGGCACTGATTAGTATTGGTTTAGTTGCGATTGCCTCTGCATCAATCGAATACAGTGACTTTAACTTCGGTAATCCATGGCATCACGCTGAGCGTCATAGCCTCTATCTGTTAGTTGCACTGTCAGCGGCTTTCCTGTCGTACATGATTCCCACTGAAACATTTAACCGTCTTTCTCCGTGGTTACTGTTTATCGCCTTTGCACTACTCATCTTGGTGCTCATGCCGGGTATTGGTCGCGAGGTAAATGGTGCCCAGCGATGGTTGCCCTTGTTGGGCTCATTAACGGTGCAGCCATCAGAATTTGCTAAGTTTGCACTGCTGCTCTACACCGCTGGCTACTTGGTGAGGCAAGAGGACGCCGTGCGCCATCACTGGCTGGGACTGGCCAAGCTCATTTTCATTGTGGGTATCGTCGCTCTTTTGCTGCTTCTGGAGCCTGACTTTGGCGCCACGGTGATTGCTGTGGGTACCGTCGTTGGGATGATGTTTCTGGCGGGCGCTCGATTAATTTACGTATTCGCGCTCCTTGCGGCAGTGGCGTTAGGCTTTTTGGTATTGGTGTTCAGTGCGCCATATCGATTACAGCGACTCACCGCTTACCAAGACCCTTGGTCAGACCCCTTTGGCGCTGGCTTTCAATTGGTGCAATCCCTCATTGCCTTTGGTCAAGGGGAATGGTTCGGTGTGGGGCTCGGTAACAGTATTCAGAAGTTATTTTATTTACCTGAAGCCCATACCGACTTTGTCTTTTCGATATGGGCAGAGGAAACGGGATTATTCGGCGCGATCATACTGATTTTATTATTCGTCGGTTTCATCGCGCGCATCATGCAGACCGGTTGGCGTGCTGCGGCGGAGGGAGATGGTTTTGCGGCTTATCTCTGTTTCGGCGTTGGCCTCATGTTTGCCGGTCAAGTGTTCATCAATATGGGAGCGAGCTCGGGATTACTGCCCACTAAAGGCTTGACGCTGCCCTTCGTCAGTTATGGCGGCTCGAGCTTGATCATTAACTGTGTCCTGCTAGGTATCGTACTGCGCATTGCTCAGCAGCTGCGACCACAGCAGCTTACCGATCAAAGCGTGTCGCGGAGATTGCCATGACGGTCGAGTCAACGCGTCACAATGGACATCGCGCCTTGATTGCAGCGGGTGGAACAGGAGGCCATGTTTATCCTGCTCTCGCCGTGGCCGGCGCTTTGTCTGAGCAGGGCTGGGCCGTTGATTGGATAGGCACTGAACGAGGCATCGAACACCGACTTGTGCCTGCATCGGGTATTCCATTGTATTGCCTCGACGTGTCGGGTCTCCGCGGAAAAAGCCTCTTCAATCGAGCTCAAAGTCTTTTTAAGGTGATCGGCGGGCTGTGGCGATCGGTGAAAATTATCAGGCGTTTGCGACCCGATATCGTTTTAGGAATGGGTGGTTATGCGGCTGGCCCAGCCGGTCTTGCGGCTTGGTTGACGCGGTTACCCTTGGTCATTCACGAGCAAAATGCGGTGGCAGGCACCACCAATAGATTGTTGGCGCCTTTGGCAATGCGTGTGTTGTGTGGTTTGCCGGGAGAGTTTGCGCAACAGCGCGACGCCAAGGTGGTTGGTAATCCTGTGCGGGCCAACTTCTACGCGGTGGATCGCAGTGGATTAGCCGAACTTTCAGGCTTTTCTGCACAGCGACCACTGAATCTGCTCGTGCTAGGTGGCAGTCTGGGTGCTGCCCCCCTCAATCGACTTCTACCAGCGACGTTGGATCGTCTAGTGGTCAAGGGTTTGGGAGCATCCATATCTGTCTGGCAGCAATGTGGCGAGAGGAACCGGTCCGCCGCAGACGAAGCATGGCAAGGAAGTCGATTTTCCCAGTGCCGCTGCGACGATTTTATTGACGATATGGCAACTGCTTATGCGTGGGCTGACGTGGTGATTGCGCGAGCCGGCGCATTGACGGTATCGGAGCTGGCAGCGACAGGAACACCCGCCTTACTGATACCGCTACCTCACGCGATCGATGATCACCAGACACATAACGCACAAGTGCTGACCGCGACAGGCGGTGCTGTGATGATGACACAGAGCGACGCGACGCCGCAGCGCGTCGCAGATTGTCTTGAGCAATGGATCCAGTCGCCTGCAAGTTTGCTGGAGATGGCGCGGCGCTCTCTGGCAATGGTGGCGGCGAACGCCACCGATGAAGTGGTAGCGGTCTTAAAAGAGGTGGCTCATGCAAATGATTGAGCCGACAACACCCGCGCCCTCGATGGGTCGGATCCAGCACATCTTCATGGTGGGTATTGGCGGTGCCGGTATGAGCGGCATAGCAGAGGTCCTCAAGGGTCTTGGTTACACGGTTTCAGGATCTGACTTATCGGAAAGTATCGCCATTATGCGATTGCGCTCGCTGGGTATTAATGTATTTATAGGTCACCAAGCTGAACACATTCAACAAGCCGATGTGTTGGTAGTGTCTGCGGCGATTTCGGAGGATAACCCCGAGTGTATCGCGGCGAAAAAGGCACGAATTCCTGTGGTGCCTCGCGCGGAAATGTTAGCTGAGTTAATGCGCTATCGCTTCGGTATTGCGGTAGCCGGCACACATGGCAAGACCACAACAACAAGCTTGATCGCTTCTATTCTTGATGAGGCAGGGGTAGACCCGACCTTTGTTATTGGTGGCTTGCTCAATAAAACGGGAAGCAATGCCGCCTTGGGTGAGGGAAGTTACTGGGTAGTCGAAGCCGACGAGAGTGACGCCTCTTTTTTACACCTGCAGCCGATGATGGCGCTGGTCACCAATATCGAAGCGGACCACATGGATCACTATGAGGGTGATCTAGCGCGCTATTTCCAAGCGTTTGATGGCTTCCTGCACAACTTACCTTTCTATGGCTCCGCCGTGATGTGTCTCGATGACCGCGGTGTTCAGGATCTGCTACCTGATCTGACGCGAAGGGTTGTGACTTATGGGCAACACCCAGACGCTGATTATCGATTGGAAAATTATCGTGCAGATGGACTGCGCAGTCATTTTGATCTCATTCGACCCGATGGCGCTGAACCTTTGATGCTGACGGTTGGTATGCCCGGACTTCATAACGTCCAGAATGCAGCTGGCGCTGCGGCACTGTGCTCTGAGCTCAATATTGCTGATCAGGCTATTGCAGTTGGACTATCGGAGTTCAGTGGTGTTGGGCGCCGCTTTTCTGATTTGGGTGATGTGATGTGGTCAGCTGGTTCAGCGCGACTGATTGACGATTATGGACACCATCCGACTGAACTCGCGGTGACGTTAAAGGCAGTTCGCGATGCTTTCTCAGGTCGGCGACTTGTCATGGTTTACCAACCCCATCGTTATACCCGGACACGCGATCATTTTGATGAGTTCGTCTCGGTATTAAGCGAGGGTCAACAACTCGTTTTACTCGATGTGTATTCAGCGGGTGAGCCGTTTATCAAAGGTGCTGACTCTGTCAGCTTGGCTAATGCTATCCGCACGGCTGGCGCAATAGACCCTATCGTCGTCTCAGATCAGGCACGACTAGCGACGACCTTGATTGATGTACTGCAAGATCAAGATGTTTTGTTGATGCAGGGTGCTGGCGATATAGGTCGGCTTGCGGCAACGCTCGCACAGGCCGAAACGCTCGAGGTGTTGTCATGAATCAGGCGTTGATTGATGGCAAAACAGTTGCGGTGCTCTTGGGCGGTACTTCGGCAGAGCGAACGATTTCGCTGGAGAGCGGCAATAATATTGTGCGCGCCTTGGAGGAGACCGGGGTACACGTTGTGCCAATCGATCCCGCTGAAGCGGGTTGGATGGCGCGGTTAAATGAGGTCTCGTTTGTCTTCAATTTGCTGCATGGGCCAGGCGGTGAGGACGGCACTATCCAAGGTCTCTTAGACCTCATGCAATTACCCTACAGCGGGTCCGGCGTTCTGGGCTCTGCGCTCTCAATGGACAAGATACGGACCAAGGTGCTTTGGCAAGGCGCCGGTTTTCCTACCCCTGATTTCCGAGTGCTCGAGGCGAATAGCGATTGGGATGCCGTCGTTGCTGATTTGGGCACCGTGTTTGTGAAGCCGTCTTTAGAGGGCTCCTCGCTGGGGATGGCCAAGGCAAGTACGGGCAAAGAACTTCAGGACGCGTATCGGCATGCGGTGACCTATGGTACCGATGTGCTGGCTGAGCAATTTATCGAGGGCTCCGAATACACCATTTCAATACTCGGAGACCGCACCCTACCCAGCATCCGTATCGAGGTCCCCGGTGATTTTTACGACTTTGAGGCGAAGTACCGCTCTGATGAGACGCAATTTTTCTGTCCCTCCGGTTTAGATGATCAGGATGAGGCGGCGCTCGCGCAGTTAGCGTCGTCCGCGTTTCACGCGGTGGGTTGCGAGGTCTGGGGGCGGGTCGATGTTATTCGTGATCAGTTGGGAGCCTGGCATTTGCTAGAGGTGAACACCGTTCCCGGTATGACATCGCATAGCCTGGTGCCCCTATCCGCAAAGGCCGCAGGACTCTCCCTAGCAGACCTGTTAGCGCGTATTTATACAGACAGTATGGGGGTAAGACATGCGCAAGGCTGACCCTTTGATAGCTGACTCCAGAACGCCCGCTGTGTCGGCGACTAAGGCGGTATCGACGCTGAGACGTTGGTGCAATCGGCTGGTGCTGGGTTGCGCGCTGACCCTGCTAGGTGTCGGGCTTTATCAAGGTGTGACGGCGTTGGCGGCGAAGCAGGTCAAGACGCTAACGGTCCGTGGCGACGTCCATCATATTGATACGGATGTGATTCAGGCACGCTTAACGCCACGGATTACTGATGGCTTTATGGCGGCAGATCTGCGCGATTTACGAGATGAGTTGGAGTCGTTGCCTTGGATTTATAAGGTCAATACGCGCCGACGGTGGCCCGCAGAGATCGAGGTGGTGCTGGTCGAACAGCGGCCACTGGCGCGCTGGGGCGATACCGGTTACCTCAATCATCAGGGCCATTTTTTTGCTGCGACGCAGGATGGTCAGTATGAGCATCTGCCATTACTCAGTGGTCCAGAGGGCGCCGAGGGGACTTTGACAAGACGTTACCAAATGCTGGCATCGCAGCTTGAAACAGAGGGTCTCACAATCGATGAACTGTCTATTGATGCATTAGGACAACTGTCACTGAAGTTGATGAATGGCGTGCAACTTGCATTAGGAGCGAACGACCTGTTGCGACGGGTTACCCGTTTTAAACAGTTGTGGAGCGATAAGTTATCAACTCAGACGGTCGAAAAGATCGATCTGCGCTACGAGCATGGTGCTGCGGTGACATTCGGTCACTCGGCACTGGCAATGCAGCCACTACGAAGTAGGGGAGAGGGATGATGGCCAATGACGACGGCAAACATATGATTGTAGGTCTTGATATCGGTACATCCAAAGTGGTCGCAGTGGTGGGAGAGATCGACCCTGACGGCGGCATCGAAGTAGTGGGTATCGGCTCCCATCCCTCCCGCGGGATGAAAAAGGGCGTGGTGGTCAATATCGAATCTACGGTGAACGCTATCCAGCGGGCGGTGGAAGAGGCCGAGCTCATGGCGGGATGCCAAATTCACTCCGTGTACGTCGGTATTGCAGGCAGCCACATTCGTTCTGTGAATTCGCATGGGATCGTTGCGATACGCGATCAAGAGGTATTTCAGCAAGATATCGATCGGGTGATTGACGCGGCTCAAGCGGTCGCCATTCCGGCTGATCAGAAAATTCTCCACGTTCTTCCTCAAGAATATGTCATTGATAATCAGTCAGGAATTCGTGAACCCCTCGGTATGTCTGGCGTGCGCCTTGAGGCCAAGGTGCACTTAGTGACTTGCGCCGTTAACGCCTCTCAGAATATTGAAAAATGCGTAGAGCGCTGTGGCTTATCGGTGGATGGGGTCATCCTCGAACAATTGGCATCGAGCTACTCGGTCATCACTGAGGACGAGCGCGATTTAGGGGTGTGCCTGGTTGATATCGGCGGCGGAACCTCGGATATCGCTATTTTCACCGATGGCTCGATACGACACACCGGCGTGATTCCAATCGCAGGTGATCAGGTGACTAACGATATTGCGATGGCGCTTCGGACCCCCACTCAGCACGCCGAAGAAATCAAGATCCGCTACGCCTGTGCGCTACCTCAGCTAGCGGGCGCTGAAGAGACGATCAAAGTGCCTAGCGTGGGAGACCGTCCACCGCGAGATTTATCACGGCAATCGCTGGCTGAGGTCGTTGAGCCGCGTTACGACGAGCTATTTACGCTCATTCAGTCTGAGCTGCGTCGCTCTGGCTATGAAGAATTGATTCCCGCAGGCGTGGTGCTCACGGGCGGCACTTCCAAGATGGAGGGCGCAGTGGATCTGGCGGAAGAAATTTTCCATATGCCGGTCAGGTTGGGTGCACCGCAATACGCGAGGGGACTACACGACATTATCCGAAATCCGATTTATGCCACTGCAGTGGGCTTGCTCCTTTATGGGGCAGAGGAGGTCCGTAGCGGGATTCGGGAGCGTCAGGAATTGGCATTACAAAACGTGAGCTTTGCCGGGCGGGTGAAGGAATGGTTCGCTCGGCATTTTTAAAAAGTAAAAAGGGTTTAGCAGGGCTCTGCAGTCTGGGGTCTTTTTAAAAACGGGGAGAAAACGATGTTTGAACTAGTAGATAGTGCACCTCAAAGTGCCGTTATCAAAGTGATTGGTGTGGGCGGCGGCGGCGGTAACGCGGTTCGTCACATGATCGATCACAATGTTGACGGTGTGGACTTCATTTGTGCCAATACAGACGCGCAGGCGCTCTCTGATATTAGCTCCAAAACGGTGCTTCAGTTGGGCGCGAGTATCACAAAGGGACTCGGTGCGGGCGCAAACCCAGAAGTGGGTCGAGCTGCGGCACTCGAAGATCGAGATCGAATTGCCGATGCGCTACATGGCACTGATATGGTGTTTGTGACTGCCGGTATGGGTGGTGGCACCGGCACAGGCGCCGCACCGATCGTTGCTGAAGTAGCGCGTGAGCTGGGTATTCTTACCGTGGCAGTCGTAACGCGACCCTTCAGTTTCGAGGGTAAAAAGCGCGTGAACACCGCTGAGGATGGGCTCAAAGAGATCGCACAACATTGCGATTCTCTGATTACGATCCCTAACGAAAAGCTACTTGAGGTACTGGGTAAAAACACCTCGCTGCTGGATGCTTTTAAAGAAGCAAACGACGTGCTGCTCGGTGCGGTGCAGGGCATTGCTGATCTTATTATTCGGCCCGGCTTGGTTAACGTTGACTTCGCAGACGTCCGGACGGTGATGTCAGAAATGGGTGCGGCGATGATGGGTACAGGCACTGCCAGTGGTGAGGATCGTGCTCGAGAAGCCGCCGAGCGCGCCATCAATAGTCCGTTACTGGACGATATCGATTTGAGTGGTGCGCGGGGCATTCTTGTGAATATCACTGCTGGGTTAGATCTCTCACTGGGTGAGTTCTCTGAGGTCGGCGCGACAATCGAGGATATCGCTTCTGAGGACGCTACCGTAGTGGTCGGAACGGTTATCGACCCAGAGATGACGGATACCTTAAAAGTGACCGTAGTGGCGACGGGCCTGCGTGGTGCCGAGGCGCGCCCCGCACTGACGGCGGTGGATACCAGCGCCGCTAAGCGTCCACCTCGCGTGGGTGCGGACTACGACGATTATGATCTACCTCCCGGCAAGCGTCAGCGCGTCGGCGCAATGAGTGACGGTCAGACTGCATTGAAAATGGATGAGGGTCTGGATGAGCAGTTATTCGATGTGCCCGCGTTTCTGCGTCGTCAGGCGGACTGACTGGAGGTAATCGTCTGTAAAGCCCTGATGAATGTGAATAATCAGGGCGTGAGGGCTGGATTGCATTAACGTGCCCTAGTAAGGTTTTCCTCTCTAGATCAGGGGAATCGCCATGCGTTGGCAAAGAACCTTACAAGAGTCGATAAAGTCTACGGGCGTGGGCCTGCATTCTGGTGACAAGGTGTCGATGACACTGAGTCCGGCACCGGTCGATACAGGTGTGGTGTTTCGCCGCACTGATTTAACCCCTGCCCGGGAAATCCCCGCCCGGGCCGATTGGGTTGATCAAACGGATCTGTCGACGAGCCTTGGTACCGATGATGCCCGGGTCACGACCGTAGAGCACCTGCTCTCTGCGCTGTGTGGCCTGGGTATCGACAATGTTTATATCGATCTAGATGCCCCCGAAGTCCCTATTATGGATGGTTCAGCGGGCCCCTTTGTTTACTTACTGCAGACAGCGGGCATCTGTGAGCAATCAGCCGCAAAGCGATTTATTCGTGTGACTGAGAGCATTACCGTGAGCGACGGTGAGAAAACCGTGTCGTTGCATCCTTACGAGGGTTTTAAACTCAGTTTTGCCATTGATTTTGATCATCCTGTGTTCCGCGAGCAGACCGGGCGGGTTACTGTCGATATGAACACCGAGGCGTTCGTACGAGAAATCAGTCGTGCGAGGACCTTCGGGTTCGTGCACGAATTCGAATACATGCGATCTCGGGGCTTGGCCCGGGGTGGGAGCGTTGACAATGCGATCGTGATCGACGATTTCCATATCCTCAACGAAGGCGGTTTGCGATATGAAGATGAATTTGTAAAGCATAAGATATTGGATGCCATGGGGGATTTATATCTCGCCGGTCATCAGTTAATCGCAGAGTACGATGGCTTTAAATCTGGTCATGCGATGAATAATCAACTGGTTCGTGCATTGTTGGCGCAACAAGAGAGTTGGGAGTGGGCCATCTTTGAGAACGCGAGCCAATCGCCCCTAGATTGGCCACTACCACACAATTTACAGCTGGTTTAAGTGCAATTTAGACGCTTTGGGATGCCGTTCAATGGTTTCACTTGAACCTTGAAAATGGCATAGTTTCGATCCCGTATTGCGATAAACGATCTTGAAGTTAATTTTCCTCAACCGCCACGCCGCATCGCGTACCCTAGAATTGGGTAGGTGGTCATGGTTGCTGCTGTCTGCCTGTGTCATCGGCGTCCCTCTGGGACTGGTCGCGGTGACTTATCAGCTCGGATTCGATGGCGGTGTGCGATCAGAACAGGCGTCTCGTATCTCAATGCGCGAGCAGCAAGCCACTCAGCGAGCAGAAGCACTGGCGCAACTGAGTGTTGAGGCACAATCGCGGCTGACCGCCATGACCCGTCGTCTCGCGACGTTACAGACACAGATGACGCGCCTTGACGCCCTTGGCCACCATCTCACCGAACTGGCGGGGCTCGAGTTGGGCGAGTTCGATTTCTCCGGGCCACCGGCATTGGGTGGGCCCTCGGTGCCATTGCAGGCCGACAGCGAACCCACCGTCTTCGAGATCAATACGCAGTACGATGCGCTGGAGAATTTTTTTGCCGGTAGGGAAGTGCAGTTTGAGGTGCTGGCCGGTTTGTTGTCCTCCGAGCAACTGCGAACGGAATCCACTCCCGCTGGCAGACCAATACGATCGGGGTGGCAATCCTCATCGTTTGGGAGTCGTATTGATCCGATATCGGGCAAGCGCGCTTGGCACACGGGCGCTGACTTTGCCGGCCGCGAAGGGTCCGACATTCTTGCTGTTGCCAGTGGCGTCGTCAGTTGGAGTGGCGTAAAAGCTGGTTATGGCACGATGATCGAGGTCGCTCATGGCGATGGTTTAAGTACCCGCTATGCACACAACCAAGAAAATCTGGTCGAATTAGGTGACCTTGTCCGCCGCGGTGATGTCATTGCCTTAATGGGTAGTTCTGGCCGGTCGACCGGACCCCATGTCCACTTTGAGGTCTTCAAGCACGGAAGAGCGGTAGATCCGGCGTCTTATGTCCGAAGGACTCACCGCTAAGTCAGCCGTTCTCAGGCTTTGACGAGCCGCTTCTTCGTGTTTTTCCTTTTGACTGACCAGTGAGACTGCCATGCTGATCTCTACCATTAAAAAAATATTCGGTACCCGCAATGACCGGGAGCTGAAGCGTTTGAGTAAAGTTGTCGCCCGCATAAATAGCCTCGAGGAGGCGATGCAGGCGCTCGATGATGACAGCTTGCGAGCAAAAACCGCTGAATTCCGCACCCGGCTTGGCGCGGGTGAAACGCTCGATCAACTGTTACCTGAGGTGTTCGCAGTGGTGCGCGAGGCGGGTGTGCGTGCATTAAATATGCGGCATTTCGACGTGCAGTTAATCGGCGGCATGACACTCCATGCGGGGAAAATCGCCGAAATGCGCACGGGAGAGGGTAAAACACTCGTTGCCACGCTGCCGGCGTATCTCAATGCGCTGCCTAATCACAGTGTGCATTTGGTCACCGTAAACGACTACCTCGCTCAGCGAGATGCTAGTTGGATGAGCCCACTCTATGAGTTTTTGGGTTTAACGGTGGGGGTAGTGCGTTCGGGTCAAACACCGGAAGAAAAGCGTGCGGCTTATGCTTGTGATGTGGTGTATGGCACCAATAACGAATTTGGCTTTGATTATCTGCGGGACAACATGGCCTTTAGTCGGTCTGACAAAAATCAGGGTGCGCTCGCGTTTGCCATTGTCGATGAGGTGGATTCGATTTTGATCGATGAGGCGCGCACGCCGCTGATTATTTCGGGCGCGGTGGAGGATAGCTCAGCACTCTACAAAGCGATTAATCAGTTGATTCCCAAACTGACACCGGAATTAGAAGAGCAAGAGGGTGATTTCACGGTCGATGAGAAACAACGCAGTATCGAGTTGACTGAGGCAGGACACGAAAAAGTCGAAGCGATGTTGATTGAGACTGGGCTTCTAGAGGGAGATGACTCGCTTTACGCGCCGACTAACCTGGGGCTTTTACATCACGTTCACTCTGGCTTGCGTGCACACGTTCTGTTTCAGCGCGATGTGGAATACATTGTGCAAGAAGGACAGGTGGTTCTCATCGATGAGCACACGGGCCGAACCATGGCAGGTCGACGGTTATCGGAGGGATTGCACCAAGCGATTGAAGCAAAGGAGGGGGTGAAGATTCAAAGTGAGAGCCAAACTCTCGCGTCCACCACGTTCCAGAATTTTTTTCGACTCTACGACAAACTGTCGGGCATGACGGGTACTGCCGATACAGAGGCTTTTGAGTTCCAGCAGATTTATGGCCTCGATTGTGTGGTGATTCCAACCAATGTCCCGATGCTTCGTGATGATCTAAACGATTTGGTCTATCTGACCCGCGACGAAAAATTCGAAGCGATCATAGAGGATGTGCAGTCGTGTATTGACTCGGGAGCACCGGTACTGGTGGGTACTGCATCGGTGGAAACATCCGAGGAATTATCGGAGGCGTTTAAGCGCAAAGACATTGCGCACAAAGTGCTGAATGCTAAGTATCACGAGCAGGAAGCTGAAATTATCGCTCAGGCGGGTCGTCCGGGAATCGTGACGATTGCGACCAATATGGCCGGTCGTGGTACCGATATCGTACTGGGCGGCAACTTGGAAGCGGAGCTGGCCGCCAAGGGAGATGATCTTGACGACACTGTGCGTGCAGCGCTGACCGCGGAGTGGCAAGCGCGCCATGACGCAGTCATTGCTGCAGGTGGATTGCATATCCTGGGTACCGAACGACACGAATCTCGTCGGATTGATAATCAGTTAAGAGGGCGGTCTGGTCGTCAGGGCGATCCGGGCGTGTCGCGCTTCTATCTTTCTTTAGAAGATAGCCTGATGAGAATCTTTGCGTCGGATCGCGTGAAAAGCTTCATGCAGGCGATGGGAATGGAGCGCGGGGAGGCGATTGAGCACCGAATGGTGAGTAATGCCATCGAAAAAGCGCAACGTAAGGTCGAGGGCCGCAACTTCGATATTCGTAAGCAATTACTGGAGTACGACGACGTTGCTAATGACCAGCGACAGATTATTTACCGACAGCGGGATGAATTGTTATCAGATGACGAGATTGAAGAGACCATCTCTGCGATCCGCGCCGATGTCGTCAATGACGCTATTGATGGATTTGTTCCGCCGATGAGTGTGGAGGAACAATGGGATGTTCCGGGGCTTGAGAAACAGCTTGAGGGAGAATTCGGTGTGACACTGCCCGTTAGTCAGTGGCTCGAAGAGGATAACGCGCTGCACGAGGAGACGTTACGCGAGCGGATTTTAGGGGCGGTGCAGTCTGCTTACGATGAGAAGGCTCAAGGTATTGGCGCGGGAATGCGTCAGCTAGAAAAGCAGATCATGCTGCAAGTGCTGGACACATTGTGGAAAGAGCACCTGCAGGTGATGGATCAACTGCGGCAAGGAATACACCTGCGCGCTTATGCCAATAAGAATCCGAAGCAGGAATACAAGCGAGAGTCGTTTGAGTTGTTTGAGCGTTTGTTACAGCGCCTTAAGTACGAAGTGATTCGCTTTTTGAGTCACGTGCAGGTGCAGCATGCGGACGACGCGGCGGCGGTAGAACAGCGTCGACGCGCGGAGGCGGCGAGGCAAAGTATGGCGTTTGAGCATGCTGATGCGACTGCGGTGGCCCCTGAGCAATCTGCGGTACCGGCATCACAGGCTCCGCCTCAGCAGCCGGTGACGCGAATGCAACCTAAGGTCGGACGAAACGATCCTTGCCCTTGCGGTAGCGGGAAAAAGTACAAGCAATGCCACGGTGCCTTAACCTAATGATGCCGCGTCCAACTGTTATCGGGGACAGTGAGAGATGTCGATGAAGCACGCTGTCGCAGGTATGCGGCTAGGTGTTGCGCAAGCCGGTATTAAAATGGCCGATCACGACGATGTTGTGCTCATTTCCCTGGCACCCGGTTCGTCCACATCAGCGGTTTTCACACAAAATGCCTTCCGTGCTGCGCCGGTCTTAATAGCCGCGGAACATCAGCACACGAACCGTGGCCAAGCCGGCTGGCTGTTAATCAATACCGGTAATGCCAATGCGGGTACTGGGGAGCCCGGTAAAAGCATGGCGATTCAGTCGTGCCAAGCAGTGGCGGATTTAACTGGATCGAGCATCGATAGCGTACTGCCGTTTTCAACAGGCGTTATCGGCGAGCCACTGTCGGGCGAGCTGATCACGCAGGCATTACCTCAAGCATTGGCAGACCTTAGCGACAACAATTGGGAGCGCGCCGCTGCGGCAATTTTGACGACGGATACGCGCGCCAAGTTGAGAAGTGTCTCGATTGATCTGGATGGACAAACCTGCGTGATCACAGGCATGGCCAAGGGCGCTGGGATGATCTGCCCTAACCTGGCAACGATGCTGGGGTTTATAGGGACGGATGCTCAAATTGCGCCTGATGTGCTCGACACTTTGCTGCAAATAGCCGTTGCGGCCAGTTTCAATCGCATTAGTGTTGATGGCGATACCTCTACGAATGATGCGGTCGTGCTATCTGCGACAGGGCAGTCGTCTGTGGTGTTAGAGGCGGGGTCTGACGTTACGACGCGATTTTTGGACGCATTGACCGGCCTCATGATTGAGCTTGCACACGATATTGTTCGCGACGGAGAGGGCGCGACTAAGTTTGTTGAGGTGCGTGTCAAAGGTGGGGCCTCTGAGGCGGCCTGTGATCAGGTTGCCCGTACGATAGCCCACTCTCCTTTAGTCAAAACCGCTCTGTTTGCCTCAGATCCTAACTGGGGCCGACTCTTGATGGCCATTGGACGTGCTGGCTTAGAGAACCTCGATACGAGTGTCATATCAATCCATATCAATGGGGTGTTGATTGCTGAGGATGGTGCTCGTGCGGCCTCTTACACCGAGGAAGCGGGTCAGGCAGCCATGGCGGATCGTGATTTAGTGGTCGAGGTGAACTTGAACCAAGGGTCCGCAGCATCATCGCTATGGACTACGGACTTGTCCTATGACTACGTCAAGATCAATGCTGACTATCGGACTTGAGCTTGGAGGTCGTCACCGTGGCAGTCGGTATCTTGATAGACCCTCTGGGTCGAGTGCTGGTCACACGGCGTGCTCCCAAAACCCACCAAGGCGGGCTCTGGGAATTTCCTGGCGGTAAAGTTGAGCCAGGCGAGACGATTTCTGACGCACTTGCGCGCGAATTACAAGAAGAATTGGGAGTGGCAGTGCTGACCAGCGAGCCGTTCATGACGTTGCAGCATGATTACGGTGATCAACAGGTGTGCTTAGCGGTCTATCGCGTCACCAGCTGGCGGGGTGAACCATCGGGTATGGAAGGACAGCCCTTAGCCTGGCAGCAGCCTGAGAATCTGATTGACTGGCCATTTCCCGCCGCGAATCAACCAATATTGGAGGGGTTGTTAGGGGGCTAATGTGTGCGCCCGTGCCAGCAAAGTCTGGTGAAGGGCGTCTGTGCGGTGGTGCAGCGTTTTGAGACACTCGCTGTTGTCGATCACAATGTCGGCGCGACTCCGCCTTGTTTCCCGGTCTAATTGTGCGGCCATTATTTTTTCTACGAGGGCTTGATCATTTTGATCCCGCGCCATGGTGCGCTCAATCTGTAGTGACTCTGGTACATCTACCACCACTTTGATATCGACCATCTCGGATTGATTACCTTCGAGCAGGAGCGGCGAGCTGAGCACTACATAAGGAGAGCTGGCGCTTTGTAGTTGCGCCTCCAGTTCTGCTCGGATGCTTGGGTGAGTGATGGCCTCTAGCAATTTCCGTTGATGCTCGTCAGCAAATACCAGTTGGCGCAGTGCGGGTCGGTCGAGCTGGCCGTCGGGCTGGAGATACTGAGCGCCAAAAGTTTGTGCGATCTCTGCGAGTGCGGGCATGCCCGGCGCCACAACAAGGCGTGCGACCACGTCGGCGTCGACAATCTGAATATTTTTCTGAGCAAGCCAGTCGGTGACCGCAGTTTTACCGCTACCAATACCGCCAGTGATACCCACGCGCAACATCTTAAGGGGTCATCCACTGCAAATACTGGGTAACTAGCGTGTCGCCATAAAATAGTGCGAGTAGACCCGCTCCCGCCAAGTAGGGACCAAATGGCATCGGCGTGTTGCGCCCTTGACGTGTTAACGCAAGGATCGTGAGACCCAGCAGCGCCCCGACAAGGGATGACAGCAGAATAATGAGGGGAATCGCTTGCCAGCCGAACCACGCGCCCAACGCAGCCAGCAGCTTAAAGTCACCATAGCCCATGCCTTCTTTGCCAGTCACCAATTTGAATGCCCAGTAGACACTCCACAACGCGCCGTAACCGAGCATGGCGCCAACAACGGCGGCGGGCAGTGTGGTCCACACTTGGAATAAATTTACGCCTAACCCCACCCAGAGTAGCGGCAGAGTGAGCGCATCAGGCAGGAGCTGGGTGTCGAGATCGATACCGGTTAATGCAATCAAAAATGCGATGAGCACAAGTGCACTGAGCGCCTCTGCGCTAAAGCCAAACCGCCAAGCCGCCACTGCGAACAGCACTCCTGTGACAAGCTCGATGATTGGATAGCGGATCGATATCGTGGCGCTGCAATCAGCGCAGCGTCCGCGCAAGATCAACCAACTCAGCACCGGGACATTGTGCCATGCCCGAATGGGGGCGTCGCACTGGGGGCACGTTGAGCGAGGATGAGCCAAACTCAGTGTCGCGTCGGAAGGAATGGGTTGATCCATCAACTCACAACAGTCTTTTTGCCACTGCGATTCCATCATCCGCGGTAGGCGAAGAATCACGACATTGAGAAAACTACCGATAATCAGACCCACCGCGCCGCAGATGAGCGTAAACAAAACAGGATCTGACAATAGGTGCAGCATGACCTTTACCGCTTTACCAAGCGCATGGGTATTAAATGACCGATCCCAGCATAAAAATGGGGAGATACATGGCAATCATCAGCCCCCCCACCAATACGCCGAGCACTGACATAATGAGGGGCTCCATGAGTGAGCTCAAACTGTCTACGGCATTGTCCACGGCGGCCTCGTAATGATCAGCAACTTTGCTGAGCATATCATCAAGTGATCCTGATTCTTCGCCAATGGCGATCATCTGTAGGAGCATGACCGGGAAAAGGTCGGTAGATCGAATCGAGGCGGTGAGTGCTTGGCCCGCTGTAACATCGTCTCGAATACGCGCAATACCGCGGGCGTAGACCGCGTTGCCCGCCGCGCCAGCAGTAGACTCCAAGGCTTCAACCAGCGGCACCCCGGCGGCGAAGGTGGTCGACAGGGTTCGAGAAAAACGAGCAATCACCGCATCGTGGACGATCGTACCGATAACCGGCACTTTAAGAGACATCGCGTCAACCCAGTCCGATACACGCTTGTAGCGTTGCTTGGCCTGCGAAAAGAGATAGCCGGCCAACATGAACGAGATCAATAAGAGTAACCAGTAGGCTTGAACCCAGTCTGAGATGCTCAGTACCAGTAGGGTGAACGCGGGTAACTCTGAACCAAAACCCTGAAACGTCTCTGCAAATTGAGGGACCACTTTGACGAGCAAAATAGCGGTCACCACAATGGCGACCACGATGACTGCCGTCGGGTAGGTGAGTGCTTTTTTGATTTTTGCCTTGAGCGCCTCGGTTTTTTCTTTGTAAGTGGCAACCCGATCTAACATGGTCTCTAGAGTGCCCGAATTTTCACCCGATGCGACCAGACAGCAAAAGAGTTCGTCAAATTGTCGCGGGTGTTTGCTCAGTGCATCCGCAATATTGGTGCCCGAGGCCACATCTGTGCGTAAATCATTGATCAGCCTGCGCATAGTCTCGTGTTCGGTACCGTCTGCGACAATCGTGAAGGCCTGAACCAGCGGTACCCCTGCTTTCATCATGGTGGCGAGCTGTCGCGTGAAGATGGCGATATCGGCAGGCGTTATCTTTTTTGTCCCAAAAAGAGTGAATTCCTTAGCCTTTTTTTTGACCGATTTAGTGGTGACGCCCTGTCTGCGGAGCTGTGCGCGTGCCATGGCGGCAGAACTCGCCATTTCTTCACCCGTAGAAGGTTGTCCATTGCGGTCAGTGCCACGCCATACAAATGCGATACTGTCTGTTGTCATCGTTTCCTTCCATCACTGTGCGAAGTTACGAGATCAGTCGGTTGTCACCCGGCTGACTTCTTCCAGGCTAATCAGTCCATCGGCACATTTCTTCAGTGCGGATTGCCTAAGGTCATCAAAGCCCGCCGCGCGTGCCACGCGATTTAATTCGATGGAGTTCGCGCCATCCATAATGGCGGCAGCAATGGGTTTCGTGATCCGCACCACCTCATAAATGCCGACCCTTCCTTTGTATCCATCCTTGCACTGCTGGCAGCCGACGGCGCGTTTGATCCTTGCTTTAGCGAGCTGTTCGGGGCTGAATCCCATTTCTAAGAGGGCGCCCTCGGGCACCGTGGTTTCTGGTTCGGCGCAGTGCTTACATAATCGGCGGGCAAGTCGCTGCGCGATAATCAGTGTCACCGACGCGGCAATATTAAAAGCCGGTATGCCCATATTAAGGAGTCGTGTGACCGTTTCAGCCGCATTATTGGTATGCACAGTCGACATCACCAAGTGGCCCGTTTGAGCCGCTTTGATGGCAATTTCAGCGGTCTGCAGATCGCGGATTTCTCCCACCATGATGACATCCGGGTCCTGGCGGAGAAAGGAACGCAGCGCCTCGGCAAAGTTGAGCCCTACCTTGGGATTCACCAGTACTTGATTGATACCCTGCATATTGATTTCTACAGGATCTTCGGCAGTGGAGATATTGCGCTCGGGTTCATTGAGAATATTGAGACCGGTATAGAGCGACACGGTTTTGCCTGAGCCAGTGGGCCCGGTGACTAAAATCATCCCCTGGGGTCGGTTCAGGGCCTCGAGGTAGAGCTGTTTTTGGTCGGCTTCGTAGCCGAGCGCATCGATGCCCAGTTGGGCTGAGCTGGGATCCAGAATGCGCAGTACGATTTTCTCGCCATATAGGGTGGGTAGGGTATTCACGCGGAAGTCGATCGCACGTTTTTGTGAGAGTTTCATCTGGATGCGGCCATCTTGCGGCACCCGCCGCTCAGAAATATCCATCTGCGACATCACCTTCAGTCGCGCCGCTAAGCGAGGCGCCAAATTACGCGGTGGTTTGACCACTTCACGCAACATACCGTCGGTTCGAAACCGCACTCGGTAATCTTTTTCGTAGGGTTCAAAGTGGATATCTGAAGCGCCCTGTTTTACGGCATCCAGCAGCACTTTATTAACGAATTTGACGATCGGCGTGTCGTCAACGGCGTCAGTGACTTCATCGGCGTCGTCGAGCGTACCGTCAGTAATCTCGAGATCGTATTCACCGTCGTCTCCGAGTGAGGCCATATCGGAATCGAATCCACCCGCTTGCTCGGCGAGCTCGTTAATCAGCCGATTGAGTGCTTGGTCCTCGACTAATACCGCATCGGTGTTGATGCCTGCAGCAAATTTGAACTCTGCTAATGCCGCTTGATTCATCGGATCAGAGATCGCGACGAACAGACAGTGACCGCGGTGAAACAGCGGTACGGCGCGATATTTCACCATGAGCGCGGCATCGATGGTGTGACTCGGCAGCATGTCGCGGTTCATCGCCGCCAAATCAAATATCGGCAGTCCAAATTCAGCCGAGGCAGGCTCCGCCAGCTCGTGGCTGTCGATAGCGAGGGTGTCGATGAGGTAGCGCATCAGCGAGACGCCTGTTGCTTTGGCATCTTCTTCGGCGGTGGTGGCTTGTGCGGCTGTCAGCACACGATCGGCCACCAAGCGACCGGCGAGTCCCCTGATGTTTGATCGAATCGTTTGTGCGACGGGTGCATTCATGTTGGACGGCATCCAAGAGGTTGGTGGAGTGCCCTGATCGCCGTTACTGCCGAGTTAGCGAAAGTGCGGATTCCAGTCTCAGCCAATCACGCGACTTGGCAGTGATTATTTGCTAGGGGTGACACCCATCACTGGTTTTTGTTACCAAGAATACGGTGAATCTGAGAAAAGCTGGGCGGGTATGCCCCCCCCATTGCTGAGGTTGTGATTAGCTGCCCGCTCCGCCCGCGTCGCCCGCACTGGTGGTCGCATTACCCGATACGTAATTATTATCGACGCATATTCCGGAATAGTCCCAGGAGAGATAATCTTCTCCCGCGCCATCAGCAAGCTCATTCAATGTTGGTGTTAACGTGCATTTCTCCGCTGCTGTAATACCCTTATATGCGTTAGGTGTGGCTTCAATCACGCCTGCTGCGGTTGTTACACTGTTTAAAGCCCCTGTGGTCCTGTTCGCGATGTCGTTGGGCACGCCTTTACTGCCGCCAGTGCAATTAGTCAGCTCTCCCTCGAACTGAAAGCACTCCGTCACGCCTGCTTTGGCGGGCGACATACCGATGATCACCTCCGAATAAGCGCTCTTTTTGATGTAATTTTGATAAGCCGGCAGTGCCACCGCGGCTAAGATGCCGATAATCGCGATGACGATCATCAGCTCGATGAGCGTAAAGCCTTGTTGTGATTGTTTTTGCATGTCTCTCTCCTTAGAAACGGGATATTCCCTGCCCTTGATTGGCATGCTGCAATATCAAGCCGGCAGGCTGTTTTCAGTAGCTTTGCACAACGTACACCATATTTTTGCATAATGCGACAATTATTTCATTATGCAAAAATTGACATGTGAAGACCTCAAACAGGCGTCAAAACCGGATGCTAAAAAGGGTTTGGTGTGAGTGATGCCAGAGGCGTATCCCATCAGGCTTCAATGGGAGAGGGGCTATTGCGCGAAACGAGGCAGAGGTCGGGCCAATCGCTGATGGCGACTCAAGAGGTTGGATCAAAGCGCGGCAGGGCAACGTTCACTGCCGCGTCGGCACTACCCCTGCGCTTTAAAGGCCAGTCGACGTCGGTGCAAAACCGGCTCGGTGTAGCCATTGGGCTGCAGGGTGCCAGCAAAGACGAGTTCGCAAGCGGCTTGAAAGGCATGACTGGTGTCAAGGTTTGCCGCCATCGGCCGGTAGCTGGGATCCGCTTGATTTTGTGCGTCGACCACGGACGCCATTCTGATGAGGGTCTCTCGTACTTGGCTTTCGCTCACAACCCCATGATGGAGCCAGTTGGCAATGTGCTGACTGGAAATACGCAGGGTGGCCCGATCTTCCATTAAGCCAATATTGTGAATATCGGGCACCTTTGAGCAGCCGACCCCGTGCTCTACCCAGCGAACCACATAACCCAAGATGCCCTGAGCGTTGTTGTCGAGTTCCTGCTGAATTGTATCGGGTGATAGGGCGCTGGCATCACCGATAGGGACGGTAAGCAATTCAGTGAGTGAGCGGCGGTGGTTGCCGGCGAGGGTCTCCTGAACTTGGGCGACCGAAATGGTGTGGTACTGCGTCGCGTGCAGTGTGGCTGCGGTAGGTGAGGGCACCCAAGCGCAATTTGCCCCCGATTGTGGATGGCCGATTTTAGTGTTCAGCATTTCCGCCATGAGGTCCGGCATGGCCCACATGCCTTTGCCGATCTGCGCTTTACCCTGCAGGCCACAGGCGAGTCCGGTATCGACGTTCCAGTCCTCGTAGGCGCTGATCCAGGTCTCCGCTTTCATCGCTGTTTTAGCCGTAATGGCGCCCGCTTCCATGCTGGTATGGATTTCATCTCCCGTTCGATCGAGAAAGCCCGTATTGATAAAGACCACTCGTTCAGACGCACGCCTGATGCATTCGGCGAGGTTGACCGTCGTCCGCCGCTCTTCATCCATGATGCCCATTTTGAGGGTGTTACGTGCCAACCCAAACAAGTCTTCGATGCGGGCAAACAAATTCACCGCCAGCGTGACTTCATCGGGACCGTGCATTTTGGGTTTGACGATGTACATGGAACCGGTCCGAGAGTTTTGCATTAGGCTATCGCCGCGCAGGTCGTGGAGCGCGCAGAAGGTGGTGAAAAGGCCATCCATAAACCCTTCTGGGATTTCGTCGCCCTGCGCATTGAGCACGGCTGGGTTCGTCATCAAGTGACCGACATTACGCACAAACAGTAAGCTGCGGCCGGGCAAGATCAGCTCGCTACCGTCTGGTCGCGTAAACGACCGGTCCGGGCGCAAGCGACGCGTGACGGCCTCACCGCCTTTTTGAAAGGTATCGGTGAGCTTGCCAGTCATCAGACCCAGCCAGTTGCGATAGACGATCGCTTTGTCCTCTGCATCGACTGCCGCAACGGAATCCTCGCAATCCTGAATCGTGGTCAAAGCCGATTCTAAGCAGACATCTTTCACACCCGCAGCATCGGTTGCGCCAATCGGATGGCTTCGGTCAATTTGGATTTCGGCATGCAGACCGTGATGTCTCAGCAGGATACTATCGGGTGTGGCGGGATTCCCCGTAAAGCCGACCCACTGCGACGCGTCCACGAGTTGAGTCTGTGAGCCATCAATTTGTTCGATCAGCAAAGCGCCGTCGATGATGGCGTAAGCAGCGGCCTGTTGATGACTGCCTTTGTCCAGCGGAAAGTGCGTATCGAGAAAGCGACGCGCCCACGCGATCACACGCTCACCCCTGATCGTATTGTAGGCGCCGCCGCGTTCCGCGCCGTCGGTCTCTGCAATGGCATCGGTGCCGTAGAGGGCGTCGTAAAGACTGCCCCATCGTGCATTAGCGGCGTTTAGTGCAAAGCGTGCATTCATCACCGGCACGACCAGTTGGGGGCCGGCGATCTGAGCTATCTCAGGGTCAACGCCCTCGGTGCTAATCGTAAAGGGCGCCGGTTGCGGGCAGAGGTAGCCAATATTAGTAAGAAACGTTTGATAGGCCGCCGCATCCCAGGGTGCGTCGCTGTGGTCGCGATGCCACTGGTCAATTTGTGCTTGTAGCGAGTCCCGTTCCGCGAGTAGCCGCGTATTATCGGGTCCTAGATCTGCCCAAATATCGGCAACACCTTGCCAAAACTGCTCGGCGGTAACGCCTGTTCCGGGTGCTATCTCATCGGCTACTAGTGCGTGCAGTGTGGCATCGATGCTCAGGCCGGCACATTCAATTCTTTCGGACATAGTCAAACTCCAATGGCTCTTTACCGCGTACTCAACCGCGTACTCAACCGCGTACTCAACCCAGTGATGTGGCAATCGCGATGAGGGCGTTACTGTACTGATTCACTCTCAGTGCGGACAGGGGTTTCAGCGATAGGGATTATTCGTAGCAGTTATGTTCCCGTCGGGGTACTGCTGTGCAGCGAGCGAGCAATCCCGGTGATAAACTGGCGTATCCACCGATGTGGCGCGTTGTTATGGAGCAGTGGGCTCCATGCCATCTTGAGCTCCAGCGCGGGAATCTCAAACGGAACGTCGCGCACCACCACGCGCGGATTATCCCGTTTAAGCCAGGTCGCGCGGGTGGGGAGGGTCACGATCAGGTCGTTTTGTTCTGCCAGCGTCATGGCCGCTTGATAATGACGGGTAAAAACGCGGATGCGACGTTTCTCTCCTCGTTTGGCCAGTGCACTGTCGACCCAGCCAAGGCGCTGCACATCATCGGGGTCAACGCCAACGCCCACTCCCATGCCCGTTTTACTCACCCAAATATGATTGGCGTGCAAATAGCTCTCGAGGGAAAAATTCTCGAGGATGGGGTTATCCGGACTCAGCAGGCAAGAAAAGCTATCTTCCCATAGGGTAATCTGGTGAAACGACTGTGGCATTTGGTCAAAACGATTGATCACCAAATCGACTTTACCCCGCTCAACATCGAGAAAACTCACGTCTGAAGGATTCATAATGTCGAGGGTGATACCGGGCGCATGCTCTCGAAGCTGGGTCAGCACCGCGGGGAACAGCGTCGATTCGGCATAATCGCTGGCCATAATTCTGACCACCATTTGCGCTTCTCCCGGGGCAAATTCGCTCGCCGGCTGCATGGCGAGATCGATGCCTAATAGAATCTCTTTAACCAGTGGTTCCAACTCGAGCGCTCGCTCGGTAGGATTCATCCCCTCAGAGGTACGCACCAGCAAAGGGTCATCGAAAAGGGCTCGAAGACGCCTCAGTCCGTTACTCATGGCAGGCTGCGAGAGGCCGAGTTGGTTAGCTGCCTGCGTCACATTTCGTTCGCGCAATAAGACTTCGAGGTAAACCAGCAGGTTTAAATCGATTTGGTGTAGGTTTTTCATATAATACCCACGGCGTCGGCAGCAGTATTCATGCTGTGAATTGTAACTCTTTGACCATACTTTTGCCGTATGGGCACTGGTTGGTAATAATAGACCCATAAATCAACGAAATGTGAGCGCAAGGACAAGCCATATGTATAGGGCCCCCACCGAGGATATGCAGTTTTTAATCGACGATGTATTAGACGTGGGCAGCGCTTTGGGTGGGCTACCTCACTATGCTGATCTGGGGTTGGGGACGGAACTGACCACCGCTTTACTCGATGAAGCCGGCAAGTTTGCCGCCGATGTGGTCTCGCCTTTGCGGCGCGTGGGCGACATGCATCCAGCTCGCTGTAGCGATGCGGCGGTTACGATCCCACCGGGTTATGGTGGAGCGATCCGGCAGCTGGGAGCCGGCGGGTGGGTCGGCATTAGTGCGCCGCAAGATCACGGCGGGCAAGGCTTGCCTGAACTGTTTGGCACTGCCGCCTGCGAGATGTGGAATAGCGCTGATATGGCCTTTGCGTTGGAGCCTTTTCTCAGTGCCGGAGCGGCGTTAGCGATTTCCGCTCACGGCAATGATGCGCTGAAAGCGACCTACCTGGAAAAGATTTATTCGGGTGAATGGTCGGGGACCATGAATCTGACAGAGTCCGGTGCGGGTTCTGATTTGGGTCCGATGAAAACCCGTGCTGAGCGAGATGGTGATCACTATCGATTATTTGGTCAAAAGATCTACATCACATGGGGGGATCACGATGCCACGGATAACATAATCCATCTGGTGTTGGCTCGATTACCCGATGCCCCTGCAGGCAGTCGCGGTATTTCCCTGTTTTTGGTTCCGAAATTTTTGGTGGCGGCAGACGGCTCGCTGGGAGCCCGCAACGACGCCTATCCCGTCTCCGTTGAGCACAAGCTCGGGATTCATGGCAGCCCTACTTGTGTCATGGCTTACGGTGACAATGGCGGTGCGTTGGGTTACTTGGTCGGAGAGGAAAATCAGGGGCTGGCCTGTATGTTCACCATGATGAATGAGGCGCGGTTGAAGGTCGGTCTACAAGGACTGGGTGCCTCTGAGGGCGCTTACCAAAAGGCGGTCGCCTATGCACGAGAGCGGGTGCAGGGCAATGTGCCGATTATTGAGCATGCCGATGTGAAACGCATGCTGCTGACAATGCGTGCCCTGAACGAAGCCATGCGAGCCCTTGCTTACTCAGAAGCGGTCACAATGGATCTCGCACACGCGGGGCCGACAGCGGAGCGTGAGCCGTCGCAGCGACGCATTGATTTGATGATCCCGGTGATCAAAGGCTGGCTGACAGAACTCGGTATCGAGGTCACGTCGCTCGGTGTGCAGGTGCACGGCGGAATGGGGTATGTGGAGGAGACGGGTGCGGCGCAATATTTGCGTGACGTCCGGATTACGCCGATCTATGAGGGAACGAATGGTATTCAGGCCGCAGATCTCCTCAACCGCAAGCTGGGCAGAGACAACGGTGCCACGATGGAAGCCGTTCAAGGCGAGATCCGGGCGCTGGCAACGTTATTACAAAGCGATGCTGACCCTCGGCTTGCCGCGATTGGCGCGTGTCTTGCCGATGCGCTGGCAGATCATGTCGGCACGACACAGCGGTTGCTGGCTATCTTGCCCGAGGATCGTTTTGCGGCATTGGGTGGCTCCTTCGATTATATGATGCAGACCGGTTACTTGTTTGGTGGCTGGCAACTGGCACGGGGTGCACAAGTAGCCGCAAAGATTGCGGCTGGGGGTGACCGGGTTACTTTTTGTGAGCGCAAAGTCGCCACGGCGTTATTTTATATGGAGCGGTTACTCCCGCGGGCACGGGCACACGCCGGTGCCATCGCAGTCTCGGGCGATAGCCTGACCGATTTTGCCCTCGATTGGCTGTGATCCTGTGACAGTCTTCACGACGCCAGATCTATCGGATCTCCACTCTGAGCTGAAACACCTCCCACTGCAGTTTCGTCAATTTGGATTGCGACAGTGCTTTGCGGGACCGCTATCAACGATTGCCTGTCATGCGGACAATTCTCGGGTTTCCGAGGCGGTGTCAGAACCGGGGGAGGGGCGAGTATTACTGGTAGATGGAAAGAGTGCTTTGCATCGCTCATTGCTGGGGGATCGCCTCGCGCAGCTGGCCGCTGATAATCAGTGGGCCGGCGTTGTCATCCTGGGCGCGATTCGCGACGTGGAAGTGATTGATGACATCGATATTGGTGTGCAAGCCTTAGGGGTCTGTCCGGTCAAAACCGAGAAGCGTGGTGCCGGCGAACGCGATATCACGTTAACCGTGTGTGAAATGACGATTTGCCCGGGTGACTGGCTTTATGCGGATCGCAACGGGGTGCTCATTGGGCCTGATGTGTCGCTTTAACAACAGCATTAGCGACCGCCGTGGAGGTTTGGCAGCGTGGGGTAACGGCAGCGCTAGATGATGCGCATGGAGAGATCCAATGCGCGAATATGCTTGGTTAATGCGCCAATAGAAATCAGATCGACGCCCGTCTCCGCAATGGCAACCAGGGTGTGATCCGTGACATTGCCCGAGGCCTCTAATTCAGCCTGACCGGCGGTTCGGGCGACCGCCTCGCGCAGGTCTTTATTGGAAAAGTTGTCGAGCATAATGCGGTCTGGCGCGGCAGACAGTGCGGTATCCAACTCTTCCAGCGTTTCCACCTCAATTTCGATGGGTTTGTCGGCATCCCTATGACGGGCCGCAATGATGGCTTCGCGAATGCCGCCGGCGGCAGCGATATGATTTTCTTTGATCAAAAAAGCGTCGAATAATCCAATACGGTGGTTATAGCAGCCACCGCAGGCAACCGCATATTTTTGTGCAAGCCTTAATCCGGGCACGGTTTTTCGTGTGTCGAGTAATCGTACGTGAGTATGCGCAATGCGGTCGGCGTAAGCTTTTGCCACGGTGGCAGTGCCAGAGAGTGCTTGTAAAAAATTCAATGCCGTGCGCTCAGCCGTTAATAGCGCACGAGCCGGTCCGGTAACGCGATAGAGGATATCGCCAGCATTAATGTGGTCGCCATCCTCCACCTGCCAAGCAGTGCTGCAACGGGCGTCAACCTGCCGGAACGTCTCGTCGGCAAATGCTTTGCCACAGAGCACGCCCGCTTCACGCGTGATCACGTCTGCGCTGGCTAGGGTATCGGGCGCGATCAGTGAGGCGGTGATATCGCCTGTACCTACATCTTCGGCAAGCGCCTGCTGGACGCGTTCTGAAATATACTGAGCACTGATCATGGTCTTGTCCATGTTGCTTAAAAAATGACGGAAAAGGGGAGCAGCCCTCGCCGGTGCGATAAGATTACCCTGTGATGACCTTGAGTGACCAATGGAAGTTCGCGAATGGATGGCTGGCGTGCGCGCGCCCAGTACCCTCGCCCAACTTTAATGCGCGACCCACCGAGACATCACCAGAGCTCATTGTCATTCATGGCATATCGTTACCGCCAGGCGAGTATGGTGGTCCATACATCGAGGCATTCTTTACTAACCAACTTGACCTCGCCGCGCATGCTTACTTTTCCAATATCGCCCACTTAACGGTTTCCGCTCACTTTCTAATCCGTCGAGATGGAGAGGTCGTGCAATTTGTATCGACCGACGACAGGGCCTGGCATGCGGGTGAATCGTGTTGGCAGCAGCGCTCAAATTGTAACGATTTCAGCATTGGTATCGAAGTGGAGGGCTGTGATGAGGAGCACTATGCGATGCCGCAGTATCATGCGTTGGCGACGTTAATTGCCGCGTTACGAAATCAATATCCGGCTATTCAGCACGATGCTATTGTAGGTCACTCGGATATCGCGCCGGCGCGTAAAACAGATCCAGGCCCTGCTTTCGATTGGTTGCAGTTGAGGCAGATGCTGGGCGCAGTAAAAGGAGAGCGGGGGTAGTGTCGTACTTGGTGTTTATTGTGGCGGTGGGACTGTTTGCTTTATTTGGCGGCGGCGGACCTCTGCATCGTGATACGTGGTTTGATCCACTGATGCGTAGAATCGATGCATTGGCGTTGGATGCGCCGCTATCGCTGACGCTGCGAGTGGCGGTACCCCTATTGATTTTGCTATGCCTGTTCTCGGTGTTGGCTTTTTTTCTGGGCGAGCTCGGCGAGGCGTTGATGTCCGTTGCGCTGTTGCACTTTGCCTTTGGGCGCGATGATTACCCGACGGATCTGCAGCGCTTTTTGGCTCGCGCTCGTGTTGGAGATCTTCAGGGAGCAGAAATGCTGGTAACGGACCCAAACGCCACGCCTGAGCAAGGCATTGCATTGCCGGACGCGGCGCTAGAAGCGTTTGCTTATCGCGGTTTTGCCCGCTGGTTTCCGACCGTATTGTATTTTTGGCTTTTAGGGCCCTTTGCCGCGGTGTGCTATCGACTCATCGACCTCATGAACGTGCGCTCAAACGGTCAATTTCAGTCCACGGTAGCGTTGTTAGAATGGCTTCCGGCCCGCCTGGCGTTACTGACTTTTTCGCTGTTAGGTGACTTCGAGAAAAGCCGCAGTCTGTTGACCGATCAAGCGTTTGACAAAACCTATTCCAATCAGTCACTACTCGCGGTGGGCATTGCGCGTGCGTGGCATCTTGATCTCAGTACCGCAGAGACACCCACTGACGTAGTTGAGGTGGCCGAGGCCACTCAGAAAGCCATCAGTCGTGCCACTGCCGTATGGATCATCGCTATTTCTCTGTTCGCGCTCCTATAAGCGGTCAACAGTTTGGGACTGCAATCGGATTGAGTGTGCCGGACTGTGCCTGTCGGCTAACATCGGCGGCCGTGGGCTATGACGCTAAGAGCCCTTCTTTTTCTCTGGCCTGAATGTCATCGTAAAGGGCCTGTAATGCCGGGGTCGCGGGGGGTTCAGAGACTAAATTCTTCAATAGCCAACCGAGTATCCATTCAACTTCTGTGGGGTTGCCGCGCGCTAGGTCGACTTTCATCGAAGAGTGATTTTGGGCGGTGGCATGGCAAATCTCGCGAACTCGACCCGGTAACGCGTTGGCAATCGCCGTCTCACCAGCGGCAGTCAGTAGATGCTGTACCTCAGTGATGGCCGTCTCAGTGCTGCGCAGCAATTCGGGCTCGAGCAAAGCGCCGTTTTTCACCTGATGGATTGCTGTAAGTGGATTAATCACCGCATTGACGGCGGTTTTGGCCAGTAATATCGAGCGTATATCCGGTTGCCAATGACACTGCGTTAGGCTGCGCTGCCACAGTGGTAGCCACGATGGTGGATCTGAATCTTTGCCGTAAGGGCCGAGGTAGGTTGTGCCAGCGCTCGATAAATGGAGTGTATTGTGGTCGCTCCTGAGACAACCGGCGGTGGTAGATCCCACTAACACCTCAGCGCCTCCGATCATTGGGATAATGCGCTCAGCGAGGCCCATCCCGTTGCCCAGCAATACCACTTGCGTCCGCTTGGACAGCCGATGGGCAACGGATCGAATGGCATCTTCCGTTGCCCAAGCTTTGGTGCAAACCAGTAAGGTAGTAATCGCTGATGCCTCAGCGACGGACTCTTGCGCAAAGGTGAACGACGTTGGGGCGTCTTTTGGCGCTGCGCTCGATGCTTTGCTCAGTGTAAGCCGACGTGTTGGCTCGGTATCACGGTGATGCAGCAACGTTATGGGGCAGTCAGGTGCCTGTAATTCACAGGCTAGCCAGCCACCAATCGCGCCTGCACCTAAAAGATGCCAGGACGGGTTCACCGTTGAGAGAGCCATGACAAGTCATTGCGCGGATCCGGAGCCTGGCTAGGCTCAAATCGGTGCTGCCATAATGCTGTCATGAGCGCAGCAATGCGTCGCCCCGCCGTCAGTAGTTCGGGCGACAGCGATTGCCCCAATACGTGCTCTGCCAATAACGGTTGCTCAACGACGGGCAGATCAGCCATCGCAATGGCAACGTCAAAATACCGGCTGCCCATGGCGGCGTACTCCCAGTCGATGGCGCAAAGATGATCACCCTGAAGGAGTAGATTACCGCCAGTGAGGTCGTTATGACATAAGTAATCGGTATCTTGTTCGAGCAACGAGAAGGCGTGGCTGATCTCAGTACTCTGGACAATAGCTTGCCAAGCACTGTGTTGTTCAGCGGGTACTGAGGAGAGGTAGGACGCGGCATCAGCACGAAGCGTTAGCTGGCGGTTCACTGGCGGAAGGTGATGGATAGCGCACATTAGCTGACCCAGTGCTGCGCCTGTGATGGCATGTGATGCCTGACATGCGCGCTCGCAGATAACGGCCTGCTGCCGGGGCTCGACATAAACAAGGGCCGGTGCGATGCCCGCTGCCGCAGCAGCCGACCAGATCTCAATTTCACCACTGAAGGCGCCTTCGACCCCACTAGTGGGTCTGCGGCGAACACGTGCTACCAGCGAGGGTTCGTCGACGAGTTCAAACAGAATATGACCGCTACCCTCAGACAGCACTGGACCTAGGCGCGGTGCTCTTGCCAGAGGCGCAACTAAGTCCCAGTCTGCCCACTGGCGCAGCGCTTCGCTTACGCGTTTTGCTGCCGTAGCCACTGTATGCGCCAGGTGCGGTAACCGATAACTGCGAGAATGACATAGCCTACAAACAAGGCAGCCGTCAGCGATAAATCTCGCGACAAATATAAACCGATTGAGACGGCGTTGATCGCGATCCAATAAAGCCAATTTTCGAGTAGTTTTTGCGTCACCATCCAAGTGGCGAGCAGCGCGCAGATCGTTGTTGCCGCGTCAATAAAAGGTAACGCGGCGTCGGTCCATTTTTGCATCGCCCATCCCAAAATCAGACTCAGACTTAATACAGCGGCACAGGCGATGACATGTTGCTGCCCGGTCCAGGTCTGAATTTGGCGCTGGTTCTTACTGTGGCCATGGCTGTGGCTATCGCTGTGATCAGGCTGCTGCTGACGCCCCCAAGCAGACCAGCCGTACAACGCCATGACGATATAGAACACCTGTAAGACCGCTTCTAAATACAGCGCGACCTGCCAAAAAATATGGATATACAGCATGGCGCTGACAATGGCGGCGAGCCAACAAATTCGACGTTGCTGGATTGCCAATATGACATAAGTCAACGCCAGTAAAACGGCACAGATCTCTACCGCATTCACGTTAGACCGACGGACCGATATCGGCAAAATGTTCGGGGATGAATTTTGCAACGAGCACTTGATGCCCGAACGCTTGGTAACTGCTGCGCAGTGCCGTTTCGATAGCGGCGAAAACAGCGCTGTCGTCGCCACTGATTTGAGTGCTCATCGAATTAGTGACGGCGACGATGTCCTCGTGTTTGAGTAATTCGGTGATAAACGCTTCGACTACGTTTTTAAAATCTTCTCGGAGCGGATACACGCTCAGTTCGGCAGTCAGTTTCATTTCGGGCGCTCCGTAAAGCGATATTGTAGGGTGAAACCCACCATACGAGGTTCGCCATATTGTCGGTAGGCCTCGAGGCGGTATTCTTTGCGCGGGTCATTACCAAACGTACCAAACCCCCGCGTAAACGTATTCTTATCGGTCAAATTCCTGCCCCAAAGTGTCCACTGCCATGCGCGATGCTGTCCCGACAGACTGGCATTGATCTGATGAGTTTCGGGAGCGTTTACAGTATGCCGGTCCGAGAAAAAATAGTCGTCACTACCTACTGCCTCTAGTTGCAAAGAGACACGCTGATGCAGTGCCCAAGTCGCGCCCAGCGAATATTGCCATTCGGGTGACTGTGGTTGTGACCGTCCCGACAAATCTTCGCCCGTTGCACTGATGTACTCATCGAAATAAGCATCCAGAAGACCGATAGAGGCGTTCCAGGTTAGCGATTCAGTTGGGCGCCAAGTTGCCTCCCACTCTAGTCCGCGGTGTATACCAGCCGCTGCATTGTCGGTGTAATCAATAAAGGCAGTACTGCCATCGCTTCTCGGAATGACCAGCGACGCCTTTGCCTGCTGATCCTGTCGATCCATTGCAAATAGGGAGAGCTGGGAGCGAAGTTGATACTCAGGCCAGAACGTGACCCAACCTAACTCTAAGCTCAGCAAGGTCTCCTCTTCATAAGTGCCGAGCCTGGAGAGCGCGTCTTGGTTTGCTGCCGGAAGTGCATCAATGCTGGCGAGGAGTCGTGCATTGGGTCCCCCCGCGCGCGCGCCACGAGACACGGTTACATAGAGTTGTTGGTCCGATTGGTATTGCCAGATGAGCCCGGCTCGGCCGGTCCAGTAGGAGAGATCAAATGAGCGATCAACACCGGCATTGTCGACGTAATCACTATTGCGCTGCTCCACTCTTGCCCCCACGAAACCAGCTAACTGCTCGTTAATATCATGGTTAATCTGCCCAAATAGCGCTGTCGTGAGGGTATCGATGTCGCTATGAAAGGGTGAAGAAAGGTAGGTGTAATCGCGACGCAGCGCTTCACTTTCTTTTCGGACATATACGCCCAGTGCCCAAGTGTTCGACGTTGGGGTGTCAGATAGCAGCCGCCATTCCGCACTGCTCATAGATCGATCGCGGCGGTATTGATCAAAGGAGCTGTATTCCCAGCCGGGAGCAATACCGACATAACTCCAATCTTCATCGTAGCTATAGGTACTGAGCGTCTTGGCATGACTCATCTGCAGCAGACTCTTGTAAGCATTACCGCGGTAGTCCCAATTCAAACGAGCTGCTTTTAAAGTGAGGTCGTCCTCGCCCGGCTCGTCAGAGAGGGTTGAGCGGGTATTGTCTAATGAAAAAGCGTCATAGCCGTTATCAATATCGGTGTAATAGGCAGCGACTTCGAGGGCGTGTTTTGCGGCCTGCCAGCGGAGCGCTGCTCGACCTGTTAGCTCATCTCGTTGATTGGTATCGTCTCGATCTAGCCATTGGTTGTTGACGAAGCCATCACTTTGAAACTGCTGAAAAGCCATTCGTCCGCTCAAGCCGTCTGCAAGTGTGCCACCCAATCGCGCGCCCACGTGTCTACCACCGTTATTTTCGAGGCCCGCTGTTATCTCTCGGATTGCACTATCGGTGCCTGTGCTGCGCAATGCGATGAGCCCCGCTAATGCATTGGCACCCATCAGAGTACCCTGTGGCCCCCTGAGTATTTCGACTTGCTGGAGATCGTAGAGCGTCAATGCGCCTCCCGAACCACTGAGATCGATGCCATCGAGTAAAATGCCGACTGACGGGTTGATTGGCTCAACAAATTGACTGCGTTCACCAATGCCCCTAATTTGAAAAAAACGATTGCGAGACGCACCTGACGAGCTAGCGACGTTGGGAGCCAGAGAGATCAAATTTTCGAGGTGGACTGCGCCGCGTTGCTGCATTTGTGGCTCAGCTAATACCGTCGCGCTGAGGGCGGGGGAGGCTTCGTTCAAAAGGGTCGCTGTGACGGTAACCTCCTCCAAAGTATTATTCGAGCCCTCGGCTATGGTCCAGCCAAGTAAACCAACGCAGCCAAACAGGTATGAATACAGGGTACGTTGGCAGCTCACTATGTGGGTTCGGTGAGAGGCTGGGCGGGGCTTGGTGTGGCGATTGCTGTCGCAGCTAGTGAGGTCTCTCGTTACGGCATTAATGAAGACTTTAGCCAAGCCTTTGGTTAAGCCGCTACTAAAGCTCCTAGTAAAGGCACGGTGGGTTGGCATGACGAAACAGGAAATGATGGTACGCAACACGGTCTCTCCTTAGCGCTGAGCGGAGACGAGTGCAGGGTTATGGGACAAAAGGGTCCAGCCGCCTGTTCCCTCCGCCGGTATAATCCGGATCAGGTTCAACGGGTTTGCCAATTAGGCATCTCAGGCGTGTGCCGCCCCGCAGGTGGCTTTATTTTAGCATAGTCAGGTTGAATCTCTAAGGTAAGAAGTGGTCTGTCACCGACAGTATGCGCAGGATCGTTTTCTTATATTTGTAACGGTTTTGTAACACCGTAATGCGGGTATTTCCGATGTCCAAAGCGTATGATGATGGACGAGGAGTTGCCGGACGAAGCGCACGATTGTGAATAGTGTTGAGCAGCGCAAATGGAAAGCGCAATATCAAGGAATGATGGCGTCAGTTGAAACGCGTGTGCGTCGCATCTGGCGGCGGCTCGCGCGAGATCCTGCTGCCTTAAAGCGAGTCCAAGATGTGCTCATTGTTCTGCTGGTGCTCTGGTCTCTGTTGAGTGTGAGTCAATTGCTGTGGATACCCTGGCGAGGCAGTGCAATTGAATCGGCACCCGCTTTGGCACTGAATCCACCTCAGCTATCTACTCAGATTGAGTCGGTTGCTGTGGATACCAGTGCGGTCATTGGTTCAGGTGTTTTTGGGGGTATTCCTGACGAACTGGACGCCTCACCAGAGGTCAATGAGCGTTCGAATAACCGAGATGGAATAGAGCGTAATGCGACAGAAACGCGATTGCCTCTGACCTTAACGGGGATCGTTGCGTCGACTGAGGACGGATTGGGGAGTGCGGTGATCAGGGTTAGCGGAGCGGAGCAGGTCTATGCCGTTGGGGATAGCTTGCCAGCCTCTGGTCAAGTGACTTTGGCAAAAGTAATGCCACATACCATTGTCATCGATAACAACGGGACGTATGAGCTATTAACCCTATATGAGGGTGCGGGACTCATAGTGCCCACTGCACCATCGAGAGACGCGCGTGCAACGCCTTCTGAACAAGCAGTAACTGCCCCTCGGTCAGAGCGGCGAGCGCCTGTCGTGAATGCGACAGCGCAAAGTGAGGTGGCCAGTCGTTACCGACGGACGCTTTACGAGAACCCCGAAGCGTTATCCAGGTTGTTAACGGTGTCGCCGGTGCAGGCAGATGGCAGGATTACCGGGTATCGCATTAGTCCCAATAAAGAGCGTGCTGATTTTGATGCGCTGGGTTTTAAGACTGGCGATGTGGTCATAGGAGTCAACGGCCTGTCGCTGAGTGACGCCAGCAATACGATGAAATTATATACGCTGATGAAAGAGGCCACCGCAGCGACATTTGACATTGCGAGAGAGGGTGGCAACGTGACAATCAGTGTTGATTTAGCGAACCCTTAACAGGATGCCCGTGAGAAGAAATTGTTTGAAAGTGTTTTCCTTGCCCACATTACGCGGCCTAGCAGCCGCAATTTTGTTGGTGGTGACGCCCGGCTTGGTGGCGCAAGAATATACGGTCAATCTGAAAGACACAGATATTCAAGAGTTCATTAAGTTTGTTGCCGATGTCACGGGTACCACCATGGTGGTGGATCCGAATGTGAAGGGGAAGGTGCGGGTCATTTCCTCTAAACCTGTCACGCAATCAGAGCTCTACGATCTCTTTATCTCTATCCTCGATGTACAAGGTTACACCGCGGTGAGGAGTGGCCAGGTTGTGAGGATTGTGCCCAGTAAAGACGCACGCTCTTCGCCCGTACCGCTGATGGAAAACCAAGAGTCGCTGGGCAATGACGAGTACGTAACGCAAGTGATTCGCCTCGACAACATATCAGCGGCTAAGTTGATTCCTGTTTTGAGGCCTTTAGTGCCGCAACAGGCGCACATGGCCGCTTACGCGCCCAGCAACGCGATCATCATCTCCGATATACGCGCCAACATTGACCGTATTGTCGATATTATCGAGCGCATGGATCGATCCGCGATCCAAACAACAGAGATTATTCGACTCAAGTATGGCGTGGCTGAAGATGTTGTCAGTATGCTGAATACGTTAGAAAAATCGCGTCAGGGAGAAGGGGCTGAGGCGAACAAAGAAGTGGTCCTTGTTGCGGATAAACGCACCAATAGTGTGGTGGTCACTGCTGACGAAATGTCTGTACAGCGGATCCGCAAATTAGTCGCGTATTTTGACTCGCCGCTAGAGCAGTCAGGTAATGTTCGTGTGGTCTATCTAGAATACGCCGACGCTGCTGAAACGGCAGAGGTGTTGACGCGCGTGATGCAGAATATCGCTCGGTTAGAGGCCGGAGGCGCTAAGCGCAGCGGCGGTGAATCAACGATTGAAGCGGATGCTGGCACCAATAGTCTTATCATCACCGCCGATACCGATGAAATGGCCGCATTAGAATCGGTTATCGCGAGGCTCGATATACGCCGTGCGCAGGTGTTGATTGAGGCCATTATTGTCGAAATGGAAATGACTGAGGGGCAGGAGCTAGGACTGCAGTGGCTATTTGCCAACGACAGTGGATTTTATGGCGGCAATATCAGCAATAGCACAGCGACGCAGCGGCGCAACGCCGAATTAGCCGGCGCGATATTGCCCGACAACGGCTCGGAGATTATCGACACGCGAGGCGTGGCGGGCGCATTGGCGACGATTCCCGGGTCGACACTCGGATGGGGCGTAGTGGATGAATCGATGACCATGACGGTTATCTTGAACGCACTGGAAACGCAAGGTAACGCGAATATCTTATCGACGCCGAGTCTTCTAACGCTTGATAACGAAGAGGCTTTTATTACCGTAGGGCAAGAGGTGCCCTTTGTCACGGGCTCCTTTACCAACACGGGTTCTGCAAATGGCGCGTCAAACCCCTTTCAAACAATAGAGCGCCAGAGCGTCGGCATTACTTTGAAAGTGACGCCGCAGATTAATGAAGGAGATTCAGTCGTCTTGGATATTGTTCAAGAAGTCTCGAGTATCTCGCAGCAAATTTTGGCGGCCTCTGACGTGATTACCAATGAGCGTCGAATCGAAACCAAAGTCTTAGCAAACGACAGCGATATTTTAGTGCTGGGTGGGTTGGTCAAAGATGACATTCAGGATTCAACGCAAGGGGTCCCGATCTTGTCAGATATTCCGCTGCTGGGTCGGCTTTTCCGCAATGATGTGGTGTCGGTGACCAAGCAGAATTTGCTGGTGTTTATCCGTCCAACGATTATCCGGGATGACGAAGATTTGGCAGGTGCTACGGCTGAAAAGTATCGTTTTATTCGCGACAAGCAGTTGCAGCGACGAGAACAAGGTCTGATGTTTCTGGACGATGGGAGTTTGCCGCTTTTACCAACATGGGAAGAGCAGATCCAGCAGCTGCCTGAGGTGTTGTTGGATGCCGCAGAGGGTGAGTGACCTCACATGACTGAATCAATCCTCGCGACGCAAGCAGTATCTGAGACCCCGCCACTCGAACAAGTATCGGGTATACCCTTTACCTTTGCGCAAAGTCGTCATGTACTGCTGGCGCGCACTGGGGGGGGGCTGATTTTATATTACGTTGCTCCCATGACCCCGGAGGTGCTCCTTGAGGTGCGTCGCTATACGGGCGAGGTGTTTTCTCTTGAGGCGTTAGATGAGACCGCTTTTCGCCAGAGGTTGACCGTTGCCTATCAGCGCACGCAAAACGAAGCGGCGCAGATGGCTGATGATCTGTCCTCCGACATTGATTTGTCCCGTTTGGTGGACGAACTGCCCGATGTGGGAGACCTGATGGACGCGGAAGATGATGCGCCGATCATCCGTTTAATCAATGCCATTTTGTCTCAGGCGGTTAAAGAGAAAGCGTCAGATATACACATTGAAACCTTTGAGGAACGGCTGAGTGTTCGTTATCGAATCGACGGTGTGTTGACCGAGATACTCTCGCCAAAACGGATGCTTGCTCCGCTGTTGGTATCACGTCTGAAGGTGATGGCTAAACTCGACATCGCTGAGAAACGGGTTCCGCAAGATGGCCGAATATCGGTGCGAATAGCCGGTCACGGTATCGATATTCGCATGTCCACAATCCCCTCTGCATTTGGTGAAAGAGTGGTGTTGCGGCTCTTGGATAAACAGGCTGGGCAGTTGAACCTGAGTGAATTGCGCATGAATGAGCAGGTCGATCAGACCTACCGCAGCGCGCTGGCGAGCCCCCATGGCATTATTTTGGTCACGGGGCCCACTGGGTCTGGAAAGACCACAACGTTATATGCGGGTCTGTCGAGTATCAATGAAACGTCACGCAACATTCTGACGATTGAGGACCCAGTTGAATATATGTTGCCGGGGGTAGGGCAAACTCAGGTCAATACAAAGGTCGATATGACCTTCGCTCGCGGCTTGCGCGCCATCCTCAGGCAAGATCCAGACATCGTCATGGTGGGCGAAATTCGCGATCTTGAAACGGCTGAAATTGCTGTGCAAGCGTCACTCACCGGACACCTTGTCTTATCGACACTGCATACCAACACGGCAATTGGTGCAGTGACGCGTCTTCGCGATATGGGGGTGGAGCCTTTCTTGCTGTCCTCCAGTTTACTCTGTGTCATGGCCCAGCGTTTAGTGCGGCTCTTGTGCACCGAGTGTCGTCAGCCATATGAACCTAACGAGATAGAACGGGAACGTTTGGCTGTTTCTGATGAGTCAGCAGTGCTGTACCGCCCCGCTGGTTGTGATCGTTGCAACATGACGGGTTATCGCGGACGCATGGGTATTTATGAATCTATTGTCATCGGCGACAAATTGCGGGATGCGATTCACAGAGGAGAAGGTGAGCAGACATTGCTTCACATAGCCCGCGAACAGAGCCCGGGCATTGAAGCCGATGGTCGGCGGCGCATTATCAGTGGTGACACCAGTTTAGAAGAAGTGCTTCGCGTGACAGCGATCAATTAACGAATGACGGCGTTTCGTTATCAAGCGCTCAACGCTGAAGGCAAGCTGGTTAAAGGCGTGTTGGAGGGCGACTCTGATCGTCAGGTTCGGAGTGTGTTGCGGCAAAAGCAGTTACGCCCTGTTGAGATAGCCTTGGCTGTGGGGACCACTGCCACTCGAGGATACGGTCGCTTTGGATTCCGCAACCGCCGTCTTAGCGCTGGCGAGCTGGCTTTAATGACGCGCCAAATGTCTACTTTGGTTGCTTCGGCGCTGCCGCTGGATGAGTGTTTACAAGCAGTAGCGGAGCAAAGTCGCCGGTCTGCTGTGAAATCGATGATGTTACAGATCCGCTCTAAGGTGTCGGAGGGCCATACGCTGGCACACTCTCTGAATCAATTCCCGCAGGCTTTTGGCGAAATGTATCGCGCTATGGTGAATGCGGGGGAGGAGGCTGGGCAGCTCGCCCCAGTGCTAGAACAGTTAGCTCATTATACTGAGACCCGTCAGCACACTGCTCAAAAGTTGCAGATGGCACTCATTTATCCCGTCGTATTGATTGCAGTGGCCATTGCGGTCGTTGCCGCACTCATGATTTTTGTTGTTCCCGAGTTGATCGGTATTTTTGCGCACAGCAAAAAAGCGCTGCCGCCACTGACCGTTGGTTTGATTTGGGTCAGTGATTTTTTACGAGACTACGCGCTGTATTGTTCGGTGGGTTTGCTGGCTGCCATAGGGCTTTTTCGGCGAGCCCTTCGCGATACTCAGCGGCGTAAAAAGTGGCACCAATTTTTATTGCGTATCCCCGGTTTACGGGGCGTGGTTATTACACTTGATAGCGCGCGTTTTGCGTCTACGTTGAGTATTTTAATGGCTTCCGGTGTACCACTTATTCATGCTCTGCGGATCGCAGGGTCAGTCATGACTAATTTGGTACTGCGACAAGCGAGCGGGACCGTATCTGTCAAAGTGCAAGAGGGATCGAGTCTGAGTCGCGCGTTGGCCCAGGAAGCGTTTTTTCCGCCTATGATGGTTCATATGGTGGCGTCGGGTGAGGCCAGCGGTGATCTAGAGGAGATGTTGGAGCGTTCAGCGAGCAATCAAGAGCGGGAGCTCGAAATGACGTTGGGAGCCATCATGGGGCTATTCGAGCCGGCAATGGTGGTGTTGATGGGTGGACTGGTATTGACCATAGTATTAGCCATTTTGCTGCCCATTTTTGACTTGAATACCATGGTGAGGTGAGAGAGTGAGTAAACCTAAGGGCTTTTCGTTGATCGAGATTTTGGTAGTGCTGGTCATTATGGGGCTTCTCATTAGTATCGTCGCACCGACGGTACTCAATAGCGCTGACGACGCTCGGATTCAAAAGGCCCAAGCTGACTTTAAGTCGATTGAAACGGCACTCAAAATTTATCGACTGGATAATTTTGATTATCCGACGACAGAGCAAGGACTTGAGGCATTGGTGGTTCCGAGTACGCTCGCTCCGGAACCGCGCAACTTCAAGCGAGGCGGCTATCTGTCAGAATTACCACTAGACCCTTGGGGGCGTCCTTACTTATACCTCTCTCCCGGTGAATACCGTGAGACTGATATCTACTCTTTGGGTGCGGATGGCTTGCCCGGAGGAGAGAATCAAAACGCCGATATTGGCAACTGGACAGAGGTTGAGGGGTAGCAACGTCGCTACAGCATCAGCTTCGGAGATGTCCACTTTTACGCTGCGTGGGTTTAGCTTTATCGAACTGCTGGTGGCGCTATTTGTCATTGTATTACTGACCGGGGTCGTCAGTCTCAATGTTGGGCGCGGTGGTGCCGATTTGCAGCTGGAGGGCGAGGTCCGCTATCTCGCAAATTTGTTGTCTTTTTCTGGCGCTGAGGCAGGAATGGCTGCTGCTGATCACGGTCTTTTGATCGCCACCGATGCAACGAGTCAGGTCACACGGTATCAGGGCATTTGGTTGCGGCGCTATGATCAGGGCTGGGCTTCTCCGCGCGCCGGCACGGAGGTGTTTGTGCCTTTTGTTTTTATGGCGGGTACTGAACTGCTGTTGACCTTAGAAGGACAACCCGGCGTCGAGATCCCAACCTATGACCCGACGCTCAACGCTGCACCACAAATCGTCATGTTGGCTGGAGGCGAAATGACACCGGGGTCTCTCGAATGGCTCGATGATCATACGGGTGAGCTTTTGTACCGACTTGAGTGGGATTTATTGGGCCGACTGACCGTGCTGCCCAAGGGGGAACCACTCAGTGAGGAGTAACCACTTCACTTTTGCATCTCGTTATCGGGCCTTTACCTTGGTGGAGGTGATGGTCGCGCTGGCAGTCGTATCGGTAGCGCTCCCCGCACTCTTATTGGCGTTATCACAACAACTTGATGGAACCCGTTACTTACAGGATCGTATTCAAGCGCAGTGGGTGGCGGCAAACCGACTCGCTGAGCTGCGCTTGGTCGCAGCAGCTAAGGGGACGCTGCAAACTGGCCTGATTACCGGCAGTGAGGAAATGGCGGGTCGCATTTGGTATTGGTGGAGCGAGGGTAAAGCAACTCAGGTCCCTGGATTTTTTCGCTACGAAGTGACGGTTTCGGATAGTGAGGACGGCTTAACCACGCCGTTACATGTGCTGGATGGCTATTTGGCCGTTGCACGGGAGAATCGTGGGCGTTAGGCAAATCAGCACCGGGTTCACGCTGGTAGAAGTGCTGGTTGCTATGGCGATCACAGCGCTGATTTCGGTAGTGGCTTATGGTGCCTTGTCCTCTGCACTGTCTGGTGCTGAAAGCGTTCGCAGTGCGACGGTGCGATCACACGATATTAATCAAACACTGACCCTGCTATCGCGTGACATTCGGCAAGTGGTCAATCGCTCGATAGTCGATGAATTCGATCAACCTGCACCGGCGTTGAGTGGTGGCGTGCTTACACGTTATCCACTCACTTTGACGCGTGCAGGGTGGCATAACTCAACGGGTGCCCCACGCAGTACCTTACAGCGCGTTCGCTGGTGGATTGAGGAGGATGTGCTCTGGCGCGCGCATTTTCCTGTGTTAGACCGAACCCCAGGCACAGAGGCAATTGAAACTGCGATGCTGGATGACGTGGAGGGGTTTGAGGTACGTTTCTTGCCGACGATCGGTGACGTGAAGAGTGATCGTGATGATGTGATCGATGATCGCAATTGGCGCGACAACTGGATTTTGGACGTATCTCAACCGGGTCTTGATTTGCCGACTCCGGCTGCTGTCGAGATCGTGCTGCAGTTAGCGAAGGTCGGCGAGGTGAGGAGGCTTTATGTGCTGCCTTCACCGTAATCCTAACCGATCGCAGCAGGGCGCGGCGCTGATCATTGCCATGCTGGTTTTTGCGTTGTCGGCAACGCTGCTGGTTGCTTTGCAACGAGAGTTTTCTTTAGCGCTTCAGCGTGGCACGAATCAGCTTGTCTCCGAGCAAGCCTGGGCTTATCTGATAGGTGCCGAAGAACTGGCCAAGTTGGCATTGCAGGCGGACCATTTGCTTGATGCGCGCAGCGCCACAGCTGCTGATCATCTGGGCGAGCTGTGGGCGCAGCCTGCAACCCCTTACCCCCTAGATGCGGGTGGGTGGATGACAGGTCAATTAACCGACCTGCAGGGCCGCATCAATCTCAATATGCTCGTGGATGCCTCTGCAATACAAAATTCATTGTCTGGGGGCGAGGGTCTTGCAGATGAGAATACAGAAAGTGAGGGAGCCGGCGGCGAAAGGGAAAGCAATGGGGGTGAGCCTATTGGCGTGAGCGAGCGTGTTGATGAGCCAAGGCGAGAAAACGATTCAGTCGGTCAACGTTTGGGCGATGAAGCCGGGCGCTGGACGCCGACGCAAAAGCTACTGATTCGTCTATTGCAGGCACTGAATGAGGCGTCATTGCCGCTCGACGAGGCGATGACATTGACCGAAGCGATCAGTGATTTCATCGACCGCGATGCGAACCGGCGGCAAAGTGGCGCCGAAGTCGATGAGTATCGGTACGGTGACTTTCCTTACTTGCCTGCGAATCGAGCATTGGCGAGCGTCAGCGAATTGCGTTCAGTACAAGGTATGACACCTGAGATCTATGAGGCATTAGCACCACTGGTGACCGTCTGGCCTGAGCGTAATACGCGTCTCAATATTCTTACCGCGCCATTGCCGGTGTTGAGAACGCTCAATGCCGATGATCAGTGGGCACCGCTGTCAGTCATCGATGCGGAGCGCTTGGCAGAGAGTCGACGCGAGGGCGGTATCGCCGAGGTCGAAGACTTACTGAGGAGCCCCGTTTTGCAGGATAAGCCATTCGCTGAACTAGAACCGCTGCTCGATATCCGCAGTGACTGGTTTCTTTTGGATGCTTCGGTAGAGCTAGTAGATCGGCAGAGACATCTCTTCACTGTGCTGCATCGGGATGCTGATACGACAGTCGCTGTTTTTAGATCTGAGGGCGAGCTATGATGCACATTGTGTTTTCGAACCAATTGGTGCCGGCCGCGTCACTGTGCTCATGATGAGTCAACTGAATAACAACCTAAACGTTATGCGGTGGCAACAGGGGGAAGGACTGCTGATTCGCTCTGGTAATTCGCCCGAGCCATTTGACCCTGCTGTTACCACGATACCTGACAATCTTTGTGTTGCCTTTCCTGCCGACGCAGTGCGCTCTTTGACGCTATCGATCGCTCCAGAAGAGGTCAAGCACCTCCGGCGTGCCTTGCCGTTTATGTTAGAAGAATCGATGCTGGAAGATGTCGCGAATTTGCACTTCGCTGCGTTGAGAGTCGATGACGATGTGCACACTGTTGCTGTTGTGGGTCGTGCCACGATTGCCGGTTGGTCTGAGGAACTCCCCGATTCACTCCAGAATGTGCCATGGGTTTCTGAGGCGCTGTGCTTGCCCTGGTCGCCAGGACAATGCACCGTAGTTTTCGAAGAGCAGCAGGCTGTGGTGCGATGGGGGCAGGCAGAAGGGGGGCGTATTGAACACGCTTTGCTACCTCATCTGATGGAGAGTATCGGGCTTCATGAGCAAACGTTGATCGTTTACACCGTCGATCAAGCTCTGGCGCAAGCGATGATCCCCCCCCCATTACACGGGGCGATTCAATGGAGACAGGGCGGTTTTTCAGAGGCTTTACTGCTTTCTGACCCCCATCCCCCCGGACCTGATTTGCGCCAAGGCGAGTTTGCGCCTCGTCTACCGCTGGCTCGCTGGTGGGCAGTCTGGCAACGTGTCGCACTCGCGCTTGTTGTGGCCTGTGTTCTAAAAACTGGGTTTTCAGTTGCCGATTATCAGATGCTCAAAGCGGAGGATCTCCAGCTTCGGCAGGCAATTCAAACGAGTTATCGTCGCGTCAATCCGCGGGGTGCGGTTGTTGATGTAGAAAAGCAGCTCAACAGGCAGTTGGGGGAGTTTGGCGCTAACACGCAAAGAAGCGCCTTTACGCCTATCATCGTGGCGTTGCTTACCGCGATTCAACAGGTCGACGGTATTCAATTAACGGCGCTGAATTACAGCGGCAAGGGTGATCTCCGATTGAGTCTGTCGGCGCCCGATTTCGAGTCGGTTGAGCAGGTGCGAGAGCAATTGAAAGCACAGTCATTCAGTGCCCAGTTAGAAAACTCTAACGCTCGTGGCAGCGGCGTGGCAGCAAGGCTGCGGGTGCAGATACCATGATAAAACAATGGTTTGAATCACTGGTTGCGAGAGATCAGCTGGCGCTGATGGTAATGGCCACCGTATTAGGTTTGTGGGTGTTTATACAATTGATCTTCGTCGAGCTGGATGGGCGGAGAGCGCGCTTAACAGCAGGCAATGAAGCGTTAGTCTTAAAGTTATCCCGGATCGATCTAAAGGTTGAGCAGCTGGCGGCGTTGCGCGCCGCTGGTGGCGGAGTGCAGGTCAACTTAACCCGCACACTCAGCCAATTGAGTGAGACGTTAGGTCTGCCCGTGAAGCGTCTTCAGCCTAATAGTCGGGGAGAGGTACAGATACGATTTGAGGGAGTCGCTTTCGACCGGTTGCTGCAATTTCTCGAGCAAATCGAAGGCTCATCTGGGTTAGTGGTGATTGATGGTTCCATTAGCAGTGCTGGCAATAACGGTGGAGTCAACGCGTCGCTCAGAGTTTCGGGCGCCTGACCGGTGGAAAGCATATTACGACACTGGCGCATCTTAGCCCTCTTTGTTTTTGTAGCATTGCTGTCGTCACAAATCCCGGCGCGCGCCATATCGCGTTTCTTACCTGACGACCTGAGATTGACCGGTGTGTCGGGAACGATCTGGTCTGGGAGTGCGGCAAGGGCTTGGGTCGAGATCGATCAGCAGCCACTGATGCTGGGTCGAGTGCAATGGCGACTTCAGCCTTGGCGAATGCTGTGGGGTGCACCACTTTCGATATCGAGCGTTTGGGGCCAGCAGGCGATGCGTGCACGATTGGGTTATCGGCCCGGCGGATCAATAGCGCTTCACGATGTTGCTTTTACCCTAGATACTCAATTATTAAGGGCGTTTTTTCCGCTTTATTTAGGTGGTGCAGTGTCCGGAGAGTTTGCGCGGATTGCGATCGATGAAGGTCATATTATCGACGCCGAGGGCGTCGTTCGTTTATTGCGGGGTGTGTGGACGGCGCGCTCGGGTAATATCCTGCTTGGCGATTATCAAATCGACTTTCTTAGTGCCGATACTAGAGGTGCGGGTACGGTAGGCGCTATCAAAACGATTGCCGGAGCACTGATGCTGTCGGGGGAGTTGTCTGCGACGTTGACAGATTATCAGATCGCAGTTGAGGCGACGGGGCCGTTGGCCCGTGATGAATCGTTTCGTCAGGCGATGTCGATCATCGCAATTCCCAATCAAGACGGTTTCAGCGTGTCATTGACGGGGCAGTATTGAGGTAGAGGCTATGCGTTGTGGATGGGATTACGTCGTCTCATTTTATCGCGTAGCGTTTCGTTTTAAGCGGGTTTAATGTTGTAAACCCCTGTAGCGCGCAGTTCAGTTGTATGCCGTAACGCGCCGTTGGGTAAGTCAGCGTATCTAGGAGTCCATTAGATGGTAGCAGTAGGTAATACGATGTGGTCCAGCCGCTTTGCGTTTGTAATGGCGTCGGTGGGTTTTGCAGTCGGCCTCGGTAATATCTGGCGATTTCCTTACGTGACAGGTGAAAACGGCGGTAGCGCCTTTGTAGTGATCTACCTTTTGTGCGCGCTGGCCATTGGCATTCCGTGTTTGATGGCAGAGTTACTGGTCGGTCGACGCGGTGGCGGCAGCCCGCCTCGTTCTATGGCGGTCGTGGCGCAGGAGTCTGGCCGTAGCAAGGGCTGGTGTATAGTAGGTGGTATGGGCGTGGCGACAGCCTATACCATCGCTATCACTTATGCCGTGGTGGTGGGCTGGGTGCTCTGGTATCTCGCGCGTGCCCTCTCGGCGGGTTTTGCTGGTTTTGATGCGGGTATCGCAGAAGCGACTTTCACGGGCCTGCTAACGGATAATCAATCGATGATGTTTTGGACCCTGGTGGGTAATATCATCGTGGGTTCCATCATCTACGCGGGCGTCACCTCAGGTATTGAGCGCGCCGTGACAATCATGATGCCGCTGATGTTTGCGCTGTTAGTTGGCTTGAGTATTTACAACTACTTTGCGGGGGGGTTTGTCGAAACCTTGCAATGGCTGTTCACACCTGATTTTAGCAAAGTGACGGGTGCGACTTTCCTCGCTGCAATCGGTCAGGCTTTTTTTTCCATCGGAGTCGGGATGGGGGGCATGATGACTTACGGTGCTTATTTGCCCCGCGATTTTTCCATTGCGCGAGGTGCGGCGACGATCGTCATGGCGGATACGCTGATTGCCTTGTTGGCGGGTTTTGTGGTCTTTCCAGCGGTATTTCATTTCGGTCTGGATATGGCCAGTGGTCCCGGCTTGATCTTTCAGACACTGCCGGTTGCTTTCGCGCAAATGCCGGGTGGTGCCATTTTTGCTGTCCTCTTTTTCATCATGCTAGCGGTAGCGGGCGTGACCTCAATGGTTGGTTTATTGGAGAGTGTGACCAGCTGGACCAAAGAGAGATTGTCAATTTCACGACAGCAGAGCGCGCTGCTGGTAGTGGGTTCTGTAACCACCCTCAGTGTTATTTCGGTACTGAGTTACAACGTCTGGGAAAGTTATCAGCTGATGGGTTTGAATTTTAATGAACTCACGGAAGCACTTTACGATAAATTGCTGTTGCCATTAGCGGGCTTATTAGTGGCCTTATTTACCGGTTGGTTTATGCATCGCGAGTTCAGCGAGAGTGAGCTGGTTGATGATGCCAAGTGGTATGGCGTGTGGCGGTGGTTGACGCGCTTTGTTGCGGTGCCTGCGGTCGCCATTATTCTGATTTCTGGCTTGGTCTGATTGGCATGTTGATTACGGCGACAGACTGGCTTTGGTCCTATATTTTGATCGGTGTTTTACTCGCGATGGGCGTGCGTTTTACGCTGGGTTCGCGCGGCGTTCAATTGAGGCTTTTTAAACGGACCCTAGCGGTATTTTCTGCTATCGAGTGGCAAGGCAGCGAGCGCGGTATCTCGAGCCTGCAAGCGCTCGCGGTCAGTGTGGCGGGGAGAGTGGGTGGCGGCAATATTGCGGGTGTTGCTGTGGCGATTACCTTGGGTGGGCCGGGTGCCTTATTCTGGATGTGGCTGATCGCGTTGCTGGGCATGGCCACGAGCCTATTTGAGTGTGCCCTTGCGCAGCTTTATAAGCGGCGTGAAGCAGACAAAACGTTCCGAGGCGGGCCTGCTTACGTAATGCGGTATGGGTTAGGCTGGAAGGTATTGCCGGTCATTTATAGCCTGTTACTGCTATTTACCGTCGGCTTTGGCTTCAATGCGGTGCAGAGCTACGTGGTGACGACCTCCATTGAGTCCGCATTTGGAGTGCCAGTTCACGTGAGCGGTTTGATGATGACGCTGGTAATGGCGGTGATTCTTTTTGGCGGGATTCGTCGATTAGCGCGTGTTTCTGAGGTAGTGGTGCCCTTAATGGTGGTGGGTTATTTGTCCCTCGCTATCGTGGTGTTAGTCATGAACGTTGCGGAGATTCCCGAGGCACTCCGGCTCATTTTTTCGTCTGCCTTTGGTTTGGAGCAGGCCTTTGGGGGTGGGATGGCGGCGGCTATTTCGCAGGGTGCGCGAAGAGGGCTATTTTCAAATGAAGCCGGGCTCGGCACGGTACCCAATGTGGCTGCAGCAGCCGATGTGCCTCATCCGATATCCCAAGGGTTGGTTCAGTCTTTGAGTGTGTTTATCGATACGATTGTGCTCTGCACCGCCACAGCACTCATCATCATGATGTCATCCGCCTTCGCGGCAGAAGGTCAATCGGTGGCCGGGGTAGCCATGACCCAGATGGCGGTCGCCGAGCATGTTGGTCCTATAGGCGAAGCCCTGGTGAGTATTGCGCTCGTGCTGTTTGCGACAACGACCATCGCCTACAATAGTTTCCTAGGGGAAAACAGCATTGCTTATTTTGAAAATTTGGGGCGCCATGCTGTGACGCTTTTTCGCATTTGCATTTTAGTGATGATCGCTTGGGCGTCGGTGCAGGATCTCGGCACTGTATTCGGGTTTGCCGATCTGACCATGGCATTGCTGGCGCTGACAAACTTATTAGCGCTGTGGGCTCTTTACCCGATCGCGATGCGCTTGCTCAAAGATTATGAGCAGCAATTGGCAGCGGGAAAAACGCCTCAGTTTCATTGTGATTCACTGCCACAAGAGTCGATCGACCCCGCCAGTTGGCCCGCTCGCTTTAAGCCTTAAAGACGGCTTATTGCGCGTTTGATAGCTCAACGCTAAAGCGTTTCTGTTCGCCAAAACGCAGAGTCGTGACCGCAATCGTATCACCGACGCGATGCTGTTCCATTGCCGTCAGGAACTCGTCATTACTGGCAACACGCTTGCCCTCGATATGGGTGATGACGTCTCCGAGAATAATTTCACCTCGATCGCCTCTGCGTGCACCGATCATACCGGCGCTGTCGGCGGGGAACCCGCGATAGGTCCTGACAATGGGAACGCCTTCGACGCGAAATTGTCGAAGCCAGCGGTCAGACGCTAACTCGACTCCCAATACAGGTCGCATGATTTTGCCGTAGGCGATCAGTTGTGGCACCACCTCGATCACGGTATTGACCGGAATCGCAAAGCCAATGCCGGCACTCCCGCCACTGGGAGAATAGATCGCGGTATTGACGCCAATTAGCTGTCCAAGCGAATTCAATAGTGGCCCCCCTGAATTGCCTGGGTTGATAGCGGCATCTGTTTGAATGACGCCGCGAATAACGCGGTTGCTTGGCGACTGAATTTCCCGATCTAGGGCGCTGACGACGCCAACTGTCAGTGTGGTATCCAGCCCAAAGGGGTTCCCAATCGCCATCACCTTGCGGCCTACCGAGAGTTCTGATGAATCACCCAATGGCAACGATGTGAGTCCATCGGGTGGCGTTATCATGCGTAACACCGCGAGATCTCGTTCGGGTGCTAGGCCCACGACTTCTGCGGCATACTGTTGCTCATTTCGCAACGTAATTGCGAGTCGGTCAGCACCTGCGACGACGTGATAATTGGTGACGATAAGACCGGCATCGGCATCCCAAATAAAACCCGATCCGGCCCCTCGGGGAATTTCCATAATATTGCGGGAAAAGCGTTGACGCCGCAGCTCACTCGACGTCACAAATACCACAGCGGGACTGGCCTGCTGAAATACCTCAGTGGTGTTGGCCTCATCTTCCGTAGCGAAGCTGAGGTAGTCGACTGCATCGCCTGCGATTGTGAGTGCCGGAAACACGCCGATGGCGGCACAAAGGATCGCTGTGATGGTCCATGGGATGACATTCATTGACGCTGCAACGCCAAAATACGGTCGTCTAAAGGCGGGTGTGATCGAAGCAGCGCTGATAGACCTGATCCTTTCGCTGAACGTATGCCGAATGCTGTCATTTCACCCGGCAGATCTTGGGGTAGACCCTGCTCCGCTTTAAGACGCTGTAATGCGGCGATCATATTGTCATTACCCGCCAAATGGGCGCCCGCCTCATCAGCTCGATACTCTCTGAAGCGCGAGAACCACATCACGATGGTACTGGCGAGAATACCCAAAATAATTTCTGCCACAATCGTGACAATGAAATAACCGAAACCATAACCCCTTTGCGTCTTGAATACGACGCGATCAACCGTATGACCTATGATGCGCGCAAAAAACATAACAAAGGTATTCACAACACCTTGTAGCAGCGTGAGGGTGATCATGTCGCCGTTAGCAACATGTCCGACTTCGTGGGCTAGTACCGCCCGCACTTCGGTTTTTTCAAACCGGCCAAGTAGGCCCCCGCTCACGGCAACCAGCGCTTTATTACGATTCCATCCGGTGGCAAAGGCATTGGCCGCATCCGAGGGAAAGATACCGATCTCAGGCATACCGATACCGGCGTCGTCGGCGAGTGATTGCACCGTATCGAGCAGCCATTGCTCATCGTGGTTTTGAGCAGATGTGATGATCTGCACACCGGTGCTTCTTTTCGCCATGAACTTGGACAATAACAGCGAAATGAAGGATCCACTGAACCCAAACAGCGCACAAAAAATCAGCAGACTGCTGAGATTCAAGTCAACCCCGTTGTTAGCCAAAATACCCTCTAAACCCAGTAGATTAAAAATGAGGCTGACTAAGACTAAAACGGCAATGTTCGTGGCTAAAAATAGCAGAATTCTCATTCGATGCGCTCCTTGCAGTGCGATGAAAGCCTGTCTTCTTTAGGTGGGGTCATTTGGCACGCTTTCAAGCGTTTGGTCTGCGCTTTGCGAGGCTGGTGCCGGCGCGGGATGCTCACTGATCTCCAGCTCGTCGGGTTTATTGTTGGTTATACCGCACAGCAGAACATCGCCACGAAGCGTCGTATCTTTAGAGCTCAATTCAAATAGCATATTGATCGCTTCGTCATGGTGTTCCCAGAAGGCAACCTGCGCGGCGCGGTCGCCCAGTATCCATTCACCCGCCTTGCTCCAGTAATGTCCCAGTTGATTGCGAATAACAAATGCATCGCTCATCAGCGCGTCTCCTGACTGTCATGCATGAAAGTGTGTCATCAAATCGTGCTGTCAAATCGTGCTGTCAAATAGGGTGATGAACTCGTCTGATGGAACAGTCTCGAAACAGCCTGTCAGTAGCATCATTTCAGTGAAACCCTGTCAAAAAAAACCGTCTGTGAGACTGTCAGTGAAACCGCGTTATTGAAAGAGTCACCGACTGTCCGCCGAACCTTGGCTATTGGCTGGCAGATACATCAGCTTAACAGCTGATCTTTCGCCTGATTAATTTTCGCGGCCAGATAATCGTTTCCACCGCGATCGGGGTGGCACTTTTGAATCAGTGTTCTGTGCGCTGTAATAATATCCTCCTCGGTCGCGTCGTCTTGCAATCCTAGGACCGCAAGGGCCTCTGCACGACTGGATGGGGCCGGGCCGCTTTCCTCCCCACGGTCAGTGTCTTCGCTGTCTCGCGCATCATCTGGGAACCGCTGCTCAAGATAGCTAGTCAGTAGCTGTGCTGAGTCAGTGTCCTCATGCTGACAGTAGCTCAGCAGTTCGTCGAGTTGTTGCCGATCGAGTTCGCTCAAGAACCATCCCTTGAAAGTACTTTCTAGAACGACACCATTGAGTTCACCGCTGTCGTGATTGAGTGTCATTTTGATGATGCGTGATGAGACTTCGGATTCCTTGCTCGATGACCCGACGCCCGAAGCGCGTAAGCCGCCCAGCGCGGGTAGCAAGCGCACTAATACGGGCAGCAGTTGACGAGCCACCACTAGCACACCGGTTAGCGCAGCGCCGACCCAGTGCATCTTACCCATCAGAGTCAGGATAATGACACCAATCACCGCGCTGCCGACGATGATTTGTAAGTAGGCGGCACGTCGTTTATGCGGTGGCTGTTGTTGCGCACGGCGCACTAATATGACCAGTGTAAAGATAATAACGAGGAGCAAAATAACTCTTGGCACGGTAATTATGTCTCCTGTGATGAACGGGTGAGCTGCTGTAATTCTATCTGTTTTGGCCAGTCGTTACGGCGTTTTTTCGAGTTGGCATAGTAGTGTTTGGTCGCCGCGCGTGTTCGATTGACGCAGTGCCGCGATACCGCCTTGAGCATATCGGCTGACCGCAGCGAGTAATGCGCGGAGTTGATCAGCACTACTTGCGTCAAATGGCGCATAAGCCCCATTACTTAAGTGCGCCAGTCGTTCAAAAGTGACCTGAGTCTGTGCGTCGTGCCCCTCCTGAAAAAGAAAAAGAGGCATATTTTTGATGGCGCATTGCCCTGCTAAAGAGGCTAAAGATGCCACCGACTCTTCGCAGGCGTCGCCAACCAAAATCACTGCTCGCACAGGATGTGAGGCAGAGTGCGTCTCGAGGGCGTGATGGATTACCCGGCCAATTTGCGTTGTCCCGGGTTCGCAGGTGACGCTGCTCATTTGGTCGAGCAGTGCGCTAGGCTGTGTCAGCCAATGACTGGCAGTGAATTCACCCAAGCCCCGGTAATAACAAAGTTGTATCGCCAACGTTTGCTCATTCAACGTGGCAGAAAATAACTCACCGTGTAATTGACGTGCTTGATCCCATGTGGGCTCTCGACTGGCCGTGGCGTCGAGCGCAAAAATCACACGGTTTTGGCGAGCAGTAATCGCCTTGATCGCACGCGCTTTACTCAGAAAGTGTGCAATTTCCTGAGTTTTTGGCTGGTCAATCTCCTTTGAGATGCGACGTGCCTAACGAGAGGAACGCGGCGCAAGCAGACCGCGGTCGCGCAATTCCTGAAGATAATGCCGCCGGCTGGCAAGTTCAGATATCGCGGCCTGAAGTGATTCTCGATCGAGCGCGCGCCGCCCGTTACTAGGGGCTTCATCGACTAGGTCCAGTAGTTTTCGGCTTGAAAAATCTTCTGCGTTAAACGTGTTGACCCTGTTGCTGGTTGTCTTTTTCTTCATGGCTTTCCCCCCCGTCTGTTGTTGTTGCGCAGGTTGCTGGGCTCTGCAGCGAAACATGAACGCTGCGTGATGCCCCAGACGGGATTTACTGTCAGTTGTCAAAATAGCCCGCTATTATTACAAAAATTGAGCACAATTGCGTTATCGAGCGAATGTTGCCGCAAATGTGAGGAAGAAAAGGGTGAAATGGATGGAACTACGACGTAAACACGCGCTGCCCGATGCGGCCACTGCTTTGGCTGGCAGGGATACACCCATGCCCGTGACTCAGGATCACGCGGTGCTCTCTGTGCCATTGCAACCACCGTATCCAGTGGGTCTCGCGGAAGCCGTGTTCGGTATGGGGTGTTTTTGGGGCGTGGAGAGACTCTTTTGGACTCAGCCAGGTGTCTACGCTACGGCCGTCGGCTATGCCGGCGGACTGACGCCAAATCCTACCTATCAAGAGGTCTGCTCAGGCGGTACCGGACACAACGAAGTTGTGCGCGTTATTTTTGATCCCGCTGTCATGACTTACGAGGGCCTGCTCACCCTTTTCTGGGAGAACCATAATCCCACGCAGGGTATGCGCCAAGGCAATGACTGGGGTACTCAATACCGATCGGGTATTTATTATTTTACTGAGTCGCAAAAGATCGCGGCTTTGGCCAGCCAAGAACGTTATCAGGCAGCGCTGAGTCAGGCAGGGTATAGCGAGATCACGACCGAAATTTGTGAAGCGCCGCTGTTCTTTTTCGCTGAGGATTATCATCAGCAATATCTTCATAAGAACCCCGCCGGCTATTGCGGCATGGGGGGCACAGGGGTTAGCTGTGCTGTCGGGATTGGCGTTGCGGCAACGGATGCAGCGGTCGTTTAAGCGACAGGGTGGGGTAGCGCTTGCGCGAGGGTTGCAGCGACAGCAGTGTCAACACTGAGCGTGCGCTCGCCGAGGTGTCGGCACATTGCGCCAACAGATTTGGCAAGCTCAATCTCAAAGGGGACGAAACCGCCCTCGGGACCCAACATAACCAAGCCTGCTTCGGCTTCATCTCGTAGCGGTTGCGTCGCGTCGCGGTCTGCTATCCAGCAAGGGCGTTTTTGGGCGAGGGTGGGCAGGATATCCTCGATAAACGGTCGGAATCGCCGATGCTGGTGTACCTCAGGCAATACGGTATCCCCAGCGCGCTCCAGCCCTGCTTCTAATGCGGCAGCTACGCGGTCGGGTTTGAGCAGGGGACTCTGCCAGTAACTTTTTTCCACGCGGGCGCTATGAATCAGATGAAGGTGCGCGACACCCATTTCACTGGCGGTGCGAAAGACGCGACGGAGCATTTTGGGGCGGGGCAAGGCCAGGATCAGGTCGAACTGATGTCGCTGCAGCGCCGCCTGTGTTAGTTGAACATGGATCCGCACCGCTTTTTCATCGATCGCCACAATGGTGCCACGTCCCCGTTGGCCACTCAGCGCGCCCACTTTCAATACGTGTCCAGGCTGACTTTTAAGTACGGTTAAAATATGCTGATGACGGCGGTCGCTCAGCACGACGGTCTCGTCATCGATCCAATCGGCGGATTTCAGCAGGACAATATTCATTGTATTACTGCCTCACTACACCCAGAGGTCGTAGTCGTCTGCTGCAGAGATTTCTGCTTCGACCAAGTCGCCCGGTGTGAAATCGGTAACGTCCGGTAAATGCACTACGCCATCAATCTCAGGCGCATCAGCAAAAGTGCGACCAATTGCGCCGTCGGCTGTGACCTGATCAATCAAAATGGTTTGTGTGGACCCTATTTTGCGCTGTAATTTGGCCGCACTGATCGACTGCTGCAACGCCATAAAGCGCTCCCACCGGGCTGCCTTGGTTGCCTCCGGAACGGGATTGGGTAACTCATTCGCAGCCGCACCTTTCACGGGCGAATATTGAAAACAACCAACACGATCTAATTGAGCTCGATCGATAAAGGTAAGGAGCGATTCAAACTCTTCTTCGGTTTCTCCTGGATACCCCACAATGAAGGTAGAGCGAATGCTGAGATCAGGGCAAATGTCCCGCCATTTTGCAATGCGATCGAGGGTTTTTTCTGCGGCGGCAGGTCGCTTCATGCGTTCAAGTACTGTGCGGGCGCCGTGTTGAAGCGGCATGTCGATATAAGGTAGCAATTTGCCCGCGGCCATCATCGGGATCAACTTGTCGACGTGGGGGTAGGGGTAGACGTAGTGGAACCTCACCCAGACGCCTAGCTCGGAGAGTGCCGATGCTAGGCTGTCTAAATTGCTTTTCAGCGGACGACCATGCCAAAAATCAGTTTGGTATTTCAAATCGACTCCGTAGGCACTCGTATCCTGTGAAACGACCAATAACTCGCGCACACCCGCGCGCACGAGACCCTCTGCTTCACTCATGACTGAGCCGATGGGTCGACTCACCAGGTCTCCACGGAGGCTGGGGATAATGCAGAAACGACAACGATGATTACAACCTTCGCTGATCTTGAGATAAGCATAATGACGGGGAGTGAGTTTCACGCCCTGAGCTGGTATCAAGTCTAGATGCGGGTTGGGCTGGTGATGCTGCGGTAGCACCTCGCGAACCGTGTTCAGCACCTCTTCGTAGGCGGCAGGTCCACTGATGCCGAGTACCTTCGGGTGTCTGGCGCGGATCGCATCGGCGTCGTCACCGCGACCCATGCATCCTGTGACTAAGACGCGTCCGTTTTCTCTGATCGCTTCGCCAATGGTTTCTAGGCTTTCCTCTTTTGCCGCGTCAATGAACCCACAGGTATTCACAATAACGACACCGGCATCCTCGTATTCAGCCGTGATGTCATAACCTTCGATACGAAGTTGTGTGAGGATTCGCTCCGAATCAACCAAGGCCTTTGGGCATCCTAATGAAATGAAGCCTACCTTTGCTCTGTCAGTCGTTTGGATAGCAGTATCCCTCATAGTGTTAGGCGTTGATGGCGCTGGCGTTGCTGTGTGTTCGGACGGGCAGTTCTTTTCTCAGAAGTGTCAGTAACTCGAGGGATTCTTCGCGGTTAAGAAAATCTCCGATTGACGTTTCAGACACTTTGTCGTGAATGCTGAGTTCAGGTCCCTGCCACGGGTGAGTTTCTGGTGTCACTCTCAGCGCCGCGTCTGCTCGCGTAAAGTGCCAGGTTCGCTTCGGTACAAAGTACCCCTTGTCAATGGTCACACTATCGGCCTGAAAATAAATGACATGTCGGTATTCGAGTTTCCAGTTGACCCAGTACAGCGCGCCGGCGAGTGCCGTCAGCTCTAATCCAGCCAGCGGTAGAATCGGCCAAGCACCCAATAGGGCAAAGCCAATGCCCGCACCCAGAGAGGGGACGGCGAGGGCCGCGAGTAGCCATAAATTTTGGTGCCAGGTCGCAGAATGATTGGGTTTCACCACAATAACCATTTCTCGATCCGCTTGGTTACAGGAAATCACAACATTCTCCCCAGCAAGATGAGACGTATGGTAATGCATCCAGCGTGCACCGAAAAATGGTCCATTATGCTCCAGCGTAAATGCATCTCGGTGGTGAGTAGGCCGTTAGCTTTTGGCCGGAAATTGGATGGCGAAATGCGATACGGGTCGCGTGGAGCAACAGCCGCGGTGAGGCATTCAGTACCTCCTCTGGCGCGTAAAAATCGCAGCCTAAAATCGGATGCCCAATTTCTTTCAAATGAATACGCAGTTGATGCGATCGTCCTGTTACGGGGAAAAGTTCGACAATGGTCGATTTGTCTTCCCTTGCCACTACGCGCCATCGAGTCAGAGCGGACTTTCCACTCGTGAAACACACTTTTTGTTTTGGTCTATTGGGCCAATCGCGCGTCAGGGGTAGTGTGATCTCGCCCGTATCCGGCAATAGGCGGCCCGCAACGCGAGCGAAGTAGGTCTTGTGGACTCGTCTTGCTTGGAACTGTCGAGCCAATTCAGATAGCGCTGCCTTGTTGCGAGGTACTACCATGACGCCAGAGGTATCGAGGTCAAGGCGGTGGACTGCATTCACGCCGGGATACTGTCGATCCAATCGTTTTAGCAGGCAGTCGTGATTGAGAGGATGTCGTCCGGGTACGCTCAGCAGTAAAGTAGGCTTATCGACAATAAGCAGATGCTCATCTCGGTAAAGCAATCGAATCGGCTCCTTCGAGTGAGGCACGAGGTAGGGCGGTGTCGGGTCTACTGTGAGATTCAAAGGGTGGCTTGTCCTGGCCGTCAGAAACAACCGACAGTGTCCAGGGCCTGCAGGTAGCGAGCGATCGCGTCGGTCACACCGTAGCGCAGTGCATCGATGGTAAAAGCGTGCCCTATCGAGACCTCTAATAACGCGTCAATGTGAAAATCAGGCAGGTTGCTCAGGTTAAGATCGTGCCCCGCATTGATACCCAAGCCATGAAGCGTCGCTTCAGCTGCCGCCTCCTGAAATTGGGTGAGTGACGATCCAAAGTCGCCACGCTCGTGGGCGCGAGCATAGCTTTCGGTATACAGCTCAACGCGGTCTGCGCCGAGCGCACGCACCAGACTGATTTGTGCGGGGTCGGGGTCCATAAATAAACTGACGCGACACCCCCAGCCCTTCAATTGCTCAACAACAGGGAGTAAACGATCGCCATCACGAGTGATATCAAAGCCGTGATCAGAGGTCAGTTGATCATCGCCATCCGGCACCAGCGTCACCTGCTCAGGCCGGATTCTCTCGATCAATGCCAAGAACCCAGGATAATCCCCAATGCCCGCGCGCGGAGCGCGCTGTGTTGCCGCAAAGGGATTGCCTTCAATATTGAGTTCGGTGCCGCCTATAGTGGCCAGTCGGACACAATCCTCCGCTCTGATATGTCGTTGATCTGGTCTTGGGTGCACGGTAATGCCGTGCGCTCCCGCTTGAATCACGCTCGCCGCGAACTCGCAGGGATCAGGATGCTCCGTATCACGAGCATTGCGAATCAGCGCTATTTTATTGAGATTGATACTGAGCTGTGTCATGGCGTGATGCGGCTAATGGATAAAATCGAAACGGGTTTGACAGGGACGTCTTGAAAAGTGGTGGCGCCAGCAGCTGTTTTGGCGGGCGCGGGGCCCGTGTCGGATAGCGAGATGATATCGACCACCTGCATGCCGTCGACCACCTCACCAAAGACGGTATAGCCCTCACTGCTGGGCGTCCAATCGAGTCGTAAGTTGCTACGTTGATTGATGAAGAACTGAGCCGTCGCAGAATTGGGATCGTTAGTGCGCGCCATGGCGAGCGTGCCGCGAGTGTTATGCAGCTTATTGCGAGATTCATTGACAATGGGGGCGCGAGTCGGCTTTTCTTCCAGCGCAGAGGTGAAGCCGCCGCCTTGGATCATGAAGTTGCTGATGACTCGATGAAACACGGTGCCGTCATAGTAGCCATCATCGACATAGCGCAGGAAATTCTCGACGGTAATGGGGGATTTATCTGCGAACAGCTCAACCGTAATGTCACCGTCAGTGGTTTTCACGAGCACTTTTGGGTTCGCGTCCGGCGACGTCTCGGCGAACACATTTAACGCCCCGATACTCAGCCATAAGGCGACGAGCAGGGCGCTCAGTGGGCGCAAGCAAGCGGGATATGAATTCATGTCGTTCTCCTTGATTAAGACCAGCCGTCTTGTCGTCTTTTTCTAGGCCACAGTCGCGGTGTAATCACAGCCAAAATGACTCCGAGTAGAACGGCTAAAGCACCGTCCAGCATTTGATTGTTGCTAATACGCTCTCGTAATCGCACATTTTCCAAGCGCAGCAGATCCGCTTCGGATCTTTCCGACTCTAGCTCAGCGACCAGCTGCTGGTTCATCAGATCCAGTTCGATCGCTGCCGCTGAGACGCGTTTGATTTCAGTGAGCTCAGCGCGAGCGGTTTCGAGTGCGCTCTCCAGCTGTTCCACCATGCCACCAGCTTCTTGTGCTTCAGATGAACTTTCGTCAAGTTGGCTAACTAATCGATTTCGTTCGCTTCGGAATTGTTCCAGCTCCACTCTGAGGTCATTGATGAGCAGCGCGGCGGGCGGATCTGACTGAAGATACTGCGCAGGTATCCACCCTCGGGTACCCCCCGGACTTTCCACGTCGATCCAACCACCATCATCGCTCTCGCCATAAACGATCAGGACTGTACCGGAGGGGAGCCCACGATTGGTGATGCGGTATTCAGATCCTGGGCCGCTGCGAACCGGAACCAGCACCATATCGCTGATGTATCGCGTCTCTTGAGCCAACGCGGTGGCGGCCCAACAGCACGACAGGAGTGACAGCATGAGGGCCGAGCGTCTAGCGATAATGGATAGTGTCATGATGAATCTCGTGTTGGGTCAGTGTCCTGCTCTGCCGATTTCAAATGGGGTGCCACGATGAGTATGGTGAGCAACATCAACAGCACCGTGAAACCAATACTGGAATAGAGCTTATAGGATACCCAAAAAGCCTCCTCGTATTGGTAGGCTACGTAAATGTTGAGTGCCCCAACTGCGATAAAGTTTGTTACCCACAGCGCATTCAGACGTTTCCAAATGACCGCAGCAAGGACCAACTGTTGGCCCAGCAGTCGCTCGAGTAAGGTTTTGTCACTCACAAATTGAGAGCCGAAAAAGAGCGCTGCTAACACCCAATTGAAGACCGTCGGTTTCCATTGAATGAATCGTTGATCGCGGAGTACCAGGGTTGCCGTTCCAAAAACGACGACCGCTACCATCATCCACATGAGCCGCTTATCGTTTCGTCTTGTCATAGCCAGCATGACAAGCCAGACCCCGACGGTGGCCATCATCAATACTGCGGTTGCGCTGAAAATGCCGTCGAAGGTATGCGACCAAGCCCCCAGCGTCAGCGTCTCGCCATCCATCTGGTAGGCGCCAAAAAATAGCACTATTGGCAGAAATTCTAAGATTTGTTTCATGAAGTCGTCTGATTCAGCGCGCTAGCGCTCGCCTTCGTCGTTGCTATGTTAGACAATCCCGCTCTCCTTCTTAGCTCAAGGGCGGTTTGCCACCCGGATTGAGCGCAGTGTAGAGATTGCCTTGATAGACTTCCACACACATAGTGCCGCTTCCGATGGTGCGCTTTCTGCCTCAGCTCTGGTCGAACGAGCAGCGAAGGAAGGCGTCAGCCGTTTGTCTTTGACCGATCACGACACGGTACAAGGCTATCTCAGCGTTTATCAGGATTGCCCGCCCGACCTAGAGTTGATCAGTGGTGTGGAGCTATCGTGCCAGTGGGGTCGAGTCGGTATTCATGTTGTGGGGTTAGGCTTCCGGGTGCAGGCGGCAGAGATGAAGGCACACCTAGTGGTATTGGATGCCGCGCGTAAAGACCGGGCTGAGCGCATTGCTCACCGTCTTGAACGCGCGGGTATGCAGGGGGCGCTCGAGGGTGCCTTGGGGGTTGCAAGAGATGCGCAAATTGGTCGTCCACACTTCGCGCGATGGATGGTGTTAGCAGGGCACGTGGCCAGTGAGCAGGCAGCATTCAAACGATTTCTCGGCAGTGGTAAGCCGGGAGATATTTCTATCTTGTGGCCGAGTCTTCAGGACACCGTTGAGGTGATCACTCGGTCTGGGGGAGTGGCAGTGCTGGCTCACCCACTGCATTACCGCATGACAGCGACGCGCCTACGCGCGCTGGCCGATGCGTTTTGTGAAGCAGGAGGCGGTGCCATTGAGGTGATTAATGGGCGGCCCAAGGCGGATGACGTAGAGCAGTTGTGGCGGCTGGCTTCTGACCGCAACGTGCGTGTTTCTGTTGGTTCGGATTTTCATCGTGACTCGCCTTATGGGGCGGGTTTAGGCGTGAGCATCACAGAGATGCCGGAGGGTATGGGCGTTTGGGAAACACTATAGATAACGCTAACGCCACCGGAAACGCGCTCGCCATAGGGCACGTTGTTGATAGCGGTATCTGGAGCGAGCGACGGAGTACACGCGCTGTGCAAACAGTGCCCCCCATGCGCACGAGGCAGTGATATGAGCCAGTTTTTTGCAGTTCATCCCGAGACGCCCCAGGCCCGCCTCATTAATCAGGCGGTGGCAATCATTCAGGGAGGGGGGGTGGTCGTCTACCCCACTGACTCGGCCTACGCGTTGGGCTGCCAAATTGGGAATAAGCGGGCAGTTGAGCGGATTCGCCGGATCCGTGCCTTACAAGATGACCACAATTTCACGTTGGTATGTCGCGACCTCTCAGAATTAGGCACTTATGCTCGCGTTGATAATGCCGTGTATCGATTACTGCGCCACGCAACACCGGGGCCATTCACCTTTGTTCTCGAGGCCACACGCGACGTGCCGAAACGGTTGGTACAACCCAAACGAAAGACGATCGGGTTAAGAGTGCCGGATCATCCGATTCCGCAGGCATTACTCAACGCACTCGGCGAGCCTCTGATGAGCGCGACCTTGGCCCTACCTGGCGGTGATCTGCCGCTATCTGATCCTCATGAGATCCGTCAGCAACTCGAGCATGACGTGGATCTTGTTATCGATGGCGGATTTTGTGGTTTAGAACCGACCAGTGTCATTGATTTGACCGCATCGCTGCCCGTCATTCTCAGACGCGGATTGGGTGATGTCAGCGACTTTGAGGTCGCCTGAGGGTATACTCGGGCTGTGACAAAATCCCCTGAACAATCGACCAAGCCCATTGAGGAAAACGGGTCCCACGCGACGGTAGTCCCTGAGCCCGACTCGTCTCCTGTACGTCCCGAGCAAGCCGAAATGCCCTTCGCGATGGTGCGGGGACAGGCAGTGACCGAGCTGCCAAAAGATTTATATATCCCACCGCAGGCGCTTGAGGTGTTTTTAGAGGCGTTTGAGGGACCTCTTGATCTGTTGCTCTATCTCATTCGTCGACAAAATCTCGATATATTGGATATCGACGTGGCGCAGATCACCGAGCAATACATGCGTTATGTTGAACTGATGGATGCCATGCAATTTGAGTTAGCTGCCGAATATCTGTTGATGGCGGCGATGCTTGCTGAGATTAAATCACGCATGCTGTTGCCCAGAGCGACTGAAAATGAAGAGGAAGAGGAAGATCCGCGCGCTAATCTGGTACGTCGTCTGCAAGAATATGAGCGTTTTAAGAAAGCAGCAGAAGATCTCGAGGCGCTACCCCGTTTAGAGCGCGAGCTGTGGCAGGCCTCTGCCGCCCCGCCCGATATTCGATCGGAGCGCCCACTGCCAGAGGTCGACATGCGCGAAGTGTTGCTGGCACTGAGCGAGGTATTGCGCCGTGCTGAGATGTACCAGAGTCATCAGATTCAGCGAGAATCGTTGTCGACGCGTGAGCGGATGTCGCAGGTCTTAGAGACGCTTAAAGGCGATGGATTCGTTCCCTTTGTGACGCTGTTTCGACCCGAGGAGGGGCGCTTAGGTGTCGTCGTCACATTTTTAGCGCTGATGGAATTGATGAAGGAATCCCTGATTGAACTAGTGCAAACAGAGGGATTCGGTCCTATCCACATCAAAGTAAAGTCGGAGTGAAAATGGAAGCGGGTTTGGTGCAAATTCTTGAGGGCGCGCTGCTCGCCGCAGGGGAGCCCTTGTCTCTGCAGCGCATGGCAATTTTGTTCGAAGAGGATGAACGGCCGTCGACCGACGAATTACGGAGTGCCATTAAAGTCGTTGGCGAGCGCTGTGAGGATCGCGGTTATGAACTGGTCCAAGTCGCGTCAGGTTATCGATTCCAGGTCCGTCAAAGCTTGTCGGATTGGGTGGCTCGACTATGGCAAGAGCGCCCCGCGCGATACTCACGTGCATTAATGGAGACGCTATCGCTGATTGCGTATCGGCAGCCTATTACACGCGGTGAGATTGAGGAAATTCGGGGCGTTGCGGTCAGCACAAATATCGTTAAGACGCTATTAGAGCGAGAATGGGTGCGCGTTGTGGGGCATCGCGATGTGCCTGGCAGACCGGCAATGTATGCCACCACGCGGCAGTTTCTTGATTATTTCAATTTAAAGTCGCTGGACCAATTACCGCCTTTGGCCGAAATTAAGGAGCTCGACAATTTGTCAGGTGAGTTGGGTTTGGAATTGCCCCAGGTACCAGACGATACCCTTCCAAATGAAGACCTCCCACATGGTGATCTACCGAATGATGACGTTCCATATGATGACGTTCCACATGATGACGTTCCACATGATGACGTTCCACATGATGAGAAGTCATCTGAGACCTCAGGCACCCAAACTGATGGTGCTGCCGATGAACTGGAGACGGTAGGCGATGGCGAAGCACCGCCCGAAGCAGCCCCCGAAGCGTCCTAACGCTGCGGCGATACCCGCCGCAGATAAAGGTGAAAAGCTTCACAAGGTGCTCGCGAATCTGGGTTTTGGCTCACGCCGAACGATGGAGCAATGGATCGAAGAGGGTCGCCTGAAGTTAGACGGCAAGGTCGCGACACTGGGCGATCGCGTCACGGCAGAGCAGACGGTTCGCTTAGATGACAAACTTCTTGCCCGAGAGCCAGCGGATCAGGTCCGGGTGTTGCTTTACCATAAGCCGGAGAGAGAGGTCTGTTCTCGCAGTGATCCCGAGGGTCGCAAGACCGTCTTCGACAGTCTGCCGCGTCTTCAAAGCGGGCGGTGGATTTCGGTAGGCCGACTAGATTTCAATACATCGGGGGTGTTGTTGTTCACCACTGATGGAGGCTTAGCCAATGCACTCATGCACCCGTCGAGCTCGATTGAGCGCGAATATTTGGTGCGGGTAATGGGCAAGGTCGACGAGCCCATGCTGGAGCGGCTAAAAAGCGGCGTCGAGCTCGACGACGGTCCCGCGCGTTTCACAGACATTCAGGAAGGCGGGGGTGATGGGATCAATCGGTTCTTCTACGTTGTACTGATGGCGGGGAGAAATCGCGAGGTCAGACGACTGTGGGAATCCCAAGGGACGACCGTTTCTCGCCTAAAGCGTGTGCGCTATGGCGACGTTTTCTTGCCCTCAAAATTAAAAAAAGGACAGTGTTTAGAACTGCCACAACGCGACGTCGACGTCATTTATGCGATGGCGGGCGTGCCGACTCGCGAAGTCGCGAGTGTCACGAAAAGAGAACAAGAAAGGCGTGACCGGTTTTCGGGTAAGGGCAAACGACTGACAGGCAGGCGGGGTCGCTGGGAGCACTAACTAGTTCTGCGCACTCAACGTCTCGCCCTGTAATGATTGACTGCTGTCGCTCAATAAATAAATCCAGTGAGCAGTGAGCGCCTCGGGTGACGGGTTGGTGTCTGGTTGCTCTCCAGGATAAGCCGTGCGCCGCATCTTGGTATTGACTGCTCCCGGATTCAAGCTATTCACCCGGATCTGGCTGGTGGCTTTCAATTCATCTGCCAACACTTGCATGTAGCCTTCGGTGGCAAATTTCGATACCGCATAAGCGCCCCAATAGGCTTTGCCTCGCCGCCCGACGCCTGAGCTTGTCAAAATAATCGAGGAGGGGTTTGCATGCGTCAGCAACGGCATCAGCGCGCGCGTCAGTAAAAAAGTCGATGACACATTAACCTGCATGACTTCTTGCCAACTTGCCGGAGAGGTCTGTGCTAACAAGCGGCGCTCTCCCAGCACACTGGCGTTATGAACTAGTCCGTCTAGGGTGATGTCCGCTTCGGTCAGCTGCTCGGCGAGGGCCTGGTAGCGAGTCGGGTCACTGGTATTTAGGTCGAGTGGGATGATGCCCGCTTCGCGACCCCCTGCGCTGAGGATTTCATCATAAACGGCGTCGAGCCCGGCCTCATTGCGACCTAGCAGGAGCACCTCGGCGCCGACTTTTGCGCAGGCCAGCGCTACAGCGCGTCCAATGCCATCACCTGCTCCGGTGATCAGTACGGTTTTGTTCGCAAGCTCGGTGTCAGAGGGTTGCCATTGCGGCGGTAAAAAGCTCATTGCAGCAACTTCTCAATCATTTGGGACAGTTCGATGCTGCTATTGGCAGTGGCATTAGCTTGCCATGCTGCTGCCGATTCCCCGTCGGCAAGATAACCGTATGCGGCGGCGATCGTAGCGCAGCCTGCTGCGCTGCCGGCCTCAATGTCGCGACGGTGATCACCGACGAACACGGCGCGCTCGGGTGGGCAGTTGAGTCTTTTGCAAGCCAGTATGAGAGATTCGGGATGGGGTTTCGGGTGGCGCACATCATCCGGCGTGATGACGACATCGGCGGGCGGGTCAAAGGCCATTTTTGCCATGAGTGGGTGCGCAAAGCGCCCCAGTTTATTGGTGACGACCCCCCACTTTATGCCCTCTGAGGCCAGCGCTGATACGAGTTTGGGAAGGCCCGGATAGGGGGCGCTGTGTTGCCCTAAGCCCTTTTCATAGTCGTTCAGAAAACGCTGGCGCCAACCCTCGAAGGTGGCGTCGGTAGTCGTCATGTCCAGTGCCGCAGCCACCATACCCATGGCGCCGTCTGACACGCTGCTGCGAATGGCTTCAGGTGCGATGGCAGGTAAGCCCGCCGCTTGCCTGAGCTGCAAGCCAATCGCCACAAATTCAGGCGCCGTATCGATTAAGGTGCCGTCAAGGTCGAACAACACCGCGAGTGGCACAACGTCGATCACGGTTTGCGTGCTCGAATGAGATAATTCACCGACACATCGTCAGGGGTGAGGCGATAGTGCTGCGTGATCGGGTTGTAGGTCATACCCACCATCTCCTGCATATCCAATCCGGCCTCTCGTATCCAACGCGCTAATTCTGAGGGTTTAATGAATTTCGCGTATTCGTGAGTGCCCTTGGGAAGCAGGTTCAGCACATATTCCGCACCCACAATGGCAAACAGAAAAGCCTTAGGATTGCGATTGATCGTCGAAAAAAATAAATCGCCACCAGGTCGACACAAGTCCGCGCAGGCCTTGATAACGGTCGATGGGTCGGGCACATGTTCTAGCATCTCTAAGCAGGTCACCACGTCAAAGTCTCCTGCTCGCACTTCAGCTAATGCCTCTGCTGTGCTGAGTTGATAGCTGACATCAACGCCGCTCTCTAACTGGTGCAAGCGCGCAACCGACAAGGGCGCCTCTCCCATATCGATGCCGGTCACCGAGGCGCCTCGATGCGCCAGTGCTTCACATAGCAAGCCGCCGCCGCAGCCGACATCCAATAAGGTTTTGTCTTGGACACTGGTTCGCTCATCAATCCAGCCTGCGCGCAGGGGGTTGATGTCATGCAATGGTTTGAATTCGCTATGTGGATCCCACCAACGTGAAGCCAGTTTTTCGAATTTAGCAATTTCGTCGTAGTCGACATTTTCAGGGGTAGACATAAGGCTAAGGCTCCAGTGTCTTGCGAAAGGCGCCGAGTTGTTGGGACCATCGCTCGGCTCGCGTCATCAGGTCATTGTAGTCGAGTGTCAGCAGACGGCCCTCTTGCATGAGAGGTTTACCAGCAACCCAGCTCCAGGAAACCTCCTGTCCACTGGTGGCATACACGAGACTTGATGCGAGATTGTGGTTGGGCGAGAGCGGCAACGCAGAGACATTAACGGCGATAAGATCCGCCACTTTGCCCGGTTCAATGCTGCCAAGCGTGTCGGCTTTTCCCAGCGCCCGCGCGCCGGCCAATGTCGCCATTTCCAAGGCTGCCCAAGCATCGACAGCTTTGGGGTCGCCGTGCTGAGTCTTGCCAATCAAGGACGCGGTTTGCATTTCTGTCAGCATGCTGAGTCGATTACTGCTCGCCGCACCGTCCGTTCCCAGCGCGACGTTAATGCCGCGATCGAGAAGCCGTTGAACCGGACAGATGCCCACGCCAAGCTTTAAATTTGAACGAGGGCAGTGCACCACGTGAGCACCGTACTTGGCGACGGTATCCATGTCTTGCTCGCCCATGGCCGTCATGTGCACACACTGTGTTCGCGGACCGAGTAATCCGATACGCTCTAGCAGATCAACGGGACGAACGCCGGTGCGTTCCACCGCATTGAGCACCTCTTCGCGACTCTCATGTAAATGAATTTGTACAGAGGCCTCCAGTTCATCGGCTAACACGGCAACCTTGGCCAGCGTCTCTTCCTTCACCATATAAGTAGAGTGGGGCCCAAAACCAATATCAATGCGATCGTGATCTCGATAATCATCACGCAACGCTAACCCTCTATTAATCCCTTCTTCTGCGTTACGTGCCCAACCGGTTTCAACATCAATGACCGGAAAAGTGAGCAGTGCCCGTAAGCCAGCGCGGTCAATGGATGCGGCGGTCACCTCGGGAAAGAAATATTGATCAGCCAGCGTTGTGGTGCCTCCCAGCAACAAATCGGCGATGGCGAGATCCGATCCATCTCGGACAAAATCTGGGCTGATAAATTGACGCTCGGTGGGCCATATGTAGTCTTGTAGCCATGTCATGAGCGACAAGTCGTCCGCATAACCACGCAGCAATGACATGGCCGCATGGCAATGCAGATTAATAAGCCCCGGCATCAGTACGCAGCCCGGTAAAGGCGTGTGCTCAGCATCAATTAACAGCGCTTCTGCTTGAGGCAGGATCGCGGCGATTTGCCCCCCTTTTAACGCAACGCTGTGGTGTGAGAGCACCTGGCGCCGCGGCATAATGGGGACGACGTGATCGGGGTGCAAAACTGCATCAAAGTCTGACATAGCGGCTCCTGTTTCCGCCGGGCAGTATACCCCGACGCGTGTCGATTCAGTGCTGCGTTTGAGGCCCTTAAGATTCGCTCTGAAGCCTGTTACTTGGTACACTATCGCCTACGGATGGGGGCCGCTGTTGGCCCTCTCATTACGCCCAATTGAGTAGGCCGAATGGCAGAAAATACGCAAGAAATAGCTCGAGAAATTCTCCCAGTCAAAATCGAGGACGAGCTGAAGCAATCCTATATGGATTACGCCATGAGCGTCATCGTGGGGCGGGCACTGCCGGACGTTCGAGATGGTCTGAAACCGGTTCATCGCCGCGTTTTATTTGCGATGAACGAACTCAATAACGACTGGAATAAAGCGTATAAAAAGTCAGCGCGCGTCGTAGGTGACGTTATTGGTAAATACCATCCCCATGGGGATTCTGCGGTTTACGACACGATTGTGCGGATGGCGCAGGACTTTTCGCTGCGTTACACGTTAGTCGACGGACAGGGCAACTTCGGATCAATCGACGGCGACTCTGCTGCCGCGATGCGGTACACCGAAATTCGCATGTCCAAAATTGCGCATGCGTTGCTAGCAGATCTCGATAAGGAAACGGTTGATTTCGTCGACAATTACGACGGCACCGAGCAAATCCCTGTGGTGCTGCCGACTCGCGTTCCCAATTTGCTGGTCAATGGTTCGTCGGGTATTGCCGTTGGCATGGCGACGAATATCCCCCCGCACAATTTGCGAGAGGTGGTGGCCGGTTGTCTGGCAACACTGCGGGACCCAGACATCAGTCTTGAGGCGCTAATGGAGTTCATTCCGGGCCCTGATTTCCCGACGGGTGCGCAAATTAATGGCCGAGCGGGCATTGTTCAGGCATATCGCACTGGTCGTGGCCGTATTTATGTGCGGGCGAAGGCCGAGGTTATTTCGGATGAGTCTAAGGGCAAAGATACGATCATCATTCACGAGATCCCGTATCAGCTGAACAAAGCGCGCCTGATCGAGCGCATCGCTGAGTTAGTGAAGGAAAAGAAGCTCGAGGGGATTACCGAGCTGCGCGATGAATCCGATAAAGACGGGTTGCGTGTGGTGATTGAGCTGCGTCGTGGCGAGGTCGGTGACGTGGTGCTGAATAACCTTTACGCGCAAACGCAGCTCCAGTCCGTCGTGGGCATCAACATGGTGGCACTGGTAGACGGCGAGCCTAAGGTACTGAATTTAAAGCAGATGATAGAGGCATTTGTCCGTCACCGGAGAGAGATCGTTACCCGGCGGACAGTGTATTTGTTGAAAAAAGCGCGGGAGCGGGGTCATGTCTTAGAGGGACTGGCTATTGCGTTGACCAACATCGACGACATTATCGATTTGATCAAATCTTCCCCCACTTCTGCCGATGCACGAGAGGCTCTGATGGCCCAATCGTGGGTGCCCGGAGATGTGATGGCGATGCTGGAACGAGCGGGTGCCGATGCGTGCCGCCCGGATGAATTGCCCGAGCAATATGGTGTCTTAGAGGGGCGATACCATTTGTCGCCAGTGCAAGCGCAGGCCATTCTCGATTTGAGATTGCATCGCCTGACAGGTCTGGAACACGAAAAATTACTGCAAGAATACGCGGACAAAATCGCTGAAATTGCTGATTACCTCGATATCTTGGGCGATCCAGATCGCCTCAAACTGGTTATTCGAGAAGAGTTGGAGGCGGTCGTTGAGGAATTTGGCGATGAGCGTCGCACGCAAATTTCGGATTCTGCTCATGATCTAACCGTTGAAGATCTGATTACCGAAGAAGATCGTGTCGTGACCATTTCTCACGGTGGATACGGAAAAACACAGTCGCTAACGGATTATCAGGCCCAACGGAGAGGGGGGACGGGTAAAAGCGCTACGGCGGTCAAGGATGAGGATTTCATCGAGCACTTGCTGATTGCCAGCACTCACGCAACCATCCTGTGCTTTTCTAATCTCGGCAAAGTGTATTGGCTGAAGGTTTTCCATATTCCTTTGGCGAGCCGCACTGCCAGAGGCCGTCCAATGGTGAATTTGCTCCCCCTGGATGAGGGTGAGCGCATCACGTCGATCCTGCCGATAGAGGGCTATGAGACGGATCACTACCTCTTTATGGCGACGGCAAATGGCACTGTGAAGAAAACCGATATGAGTCTGTTTTCTCGTCAGCGCAGTGTGGGATTACGAGCGATAGAGTTGGATCCTGACGACGTGCTCGTTGGCACGGCGGTCACTGATGGCAGTCAAGATATTATGCTTTTTTCCAGTGAGGGCAAGGTCGTACGTTTTGCTGAATCGAGTGTGCGGGCCATGGGTAGAACGGCTCGAGGGGTGCGCGGTATCCGCTTAGGCAACGGCCACCGACTCATTTCTTTAGTGGTCCCACAGACGGGTAGTAAGATCTTAACGGTCAGTGAGAATGGCTATGGCAAGCGCTCTGAAACCAGTGAGTTCCCCGTTAAGGGCCGCGGTACGAAAGGGGTCATCGGCATGACGACTTCTGATCGCAATGGCCCTCTTGTGGGCGCCGAGCAGGTTTGGGACGGCGACGAAATCATGCTGATCTCTAACCAGGGCACGGCAGTGCGCACCCGGATCGAAGAAGTGGGTGTTCAGGGGCGCAACACCCAAGGTGTGCGAGTCATTCGTACTCGCGACGGAGAGGTGTTAGTCAGTGTCAGTCGGATCACAGAGGACGATATAGAAACGCCTGATATCGCTGCCCCCATAGCGGCAGATGTACCGGTCAGTGGTGCAGTCGATTCAGAGGAGGAAGAGGACTCAGCAGAGTGAGCCGCGCCCACAATTTTTGCGCTGGGCCCGCGGCGTTACCCCTAGCGGTATTAAACCGAGCCCAAGAAGAGATGACCGATTGGTTAAGTTTGGGCGTGTCAGTCATGGAGGTGAGCCACAGAAGCCGAGAATTTATGGCGGTGGCGAAGCATGCCGAGGCCACCTTGCGGCGATTGTTAGCGGTCTCCGATGACTACGCAGTCCTGTTTCTTCAAGGGGGCGCCTCGGCACAGTTTTCTGCGGCCCCACTCAATTTGAGTGCGGCTGGGCAAGTGATCGACCAAGTTGTGACGGGCCAGTGGTCGAAAAAAGCCCATGCCGAAGGTGAGCGGTATTCTCCGGTCAATCTCGTCGCGAGCTCCGTGGATACGCAGTTTACGACGGTTCCCGAGGAGGCCGCGTGGCAACGAGATCCGTCGGCAGCTTATTTGCATTATTGTCCTAACGAGACGATTGGCGGCTTGGCATTTTCTTATGTGCCTGAGTCAGAGGTGCCACTGGTGGCCGACATGTCGTCGACCATTTTGTCTCAGCCCATTGATATCAATCAGTTTGGGGTCATCTATGCTGGGGCTCAAAAAAATATAGGCCCGGCGGGACTCACCGTGGTGATTGTGCGGCGCGACTTACTGGGTCGCGCTCGCTCAGAGACGCCTTCGACAATGAACTGGCAGAACGCTGCCGATAACGATTCCATGCATAACACGCCACCTACCTTTGCCATTTATTTGGCGGGCTTGGTGTTCGACTGGCTAGAGGAACTCGGCGGGTTGACGGCCATAGCAGAGATCAATCGACGCAAGGCAAGCAAGCTCTACGACCTGATTGATGCCAGTGATTTTTTTAGCAATCCAGTTGAGGTGAAGAGCCGTTCGTTGATTAATGTACCCTTTACCCTCGCGAACGCTGCGTTGGATGACGTGTTTTTACAAGAAGCCGAGGCGGCCCAGTTACTGAACTTAAAGGGCCACCGCTCGGTCGGTGGTATGAGAGCGAGCCTTTACAATGCGGTGGAAGAAGCATCGGTCGATGCTTTGTGCAGCTTCTTGCGGCACTTTGAGCAGCGTCACGGATAATAAAGGCGGGTAAGGGGAAACGTTATGAACCCTGATGAAGAGCTAGGCAAAATTCGGGACCGTATCGATGACATCGATACGCAGTTGCTGGATCTGGTCAGCGCGCGTGCGCGTTGCGCCCAAGAAGTGGCAGAGGTGAAATTAAAGGCGACTCGACCGGGAGAAGCACGCCCTCAATTTTATCGACCTGAGCGCGAGGCGCAGGTCCTGCGGGCGATTCAGGAACGCAACCCGGGCCCACTTGCCAGTGATCATGTGGCGTCTATTTTTAGAGAGGTGATGTCTAGCTGTCTGGCGCTGGAGCAGCCACTGTCTGTCGCATTTCTGGGGCCAGAGGGAACCTACTCACAGGCAGCAGCTTTGAAGCATTTTGGTCAGTCGGCGATCCCGGAAGGGCAGGCGAGTATCCACAAGGTATTTCGGCAGGTGGAGGAGCGAGCCTGTGACTTTGGTGTGGTGCCAGTAGAAAACTCAACTGAGGGTATGGTGGGACAAACCCTAGATTGTTTTCTCGAGTCACCGCTGCAAATCAGTGGTGAAATCGAGCTGCCCGTCGTACATCATCTGCTGGCGGCTAAGGGGGTTTCCTTAGAGGCGCTGACATTAGTGATTGGACATGAGCAGGCCTTGGGTCAATGTCGTCAATGGTTAGACAGTCATCTGCCCCATGTTGCACGAGAAGCGGTAGCGAGTAATGGTGAAGCGGCGCGCAGGGCGAGCACTGCGAGCGATACAGCGGCGATTGCAGGGGAGCTTGCTGAGACACTCTACGGACTCACTCAACTGGCGAGTGCCATTCAGGACAGCTCTAACAACACTACCCGATTTTTAGTTTTAGGCCGTGAGACGGTGCCGCCAAGCGGTCATGATAAAACGTCTTTGTTGGTGTCTGCGCGCAATCGTCCCGGCGCGTTGCTGGGATTACTCAGGCCTTTTGAGGACAGGGGTATCAGTCTGACGCGCATCGATTCGCGACCCTCCAAGACAGAAAAATGGACGTATGTCTTTTATATCGAATGTGAGGGGCACCTCGGGGACAGCGTTTTATCAGAGGTAGTGGCCCAAATTGAAGAACATTCGATCATGTTGAAGAAACTGGGTTCTTACCCTCGGGCACTGATTTGATCTCCTCGAATGATCAGGATCCCGTCGTCGCATTTTTGGGTTTGGGTCTGATATCCGGCTCTCTCGCCGGTGCGCTGAAGGCGTCGCAATGGGGCGCTGAAATCATCGCATGGGGTCCTAGGGCGCCGTCGCTGGAGCGCGGGCAGGCACTGGGGTTAATTGATCGATTCTCGCTAGATTTAGCGCAGGTGATTGACGAGGCTGATCTCATTGTCATTGGTGCGCCGCCCGTCGCCACAGCCAAGTTGCTACCCCAAGTCATAGCCCACGCGGCGCAGGGGAAACAGCCTGTGGTCACTGATATGGCCAGTATCAAGGGCGCCATTGTTGACGCGGCGCAACCGTTTTATCCGCGGTTTGTGCCGGGGCATCCTATTGCAGGCAGCGAGCACAGTGGTGTTCAGGCAGCGAGTAGCCGCCTTTTTCAAGGGCGTGAGGTCGTTTTGACTCCGCTGGAGGGAACCGAACCGGCTGCGATCGCGGCCGTCGAAGCACTCTGGGTTGCCGCGGGCGCGCGGGTCACGCAGATGTCCGTGGCCGATCATGACGCGGCATTGGCTGCCAGTAGCCACGTGCCGCATATGGTGGCGTATGCCCTAACGGCAATGCTAGGTAGCCATGCCCTAGACCCGATGAAACATGGCGGTGGCGCCTTGCGTGACATGACTCGGATAGCCGGCTCTGACCCGATGATGTGGCGTGACATTGCATTGACTAATCGGGATGCCATATTAGCCGCAATGGATGCAGTCTCGATGGAACATGACCGTTTGCGGACGCTGATTGCAGAGCACGATGGAGTGGCTTTAGCAGCATTGTTTAGCGAATGTCGTGGCTTGCGTCGCGAGCATGATGCGATTCTGAACCCCATTCTCAAGAGCGAGGAGTCCTCAGCATAATGCAGTTTTCCCTGGCGCCAGGCGGCAAGCTCACAGGACGTATTCGTGTGCCGGGCGATAAATCGATGTCGCATCGCTCGATTATGCTGGGCGCTATTGCAGAAGGCCGCACTTCGGTGAGTGGCTTCCTCGAGGGGGAAGATGCCCTGGCGACGCTGTCGGCCTTCCGAGCGATGGGGGTCGAGATCAGTGATCCTCAATCGGGTCGATTGACGATTGAGGGTGTGGGGCTGAGAGGTCTGCAAGCACCCAGTAGCACCCTAGATCTCGGTAATTCGGGTACCAGTATTCGGCTGATGTCGGGCCTTTTGGCGGGACAGTCTTTTGATACGGTACTGACAGGAGACGAGTCACTGTGCCGTCGCCCAATGGGCAGAATCATTACCCCGCTGTCCCGAATGGGCGCGTCTATCGATGCTTGCGAGGGGTGCCCGCCACTGCGCATTCAAGGGTCGGGCGCTTTAGCGGGTATTCATTACGATTTGCCGGTTGCTAGCGCGCAAGTCAAGTCTAGCGTTTTGCTTGCTGGGTTATACGCGTCGGGTCGCACCAGTGTGACCGAACCCGCACCCACACGCGATCATACAGAGCGGATGTTGACAGGCTTTGGGTACACCGTCAGTCGCGAAAAGGGCGTCATCAGCGTGACAGGCGGCGGCGTGCTGCGTGGCACAGAGATTGATATCCCTGCAGACATCTCGTCTGCGGCGTTTTTTATGGTGGGCGCGTCAATCGCGCCCGGTTCGGATTTGATTTTGGAGCATGTTGGCTTAAACCCCACTCGCGATGGTGTCATTACGATTTTACGGGCCATGGGTGCCAATATTGAAATCAGTCATGAGCGCACTGTGGGTGGTGAGCCGGTGGCAGATCTTCGTATTCGTTACGCGCCCCTGCGAGGCATCGACATTCCTGTTGAAGAAGTGCCTTTGGCTATCGATGAACTGCCTGCGATTTTAGTAGCCGCAGCCTGCGCAGAGGGTGTCACGGTATTGCGGGGCGCTGAAGAGCTTCGCGTCAAGGAAAGTGATCGCATTGCCAGCATGGCAGAAGGACTGACCCATCTGGGTATTCGTAATAACGTGGCTCCCGATGGCATCACCGTGTTCGGCGGCTCTCCTGTGGGTGGCGTGATTACGACGCATCACGATCATCGCATTGCGATGAGTTTCGCGATGGCCGCTTTGCGCGCATCCGATCCCATTATCGTGACGGACTGTGCCCATGTCGCGACGTCGTTTCCGGGATTCGCTGAATTAGCGGCCAAAACGGGTTTGCGGCTGACCGTGACGGCATCATGAGGGGAGCGGTTGCAGGGAGCGCGCCTATTATCTGCGTGGATGGTCCAAGTGGAGCGGGTAAAGGCACCTTGGCACAAAGCTTGGCGGACACGCTGGGTTGGCATTTGTTAGACAGTGGTGCGCTTTATCGGGTCGTGGGACTGGCGTGTTTATCCAGTGGGGTCCCGCTCGATCAGGCACAGCAAGTGGCCATTGTTGCCCGCAGCCTTGATGTCACATTTCAGTCGGGCACCGAGGGCGTATCCGTCTGGTTATCGGGGGAAGATGTCACTCGGGAGATTCGCTCTGAGGAGGGCGGCACAAGTGCGTCGACAGTCGCAGCGTTACCGGAAGTCCGCGACGCTTTGCTCCTGAGACAACGAGAACTGGCGAGATTGCCTGGATTGGTTGCCGATGGTCGGGATATGGGTACCGTCGTGTTTCCGAGCGCTGACCTGAAAATCTTTTTGACTGCCAGTGCAGAGGCTCGTGCTGAGCGCCGTTACCATCAGTTGCAGGGCCGAGGGGAGAGTGTTAGTCTCCCGCGCCTTCTGGATGCCATCATAGCGCGTGACGCTCGGGACGAGTCCCGATCAGCGTCGCCCTTGGTGCCAGCAGACGATGCCATTGTGCTCGATAGCACGGCCTTGTCTGCGGGAGAAGTGTTAAGCCGAGTGTGTGAATTGGCAAGCGCCAGAGAGATTATGGGAGATGCTTCGGAAAAACGGCTGGACTCCGCCGAAGCGTCAAGACAATAAACCCGGCTAAGTCTAGTAGCTGGAAGGGGTGCAGATTGCCCCGTTACCGTAGGACACCATCATGAGCGAATCCTTCGCCGAACTCTTTGAAGAAAGCCTCCAAACCGTCGATATGGAACCCGGTTCAATTGTTACCGGCGTCGTGATCGACATCGATAACGAATGGGTAACCGTGCACGCGGGCCTGAAATCCGAAGGGGTGATTCCCCTTGACCAGTTCACTAATGCCAACGGCGAATGTAGCCTCAGTGTGGGCGACGAGGTGCAGGTTGCCCTCGAGACGGTCGAAGACGGTTTTGGTGAAACCAAATTATCGAGAGAGAAAGCCAAACGAGCCGAAGCCTGGAAGATACTAGAAGCGTCACATGTCGCTGATGAAGTGGTCATGGGTGTGATTAACGGCAAGGTCAAGGGCGGCTTTACGGTTGATATCGATTCGATCAGGGCGTTTTTGCCTGGATCGCTGATCGATGTCCGTCCTATTCGAGAGACAACGCACCTTGAAGGCAAAGAGCTTGAATTCAAGGTCATTAAGCTCGATCAAAAGCGCAATAACGTCGTGGTCTCGCGCAGAGCCGTGATGGAGTCAGCCAACAGCGCTGAACGCGAAGAATTGTTGCAGAATCTGCAAGAAGGCCAATCGGTCAAAGGCGTGGTGAAGAACCTCACCGATTATGGCGCGTTTGTCGATTTGGGCGGCGTAGATGGCTTGCTGCACATCACCGATATGGCATGGAAGCGCATCAAGCACCCCAGCGAGATTGTAGAAGTGGGACAAGAGCTTGATGTCAAAATCCTGAAATTCGACCGCGAGCGCAACCGCGTATCGCTGGGCCTGAAGCAGCTGGGTGAAGATCCTTGGGTGCAGATTACTGGCCGTTATCCTGAAGGCAGTCGCGTCGTCGCCACGGTGACTAACCTGACAGATTATGGCTGTTTTGCAGAAATCGAAGAGGGTGTTGAGGGACTGGTTCACGTTTCAGAGATGGACTGGACTAATAAGAATGTTCATCCATCGAAAATCGTCCAATTAGGGGATGAAGTCGAAGTGATGGTCCTCGATATTGATGAGGAACGACGACGCATATCTCTGGGAATCAAGCAGTGTACTCGTAATCCGTGGGATGCCTTCGCTGACGATCACGCCAAGGGCGATAAGATCTCCGGCAGCATCAAGTCTATTACTGACTTCGGCATCTTCATTGGACTAGAAGGCAGTATTGATGGCCTAGTGCATCTCAGCGACATCAGCTGGAATGAAACGGGCGAAGAGGCGGTCCGTAATTACAAGAAAGGCGACGAAATCGAGACTGTGATCCTCTCTATCGATCCTGAGAGAGAGCGCATTTCGTTGGGCATCAAGCAGTTGGAAGAGGACGCATTCTCCTTGTACGTCAGCGATAACGATCGCGGTAGCTTGGTCACAGGCAAGGTAACTGAGGTCGATGCCAAAGGAGCTGTTATTAAGCTCTCTGACGAAGTGGATGGTTATCTCAAGGCCGCAGATATCAGCTTCGACCGCGTTGATGATGCTCGGTCTCAACTGAATGTCGGTGATACTGTTGAGGCGAAGGTGATCAACGTTGACCGCAAGAGTCGAGGTTTGGGACTGTCCATCAAAGCGAAGGATATCGACGACGAAAAAGAAGCTGTTGCGTCCCTGAAAGAGCAGGATGAAACCTCCTCTCCTGGCACCATTGGAGACTTGATCAAGGCGCAGATGGACGATCAGTGAGATCATTTGAACGTTTTACTAAAGGCCGGCTTTTGCCGGCCTTTTTTATGGATGATAGGGGACACGGTGCAACGCTAAAACCACATGAAAATGAAGGACTTGTTAATGAGTTTGGGGTCGGCCAGAATGGCACTTGGTAACAGAGAGACGAGACGATGACCCGTAGTGAGTTGATTGAACTGATGGCGGATGGTCAGAGCCAGTTAAGTGCCAAAGATGTGGAACTGGCGGTAAAGCTACTGATAGACCAAATGGCCGAGACGTTATCGTCGGGTGAACGGATTGAAATCCGTGGATTCGGCAGTTTTTCACTTCACTATCGTGAGCCGCGTCAGGGACGTAATCCGAGAACGGGTGACGCGGTCGACCTGCGCGCTAAGCATGTTCCTCATTTCAAACCGGGAAAAGAGCTGCGAGACCGAGTCAATTTGGCGGTTAAGTCTGGCTTCTGACCATGCGGTTGTTGCGACAATGTCTGACCGTGTTGTTTGCGCTTTGCGCCCTGCTTGCTGGCGGTCTTTTTGCTTTGCAGAACACGCAAGCAGTCCCTTTAGATTTGCTGCTGTTTCAATTGCCTGAGCAATCTATTGCGATTTGGTTATTACTGGCGCTTGGCATTGGGGTGTTGCTTGGCTTGGGGGCTGGGTCGATGATCGCGCTCCGTCGCGCAGCGACAATTCGTGGTCTACGTAAACGTTATGATCGGCTGTTGCTTGAGACACAAAAGGATCATGTCGATGATCGCTAATAATGCACTGCTACTGCTTTTGTTAGTGCTGGCTGTCGCGGGAGGTTGGACACTCGGTCGGGGTGGTTTGCGAATGGATGATGCCGTTCGAGCACAGTTGCCGTCTCAGTATTATCGGGGCTTTAACTTCTTGCTCGATGGTGAGGAGGAAGACGCTATCGATGCCTTTACCGAGGCATTGTCAGTTAACGAGGAAACCTTAGATACCCACATTGCATTGGGTAGTGTTTTGAGAAAGCGCGGTGAGGTGGACCGCGCCATTCGTATCCATCAGAATTTATTAACGCGCTCTCATCTGACGGCGGTGCAATTGCACCAAGTGCATCTCGAATTGGCGCGTGACTTTATTGCTGCCGGCCTTTATGACAGAGCCGAACAATTATTGCGGGATCTGTCGGATCAGTCACCTGACCTTAACGCGATCGCACAGCGACATTTACTTGAGGTGTTCGAGGCACAGCGCGAATGGTCTGCGGCAGTCGTTACCGCAGAGAATCTGATCGCGCTGTCACAGTCACAAGATCCCTTGGCGACAGGACACGGTCAGTCTGCCCAACAATTGCGTTGTCATTATCTTTGTGAACAGGCAGAGGCCGCCATCAATGCGCAGGAACCATCGCGTGCGCGGCAGTACTATCGAGAGGCGCTGCGCGATAACGACGATGACTTGCGAGCGCGAATGGGCTCGGCCAATTTGTCATTGTTGGAGGGGTCACCGAAAGAGGCGTTAGGGCATTTTGAGATGATTATGTCCAGCGGCCGGACTTGTACGCCCGAACTACTGACCTTGTTGGCACGAATTTGTGCCGGCCAAGGCGGCGAGAGTGCTTATGGCGCGGTGCTCCAGCGCTATTATGAGCAGCAGCCTTCCCCTTTGTTGGCATTGTCACTGGCCGCGGAATTGGAAGCCGAAACAGGTCGAACCGCTGCTGATGACTTCTTACGACTGACCCTAGCGGATAACCCTTCCGTTGCCGTAGCGACTTCGCTCTTACTGAATGGTCTGCCGGAGGAGAATGATCAACCGGAGCGACGCATTCTCGAGCAGTTGATGCGGAACGAGCGGGGATATGCTTGTGATCATTGTGGTTTTACGGGTCAATCCCGTCACTGGCGTTGCCCGGGATGCCGGCATTGGGATTCGATTCATTACTTAGGTACCGTGCCGGAGCATGATCGTGTCTGATCGCGACAACCCCGTCTTGGACAGCCCCTTAATTGTTGCCCTCGACTATGGATCCGCAGAAGAAGCGCTCCACCTCGCGCGCCAGTTAGACCCGACGATGGTGCGCTTAAAAGTTGGAAAACAACTGTTTACTGCGGCTGGGCCGAATATTGTCCTGACATTGCAGGACTTGGGGTTCGAGATTTTTTTGGATCTCAAGTTCCACGATATTCCGAATACGGTTGCTCGTGCTGTAGCGGCAGCAGCCGAGCTAGGGGTCTGGATGGTGAATGTGCACGCCTCTGGCGGTTCTCGCATGATGTCGGCAGCGCGGGACGCGCTGTCGGATTTTACTCAGCCTCCTTATTTGGTGGCCGTAACGGTTCTGACGAGCATGCAGCGTGGCGATCTGGCCGAACTAGGGTGGGATGCAGAGCCGATTGACCGTGTCTGTGAATTGGCTGCGCTCGCTGAAAAAGCGGGGCTAGATGGGGTGGTTTGCTCAGCAGCGGAAGCGACACTCTTGTCACAGCGCCAGCGTCCTGGCTTCCTGTTGGTGACGCCGGGAATCCGGCAAGCGGGAGACGATGCAGGAGACCAGCGACGAGTGGTCACCCCAAACGGCGCAATGGAGGCGGGGGCAACCCATCTGGTTGTGGGGCGATCAATTACCCATGCGCAAAATCCCGCGGCTACGGCAACACAAATTGTTGAGTCATTAAACATCAATGTCAGTCGTTAAAGCATCGTTGCGTTCGGTGATCTGTTTCAGTGTCAGGCATAGCGCCATAGTTGTTCAGTATCCCAGTATGGGGATTCACTGATGATCACACTAATGGAGCACTACATATGAAGACGGAATTTCTTTCACTAGCGCAAGTCCGGTCACTGTCAGCACCTTTTGGGTCGCGGCGGCATGACTCTCTTCCTCGCACTCTCCGAGCCTATTTGATGGGGCTCATGGTCGTGTGCCTTGGCGCTTTGCCGGTGACGTCGTTTGCGGAAACGCCTGTCAATATCAATCTTGCTACTGCCGAATCCTTGGCAGAGGCGCTTGAGGGCGTGGGACTCGCGAAGGCTTATCGCATTATTGAGTATCGAGAAGCGTATGGGCCATTTGAACAGATTGAAGAGTTGGCTTCTGTTCAGGGTATTGGTCAGGCCACGATTGACAAAAATCGTGATGTCATCCGTCTACAGTGACGCCATGAGGGGGTGCGCACCGTGCTCCTCTTGACGGGAGCAACTGGTTATCTCGGACGAGCACTGTGTGCCGCACTCCTTGCTCGTGGCGTGAAAGTGCGCGTCGCGGGACGGCAGGCACCTCAGGGCTGGGAGCATGACTGGGGCTTTTACGATCTAGACAGTCCCAGCATGCCTTCCGAAACGCTCTTTCGCGACGTTTCTTGCGTGGTTCACTGCGGTGGCTTGGCACACCGTTTGGCGACTTGGGCAGATTATGAGCGAGCAAATGTGCAAGCAACAAGTCAGTTGGCTGATGCCGCCGGTCGCATGGGCGTCCCTCATTTTCTTTTTATCAGTTCTCTCAATACGGTGCCGACCGCGGCGCCGCTGGTAGATAGTGATGCCTCGTTATATCCCGAGCCAAAAGATGCTTACGCCGCATCCAAATGGCAGTCAGAAATCGCGCTCAAAGTGGTTTGTCAGCGCCACGAACAAGCGCTGACAGTCATTCGACCCGCACTGATTTACGATAAAGAGCTCACGGCAAATCTAGCGAGAGTCTCTCGGCTGATGCGCTGGTGGCCGGCTGCGCTACCAGCAGTTGGGAATCGATGTTTGATTAGCCGGCCAGACTTGGTCGAGTTGATAGTAGCGCGCGCGATGCAGGCTTTGCCGAGATCGACTCCATCATCAGTGTTGGCCGTCACCGACGGACAGCAATACGACGCTGCGCGCATTTCCGCAGCACTGTCTACCGGCAAACGCTGGGGAGTGACGCCCGAGTGGTTATGTCGTTGCGGGGGGCTTGCTTTGGATTGGCGCGGCGCATTGGAGCCCGGTGCTACCTGGCGCGCTCTGACTCAGCACTATTGGAGCGGTGCTCAGCCATCCATTTCTGATTGGCAGCCAAAATGGACGCTGGAGTCCCTTTGTCTTGCCGAGTCACTCTTGTGATGCTTATTTTATGCTTGCTGGCCGCTTCTGCAGTGGGGTTATTGCTTTATCTCAAATTCGCACCTTATTGGGGGCTGGTGGATCATCCGACCGATCGAGGCCTTCATGACAAGGCGACGGTGGTTGGAGCTGGGATCGTGCCGGTTAGTTTGCTGGCTGCACTGGTGGCATCGGGGCCTCAAGCAGAAGGTGTACGAATGGTGGCTGCGTTCCTTGTGCTGCTGGCCGCGATTGGTCTGACCGATGATCGCTGGGGATTAGCCAGCGGTTTGCGACTGCTCTGCTACTTGGTTGTGGGTTTACTGACACCGTGGCTGATGTTCCCAGAATCCGCTTTGTCGGGTGCTGCTTTGATTGCGATGGGAGTGGGTGTTGCTTGGTGCATCAATCTATTTAACTTTATGGATGGCGCGGACGGATTAGCGACTGCACAACTGCTGTGTGTGTCGGTGGGTTTGGGTTTGATGGCTCATTTTAGTCTCTCTGATTATCCCTATTGGGTGGCGTGGTGTGCTTGGGCCGCTACTTGTTGCCTGCCCTTACTGTGGCTGAACTGGCCTCCCGCTAAACTCTTTATGGGAGATGCAGGTGCCATACCACTTGGTTTTTTTCTGGCGGTATTGGGTTTATTAGCTTTTGAGCAATCGATCTTACTGGGTTGGGCATGGGCTGTGCTGATGATGCCTTTCTTGCTTGATACCGGTATTACACTGCTTGTTCGACTCTTGCTGGGACAGGCCCCGCACATAGCCCACCGTGATCATGCCTATCAGCGACTTAGCCTCAAGGTGGGCAGTCCTCTGCCGGTCACGCTGGGATTGCTGGCAATGCAAGTGGTCTGGCAGTATCCGCTGGCGATACTGATCATCGATAACCAGTTACCGTTAACACTTCTGGTACTTTTGTCGACCATTCCTACGCTTTCAATAGTGGTGTACGCGCGAATCAGCGCTTAAACTAACGCCTCTCTGGATAAACAGCGTCAGTTCCCTGGGACTCGGCTGGGTGGTAAGAGTGGATATACTTAGCAAGATAGCATCGCGTTTTCGAGCGATTGGATTCAGTTCGATTTCTGCTGTGATTTGGCTGCTTGTCCGTCGATCTCCTCCAGCCCCTTTTCACTTCTCAGGCTGGCTTTTACTGGATCTGATGATTGTGGTTGGTGCTTTGTATGGTGCCGCCATCATTGGCACCGATGCACCAGCGCGACCTGTGAACGAAATATGGTTGCTGGGTGTCGGTGTGCAGCTGATCGCAACCTCACTAATCTTTATACTACAGGGCCTGTATCGATCAGTGATTCGATACATGGGACAGCAAGCTGTATGGGATCTTGTCAAAGCGGTTAGCTATTCCACCCTTGCGCTGACTGCGGTCAGCACGGTTACTTCGCTGAGCCTGCCGGGCACCGCGCTGCTCGTTTACTGGTTGCTTCTCTTTGTTGGTATTGGTGGTGTGCGCTTGACGTCGCGCGCTTGGCATCAGATCAGCACCCGCGCCGATGCGCGCCGCGTCATTATTTATGGTGCAGGCGAATCTGGCCGCCAATTGCTCAATGCACTGAATCACGGCTCTGATTACCGGGTTGTTGCTTTTATCGATGACAATCCTGAGCTGCATGAGACCGTGATCAATGGTCGACCAGTATTGGGTGCGGCAGATGTCACAAGCTTGGTTGAAGAACATGTCGTCCGTCAGGTGTTGTTAGCCATTCCCTCTGCATCTCAGGAGCGTCGTCGCGCCATTATTAACTCGTTAGTGGGTTTGCCGGTTCGGGTCCGCACTATCCCCAAAATTTCGGAGCTGATCTCGGGCAATGCGATCGTCAATCAAATACAGGATGTGGATCTTGATGATTTACTCGGGCGTGAGCCCGTTCCGCCTTATCCAGAGCTCATTGGTCGATGCATCACCGATAAGGTCGTTATGGTCACTGGTGCCGGTGGCAGTATCGGCTCTGAACTGTGTCGGCAAATCTTAACCTCGTCGCCAAAAGAGCTAATCTTGCTGGACATATCAGAATTTGCGCTCTACAGCGTCGATCGTGAGATGAAGAGCCTGTGTCAAAGACTGGACCTGCATTTTCCAATCATCACCTTGCTGGGTAGTGTCAGAGATGAACAGCGGCTTGAATCTATTTTTAAAACCTTTTCCGTTGATACGGTCTATCACGCGGCTGCTTATAAGCATGTGCCAATGGTGGAATACAACGTGTCCGAAGGGGTTGCAAATAACGTCCATGGCACATGGAGTGCCGCTTGGGCAGCTCATCGTGCTGGTGTTGGGACGTTTGTTTTGGTGTCCACTGACAAAGCCGTTCGGCCCACTAATGTCATGGGCGCTTCGAAGCGATTCGCTGAACTGATTTTGCAGGGCCTGTCTCAAATTGAGACGCCGACACGCTTTTGTATAGTGAGATTCGGTAATGTACTGGGCTCATCGGGCTCCGTAGTCCCATTGTTTCGAGAGCAAATTAGCAGTGGTGGCCCCGTTACGGTGACTCATCCGGAGGTGTCTCGATACTTTATGAGTATTCGTGAGGCCGCCCAACTCGTTTTGCAATCGGGCGCGCTGGGCACGGGTGGTGATGTCTTGGTGCTGGATATGGGAGAGCCGGTAAGAATTGTCGAGCTTGCAGAGCGCATGATCCGCCTTAGCGGATACGATGTGGAGCGTGACAATATGTTCGGAGAGCACATCGATCTTGAGTACATCGGACTGCGACCGGGAGAGAAGCTCCACGAGGAGCTTCTGTTGGGTACGACCGTCACCGGAACGGGGCACCCTATGATCATGAGGGCGGAGGAAGATGCGTTCGATTTTGATGTGATCGAAGACTCGGCACATCGCCTATTGAGAGCCTGCGCTGAAATGGATCTGAATGTGGTTACGTCGCTGCTGACTGAGCATGTGATGGGCTTCTCGGGTCATGAGCCGAGGCACGATTTCGTGTGGGTTAAGCAAGGCCGAGTCGGCAAGCGCGTTCGCAAGGTGTTAGAGGCTGAAAATGTGACGCCGATCCGCCCGGATTTGATGGGCCCTCATCAGGGCACAGGCTTAGTGAGAGATTGAATCCTTCGAAGCGGGTCTGCACGGTGCTGTCGGATCCTGTGACAAGAGCAGGGTCGATTCTACGCAAGTAAACCCGCTATCCTTTGACCGCCGCTATGGCTTGCTGAATGTATTGAAAGCATCCTGTGCGTTTCAAGTTTTACCGTCATCTGTCAGGAGTTAAGGCATGTCCATGATTGTGAATCGTCGCGATATCGATTTTTATCTATACGAGCTGCTCGACTTAGAGGGACTCCTCAAGAATGATCGATACAAAGAGCATGATCGCGATACGGTCACCGCCGTACTCGATCTGGCACAGCAGATTGCCGAGGAGGCCTTTTTACCTTGCGCTGCGGAGCTAGACGAGCACGAACCTGTTTTTGAAGCAGGTCGTGCGGTCACACCCGATAGTCTGAAAGCCTGTCTTAAGACGTTTATCGAGGCAGGATTGCCCGCCGCAACATTTGATGCCTCGTTAGGGGGCATGCAGCTGCCTATGTTAGTGGCTAACTTTATGCAGGGCATTTTCCAAGCCGCGAATGGTTCGGCGGTCGGTTACATTTTTCTGACCACTTCCAATGCCCACATGCTGGAAGCCTGTGGCAGTGACGCGCTACGAGCGCGTTATCTACCCCCGCTCGTCGAGGGGCGTTGGTTTGGCACCATGTGTCTGTCTGAACCTCATGCCGGATCGTCGCTTTCTGATATTCGCTGTATGGCTGAGCCGCTTGGTGATGGCAGTTTCAGCCTCACGGGCACGAAGATGTGGATTTCAGGTGGCGACCAAGACGTCTCTGAAAATATTGTTCACATGGTGCTCGCTCGAACGCCTGGAGCACCGGCGGGCGTAAAGGGCATTTCGTTATTTTTAGTGCCGAAATATCGGGTGACTGAAACCGGTGAGATAGGCGACTTCAATCATATTGCGCTTGCGGGTTTAAACCACAAAATGGGCCAGCGAGGGATCACCAATACCCTGCTCAATTTTGGTGAGGGTGGTGAGTGCTTGGGTTACTTGGTCGGAGCAGAGCACGAAGGCCTCAAAAACATGTTTCATATGATGAATGAGGCGCGCATCGGCGTGGGCATGGGCGCGGCGATGTCGGGTTTGGCAGGATATCTCTACTCCCTCGATTATGCCCGCAACCGGCCCCAGGGTCGGCATCCGGGAATTAAGGATCCTAATTCACCGATGCTACCGATTATCGAGCACGCGGATATTCGGCGATTGTTAATGGAGCAGAAAGTCACGGTCGAGGGCAGTATTGCACTGCTGTCGTACTGTACTCAGCTGGTTGACCAGCAAGAGATGGCTGAGGACGCTTCCGATAAAGAGCGCTTAACGCTGCTGTTAGAACTGCTAACGCCAGTGGCTAAGTCGTGGCCCTCGGAATACACACTGGAGGCGAATAAGCATGCCATACAGATACTGGGGGGTTACGGTTATACCCGTGAGTACCCAGTTGAGCGCCACTATCGCGACAATCGTCTCAATCCGATTCATGAGGGGACTCACGGGATACAAGGTATGGATCTCTTGGGCCGCAAGGTGAATCTGGCGGGTGGTGCCACGCTCTCTATCTTTGAAGAGGAGATGCAGCCGGCGCTGGAAGCGGCGGCAGGCAGTGAGACGCTCGCCGCGATGGGTGAGGCGTTCACCGACATTTGGCAACTGGTTAAGCGCACGGTCGAGACCGTAAATCAGGAAGCCGATACGGTTGCGCGTCTTTCCAGTGCGACGCCATTTCTGGACGCCTTCGGGCACGTGGTTATCGCGTGGCTGTGGTTACGTCAGGCACTGATTGCTCGAGAGGCCCTTCAAAACGGCGCGCAGGCAGATGCCGATTTTTATGAGGGCAAGGTCGCCGCGTGTCAGTTCTTTTACCGCTATCACCTGCCGCAGGCGGCGGAAAAGCTTCGCTATGTGGCGTCTCAGGATCGGTCGGTGCTTGACACGCAGGCGAGTTGGTTTACCGGCCAGTGACAACAGCGGCTTTCGTCAGGGGGCGTGTCTGGATCCTGTTCAATATGAGGTCGGACTTAGTCTGATTTCTTCTTCGATTGAAAATTGCGCATGAATGCCTTGTCTATGAATGAGCCGTCCTGGTGCAAGCGATAATGGGTGTGGGCCAGATGATGAGCGTTAAATGCGCTCCGCTGCACGTTCTCAAAGCCTTGCGCGTGAAAAGCCGCATTAATCGCATCTTTGCCGAGCTTTAAAGCAAACGACGGTTTGTCGGACAGCGTGCGAGCAAAGGCGAGGGTCGCTTCCTCTAACTCGTCTCGTGGGACAACCCTGTTCACCATGCCCGCAGCCTGTGCCTCCTCGGCGGTGATAGGCTGACCAGTGAGCAAGAACTCCTTGGCCTTGCGAATCCCCAGTTCCCAAACGTGGGCAAAGTACTCCACGCCGGGTATACCCATGTACATGGTGTTGTCCTGAAAAGTGGCATCGCTACTGGCGATGACGAAGTCACAGGGCCAGATCAGCATCAACCCGCCGGCAATGGATTTTCCATGTACAGATGCGATGGTGGGTTTGGCCAAATCCCGCCAGCGGCGGCAGAAACCTTCATAGATTTCCTTTTCGCGGCAGTAATAAGCTTCTGAGCCTTCCCATTTGTCGTCACTCCACGTGCCAACCCGTTTGTGCTCGCTGCCGCGACTATTGATATCCCGCAGGTCATGACCGGCTGAAAAGTGGGGTCCCTTAGCGGCCAGAATCACCACTTTCACCTCGCTATCGCCCATGGCGATGTCGAAGGCATCGTTCAATTCGTAGAGGAGATGAGCGTCCTGAGCATTTCGTGCCTCAGGGCGATTAAGCCAGATACGAGCGATACTCGCCTCAGGCTTTTCGTAAATCAGGGTGTCGAAATCGGGCATATCGGTGTCCTTCTGCGGTTGCGGCAACGGTACTACAAACGTCAGCGGGGGACTATTTTATCCGCGCAGCAGTAGCAGGGGTAATACGCCAGATGCTGCGCGTCTCCTAGAGCGGGAAAAGTCCAACGAGGGCCGCCATGAGCGTATCGAGATGATGGGCCCAGTAGGACTTGAAGCTACGACCAATCGATTATGAGGATGGGAGAGGGTCCGGCGAGACTCTTATAAGCGTAAGAATCGTAGGGCCTTTTCTGGATGCTGATTTCCAATTTGGAGTCGTCCGAATTTATCCCGAACCTCGGCTGAACGTTAGACCAACACGAGTTCAGCAAGTCGAAGATTCATAACAAGGTTTGCCAACTGAACACTGAACTGAGGCCGAATCGACCGCTCCACTTAATCCCAACTCAATCTAATAGTACGCTGAGATTGCAAAAGCCTTTTCATCCAACCGACGGCGCGTGGCAGCTCATGCCAAACGCGTAAGTCTCCGATGAGCCATGAGCCAGAGGAAAAATGCCAGAAGCAATAACGAAAAAACGGGGAGCGCGGGCACAGGAACCCCCAGCTTTGCTGCGATAGCCTGAGCGATCACCTTAATGTCCTCCGCATTGGTCAGCCCATCTCGATTGACGTCATAGAAGCTGGATAGACCCCAAGAAGTTGCTACATTCTGCGCCAGCTCAAGGTCGCGCTCATCGACAATACCATCTCGATTGCCATCTTCAGCCGCCCAGTCGCCGAGGGCTTGGTATTGCTGTAGCTTGCCCTTGAGCACTTCCAGCGCGAGACCGGCGTCATCGGTCAGACTCGGTGCGGCGAGTAGGTTGAGAGACTGTAGGTCGATGAGCGGGTCGCCGTCGGCGTCTTTGATTAGAAAGAGTTCTTCGATTTCAGTGGTCTTTGGCCCATCACCCTGAGGGTCATAATCCACCCAGCTTGTGAGCACATACTTATAGGTCTCTGTGGCTGCCGCTGACTGACCAGTAGGCAGGACATTCAATAGCGGCTCATTCAGCCCGTGCAAGAATTGGTTTGTTGCCCAGCAGGCGGTGAAGCCCGATGACGGTATAGGTGAGCCTGCGGCCGTCAAGCCCGTCGCGCCGGGTCCGTACCAGACCCCATTGTTGTCCTCGCAAACCCCTTTATTGATGGGAGTGACAGAGCACGCGGTACCCAATGCGCATGGTGGATTAAATACATCGTTAGGCTGAATGTTTGGCGCCACATTGACAGCCATCTGACTGCGCTGGTTCGCGGTTAACGCATGCGCCATGTTGCCTGCTAGCGAGACGGGACCAAAGGGAGAACTGCCGGATATAAGATTCAGGCCGGCGGCATCAGATATGGCACCATAGATATCAATAATGCTGGTCAAGCCATGGCGAGGAAACCCTGTGTCACCCACGCCAACACCAGCAATCAAGAGCGGTACTTGAACACCGGTTTGATAGACCTGCCCCTTAGCACGAGTGGGATCAAAAGGGGCATTAACGGAGTAACCGAGTGTACCGTTGTCACCCAGTATCACGATCAACGTATTGGCACCTTTTGCGGTAAGTTCGAGGGATCCGCCCGCGCCTGTTCTTGCCATGAGGCCTGACTCGGTCAGTACCCTTCCAATTTCCTCAGACAAAAACGAGATGATTGCTTTTTGCAGCGCGCGCTGGTCAGTCGAGTCGGTGCAGTCAAGAGAGGAGCCGGTCGTTACGCCAATACCCGCTGTCCCGAACACCTGAGGGATTTGCTGAAGCGGCGTGTGGGCGGCACTGTAACTCACTGCGAGGAAGTAAGGCTCATTAGCAGATTGGGCATTAAGCCAGCGGATCGCCTCGTTGGATTCGACCGAGGTTCGATATTCTCGAGCAGTAAATTCATCGACCTGAATCGGTGCACCCGAACTGGATGATTTGCTCATTTTCTCTAGCTTGCCAACGTAGTACGCATTCTCTAGCTCAAAGTCTAGGGTATTCGGTGGCGAGCTCGAACAGCTAGTCGTTCCCGGGTCCAATAAGCCGCCTTGTTCCATACAGGTACGACCAGGCTCGGTGGCCGCTGGAGCGCTGATGACGCTACAACTGCCGTCCGCTTTGTAGCAAGCACCGGTGTCTGCACCGTGGGTAGAGTCACTTGCAACACTTGGAACAAAGCCACAACTGTAGGTGCCTTTCGCCGCCACTCCACCTGCAGTGGTGTCAATGGATCTTAAGAATCCGTGCACATTGCCATAGTAATAATCAAAGCCCGCTTCGATAGGAGTTGTCTGTTCGGCTTGGTTATTTTCGGGACCGCCCATATGCCATTTGCCCACCATGGCGCTGGTATAGCCCGCCCGCCCCAGATGATTGATCAAGGTATCCTGATACGGGTTGAGCTGTGAGTTTGCGAGATCACTCGGCCCTAGCGCACCAGTGGTACCGGACATGACCGGCAACTGTCCGGTGAATAGCGCGATGCGAGAGGGTGAGCACTCCGGCATGGCCCATACATTGGTAAACCGTGCGCCTGCGTTGGCGATCTGATCCAGCGATGGAGTCAAAGGCGGTGCTGCGCCTCCATAGCCAAACGTAGAGAGCTGATCTAGGCCCACGTCGTCCATGATGAACATGACAATGTTGGGTTTGGAGCCGCTGAGCGCCAATCCATTTTTATGGTCTTGATAGCTGTTGAGACAGGCGGCAATCGAGTTGGCGCCTGAACCGTTTCTTGGTAGCCCTGCTTCAAGGCCGACTTTTACTTTTTCAAGCTGAGCGGCTTTGTTGGGGAGAGTGAGCAGATAAGGCGCGATACCCTTGCAGTCATGAAGCCCGCGCATTTGAATCAGTCTTACGGTACCTCCTACTGACTCAACGTTGCTGAGTTCGTCGATATCAGTAAGATAATCGCTAAAGTCTATATCCAAAAATCCGCCAACATGAGCCACATTCTGGAGTCCATCCAAAGAGGACAGCCTGTCATTAAACGCGATATCCAGGGCGCCATGAATGCGTGAAATGCCATCTAGGCCTTTTAGCGTTTTAAGGTGCGAGTTGTAGATGACCCGCAACGTACCATCTATCTGCGTAAGCTGACTGAGGGGTTGTAGCGAAATAATATTACCGGGAGAAGTCTCCTCGATAATCAGGTTATGGACTGATGAACATCCCGCATAATTGCCTGCAAAGCTATTGATGGCCGCTTGACTGTCTAGCGTGACATCGTCAGAACAGCTAGCGGCCGCGGTGTATTGTGTTACTAGTAGAAGACATAGAGCGACAAGGGCGGCCCACAGATAGAGGCCCGGTGCGAGGAGTTTGATTTTCTCTGCGGTGGAGGTTGTATTCACTTACGCGCTCGTCTTTTTTTTTGTGGCATTACAAGTCAGCATAGCACGACAAGTCAACATAGCACGCCGCCATGGAGTCATCGCATGCAATCGTCAGCGGCTGACAATAACTCGGTCCCGCTTCGGCAGAACCCATGTTTTTATTAGTACGATCACTGGGCCCACCTGGGTTATTAAAGGGATAACGGCATTGGTCCGCGCTTGGCTGTCGAAACACTTTTACTCCGCAGCGTCTGCAGCGACGGGAGGCAATGTTTATAGAAAGTCAGTTTGAAGAGCGGAAAATATAACTGCGGGAGTAGGACGGTTGTGTCTGCCGAGACTTGAATGAAAATGGTGGGCCCAGTAGGACTTGAATCGATGACCAATCGATTATGAGTCGCCGGACGTTTTCAGCTGTTTCTGGATCGATTTCAGTCTATTCATCAGATCCCGATTGCTCGGTTCTTTGCCTTTGGCCGCGCCCGAAGCAGCATCACTTGAACCCACCATAATGGACAATAGATTCATCACAACGGAGTGGTCGTAGGGGCGCCCCCGCAGCTTCAGCGTTCTCGCTGAAAACTCCAGCGTCCCGAAGAAGACATCTCGTAACTGCCCAATGGGTGTGAGCTTGGGGAGTTCACCCCGGTCCACGCCACGCTGCATGATGCGATCAAACACTCTGACATACTCACGTACCTGATCGCGATCCTGCTCTTGCTGTGGACGTGCCCGATAGGTCAGCGAGACCACCTCAAATTGTTCCAGTATCGAATTGAGGTGGTAGCGCCCCAGCTGTTCTAACTGCTCTCTAGTAGCCGCATCGGGATGAATGGCTGCCTCGGCGCCCAGTGTCAGTTGAGTCCAGAAGCGACCCACCACCGCGGCTAACAGGTCCTGCTTGTTTTTGTAATAGAGGTAAACCGTGCCCTCAGCGACGGACGCTGCCCGCGCGATGTCCGATACCTTGGCGCCATCGAATCCAGCCTGAGCAAATATCTTCTCTGCCGCATCGAGAATGCTCGACTCTTTGGCTTCAACGCGGGCTCTCGATGTGTGGCGGGGTGTTGCCGGCATTGGCTAGTGCCCGTATACTGAGTATGACTCAGTTTAAATGAGTTAAAATCATTTTGGTAGCTGTGTAGATGGCAGCCAGCACTATTAAAGGCGGGCAGTATGATTCGAATAGGCGGGGCAACGGGCTATTGGGGCGAGGCGGACCTCGCACTCCCGCAGTTCCTGGCCGAGCGCGACCTCGATTTCATCGTGTTCGACTATCTTGCCGAGATCACCATGTCGATCATGGCCCGCGCCAAAGCCGCGGATCCTGAAAAAGGCTATGCCACCGATTTTGTGACCGCCATTGTCGCGCCTCATCTGCAGACCATCGCAGATTCAGGCGTGAAGCTGATCAGTAACGCGGGTGGGGTGAATCCCGAGGCCTGTGGTCGCGCCATCAGACAGCTGATCGAGGACGCAGGATTACCGCTCAAGGTGGCAGTCATCACCGGCGACGATCTCATGCCCAAGTTGGATCAGGTGTTGGCGTCTGAGCCCGTCGAGATGTTCACCGGCGAGCCAACACCGCCCCGCGAGGCGATAGCGAGCGCTAACGCTTATCTCGGTGCGTTCCCAATTGCTGAGGCGCTGAATCAAGGCGCTGATATTGTCGTGACTGGCCGCTGTGTCGACAGTGCTGTCACGCTGGGTGCGTGTATCCACCGCTTCGACTGGCAGCGAGACGACTTGGATTTGCTGGCCGCAGGCTCACTGGCCGGACACTTGATCGAGTGTGGACCGCAGGCCACTGGCGGCAATTACACCGATTGGCATGAGGTCGCCGATACCCTCCACGAGGTCGGCTACCCCATTGCAGAGATTGCTGAAGATGGTGCGGTCGTTATGACCAAACCCAAGGGTACTGGCGGCTGCGTGACCACGGGTAGCGTTGGAGAGCAGTTACTCTATGAGATCGGTGATCCAGCGGCCTATTACCTGCCTGATGTGATCTGCGATTTTACTCAGGTCTCTCTCGATCAGATTGATACCGAGCGCGTGAGTGTTACTGGCGCCCGTGGGCGGGGCGTGCCCGCTCAATACAAGACCTCGATGACTTGGGCCGACGGCTGGCGGGCCGGCATGATCGGTTTTTATGTGGGTGTGCGAGCGGCTGAGAAGGCCCACATTTTCGCTGATGAGGCGATTCAGCGTGCGCGTCGTAAGCTCTCGGCGATGGGTGCCTCAGATTATGTCGATGTCTGCGTTGAAGTGGTGGGGGATGAGAGCTGCTGGGGAGATGCCGCCCGTTACGTTAGAAGCCGCGAGGTTGCGGTGAAAGTCGCCTGCCGACACGTTGATCGACGCGCGACAGACCTTTTGATGAGAGAGCTCACCGGTGTCGGATTAGGCGCCCCGGCGGGATTCTGTGTCTTTGCAGGTACCCGACCCAAATCTTCGCCCGTCATCCGTTTATTCTCGATACTCGCCGATCGTGACCTTGCCGATATTCAGATTCACATCGAAGACGATTCTCGATCTTTTGCAGATTCTGTAACGGGAACAGAAAAGCTGGTGGACTCTGGCACTGAATCCATCGATGGACAGGCGACGGCGAGTGCTGGTGATGAAGGAGCCGAACAGGTTGAGGTACCGCTGGAGCGTCTGGCGTGGGCACGTTCAGGGGACAAAGGCGACAAAGCCAATATCGGCGTGATGGCCCGCAAGCGCGAGTATTTTCCGTGGATTTCGGCGGCGTTGACCGCGCCCTATGTGGCGAGCCGCTTTGCGCACTTTATGGCGAGTCCCGAGATGGATCGCTATGAGTTACCGGGGCTCCCGGCACTCAATTTTGTGTTGCATCATGCGCTAGGTGGAGGGGGCGTCGCCAGCCTGCGCAATGATCCCCAGGCAAAGGGCTACGCACAAATTCTATTGGACACGCCGGTCACCTTGCCGGCCTCACTGTTGGAGGACTGAGATGGTCGCGGTGACTTCCCAGATAGACGCAAATTCCGAGGCCTTCGCGGCTAACCGGGCCAGTATGATGACCTTTATCGAGCGACTGCGTGCGCTGGAGGCGCGGGCGGCTGAAGCATCGGCCAAGCGCCGGGCGACGTTCGAGAAGCGTGGACAGTTATTACCGGCCGATCGTCTGCACCGGCTGTTGGACCCGGGGATGCCTTTTCTCCGGTTACATACGCTGGCCAACTTCGCGGTCGACAATTCGGATCGGGAGGCCAGTATCCCTGGCGCCTCGGTGATGGTGGGTATTGGTTTTGTAGGCGGTGTGCGGTGCATGGTCTGGGTTGACGACTCGGGTATTGCTGCGGGGTCTGCGACAACCAAGACAGGCGAGGTTCACCTTTCCCTGCAAGCGATTTGTAAGCGCCAGAAGTTGCCCTTAATCCACTGCGTCGAGAGTGCGGGCGCGAATCTCCTGCAGTACCAGACCGAGCTGTGGTCTGTTTTTGGCGGTGTTTTCCGGAATCTCGCGCAGATGTCGGCGATGGGTTTACCGACGATGGTCGTGCTACATGGTGGCTCGACCGCGGGTGGCGCCTACATGCCGGGCATGTCCGATTATGTTATCGGTGTGAAAGAAAATGGCATGGCAGCGCTAGGCGGTGCGGCACTCGTAAAAGCCGCCACCGGTGAGGTCGCCAATGACCGCGAGCTCGGTGGCACCGAGATGCACGCCAGCGTCTCAGGCGTCGTCGAGTACTTGGTAGAGGATGATGCACACGGGTTACTGAAAGCGCGCGAGGTGTTTGAGCGGCTGGACTGGAATCGACGCGCCACGCCCATACCCCGTCGTGCTTATCAGCCACCGAAATATCCTGCTGAGCAGTTGGCGGGCGCCGTGCCGACAGATCCTAAAGTGCCCTATGACTGTCGCGAGGTGCTCGCGAGGGTGGTAGACGGTTCTGAAATCGAGGAATTCAAGCCGCGCTACGGTGCCTCCACGCTCTGCGCCCACGTCAGTATCACCGGCATTGCCTGCGCAGTGATTGGCAACAATGGCCCGATCGATCCGAATGGTGCGACCAAGGTCGCGCAGTTTGTTCAGCTATGCGATCAGTCCGATTTGCCGATTATTTTTCTCCAGAACACGACGGGCTACATGGTGGGGACCGAGTACGAGCAGGCCGGCATGATTAAGCACGGCTCAAAAATGGTTCAGGCGGTCAGTACCGCGCGGGTGCCAAAAATCACTCTGTACATTGGTGCCAGTTTTGGCGCGGGTAATTACGGTATGTGCGGCTGGGCCTACGAGCCTGACTTCCTGTTCGCCTGGCCCAGTGCGCGCACGGGCGTGATGGCGGGACAGAGTGCGGCGAAAACGATGAGCGAGGTTGCGCGAGCGGGTGCGGCACGCAAGGGTATTGAGATTCCTGAGGAGCAGCTGGCCGAGCAAGAAGCCGCGATCATCGCGCACTTCGATGCTCAGGAAGACGCGTTCTATACCTCTGGCCGCGTGTTGGATCACGGCGTGATCGACCCGCGCGATACCCGCAAGGTGCTCGCGTTTTGCCTCGAGACGGTGCTGGAAGGACGTGGGCGTGCGCTCACCCCTAACAGCTTCGGCGTGGCGAGGATGTGACCATGACGACATTGCCCCATACCAATTCTGTCGAATGCGAGCTTCATCAGGGATGGTTGACCGTCTGGTTCAATCAACCCGAGCGCCGCAATCCATTAACCGACGAGGTCGTTGCTGATCTGCAGCGCATCTGCGATGCGCTGCAGGACGACCGCTCTGTCAGAGGTCTGACGCTCCGCGGTCGCGGTGGCTTCTTTTGTGCTGGCGGTGACCTCAAAGGGTTTAAAACCATGGCGACCGCGTCCAATGACAAAGTCATCGCCATGAGTGAGACCATCGGGCGTCTGCTCTACACCCTTGACCGTTTGCCCATGGTGACTATCGCGGTCATTGAAGGTGCTGCGATGGCAGGTGGGTTAGGCGTCGCTTGTTGCTGTGACGTCACCATTGGCACCGCGGATACGAAATTCGCTTTCTCTGAGACGCGCATCGGCATTTCGCCGGCGCAAATTGCCCGTTATGTCATGCAAAAGTGTGGGCATTCCACGGGTCGACGACTCATGCTAAGTGCCGCGCGTTTCGCGGGGCAAGCAGCAGCAGAGTTTGGCATTCTGGATGTTGTGGTGTCTGATGCCGGTGAACTTGAGGCGGCTGAGGCAAGCATCCGTTCTGATGTTTTGGCCTGCGCTCCGGGCGCCGTAGCGGCGACCAAAACGCTGATTAGGACACTGCCCACGTTACCCGATGAGACAAAAATGCGCTTTGCCGCAGAGAACTTCACTGAGTGTCTTCAGGGGGAAGAGGGTGTTGAAGGCGTGGCGTCTTTCCTTGAAAAGCGCAAGCCAAATTGGCATCAGGAGGGCCAGTAATGAAAACGATCCAGACAGTACTGGTGGCCAACCGCGGGGAGATTGCGGTGAGGGTGATGCGCACCGCCAAGGCCATGGGCCTCAAAACCGTTGCGGTCTATTCCGACGCCGATGCCAATGCTCTGCATGTGCGCACCGCCGATCTGGCGGTGTCCCTCGGCGGCAACACCGCCGCTGAGTCCTACTTGAATGGTGAGGCTATCCTCGAAGCAGCGCGAACGACAGGTGCCGATGCGATTCACCCGGGCTATGGCTTTTTATCCGAGAACACCGGTTTTGCAGCGGCCTGTGCGGAGGCCGGCATCATCTTTATTGGCCCGCCTGCTGCGGCCGTGGAGATCATGGGTGATAAGGCGCTCGCGAAGCGTGCGATGCTGGAGGCCGAGGTGCCCTGTATCCCGGGGTATCAAGGCGAGGACCAGTCTGACGACACGCTCTGCGGCGAGGCGAAAGCAATGGGTATGCCGGTGATGATCAAGGCTGCGGCAGGTGGCGGTGGTCGTGGTATGCGGCGGGTAGCAGACCCCGATCAGCTGCTGCAATCCATCGAGCTGGCGCGTTCTGAGGCCGAGGGTGCCTTTGGTAACGGCGATCTGATTCTCGAGCGAGCGATCGAAGGCGCCCGGCACGTCGAAGTGCAGGTCTTTGCTGATACTCATGGCAATGTGATTCATCTGGGTGAGCGGGATTGTTCACTGCAGCGGCGGCACCAGAAAGTGGTTGAGGAATCTCCGTGCCCCATCATGACTCCCGAGTTGCGCGAGGCGATGGGAAAAGCGGCGGTGGAGGCGGCGCGCGCGGTACATTACGTGGGCGCGGGCACGGTGGAATTTCTACTCGATGCCAGCGGCGAATTTTACTTTCTGGAGATGAACACTCGCCTGCAGGTCGAGCATCCGGTCACAGAGTGCGTCACCGGTTTTGACCTCGTGCAATGGCAGATCCGCGTGGCACAAGGGGAGCCATTGCCCGCTTCTCAAGATGACATCGACCTGTTCGGTCACGCCATTGAGGTCAGGCTCTGTGCTGAAGATCCGGCGGCGGCGTTTTTACCCAGTGCCGGCCCAGTGTCGCTGTTCAGCGTGCCGCGGGAGGAGGGCGTCCGGGTGGATTCAGGGATCGAGACCGGCGACGCCATATCGCCTTTTTATGACTCGATGGTCGCCAAAGTGATCGCCTGGGGCGAAACCCGCGAGACCGCGCGACTGAAACTGCGCTCAGCCCTGCAGGCCACCGCGCTGGCGGGCGTCACCCATAACCGCGCGTTTTTATTGGCGCTGCTGGATCAGCCGATCTTTATCGAGGGCGAAGCGACCACCGACTATATTGATCAGCACTACCCGGAGGGTTTTACGCCCGCGCAACCGACCACTGGCACCTTGGCGGCGGGCATCGTGCTCCAGCAGATTCTCGCGGCGGAGCAGCATTTCGCGAGCGCGCTGTCGGTTAATGAAGAGCTGCGGGGCTGGGTGTCGACCGGGCCGGTGACGAGACGTCATACCTACGATGTGGGGGACGCGACTTTCACCGCAGACATCACTTCGAGTGGTGCAGAGCAGTTCACGGTGACGCTGATGGAGGCGACCCACAGCGTCGCATTGCAAACGCTCAATGCGGACCGCGTCGCTGTCTTGATTGACGGCCAGCGCGCAGTGCTGGGCTATCACCAAAGTGACGCTGCGGTACTGATGCTGGCGACAGACCAGTCCGAGGTGACCTTGATCAACACCGATCTGATTCCCCCGGAGTCAGCGGAGGATGCACAGGGCGGTAAGGTACAGGCCCCGATGCACGGTCAACTGGTGTCACTCTTGGTCGAGGCTGACCAATCGGTAGAAAAAGACCAGCGGTTGGCGGTATTTGAGGCGATGAAAATGCAGCACGAAATTCTCGCGCCCGTGTCCGGGGTGGTGCAGCAATTGAATGGGCAGGTCGGGCAGCAGATGGCAGCGGGAGATGTCATCATGGTGATTGAAGAGGAAGAAAGCGAGTAGACTTGGCACCGCCACAGGCACGTTTGAATCTCACAAAACCGATTTCAGGAGTGATCATGCAGCAGGCGAGTGATTTTTTAGCTGAATCAGAGGCATTGGAACAGCTCATCGCGCCGCTACAGGCGAGTGATTTTTCTCATCCCACAGGGTTCAAGTCCTGGACTTTTGAGACCATCATGCGCCACCTGCATTTTTGGAACCATATGGCGAACCTCGCGCTCACGGCGCCCGATGCGTTTCAGGCAGAACTCAAGCCCGCTGTAGAGGCCATGATGGCGGGTAAAACCCTGCCAGACATAGAGTTCGTAAAATTTCCCGAGGGGGGTCTCGAGTTGGTGTCTCTCTGGCAATCTGGATTTCGCGAAGTGGCGGCGGCCTATCAGCAGGCCGACCCCTCTGATCGCGTGGCCTGGGTCGGTCCCAGCATGAGTGCCCGCTCATCAATTACCGCACGGCAGATGGAAACCTGGGCACATGGTCAGGCGATCGCTGACGAACTCGGTATTGAGCGGAGCGAGGACGACCGCATCCGCAATATCGTAGTGCTGGGCGTCAATACATTCGGCTGGTCTTTCACCGTGCGTGGCATGGAAGTGCCGGAGCAGCAGCCCGCGTTGCGTTTAACCTCGCCGTCTGGTGAGTCATGGGAGTATGGGAATCCCGATAGTGATCAGGTCATTAGCGGCATGGCGCATGAGTTTGCTCAGGTGGTCACCCAAACCCGCAACATTGCCGATACCCAATTGGTATATGAGGGCGAGACCGCTGACCTCTGGATGCGCAATGCTCAGTGCTTTGCGGGCGCAGCGGCTGAGCCGCCCGCACCGGGCGTGCGTCGCACCAAGG
>JBDQJL010000001.1:0-168063 GCA_040263855.1 Luminiphilus sp. | reverse complement strand
CTCTCGGTGAGTGCGCTCTGCGCTGACTTTAGAGACTTTTTGTCCTTTGAGGAGCATCTTCCTGCGGGGCGTCGCGTGTTGTTTTATCCCGGTTCAACGATTGGCAATCTCGACCCACAGGCCGCCCTCAATTTTTTAGAGCAAGCGGTGAGCCTCATTGGATCTGATGGCGGCGTGCTGATCGGCGTTGACCTGCACAAAGCCACCGATCGGCTGGAGGCGGCCTACAACGACGCAGCGGGCGTGACAGCGCGATTTAATCGCAACATCCTGCAGCGTGTGAATGATCTGGTGGGGTCCGACTTTGCGCCTGATGCCTTTCAGCATCACGCCTTTTATGATGAGACGTTGCGGCGCATTGAGATGCATCTGATCAGTGCGCAGGACCAGACCGTTCACATCAGTGGGCATGACATCGGTTTGTCGGCCGGTGAGCGCATACACACTGAGAGCTCCTATAAATACACGGTAGATGGCTTTTCTGATCTCGCCGCCCGTGCGGGATTGCGGCGCGTTCAGACCTGGATGGATGACGAGTGCCTGTTTGCACTGCATTACCTTGAGCCCATGGATCGCTGATCACGATACATAGTCCATGGCGATACATAGTCCATGGCGATACATAGTCCATGGCGATACATAGTCCATGGCGGATGGTGCCGTAGCGACCACTGAATCGATTAACCACAAGCGGGGACCGAAGCGTCATGACGATGCAAATTGAAAACGTATGGGAGTATCCGCGGCCGGCTATTTGCGAGCCGTTTTCGGGCAATCTCAGGATCGTTTACGGCGGCCGCGTGCTGGCAGAGACCACGCAAGGGTTTCGGACCTTAGAAACCTCGCATCCCCCCACCTACTATTTTCCGCCTGATGCCGTGGACCTGTCGCAATTGCACAACAGCGAGCACCGCACCTTTTGCGAATGGAAGGGTGCCGCTAGTTATTTTGATCTTGAGGGCGCGTCGGGGACTGTGGCAAATGTGGGCTGGACCTATCGACGCCCCTCTCAGCTCTTTGAGCCCATCACCGATTACTTAAGTTTTTACGCCTCGAGGGTCGATGCGTGTTTTGTTGAGGGAGAGCAGGTTCAGGCCCAGGCGGGGGATTTTTATGGTGGCTGGATTACCTCAAACCTCGTGGGTCCCTTTAAGGGGGTGCCGGGGTCTCGCGGCTGGTAGCGTCGATGCGGGGCCACGCTGGCTGGCCGTTGCTGTTGTCGAGTCGGGTTTTGGGCAGTGCGGTGTTCTGACCGGTTTCGTCAAATGATTGGCGGAGGCGGTCAAGAAGCCCCTGTTGGTCGATGCAATACTGAGTGTTCTATTTAAGCGATAGGATGCGACGTAATGAAATCATGGACCTTGGCATTGATCTTAGTGATGACGCCCGTGACCGGCTGGACCCAAGCTGCCCAGTCAACCCAAGCGAACAGCTCTGCAGGCCTCATGTCATTTTTTGACGATTTGTTCGATAGCGCCGATAACGATAGCAGTGATCTTGCGGGGCTATTGGAATCTTTTCTGGGGCAAGCAGAGGCCGCCAATATTGATCTGGGCGAGATTTTAGGCCGTCTAGAGGCGATCGATATCAGCGCGGTGACCGACGAGATAGAGGCATTGCGCCAAGAATTTGATTTATACCGATACCGCTACGCGGGTATTGCAGACGCCGTGTACAGCACGGGTAATGATCTACCTGCCTTTTGGAACCTCTCAGCGGCCTGCCGCGATACCTTCGGGAAAGGCGCCCGATTAGCGAGGACTGGTGACGTCGTGAGGCAGCTTGAGGGTGGGACTTTACCCGTCGACTTTGCCTCTGAGATTATCTTTAAGTCGAGCTATCCAGTGGCCTTGGGCGACACGCTTTACGATACGCAGGTCAACACTGAGGTCGAGGTAGACGGCTTGTTGATCTTCAGCGTTGCTCAGGATCGCTTCATCGACAAAGCGTCCGCCGCGAGCGCAAGCCCCGGCTGCAGTGTGCCCTCGTGAACGTCGCTGCCCACTTGCTAATGTGCGCTGAGGGCGCAAACTCAGCCGGTCAAGCGCGGCTTACCTTAGGTCAGGGATGACATCGCCACGGACGGTACACCAGGGAGGGCATGCAACCGCAGCGTAGGACGCTGCGGTTCATTGGTTCGGTCTGAAACCAGTCTACATGACAGGCGTTTTGGCAAACCATTTCCCAACAGGCGGCGCTCGCTGTCTTTGCGTTAGTTAACAAAACAATGTTCAACCACCAAGGTGCCGGTAAAGACGATATTCGTTTGCGATCGGCGATGCTACGCTCCAACCTCGATGACGGTTGAGGAGCCAGGTATGGCGGGGCGATTGCAGGACAAGATAGCGGTGGTAACGGGCGGTGCCTCGGGCATTGGTGAGGGGATTGTGCGCCGATTCTGTGCGGAGGGCGCTACCGTGTTAGTAGCTGATGTTGATGAGACAAGCGGTGCCGCAGTCGCGGCTGAATGCGGCGCAGAGTTTGTGCGGCTCGATGTCAGTTCTGAGCAGGCGTGGTCTGCGCTGGCAGAAAAAGTCCGCGCAAACTACGGCCACTTAGATGTGATGATCAACAACGCGGGCATCGTCAGCAACGCCGACATCATGACCGTAGACGTGGCCACTTGGAACCAACTACTGAGTATTAACCTCACCGGTATGATGCTGGGCTGCCAAACCGCCATTGCACTGATGCGCGATAACCCCGCCGGATCCAGTGGTTCCATTGTCAATACGGCATCGTCCACCTCCTATCTGGCGATCCCTGACGTTGCCTATACCACTTCGAAAGCAGGTGTGGTGGGGCTCACTAAATCGGTTGCTGTGACCTGTGCCAACTCGGGCTTACAGATACGTTGCAACTCGATTCATCCCGGCGCAACCCTTACCAACATTCTTAAAACAGCCATTGCACAAGCGCCTGAAGTCGAAGCAGCCTGCAATCAGATGTCTCCATTGGGGAGAATGGGAACGGTCGAAGAGGTGGCCGCCATGGCGCTGTTTTTGGCGTCCGATGAATCGGGTTTTTGCACGGGGGGGCAGTTTCCCGTCGAGGGCGGCACGGTCAGTCAGCACCCCAAAATGTAATAGAGCAAGTGATGCTGCGGGTTATGCTGCGACACGTATTGTCTTGAAGGTCCCCCAAAAATTCGGTTTACTGGATTGTCATTGAAATTCGCCAAAAAAATGAATAGGAGTTAATCACTATGAAAACGTTTTTTGTTGTTGCGTCGCTCACCCTTTTTCTGACCGCCTGTGGTCAAAGCGACGAGCCTGCCGCGGTGGCTGTGCCTGAGGTCGCTGCGCCTGAGGTGTCAGAGACACCGATGCAAAGTAGTGCGGCTGCCGGTGAGTTGCTAATTGACTACATTTGGAATAACACCGCAGACGATATGACCGATGCGCAGATGGCGGACATTATTGATGGATGGAACGCGCGCATCGATGCGGGTGGCTATAACATGCTCGGCGCTAATGTATTGGTGCCCCAGTTCGAGACCGATGATTACGATCTGATCTGGGTGGTCATGTGGCCCTCTAGTGAGGCCCGTGAAGCCGGTTGGGCCGATTGGAATGCCAATCAAGTCGACGACTGGTCCGCAGAATTGGCCGGTGCCATGTCCTACGAACCTGAGAACGTTTATACGTTTAAGCCGACAGACGGTCATGATGGCATGGAAGACATCGCGGTGGGTGGCACCTTTCATCCTCGATTCGACTTTTGCGCCTTTAATGAAGGGCAAGACGCGGCATCACTCACAGCCTTTCGTGCCGAGTATGACGCATCGCTCCTAGAGGGTGAATCTAATAACTATGGGTACTACCTGATGGAGCCCCAGTTTGATCTCGCCGACGCCGATTTTGTATGGCTCGACCTGTTCGGTGACGAGGCAGCGCTAGAGGCGGGTATGGCAAGCTGGTCCGGCTCAGCGCTAGAGGCCAGCTGGGAAGCGATGGCGACTTGCCAGAATTTCGCATTCCTGGCGACTGCTATCAGGCGTTAATCACTCGCTGCCTTATGATGTGTAAGGCCCTAAGCTCATAGAGCACGCTGTCTTCAGCGTGCTTGGGCACAGCCTGCGCAGAAACAACCTGTGCGCGCTGCGGGGTAGTTGCGGGATAGTTGCGGGTAGTTGCGGGATAGTTGCGGGATAGTTGCGGGATAGTTGCGGGATAGTTGCGGGATAGCTGCGGGATAGCTGCGGGGTATAGGGTCAAGCCAATACATCGAGCGTGTCTATTTAGAGCGAGGGCCTTGATGGTTGGTCACGCCCTGTTGCAGCCATTGATGAAAGTGATGCGTTGGGATATCCATTAGTGGCGTGAACAACCCGCCATCGAACGCTGGGGAGGCGCGACCTTTTTGCATGCCCTCCACGACCGATATGTCCTCTGCAAATACCAAACTCCAAGCCTCGTGAAGGCTTTGACGGCGCATGCTGAAATCGTCAGTGAGGGCCTGTTGGTCAGCGTAAAAAAACTGCAGCCGTTCGCGGGTCTGGTCGGCGGCCTCTGGCGTGAGCAGGATCACAAAAAAGTGATCGGCTTGAATGCCTAAAAGCACATTGGGGTAGAGCGACAGGTACTCGGCGGTTTTCAGCTGTTGGCTGTCCCAACCTGAAAAGAGCGGCAGCGCTTGATTGTCTCCGCGCGTCAGATCATAGACCCGCGTACCCTGACCGGATGCCAGCGGCTCCACCACTAAATTGTAGTGTGCATCGAGGGGTGAGTAGGTATTGAGATCTGGATGGATGGAAGGTAGGTGGTAAGACTCACAGTAGTTCTCGACCGCCAGCTTATAGTTGCTGTTGAGCACCAGCTCCATCGAGCCGTACTCGCCTGAGTCGGCGCTCAGTTGCTGCACAAAGTTGTCGCCAGCGAGCTCACGCCAACGCGATACAAGAGGCGCTAAATGTTCCGCTAGCGAGGGTGCCTCCCCAGAAAGATTAATAAACACGACCCCCATCGACTCTTCACAGCGCACCGCGGATAAGGCGTGGTCAGCGCAGTTGAATCCGGCAACTTCGTGCACGCCCATGCCACCGATATTGGGAGTGGCCCTAAGCTGACCACTCAGATCATAGCCCCACTTGTGATAGGGGCAGCGAATCATCAATCCCGCTTCGCCGGCCTCGGCCACCAGCTGCATGCCGCGGTGACGGCACACGTTATGAAACACATGCGCCTGACCCTGTTGGTCGCGCACCATGAGTAACGGTAGCCCCATAAAGACGATCGGAAAAACGGCGCCAGAGGCGGCGATATCGGCGCTAAATCCGAGTCCCGCCCACGTTGCTGCCATGACTCCACTGCGTTCGCGCAGCCACTCCTTGTGGTCGGTATAGGCGCGATTGGGCAGCGCAGCGCGTTGCGTGATAGCAGGGTCTGCTACCCCGTGGGGGCTGACTGAAGCGGTGGTGGCAAGCGTGTCGGTTGGTGTCATCGGTCACACCTTGCGGGTTGGTGTCATGATTCTACGCCTCTGTGGGGGCAGGGAAAATGGCTTTTTTGCTGGCTCGCGGTGGCGCGACGGTGGTTCAACCGCACAGTCATCAAGTCGCGGTAAAGCAATCCATTAGCTCCAGGGGAAGGGGCTATTCGATACCGGATGAAGATCACCCTCGGCGTAGCGTGAGAAGCGAAAGGGGTTGAGCAAATCCGGTTTACTACCGCAGATGGTTTGCGCGACGAGATCGCCCACGCCAATCATTTTGTAGCCGTGATTAGAATCTGCAATGACAAAACAGTTCTCTTTCATGGCATCGAAAACTGGGAAGCTGTCGGGGGTAAATGCACCAATACCTCCCGAGGGTTCTCGCTTAAAGCGGGGCAGGGTGCCGGAGAAGCGCTGCTGGCAATGCGCGAGAGCCGATACCCACATCTCGGCAAATTCGGGTCCCACCACGAATTCTGGTGAATCCGGGCCGTAGGGGTCCACCGCCACCTCGGCCGCCGGTTTGTCGACGATAAAAGGGGCCGCCCCACCTTGAACACCGCCAAAGTGAAAGTCGGGCTTGTAGTAGATGCCCCACATCGTCTCCGTCAGTAGCCGGCCGTCTTGATCTGAGTGCAGGGGTGCATCGGTATCCACATGGATAACGGGTGGCATGTTGCCTTCGTTGGTGACCTGCAGTGCGGGGTCAACGCCTAGCGTGCCCTCCTGAAGTGACCAGTAAATCCACATGGGGATGCCCTCGCTGATCTCATCAGTTGCGGCGTTGCGGATACTCACTTCCATTGGCAGTTCCAGCATTTCCCAAAAGCGGCGGACCCAGGGGCCTGCTGCTACGACGGTATAGTCACAATCGATGCGCCCTTGATCGGTGACGACTGCAACGATCGCGCCGCTGTTGTCGCTCTCGAGCGCAGTCACGGTGATGCCGCTGATAATGCGGACCCCGAGCGCCTCGGCTTTGGCCGCAAGGCCCTGCATCGCAAGGCTGTTGTTGGCGTAGCCACCAGGCTTCTCGTGGAGTACGGAGGTAATACCCTGGGCGCGCCAATCGGAAAACAGGCCCTTCATGTAGCGCTCGCTGTCAGCGACACCCTCAATAAAAACGGATTCGTAGCCAATCGCCTGTTGTTGTGCATGGATGGCTGCCACGTCCTCGTGCATCGACTCGCAGCTGATTTGCATATAGCCCACGGGGTGATAGCTGTAGGTCTCTCGGTCGCTCTCCCAAATGTTCACCGAGTGCGCCATCAGCTCGCGCATGGCCGGCTGAAAGTAGTTGTTGCGGATCACGCCACAGGCGATGCCCGTTGCGCCGGCGCAGATACCCGACTTCTCGAGGACAATGATATCCCGACCGGTGCCTCTGCCAGTCGCTTTCAGTTGTATCGCGAGGTGGTAAGCGGTGCTGAGCCCATGAATCCCGGCACCAATGATCACATAGGGGCTGCGGGAGAGCGCAGTCATCAGGTGAATTCGCCGATGTAATCAAACGGTTCAACGAGGACGGGCATGTCGTCGGTGCACTCACGATCGTACTTGGAGAGCAGTCCATTCCAATACGTTCGATGGAGCGGGATCCAGATGTCAGGGTCTTGCACGGGGGGGCCATCCAGAGACGACTCATTGATCCCCATCTCACCAAAAGTGATGCTGCGAATATCGGTCAGTTTGACCACGAGGCGGGGCTTGCCGTCATAGTCGCAAAGCAAGATGGGCATGCCGACTTTCGGGTGGGGAAACTGATTGGCTTCAAGCACCCAAGGCAAACTGAAAGTAGCTACCTTTTCGCGTGACTTAATGAAGCCAAATATTTGCTCTGTCGTATCGGCATCGATACCGAGGGAGCGAACCTGATAATCACCCGCCAATTCTGGATGAGCGTTGAGCACCTGCTCCCAGCAAGCGTCGAGTGCGCTTGGGTCGGGCTGGGCTGGCCCGTCTGAGATGACAATATAGCGAGTGATAGCCGACTCCTTCGATTACGGTCTGATCCACTGGTGGTATCAAGGCGCAGGGCGCTGCGCTATCACCTAGTCAGAGGTTGGATGATCAGTTTTGTCGTTATGGGCCAATAAATAAGCCGTTTTAATGAAAAGATCCTTGCCGTGGGCTAAGTCGACATCGGGTCTAAAAAACCCATTGAGCTTCGACCCTGCGATCACCGCGTACAAGATCTCGGCCCTTTCCATACAGGCGTCCTCACCGATCTGATTGTGAGAAAAAACGACGCTGAGTAGCTCGATGCAGCATCGGTCTAGTTCGCTTTTGTGCGCAGCGAGACTGGGGTCGGTCACCGAAGCCCCAATGGCTTCATACATCACACCAGTAGAGAGGTGGTTGACGGATTTGTTTTCGGTGTAGAAAAAGTCGCAGAGGTAATTTATTTTTGCGGCAAAGTCGTGCTGCTTCAGTGCCGCCATGCCTTCAACAATGACATCGCACTGGTGCTTGAACACCTCAGTCAGAAGGTCTTCTTTAGAATTAAAATAGTAAAAGACATGGCTGGGCGCAATATCGGCTTCTTGCGCGATGCCGGTCATCGAGGTCTTCGAAAACCCGTTTTTTTCCAGCGAGGACAAGAAACCATTGATGATGCTGTCTCTGCGTTTCGTGCCCTTGGGTTTGTTCGGTTTGTATAGCTGCATCGTTACTGTAAGCCAACCCTATTGTTGAGATGAAACTGACCCTTTTCGAGCGCCCATTGCGTGCGATGGCAATGGGGTCGCCGATTCTTGGCTGGTTTGCTGTAGTGGCAATCCGCTCACTCAAACGGGCTCCTGTTGTGCGCTGTGAGAACCGAGACCCATATGATCTCACAATTTGAGAATAAGCCAACCGCCCGCGCGCAGCGCGGGCACACGCCCTGCAAAGCGACTGGCCGAGCGGGTCTGTGGTCTGTTTTAGGGGTGAGCGGGCTCGCCTGCTGCGATGGCGCGGGCTTCTCGTGTATTAAAGTCCTGTCGATAATGCCGAAACAGCAGGACAGTAAATATAGCCACGATCAAGTAGACCAGTAATGCCAGCTTCAAACTCAGACCCAGTGAATCAGAGGGCGTATTGCCCGATGCTTGAAACGTGTCGCTGAGGTAGCCGATGGTGAAGGGACCCATCGCGAGCCCTAAAAACGTGCCCATTGCCAGATAAAAGGCAGAAGCGGTGGCGCGCATTCTGGGGAGCACAAGGGTGGTGATAATGCCGCCAGCGGCGCCAGTCCACAGCACACTGACAAACTGCAGAAACGCGTTGGCAACATAAGCCTCTTGAAGGGTTTCTGCGTTGAGCACAAACAGCGCAGCAATGATCGTAAGGATGCCCGAGATGAGGCCCATGAACGTGTGGGCATCCTCGCGGATATGACGCTTCATCAGATCGGCTACCACCCCGCCAGTGGCCACACCCACGCCACCGCAGATGGCAGTAGAGAGTCCAAGAACCATGCCGAGCTCTGATAAGTCGGCATCAAATTTACGCAGCAAGTACTGAGCAAGCCACAGCGCAAATCCGTAGGTGATGAAGGTAATAATGGGGTAGGCGAGGTTGACGTAGATCATCGACTTACAGCGAAAGATCATCGCATAGGTCACAGGATCTCTCACGGCTAGAGATTTTGCCCAACTGAAAAGCGCATAGACACCGACACCGAGCACTACCCACTGCGTGACGCGACCAGTGAGGTGGCTGATCAGGCTCCCCAGCGCGACAATAATGAGCGCTGCAGCAATGTTGGTAATTAAGGGCGCCGTAAAGCCCACCTGGCGATACAGGCTAATGACGGAGAAAGGAGGGAGAATGCTGGCGAGCTCGCTCCAACCCTCTCTGAAGGGATGGGGGTGGTTTTGAATACTGGCGACATTTTCGCTAGGGCCAGGCTCGCATTACAGACGGGTTTACGGTAAGTGGTGCAATCGGGATCCTCGATGCAGAGTACAAGTCTTTTGACGCTGACCTCTCATCGACGCAGGGCGGTAACCCTGTCGACAACAGCTATCTCAAGCCCAAGCAGGCGCCAGACTTGACGGTGGGTGTGACGGCTAACTATACCACTGAGGCGTTTGGTGGTTTGCTGCTCACGGATCTGACGTATTCATGGACTGACGACTTCTACACGCAAGAGGATAACGATCCAGTGTCCTTGGTAGAGTCTTACGGTAAGACAAACCTGTCGATCGCATACGATCGCGGCAATTATAAAATTGCGGCCTTTGTGAACAACATCGAAGACAACACCAATTGGGTGAGTCGAACAACCTCTACCCTCATCACCTATGGGCAGCAGACTAAAGGACGCACCTACGGGGTGGAGTTGTTAGTGAATTTCTAACGGAAACGGTATGTCACCACTGGCCCATTGGGGATGACTCAATGGGTCTTTTTTTTACCTGTCGCACGGCGATTTGGCTGCTTGACTGGTGCCACTGTTTTTTGACGATTTAGGAGTCAGTGTCGCGGCGTTGGCCCAGTGATGTCGGTCACTTGGCGCTGACCTAGTGCTTTGACGAAGCACAGCAGAAGAGCCTGCGACATGGCTGGTGCTGCACTGGCACCTTCACGGGGCACAGCGGGAGCGTTGGGTGCCGCAGGGGCTCATCGACTCTTGATCCACCTTTTGGCGCTGAGCGGGCTACCAGTGACTGCTAGACATGCAAGCCTTGCACTCTTTGGTCGGCTGCACAAAGCGCGAGCGACCCGCGACAGAGGCGTGAGAGTGTTGCGAGCAAGGGGTGAGGAAGGCGAGAGAGGCGCGAGGAGGGCGCCAGCGTAGTACTGCGTGTTTAGCCGCCATTACAATGGGATCGCCCAAACCAGCCGTTATCGGTGCTTTGGCAATCGTCCAGAGGCTTTTCCCGTCAAAATCGCCGTGCCGTCCTCATTCTGTTGCCACACGCGACAATGCACCAGATCGTGTTCGTCGCCAGATTCGAGGGCTTCAATTTCTCCACCGCAATACAAATGATCATCTGGAAAGACATTGGCTGAAAACCGTATTTCAGTGCTCACTAGGTCCCACGGTTGATGAAGCCAGTTGGTAAAGTATTGGTAAAGATAGGCCTGGTTCAGTGGCCCTTGTTGAACAGTGTCCGGCAAGCCGCGTTCCTGCGCGTAAACGCGATCAAGGTGCAGCGGATTCGTGTCGCGCAAAATCAGCGCAATCGGGATGTAATCAAAACGATCCATGGGACCAAATTTGGCGGTGGGGAGTGCCATACCGACCGCTAGGTCTTCAAGCAGGGGCTTATCGGGTGCAATATTCATTTGAATAAAATATAAGACTGTTTGCCGGTCATGGTGATGTCACCATCCCAGTCTCCCTTAATGGTGAATGCCAGTTGAACCACGTCAAAAGTGTTTTGTCCCGTTTTTTCATAGACGTCACTGATGACGGCGCTGATTTCGACCTCTTCACCCACATAGAGCGGACGATGATATTGAATAGACTGTTCACCAAACATGGCGGTTCCATCGCGATAGTCAAACCAAAAATCACTGGCCCAGTCGAAGGTTCGCAGCAAGCCTAAAACCGCCACCAACGGTGCAAATGAGGGCGGTGCAACGTGCTGCGCTTCTGCCACGTAATCATAGGGGTCTGACATCACGCCCAGAAAGTCGCTGACATCCTCGCAAGAAACGCGGTAATGGGCAGTTCGTAATGTTTTGCCAATCAGTGCTTTGCGGTCAGCTACCTGAGATGTGGTGCTCGAAATAGTCATGCTTCCTCGTAATGGGTCATCGAGATATCACGTGGTCGATTATGTCCGTGGGCAATCGCTAAGTCACCCGTCTTATGGCGTCGGGCGACCGGCTCACTGCTATCATTGGCGCAGTCTATTAGCGCCGAGTTCAGACTGCCTGATCACACTGCGCTTCGGCCACCAGTGCGCTCTTTAGCGCCTCATTGGCAGTCGGAGAAAGAAATTTAGCGATCTGGTGCTTGGTATACAAACGGTATTTTTTTAACACCCATAAAAATTTACGAATTGACTCCAAGGGTCGCGACGCTTTCACTGTGTGTTCCGGTCGGCAGAGCGTGATAGGTACCTTTGCATAATCTACGCAATCAGTTTGTTGGTTGAGGGCAGTGACAGAGCAAAGGGGATCGGTAGGGTGCGCGTTTGGGTCGTGTTGGGTTCGGGAATTCAGCTAGCCCAAGCGCATTGCCTACGTCTTCCCTCGATTAGATAGTTTGGCGGGCCCAATGATGAACCAACAGACCATGGAATGTGACATTGCAGAATACTGAATACTTATTGTCTGAATTGCTGCTGAATGCGGCTGAAAAATATCCCGATCGACCGGCTCTGATTTTCCCCGATTCGCGATTAACGTATTCCCAGCTGTCTGCTTTGAGTCAGCGCTATGCGCGGGCCATGATGGGTGGCGGGTTGGCACCGGGCGATCACGTTGGCATTCTGACGATTAATCGCCCTGAGTACATCGCACTGCTGTTCGCCTGTATGTTGTCGGGTACCGTTGCGGTGTTACTCAACGCGCGTTTTCGCGTTCAGGAATTGCGGCATGCGGCCACGCATTGTGATCTTAAATGGCTATTCGTTGGACACAACGAGGATGTGCCTCATGCGGCGCGACTCCTTGAGGCATTGCCAGGGCTGGCGGACTCCGGTGCCTCAGTGCTGACGCCTGAGGCGCCCCTGCTCGAACGTGTGGTGGCTCTCGATGCTTTTGAAAGCCCAGGTTTTACTGCTTTTGCAGACTTTCTCGATGAAAGAACCTTGGCAACGGCGGAGCAATTGGATTGCCGACAAGCGGAACTGGTTGCCAGCGACACTGCGCTGATTATGTTCACATCGGGCACGACCTCGCTACCCAAGGGATGTATGTTGACGCAGGAGTCGGTTTTCCGAACCTCGCTGGCGATGAGAAATCGACTCGGTCTGTCGACAGATGAGCGCATGTGGGATCCGCTGCCCATGTTCCATATGGCCTCTATCCTCCCAATGCTGAGCCTCTTTCATGATGGGGGTGCGTGTCTCACTGACGAGAAGGTAGATATTGATCGGGCGGTGATCCAAATAAAGCAGGAGCGCGCCACCTTTTTGTATCCCGCTTTCCCGGCGATCATGGCGGAGCTGGTGAATCACCCCGAGATGAAGCTGGATCAACTGGACCATGTTCGGCTGATCAACAACATCGGTTCTGCCGAGGCACTGCGCGACAATATGCGCATGTGGCCGTCTGCGACCCATATCAGCGCCTTCGGGATGACCGAGCTCAGTGGTATCGCGAGTCACACAGACCCAAATGATACGCCTGCTCAGCGCGCGGAGACCTGTGGTAAACCTTATGAGGGCGTTGAAGTGTCGATTGTTCAGCCCGAGTCAGGACAACGATGCGCTGCGAACGAGCAGGGCGAGATACGTGTTCGCGGTTTTCTTCTGCTAAAAGGTTATTACAAGCAGCCTGAGGAGACTGCGCGCGTCATCGATGATCAGGGTTGGTTTCTTACCGGGGATTTGGGTTCCCTGGATCCAGAGGGTCGTATTCAGTTCCATGGCCGCATCAAGGATGTGCTGAAAGTAGGAGGAGAAAATGTGTCTCCTCTGGAGATAGAGGCATGGCTGTCGACCCATCCGCAGGTCATGGTGGCGCAAGTGGTTGGTGCGCCAGATGATCGGCTTGATGAGGTGGTCGCTGCGTTTATCCAGTTAAAGCCGGGCGCTACCGTGACGGCGCAGGATATTGTTGACTACTGTCAGGGTCAAATCGCCTCATTTAAGGTGCCACGGGTTGTGCGATTTGTAGAGGAATGGCCGATGTCGGCGACCAAAATACAAAGATCAGCGTTACGAGAGCAGTTGCTAGCTGAGGCTGCGGCTGAGTAAATAAGCGCGTTCAGCCGTTGCTGGGTCACAGCGTGACAGGACGTGCCGAGTCCATTGGTTGGCACAGGTTATCGGCGCCATCAGATAACCTAGGTCCTCAAACAACCTAAGTCATCAAGCAGCCTGAGTCATCAGGCAACCTAAGTCCGCAAGCAACCTAAGTCCGCAAGCAACCTAAGTCCGCAAGTAACCTAAGTCATCAGGCAACTGAAGCTGGCTCCCGCTAGGCACTATTAAGGGGGGGCACAAACCGTCCGTTCCTTAACCCTACTTTGCTATGTGAATCCCGTTATGTGCGCTGCAGTAACCGCAAGTCGATGCGGAGCGCACCGCATGACCCTGCGGGTCCTGATATACCGTGCAGCGGCAGACCTTTTTTCATTGACGCTGACCCGGGCTGATTGCCGAGCACTGCTGGTGAGGCGGGGCGCGGGTTACGTTGCGTTTCACTCTGGCCTCTCACTGACCGCGCTGTGTGACGCTGTCCTTCAGGTTGCCCCTCACGTTGCCCCCTCACTGACGTGTGGCGTTATGACGGAACATGGCTGGCGCTATCACTAGGGGCATTTTGGTCGCGCAGTCCATCGTAGCTACGATCGCTGGCGTGTTGTGATTAAATCGAACGTGAAGCGAATGGGCATAGGGAGTAGAGGCCATGGTAAAGGGCATTGCGGTCACCGTGTTGGTCACAGCCGTTGCGGTAGCAGGGATCTCACAACACTTTTGGACGGGTAAAAAGCGGGCGATGATCGACGGTATGACCGAGAGACGCCTCAGTCAGTTTGAGGCGCTCGCGGCGACCCACTCGGCGGTAGCATTCGTTGGTGACAGCATTACAGAGGGAGGGCTTTGGTCAGAGTGGTTGCCCGGCGTGGATGTTATTAACCGAGGCATTAGCGGCAATACCACGCAAGATATCCTTGATCGGATGCACCAGATCGTCAGTGTGCAGCCCGACAAGTTATTTTTAATGATCGGCGTTAATGATCTCAACAAACGTTTAGGGGCGGCAGTTGCTTTGGCCAATTACACCAAACTGTTCGACCTCATCGACGCACAGCTCCCCAACACCAAGGTCTATATTCAGAGTGTTTTACCGGTGAATGCGGTATGGCCTTTAATCGATAATACCCATATACCCACCCTGAATGCGGCGTTGGTGCAACACGCGGATAAACGCGGTTATCGGTATATTGATCTTCATTCGGTATTTGCTGATGCAGAGGGCGCTTTAAAGCCAGCGCTCAGTAATGACGGCATCCACTTGTTGGCGCCGGGATACCGGTTATGGCGAAGCCAGATTATCGAGTTCTTGTAGCGTTGCACCAACGCCAGTCGCTGTTGTATCCACCGTCATTTGCAGCGTGTTTGCAGTGTGTGCTTAGAACATTCACGGTGCTGAACCGACGGGGGTAATCGCTGGCTTTGATTCGGCCTTAACGCCATACCCTTTATCGTCATGGGCCCGCCCGGCAGGACTCGAACCTGCAACCTACGGCTTAGAAGGCCGTTGCACTATCCGGTTGTGCTACGGGCGGCGGGCGCGCAGTATCCCATTCCTTGCAGGGTTGGCCAAGTCGCGCAACGCATAACTTTTTATGACCGCCACTCAGAATGAGTGGTTGGCCCGCATCGGTTCTAGCGCAATGCTGTCCGTCGGGATCTCAGTAGGTCTCTTGAGATGCCTGCCAGCCTACCAAGGGCGTGATGCAAATACGCTGGCTAAGATCCTTTTTGCGCTGTCATCAAGTATGCTTTCTGCCGTTACCGTGCGGTCAAACATATCAAGCAGCTGATTCGCCTCGAGGATGGCAATGCCGTGGCCTAGCGACCAGAGAGAGGTGGCCAGTTGCGTCGCATTGGCCTCTGGGGTGCCATAGTTCCGGCAAAATGCGTTAACGAGTTCGACAAGAACCATAAACCCATGATGCTCGATTTGGGCTTTTTCGCGACGTTCATCGATGTCCGCTCGCGCCTCCCACATCAAGGAAAAGAAAACGCGCTTGTCTCGCGCATATTGCAGGTAGGTGTGGCCCATGGCTAAAACCCCCTCGATAGAACCAGCGGCATGTTCCTTGGCGGTTTGCACCGCTGCATTGCTCAGCCCTAAAAAAGCGAGATCGCGCACAGCGCTCAGAAGCGCCTCTTTATCGCTAAAGTGTCGATAGGGTGCCGCTGCACTGACACCGGCGATTGCAGCGGCTTCAGAAATAGAAAAATCAAGCGTGCCATCCCGTTCGATGAGTTCAGCGGCAGCAATGATCAGTGCATTGCGCAGGTTGCCATGATGGTAGGGGACAGCGGCACTACTCATTACGGCGCCTCCGAACTAAGGGTGGAGGTGTCGAGCGCAGGCTTGTTTTGCGGAAGCTGATTGTGTTGAAACTGATCGTGCCGAAACTGATCATGCCCAAAAAAGTGCCGTTTAGGATGCATAAGCAGGGTGTATAGCGGTGGCACCAGATAAAACGACACCACAGTGGAGAGCAAAACGCCTCCGGCAATGGCCATCGCGAAGGGTGGCCAAAACTCGCTGCCCTCTAAGATCAGCGGCAAAAACCCACCGAAGGTGGTGACCGTGGTGGAGACGATGTGACGGCTGGCGTCCATGACCACTTCGACGATGGCATCTGGGTCGCCGTCGTTAGCACTCTTGTTGAGCCGCAGACCACTGAGAATAATGATCGCCGCGTTGATCGACACGCCCACGGAGCCAATGACGCCAATCAGTGCCTGGATGCCCAGGGGATATTGAAAAATGGCAAGGGCGAGGAGGCTCAGCCCGAAGGAGCACCCGGTCACAAAAAAAGCGATACCGGTTAGCCGCCAAGAGTTAAAGGTGAGCAGAATGGTGGCCAGCATTGCGGCGATGATCGTCCAGAGTGGCGCCAGCAAATCCTCGAGCAGTTCATCACGCTGCTCGGTATCGCCCCCAAATTCGTAGCGATACCCACTGGGCAGCGGTATGGGATCGCGGGTGAGGTCTGCCGCCAGTATTTTCAGCGCCTCCGCGGGCAGCACACCCCGCCTGAGATAGCCGTGAACGCTATTTAGGCGCTCACCATTCTTGCGGCTGATTGGGCTGTCATCAGGCACCAGTGAGACGTCGCCGAGCACGCTGAGGGGGATGCTGGGTACCAAGGTGGCGGGCGAGTCGGAGTGAATGGGCAGCCGCAGATTGGTCAGATCGTCAGGCGTGTCCCACTCGTCGCGCTTGAGGATGGCTCTCACCGGCAGTCGTTCGGCATTTTCGAGTAGCTCACCACCGGTCGATCCTTCAAGCGCCGACCTAATCCCATTCGCGACATCGTTTTTACTGAGACCGGTGCGTTTGAGGGCCGCCTCATCTAAATCAAATATCAGTTTCGCGGCTGGCGGCGATATCGATAATTTTGTGTGGGTGACATCGGGCAGTGCCGCAACGCGCTGCCGAAACTGCTCGCCGAGTGATTTGAGCATTTCAGTGCTGGGGCCGAATAGCCGCACTTCTAGGGGCGCCTCCACAGGTGGGCCTTGGTCGATTCCACGCACAATGACTTGCGCCTCGGGAAATTCGCGATCGACTTCTCCCTGCAGCCGCCGAATCAGGGCGTTGGTCTGATTTTCGTCAGTCGTCAGCACCAATGCGCGAGACCAAGCCGGCACCCCTTTTACATTGGCGCGCAGGTTGTAATAAAACTCGGGGGGACTCTCTCCGATAGACCAATCTACCCTTCTGATGAGGGGCTCGCTGCGCAACTTATTGTCGAGCCGTGTCACTAACTCCAGTGAGTCTTTAATAGCGGCGCCCTCGGGCAGTTTGACGTCGAGATACATTTGATCGCGATCTGTCCCGGGGAAGAATTGTTGGGTGAGCGTATCCAAACTGAGATAGCCCATAAGCGGCAGCACCAAAGCCAGCGAAAAAGTGCCGATTGGATTGCGAATCGACCAATGGAGCGAGGCGCGGAAAAAGGCAGACAGTCGCACGTTATTGGCGCCTGCTCGCCACCAGCGACGCTCCAGCGCAATGCCTGACGGCAACCACCGTGATGCGAGCACTGGTGTCACAGCGATCGCGAGGATAAAAGAGGAAATGAGCATTGCCACTACCGCGACGGCGATCGAACCCAGAAAATCACCGCCGGCACCCGGCAGCAGTACTAGTGGCGAAAAGGCGAGCACAGTGGTCAGGGTAGAGGACATCAGCGGAATGCGCATGCGAGAGACAGCGCCGTTCATCGCCTCGATGGGGGAGAGGCCAGCGATGAGGCGCTTGCGAATTTCATCGGTCATGACGATCGAACCATCGACGAGCAATCCGAGCGCGACCACGAGACCGGTCACGGACATCTGCTGAATGGGGATTTCCAAATAAAACAATGCGACCATCGACATCAAAGCGCACAGCGGCAGAATGACCGCGACCACCAGTGCGGCGCGCCACCCCAGCGTGATCAGTAAGACGCTCAGCACGAGGGTGATGCCGGCGAGTAGACTTTTGCCGATACTGGTGAGTCGGTCAGTGGTATAACCTGATTGATCAAAGCTCTCGTCAATCGCGATACCTCGGGGGGCGGCCGCTCGATAGTCGGCTAAAAATTGCTCGAATCGGTCGCTGTAACGATCCACCTGATAACCCGGTTGCATCTCAATCCCGATCAGCACCGAGCGCTGTCCGTTGGAGAGTGAGAGGCTTTCTAGCGGCGTGACCTCGGATTTGTGCACTCGCCCCAGATCCGATACGCGTATGGAGCGGCCGTCGGGTAGCCCTCTGACAATGACACTGCGGACGGACTCTAGGTCCGTGAACTCTCCAGTCAGCTCCACAGTCAGTGCGGCACTAGAGCCCGTGAGTCTGCCTGCTGGGGCGCGCGCATCCGCCTGCGCGAGCGCGCTGGCGACCTCATCAATGGAAATACCGAGCATCGATAAGCGCGTTTCATCGAGTTCGACACGGACTTCTTCGATGGGTAGGCCATATAGCTTCACGCGCCGAGTTTGTGGCACACCTCTCGCGGCATCGGCAAACTGCAGTGATTGGCGACGCAGCTGGCCAGGGGAGAGCGGCAGCTCATCTTGACCCCGAATGGCCACGATTTTGACAAATTCGGTCCAAATTTCGTCATCAAAATTGGGTGCCATCGCGCCGGTGGGGAAGGTCGTGGCCACTTGGTCAATGGTATCTCTGAGTTCAGCCCAGATTTTGACAATCCGGTCTTTGGGCAATCGATAGTCGATCTCGATGAAAATTAACGACATACCAGCAGCGGAGGTGCTGTCAACATCTTTTACGTCGGGCTCTGCGCGCAGTGCGTCGACAAGCGGTTTGGTGATCATTGCCTCAACACGTGCTGGGCTGGCGCCCAAGAAAGGGGTCTGCACTGAGGCAAAGAACGGCGTGATCGCGGGGTCTTCCTTGCGCGCCATCCCGTTGAGGCTGGTGTAACCCACTACGACAATCGTCAGAATCACCAACGCAAGGTAGCGGGTGTTGGCGTGCAGCAGTCGCGCAATCATAACGCTGTTTTGTCTGTCATAGTTTTGTTCGCGATGAAGAGAGGCTCTACCAAATCCCCGGGGCTGATGCGCTGTAAGCCAGATGCGACCACTGCCTCGCCGGGAATCACTGTGCCGGTCACGAAGACTTGATCGCCTCGTGTATACAATATTTCAACGCTCTCGCGTTGGGCTCTAAAGTGGCCTTCATCGTCAGCGTAAATGGCCAGGACGTCCCAGAGGCCCCTTGGGGCCGCAAGCAGCGCGGTAATCGGCAGCCAACTGCCTTTGACCTCGACCGACTCTTCGATGGTCAGTTCAGCGGATTCTCCAACGCTGGCGATGGTTTGATCGCTGAAATCGAAAACGGCGCCCACGGTCAGGGTTGCGGGGTCAAGGTGGTCGCGAATAGCGCGAAGCGTTGCGTCGACGGTGATGCCCGTCAATGTGAGGGGATAAGAATCGCCCACCTGGAGGCGTCGCGCGATCTCAATGGGGACGCCAATATGGGCTTCTCGACCGCTGGCGGTCACTAATCTGAGCACTGGCGTGCCGGGTGCTACAACGGCACCGATTTGCACGAGGCGCTCGGCGACCACGGCGCTATAGGGGGCAATCAGTGTGCTCTTGCTGAGACTCAGTTCAGCAGAGCGCTGCAGCGCTCTGGCAGAATCTTCGGCCGCGTTAAACGCCTGCGCGGTGAGTTTGGCATCATCGTAGTCTTGTTCCGATACCGAGCCGTCTTTGACCAGCTTTGCTATCCGCTCGGCGCGGCGCTCGGCTTGTAAACGTTCTGCGATGACCCGCTGTAACGTGGCACTGGCTTCATCTAACCTGGCTCGGCGGGTGTCTGTGCCGAGCTGTGCGAGGACGTCGCCCGGCGCGACACGCATCCCCTCAGTGGCGGGCAAAGTTTGAAGTAGTCCGGCGACTTCGAAGCCGATCAAGCTATCAGAGCCAGCGCGCACAAGCCCTAAGTAGGTCGCCTTGCGGCGATAGCCCGCCTCTGGAAGATAAAGCGTGGCGGCCACCGGCATTGGTGTGCGGTCCGCTGAGGTGGTGGTCACCTTATTGGCTTCGATCAGCGCGGTACCGCCGGCTGTCAGGCCGACCGCCAAGACAACCAGCCAGAAAGACCGGGTCAAGTTAGGGTTGAGCATGGGACGCCCTCGAGGCAAGTAAAGCGGGTAGAAGCCGCTATGTTAACTGAATTAACATAGTATGTAAAACTGATTAACACAGGGCGGGCATAGGGTCGAAACCGATGCTAGCTTGCTTAAGGCGGGGGTTTTCGCGACACTGTCGACCCCCGCCGCTAGGCGGGCATTGTGGTGGCTCGGACGGTCCCCCCGCAGCGATAGGTGATGAACTCCGCCAGGCCCGGAAGGGAGCAACGGTAGTCACTGATTCGGGTGCCGGGGTGTGGCTGTTCGAGTCGCCTCCCTATTGACGGATGGTGTTGCATGTCACATCAGGTTCTCGCGCGCAAATGGCGCCCCGGCACGTTTTCCGAAATGGTCGGGCAGCAGCATGTGCTTCAGGCGCTGGTGAATGCCTTGGAGACTGGCCGTTTACACCATGCTTACTTGTTCACAGGAACAAGAGGGGTCGGCAAGACCACGGTGGCTAGGATTCTGGCCAAGTGCTTGAACTGTGACACCGGTGTGACGTCGACACCTTGTGGCGAGTGTGGGGCCTGCCTGGAAATAGCAGAGGGCCGCTCAGTTGACTTGATCGAGGTGGATGCCGCATCGAAAACGAAGGTTGAAGATACACGAGAACTGCTCGAAAACGTGCAGTACACGCCGACTCGGGCGCGCTACAAAATCTACCTGATCGACGAAGTACACATGCTGTCCAATCATAGCTTCAATGCTTTGTTGAAGACCCTGGAAGAGCCGCCGCCCCATGCCATGTTTCTATTGGCGACCACCGATCCTCAGAAGTTACCAGCGACCGTGCTGTCACGATGCCTGCAGTTCAATCTCAAAAATATGCAGCCAGAGCAAATTGTTGCCCACTTAGCGCATATTTTGGACGCTGAGTCGGTAGACGCCGATGCCGAGGCACTATCGTTGATTGCTCGCGCGGCTGAGGGGTCGATGCGTGATGCGCTGAGTTTGAGTGATCAAGCGATTGCTTTTGGAGAGGGGCGGCTCACCGGACCTGAGGTGCGCGAAATGCTGGGCACCGTCGATCGAGGGCAGGTGCTAGAGATCGTCGCAGCGATTCTCGATGACGATCCTGCTACGGTGTTGTCTTTAGTCGCGCATATTGCCGAGCATGCGCCTGATTTTGTGTCCACACTCGACGAACTCGCCAGCGTTTTGCATCAGATGACCATTGCGCAAACGGTCCCGGACGCGCTGGACACGAGTTGGCCCGATCAGGCGCGGATTGTGGAGCTAGCTGCACGCGCTACCATCGACGACACGCAGCTGTTTTGGCAAATGGCGACCTCAGGCCGACGAGACGTTTATCTTGCATCCTCGGCGAGAGCGGGTCTTGAGATGGTGCTGCTTCGTATGATTGCGTTCCGGCCTGCGGTGGTGATTCAACCTGATGCCGCTGCAGGAGAACCCCCTGTAAAAAAGCCTGAACCGCCGGCGACGCCGGTGGTGAGAGGGGGTGATTTGGAGGGCGCCCAATCAGCGGAGACCATCGCGCCCCGGCACGACCAAGCTGTTCCGACCGACCAGACGTTACTCTCTAGCCCCAATCGCGCTTCGGTTTCCGCGACAGATGGAATAGCGGTGGAAATGCCTGAGAGCACTCCGCAGAGCATCCCGCACAGCAGCTCGCACAGCAAAGATAACCCCTCGGCAACGGGCGCTGGCGACCCAGTCGGTATTGATCATTCAGAGGATGCAGCGGCACCCAGTGCATCAGAGAGCGGTGAGCGAGGTGCTGAGGGTGATCGGGCTCTGACAGCTCTGCCGGGCTATCAAGACCCACCTGTGCAACGGCAATCTGATACACGGCAGTCTGAGCCAGCGGGTAATACCAAGGCGGCGCCGTTGGGTGCAGAGGCGCCAATAAACGACTCAGCAGGCGCGCCGGTGCTCGACGAAGAGCGCGTGACGTTGGCTGCCTTGAGCCCTGATCGATGGCCACAGGTATTTGATGCGCTGACCTTCGCTGGGATTCTGCACAATATTGCCTTGAACCTTGAGTTACTTGAGGTGTCAGACCCGACGCTGCGGTTTGCAATCGCGCAGGCCGATGCGAGTCTGTTTAACGATCGGCATCCAGAGCAGCTGTCTCAGGCCTTGAGTCAGCAGATCGGGCAGACGATACACGCCACGATCGAGAGGGTGCCGCAGACCAGCCGCACGCCGGCCGGCCATCGCGCGGCAGTGGCGGCGCAGCGGCTCGCAGAGGCCGAGCAGGCCATTTCCAATGACGATGCGCTGCAGCAGCTGATCAAGGCATTTGATGGCGAGATTATTCCCGGTAGCATTCGTCCCAATACCGCCGATAAAGTGTTGGATGGCCAGGCTGAAGCCTCGGAGGATTTGGCTTAATGTGTCGTTTTATGTGCGGTTTAAAACGTGACTTATGTTGGGATAATCTCCACATAAAGGATTGTTTTTTATGAAGTTAAGTCCGTCTATACAGGCGCTAATCGATGGCTTGAGGCATTTGCCTGGCGTCGGACCCAAATCAGCGCAAAGGATGACCTTACATTTGTTGGAGCGCGATCGGGAGGGGGCCCAGCTGATCGCGGAGGCGATCGAGACGGCGTTGGCCAAAGTGCGTAACTGCGAACGCTGTCGCAATTTCACTGAGCTTGCCATTTGTGAGATTTGCTCAGACCCCAAACGCGACGCGTCCACCCTGTGTGTTGTGGAGGCGCCTGCGGATGTCATGGCGATTGAGCAAAGTGGCAGTTTTCGGGGTCACTATTATGTGTTGATGGGGCATTTATCGCCGATCGATGGCATTGGCCCCGAGCAGCTGGGACTGGATACGCTGTGTACTGGATTCGCCGGAGGGCACGTTAAGGAGGTCATTTTGGCGACCAACCCGACGGTCGAAGGTGAAGCAACCGCGTATTACATCAGTCAGCGTGCCCGCGACGCCGCGGTGACGGTCTCTCGGATCGCGCACGGCGTGCCACTGGGGGGCGAACTGGAATACACGGACTCAAGCACCCTGGCGCATGCACTGAGTGGACGAACGGTCGTGCAGGAATGACGTCTACTTGGATTGAGACATCAGCAGAGCTGGAAGCGCTTCTTTCGGCGCATCGAGGGCGTGAGAGTGTGGCGGTGGATACGGAATTTCGCCGCCGCGATACGTTCTACCCCCAAGTCGCGCTGTTGCAATTATGTTGGGGCGATGCTGCTTACCTGATTGACCCATTGCAACTAGATGAGCTCGATGCCTTGAGAGGGTTTTTGACAAATCCTGCTCAAATTAAATGTCTTCACAGCGCCAGTGAGGATCTTGAGGTCTTCGAGCACTGGCTGCAGGTGTTGCCCTCACCGTTGTTTGATACCCAGCGAGCGGCCGCGTTAGTAGGGTTGGGAGGAGGCCTCGGATATCGCGCTATTGTGGCGCAGTTTTTTGAGGTGGACCTCCCCAAGGAAGAGACACAATCAGATTGGTTGCAGCGCCCTTTAACGCCTTCGCAAGCTGAGTATGCAGCGCAAGATGTGAGCTACCTCTATCCCATCGGTGTGCAGCTGCTCGACCGTGCAGATGAGATGGGTCGCAAAGCGTGGATTCTGGAGGAGGGCGCGCGGATGACCCCAGGGGGTAAGCCGCCACTGAGTAAATTTAAAACCGCTTACCGCTTGCCGCTGCAACAGCAAGCCGTGTTGGCCGCAGTGGTCAATTGGCGCGAGACAGAGGCGCGACAGCTTGACCGTCCGCGCAGCTGGATTCTGAATGACAAATTGGTAATGGCGTTGGCCCAAGCGATGCCTGCCTCGATCAATGACTTGCATCGTATTGAGGGGATGCCCGCGGGGTTCGTCCGCCGAGCTGGTGAAACGTTGTTGGCGCAAATCGCCCTCGTTGAGGGAGCGCCAGACGCCGCCATGCAAAAAGATATTGTGGTGCCCTTATCGCGCCATGACAGGGATGTGCTGAGTCGCCTTAGTGAGCACCTCAAAACCCTTGCCGAGGCACTACAGATACCGCCCGAGGTGCTGATGCCGAAGTCGGATCTTGAGCGCATGATTCGTCAACGCTCAGAGCCCGAATTGGAAAGTCCAGCCGCTTGGTCTGGCTGGCGTAACACGGCGGTGATTCATCCGCTCAAGCAATTCTTACTGAAAGAGGCGTAGCGTGGCGGTGCCGGCAGAGATTGAGGTTGATGTGTTCAAGACGTCCGGGAGGCCCGACACCTTTTTATTTTTACCCAAGGACTTAGATCCAGAGGATTGGCCGGAGGGGCTGGCAGCGATTTTTTCAGCGCCGCAAAAGGTCCTGAGTCTGATGTTGACGCCAGATCAGCCGTTGGCAATGCAAAACGCGACAGATGTGATGGCGTCTCTGCAGACACAGGGCTATTTTTTGCAAATGCCGCCGCCGCACAAATGGGAGGAGCCAGTATGCTAACAACGCAGTCTTATATCGTCGCGGTCTTTGCCTATGGCGTAGCGGCGCTATTGGGATTGGCCATGATTCGCAGGCTGTGGTTTCAGCGCTCAGCGAGCCTTGCCGGTTCAGTAGTGATGGGTCTCATCGGTGGGCTGCTATTGGTGCCTGCCTATCCGAGCAGCGAGGCCTCCTCGATTGCCCCCGCGCTCATTGTGGTGGTCTTCAACGCCTTGTTTGGTGAGGGGATCGCTGCGGCCCTGACGCCGGCCATTTGGTTAGCGATGGGGGGCCTGATAGGCGCGCTAGTGGGCTGGTGGAGCGCGCGGCGTCGCGTCTCCAATGAGTTGCTGTGAGTGGTGTGTCGCACTGACTTCGGGTAGTCTGCCCGCCTTTAAGTCATCAGAAACGAGAGAATAACGGTATGAAGTTTGAGGGAACGGAACGCTACGTCGCCACCGATGATCTAAGGATGGCAGTCAATGCCTCAGTGGCGCTTGAGCGACCACTGCTGATCAAAGGTGAGCCAGGAACGGGTAAGACAATGCTGGCAGAAGAGGTGGCAGCCAGTCTGGGGAAAACGCTGATTCAGTGGCACATTAAGTCCACAACCAAAGCGCAGCAGGGTTTGTATGAGTACGACGCGGTCTCGCGGTTGCGCGATTCGCAGCTAGGCGATGGCAAGGTCGAAGATGTCAGTCGCTACATCAAGCACGGAAAGCTTTGGGAGGCATTCACGGCAGACGAGCAGGTCGTGCTATTGATTGACGAGGTGGACAAAGCGGATATCGAGTTCCCGAACGATTTGCTCGTGGAGCTGGACCGCATGGAGTTTTTTGTCTACGAGACCGGTGAGACGATCAAAGCGAAGCAGCGTCCCATCATCATCATTACCTCAAATAACGAAAAAGAATTGCCGGACGCTTTTTTGCGACGATGCTTTTTCCACTTTATTAATTTTCCCAGCAAAGACACGATGAAAGAGATTATCGCGGTTCATCACCCAAAAATTAAAACGAGTCTGGTGCAGGAAGCGCTGGAGATGTTTTTTGAGTTGCGCGAGATCCCTGGCTTGAAGAAAAAGCCGTCTACATCAGAGTTGATCGATTGGCTCAAGTTGCTCATGGCGGATGATATTCCCGACGAGGTCCTGAAGAACCGCGACCCGACCAAAGCGATTCCACCGCTCTATGGTGCTTTGCTGAAAAACGAGCAGGATGTCCAGTTATTAGAGCGCTTAGCATTCATGCATCGCCGAGAGGCCCGCTGACGTCGTGCTCGTCAATTTCTTTCATGTTTTGAAGGACACTGGGGTACCCGTCACGCCCAGGGAGCTGCTTGATCTGCTCGAAGCGATGGAGCAGCGGTTGGTCTTTGGTGACATGGATGATTTTTATTCGCTGTCTCGTGCCATTCTGGTCAAGGATGAAAAGTACTACGACCGTTTTGATCGCGCATTCGGATTGCATTTTCAGGATTTAGAGGCCCTCGATGACGTCATAGAGGCGATGATCCCGGACGATTGGCTACGCTCTGAATTTATGAAGCAGCTGTCAGAAGAGGACAAGGCCAAGATCGAGAGCCTCGGTGGTCTCGAGGAATTGATCGAGCAATTCAAGCAGCGATTGGAAGAGCAAAAGAAGCGTCACCAGGGTGGGAACAAGTGGATCGGCACAGAGGGCACTTCTCCTTTTGGCAATGATGGCTATCACCCAGAGGGGATTCGCGTTGGGGGCGAGAGCAAGAATAAGCGGGCTGCCAAGGTATGGGATCGTCGCGATTTCAAAAATCTAGATGACAGCGTCGAGTTGGGAACCCGCAACATCAAAGTCGCGTTGCGCCGTTTGCGCAAATTTGCGCGCACGGGTGCGACGGAAGAGCTCGATCTGGACGACACGATTAAGTCGACTGCGCGTAATGCGGGGCTCTTGGATATCAAGATGATGCCGGAGCGCCATAATGCGGTAAAGGTGCTGCTTTTTCTTGATATTGGCGGCTCGATGGATCCCCATGTGAAGGTTTGCGAGGAGTTATTTTCGGCGGCTAGAACCGAGTTTAAGCACTTGGAATACTTCTATTTTCATAATTTCCTCTACGAGAGCGTCTGGAAAAATAATATTAGGCGCTTCAACGAGCGCACTTCCACGCTGGATTTGATGCATAAGTATGGCCATGACTACAAACTGGTATTTGTGGGGGATGCATCCATGTCGCCCTATGAAATCATGCAACCTGGGGGGTCTGTTGAGCATTGGAATGAGGAGTCGGGCGAGCTGTGGATGAGGCGTCTGCGCGAAACCTATGAAAAATGTATTTGGATTAACCCCGTGCCTGAGGATGAGTGGGAGTACACACAATCCATTTCGATCACGCGACAGCTGATGGAGGGCAAGATGTACCCGCTCACGCTTCGCGGGCTCGAAGAGGGCATGTCGTTTTTGTCTAAGTAATAGGGCCGTCGAATCTTCATCATACGACCGTCGAATCGACGATGCCGCTCTCAGCAATCTGGTCCAAGCATTATAATGCCGTCTCTTGTGCGCATCGTCAGGTGCTTTTAGCTACACTAACTGAGTGACCAAAGACATAAAAATGGGGAACGTGATGGCGTCTGTGATTCGTTGTATTTCAATTATCTGTGTCGTGACTGCCTTCGTGGCGTGTGATCAACAGCCGGAAGAGGCAGTGGCACCTACCGGTAGTGCGGTCGCCGTCGCGCAGGTTGATACCGACCGTATCAAAGCCGCGGCATCTGAGCCCGAGATGTGGCTCACATATGGCGGTGGCTATGACGAACAGCGGCATTCGGCGCTGGGGCAGATCAATCGAGATACCCTGCCAGAGCTCGGCGTCGGCTGGGTCTATGAGATGGCCAAGCCGCGCGGTGCAGAGGCCACGCCAATTGTCGTTGATGGTGTGATGTATGTGTCCAGCGCTTGGTCAGTCGTTTACGCCTTGGACGCCAAGACAGGCGAGGAGCTGTGGGTCTATGATCCAAAAGTCTCTGGTAAGGACGCTGCCAAAGGTTGCTGTGATGTCGTCAATCGCGGTGTCGCTGTGCATGACGGCAAGGTATTTATCGGCGTTTTTGATGGACGCTTAGAGGCGCTAGACGCGGCCACGGGTGACGTGATCTGGAGTAATGTCACGGTTGACCAGACTAAGCCCTATACGATTACGGGCGCACCACGAGTCTTCAAAAACAAAGTCATCATTGGTAACGCTGGCGGCGAGCTCGGTGTGCGCGGATACGTCACCGCCTATGATGTCGACAACGGCGACCTGGTCTGGCGATTCTATACTGTGCCGAATCCAGAGAAGCGGCCAGATGGCGCCGTGTCTGACGAGTCACTGGAAAGGCTGGCGAACGACACCTGGGGTGATACCGGCGCTTGGGTGACAGATGGTGGCGGCGGGACGGCATGGGACTCCATCGTTTATGACACCGTCAATGATCAGGTGCTGATTGGCGTGGGAAATGGTTCGCCTTGGAATCCAGACATCCGCGACCCTGAAAGTGATGGTGATAATCTGTTTTTGTCTTCCATCCTCGCAGTGGATGCCGATACGGGTGCTTATCGCTGGCACTACCAAACCACGCCGCGTGATCGCTGGGATTACACCGCCACACAGCAAATCACGCTCGCTGATCTGCCCCTTGGAGAGGACGGCGCCAATCGCAGAGTGGTCATGCAGGCGCCTAAAAACGGCTTCTTTTACGTGCTGGACGCAGCGGATGGTGAGCTGATCTCTGCCACACCGTTTACCAGCCAAAATTGGACTACCGGAAAGTTTGACGAGAACGGCCGTCCTGAATTGGTGGAGGAGGCGGTTGATCTGGCGCTGTATGCAGTGGTGCCGGGGCCCACCGGCGCTCACAACTGGCATCCTATGGCGTTTAACCCCGATACGGGCCTGGTTTACATCCCGGTTAACGAGATTCCGTTCTTCTACGACAAGACGCGCAATGTTGAAGACAGTAAGTCGTTTTGGAATATTGGTTACGACGCGGCGGCAGGGTGGCCGGTGGAGTATCCGGCAGGAACACTGGATGCGGTGCGCGACCTCGATGGCGGCACTTTGCTGGCTTGGGATCCGGTGAAGGCGGAGCCACGTTGGGCAGTGCCTTTTCCGCTCCCTTTGAATGGTGGTGTATTGAGTACTCAGGCAGGACTGGTGTTTCAGGGCAACAAGTTCGGCGAGTTCGTCGCCTATGACGCCGAGACGGGTGAGCGGCTCTGGGCAGACAAGCTGGTCGGTAATGCGGCAGCGGCGCCCATGACTTACGAGATTGACGGAGAGCAGTACCTCAGTGTGTTGTCCGGCTGGGGCAGTGTGTCGAGTCTGATTGCAGGCTTTACTTACGGTGAAGCAAAGTCAAAAGAGCCGGCTCGAGTGATCACTTTTAAGCTAGGCGGAGACGCTGATATGCCATCGGCGCTCATTGATAACGTGGTGCGAACCCCTCAGTCTCCAATGTTCGGTGAGCCGGACGAGCATCAACTAGGGATGCAACGATTCGCCGAAAACTGCCATTTTTGTCACGGTGCGTTCGCTGTGAGTGGCGGGGTCGTGCCCGATTTGAGATGGTCGGCATTATCTGCCAATGAGCAGGCTTGGGATCTCGTCGTTCGTGAGGGCGCGCTCGAAAAGCAAGGCATGGTCTCCTTTGCTGGGCATTTAAGCAAAGAAGATACCGATGCAATTCGTGCGTATGTGGTGCAGCAAGCCTGGCTAGCGGTAGCCAACGGGGATGCGGTAGCACCGCAGGACGGCTAACGATTCAGTCAGGGTGTGTGGTGAGATGAAAGGCAACGAGTGCGGCCGTTACCGCAACGTTGAGTGATTCAACCTCGTTGCGCATGGGGATGGCCAGTCGTTGGTCTGTCAGCTGACTGACGTCGTCACCGACACCGCCCGTCTCGCCGCCCAGCACAAAGACCGTGTGCGCCGGGGCGTGATAGGAAAACAGTGATTGTGGTGCTGAAGCCTCCAGCGTGGCGATGGCATAGCCCCGCGTCTTAAGCGTTTGCAGCGTCGGTGCTAACGCGTCACACCATATCAAAGGCGCACGGAAAACCGTGCCAGCCGATGCCTTGATCACTAAGGGCCCGAGCGCGGCCACTCCCTGTTTTGGATAAAGCACGCCGTCCACACCTGCTGCCACTGCTGATCGAATAATCATGCCGACGTTTTGTGGGTTGGTGATGCCATCCAGCGCGAGGAGTCGGCGCTGGGCCAAGCGGTCGCCGGATAGCAGTGAGTCGATCGAGCCAAAACGGGGGCAGGTGATATCTAGCGCCACCCCTTGGTCCTGTCGTCCGTTTTTGGAGATACGCGATAATGCCTGTTTCTCATGGTACTGGATTGGGATATTGCGCGACTCGGCTTGAGCAATGATTTGCGCGATAATGCCACCCGGCCGGTTGCTATCGGCCAAATGAAGTTGGGCAATCTCGAGGGCTCGATTGGCGAGTGCCTCGAGCGCCGGTTTGCGGCCATACAGGGTAAGGCCGTTTTGAGGGTGCCATTTGTTAGCCATGCGGTGCGCCACTGTGAGGGGATGAATTCATGGGTTCATTAACACTGTACACCACGCTAGGGTGTCACCTGTGTGAGCACGCTGAAGCATTGCTGGAGGCCGCAGGATGCCCCTTTGTTGCCAGCGATATCGCCGAGGACCTCACCTTGTTACAGCGTTATGGCACGCGCATACCGGTCGTGAGAGACAGTCGCGGCAGCGAGTTAGGATGGCCGTTTGACGGCACAATGTTGTCTAATTTTATTAATGAAAATAGCTAGTTGCTAGCCTTTGTTAGTCTTCAGCGTCAACTTTAACAGCGAGCACATCACACTCAGCGCCATGCATTACGCCGTCGGTTGTCGAGCCAAGTAGCAGGGCTAATCCCCATCGCGCATGACTGCCTACAACAATCAGGTCGCAATTGACTGCTTTTGCCTGAGTCGGGATCTCCGCTTCGGGACGTCCGGTCACCAAATGACGATGGCTCTCCGATACGCCGATCTGCTCACACAAACGATCGAGCTGTTCTCGCGCTTGTCCGTGAATTTCTTCTTGGATAGCCGAAAAATCCATTGGAATATCGCCACCATAGGTAATGGCCAGTGGCTCGATAACATGCAGGACATGCAGCTGTGCCTGATTTTGTTGGGCCAGCGAGGAGGCTCGCTGTATGACAGTCTCTGTCGTGTTTCCCAGATCGACCGCCGCCAGAATCTGTTGATAGGGCATACTAGATTCACTCGTTGAGTTTTTCAGCGCTTAAGGTAGCGAAAAAAGCGGAGCTTGTCTTGAGGGAGCGATACCGATGGTTTATGTCCTGATTGCGCTGGGTTTGGCCGTAGTGATTGCCCCGCTAATATCGGCTATGCCGTCTAAGGCGCAGCGGCGCACGGCTGCGGTGCGCGATCGGGCCAAAGAGTTGGGATTGCGCGTCACGCTGAGGCCGGTACCCGCCGTGCCTGCGCGCTTTCGGTTTGCGCCTGAGCGCGATTTAGCGTGTTACCAGCAAGTCCACTCTCAGGGCAAATCGGCGCTGGGCGAACAGCGCGCTTACGTGCTGGCAGACGGTCATTGGCAGCCCACGCAGGGTGCCTCGGCGACACCGGCGTGGTTGTCGGTATTGCCACCAGGAGCCCCTTTGGTGGAGGTGTCTGATCGCTATATCAGTATTTTTTGGGATGAGACAGAGGGTCTGGAAGGCCTCGAATCTATCCGTCGGGCCATTGATTCTCGGTAACCCAAGAGCGGTGTGTGCTGGATGGGGTCAAAATAAGACATTGCACTTCAGGTCTTGACCCGAGCCGCATTCGCACTGTTAGATGCCATCCTGATCAGCAGCGGGCGAAGCCTCGGCTGCCACATTTGAGCAGGCAAACACAGATATGGGTAAAACACTGGTTATTGTTGAGTCTCCGGCCAAGGCTAAGACGATCAACAAATATCTTGGCAAGGACTTTATTGTGAAGTCCAGCGTCGGGCATATCCGTGACCTGCCCACCTCCGGCAATGCGCCGACCACCGATCCCAAGGAACGTGCGGCGCAAGCTGCGATTACCCGCAAGATGGCGCCGGATGAAAAAGTGCGTTATCAGGCGCGCAAAAAACGTGAGCAGTTAGTCAGACGAATGGGCATTGATCCCAACAATGGTTGGGCTGCACGGTATGAGATTTTGCCGGGTAAAGAAAAGGTGGTGAGTGATCTGCGCAAGATTGCTAAGACGAGTGACGCCATTTATCTCGCCACTGATCTCGATCGCGAAGGGGAGGCGATAGCTTGGCATTTGCAAGAAGCGATTGGTGGCGATTCGAGTCGATATCACCGCGTGGTGTTTAATGAGATCACACAAAAAGCCATACAAGAGGCCTTTAAAGACCCAGGCGAACTAGACATAGACCGCGTTTATGCCCAGCAGGCGCGGCGCTTCCTAGACCGCGTGGTGGGTTTTGAGGTGAGCCCGCTGCTGTGGGCAAAAGTGGCGCGAGGCTTATCCGCGGGTCGCGTGCAGTCGGTCGCTGTGCGTTTAATCGTAGAGCGTGAGCGAGAGATTCGTGCTTTTGTCCCAGAGGAATACTGGGAGGTTCATGCGCTATTGAAGGCGGCTGACTTTGAGCCCGTGCGTTTTATGGTCACGCATCGAGCTGGCGCTAAGTTTGAGCCCAAGACCCAAGCCGATGCCGATGCAGCCGTGACTGAAATGCAAGGCGCAGCCTTTACAGTTGCGGATCTGGAGTCTCGAAAGACCAGCTCTAAGCCCTCGGCACCGTTTATTACCTCGACCTTGCAGCAAGCTGCCAGTACCCGTATGGGGTTTGGCGTTAAAAAGACCATGATACTGGCACAACGCCTTTACGAAGCGGGCTACATTACTTACATGCGCACCGACTCGACCAATCTCAGTGACGAGGCGGTAGCGAGTTGTCGGGCATTGATTCAGCGGGAATTTACGCCAGATTATCTGCCAGCAGATCCTGTTCGGTATGGCTCACGCGAGGGCGCTCAGGAGGCGCACGAAGCGATCCGTCCCTCGGACGTATCATTGAGAAGCCATCAGCTCGCGGGGATGGAGCCGGACGCAGAGCGACTCTATGACCTCATTTGGAGGCAGTTCGTCGCGTGTCAGATGACGCCTGCGCGCTACCTCTCTTCGACGCTGGTCGTCACAGCCGGTGACTGTCGTTTGACGGCCAAAGGGCGCATGGTCGAGTTTGACGGCTTTACGCGTGTCCAGCCACCCGCCGCGAGAAAAGGGGAAGAAGCCGTATTGCCGCCTTTGGCAGCGGGCGATGCACTGACGGCTGCAGCGTATGATCCCAAACAGCATTTTACCAAGCCGCCGGCGCGCTACGGTGAGGCGAGCTTGGTGCGCGAATTGGAAAAGCGGGGCATTGGGCGTCCCTCCACTTATGCGGCGATCATATCGACCATACAAGATCGTGGTTATGTCCGACTTGAAAATCGACGTCTGTATGCCGAAAAAATGGGCGACATTGTGACTGAGCGATTGCAGAGCTGTTTTAGCGATCTGCTCGATTATGGGTTTACGGCGCTGATGGAAGAGCGGCTCGATGAGGTCGCCAAGGGGACGTTATCGTGGACGGACCTGCTCAATGAGTTCTACGACGACTTCAGCGGAAAACTGGTGCAAGCCGGCATCGACGGGCCGGATGGCATGCAACCGAATGACCCCACGCCGACCGGCATTCCCTGCGACGACTGCGGTCGTCCCTTGCAGATTCGGACGGCGAGTACGGGTGTTTTCTTGGGTTGTTCGGGCTACAACCTCCCGCCAAAGGAGCGCTGCAAAAAAACGGTTAATTTAACGTCCGGTGATGAAGCGATCAGCGTCGATGCTGATGATGAGGCCGAGTCCCGTCTGCTGCTGAGCAAGCGTCGCTGCGGCCAGTGTCATACCGCCATGGATAGCTATTTAATAGATGAGTCGCGCAAGCTTCATGTCTGTGGCAATAACCCAGATTGTGCGGGTTATGAAGTGGAGCAGGGCCAGTTCAGAATCAAAGGCTACGATGGTCCGATCATCGAATGTGATAAGTGCGGCGCTGATATGCAGCTTAAAACGGGCCGCTTCGGTAAATACTTTGGGTGTAGCGAGTCGGTTTGTACCAATACCCGCAAGTTATTGCGTAATGGCGAAGTCGCGCCGCCCAAGATGGACCCTGTTCCCATGCCTGAGTTGCGCTGTATCAAGGTTGAGGATCATTACATACTGCGAGATGGTGCTTCTGGTATTTTCTTGGCGGCGAGTCAGTTTCCGAAGCATCGAGAAACGCGGCCTCCGTTCGTTGATGAACTGCTGCCACATCAGGCAGAGATCGATCCCAAGCATCATTATCTGTTTGATGCACCGCGGGTCGATGATCAGGGAAATCGTGCTCAGATTCGTTACAGCCGCAAGACCAAAGAGCAATACGTCATGACGGATTTGGACGGGAAGGCGAGCGGCTGGCGAGCGATGTTTGTTGATGGCCGCTGGGTGGAAGAGGGGTCGGCGAAGAAAAAACCCAAGACCAAAGCCAAAGCAAAAGCCAAGACCAAAGCCAAAGCAAAAGCCAAGACCAAAGCCAAATCGAAAGCAAAGGCGAAGAGTAAGGCGAAGGCGGCACCTAAACCGAAACCCGCAGCGCCCGCCGAAGCAGTGGTCGATTGAGCCACCCACTGGCGTTCGCGAATCAGTGCCTGTATCACGCCCGCATCGTTCAGGCGGGTTGGCAAAGTCTGCTGGAAGCGCAACGTGAACCGAGCCTGGCCATTAACCTCGCATTTGCGCCGCTGATGCAAAAAGTCCTGCTGGACGCTTATGGATGGCTGCTGCTCGCGGCATGTCGAGTCAGGAGTGCACCAGAGCACCCCCCCCATGCCGTCAGTGATTTGCCGCCGCTACCGGCGGGGCTGGTCTTACCAGCAGAGATTGCGATCTGTGCGGAGTTGGAAAGCACCGGCTGGTTAGCCGCGTTGCAAACACCTATTGCACGCAATGCGACGGTACGGCAGCACGACAATCTTGCAGTCAATAGTGCCGTGCCGGCCCTTGAGCAGTTTGAGCTTTGGGGCCAAAACTTGAGTGCGCTGGCGCAGCATATCGCTGATGCGATAGACGAGTCATAGCGCGAGTGCTGGTTTAACTCGCTCGAGCCGGCGTGTGGTAGTTGCGCTGTGAGAGTGTTACTGTTCACTCACATTCTAGCGGTGGAGCTGGGATGACTCCTCAGACAAGAGAGGTCTTTGAGTGTCTACATCTTTACTAGAAATCGTTGATCTGGGAAATGGTGAAGTGGTGTTGCAACGCGTGGAAGGCGACTCTGAGCCATTGGTCAGCATCCAGTTTTCTGATGAGGCGAATGCCTACCTCATGGAGAATAATCTGGAGATTGCCAAGATCATGATTCAGGCTGGTATTGAGGCGGCGGCGCAGATGGCCGACGTGAATAGCCCCGAGGTGGATACCGCGGAAGGGTCAGAAGCCAGAACGTTACACTAACTAGGGCCCAGTAGCCTGATCGACTCGGGCTAAGCTCACTAGTGTGTGACACTCGCGAGGCACGACGCGTCGCGATCCAAAGGAGCCTTCTCGTTGTGCAGGTTCCGGAGCCTTCTGCCCCCTAAAACAACACCCCCAACGCTTTACTTAGACGCTGCCCCCAAAGCGTCACCACTCAAAGCGTCACCAGTCAAAACGTCACTGCTTCACAAACACTTGGCGCTCTGTCGTCAGGAAAACGATGGTGCGACAACTGGGGGCGCTGGTATTGGGATGCTTGTGTTGGGGTGTTGGAAGTGACGACTGTTGATGTTGTGAGGGTGCTGGGTAGAGCGGTACTGCCTGTGACGGTATTGCGCGTGACGGTGCGGCGTGTGACAGGGATGCTCTGTGAAACAGTCTGAGGAGGGCGTCGTCTTCAGCGTGCTCGCAGTCCGCAACTGCGGGCGCTGTCGGCACCTCGGGTTAAATGTGTTGCCGAATGACGCCGACGCTAATCCCCTCGATGCTGCAGTCAGTGGTGCGTAAATCGACCTCGATAGGATCAAAGTCAGCATTTTCAGGTAGCAGTTTGACAGTGTGCGCGCCGGCTCTTTGTAGCCTTTTCACCGTCACTTCGTCTTCAATGCGTGCGATCACGATTTGTCCGTCTCGCGCTGTGCTGGTGTTGTGCACCGCCAGCAAATCGCCATCTAAAATACCCACGTCTTTCATGCTGTCGCCTGTGACGCGAAGCAAAAAGTCGGCGGGTGGAGAGAAGAACTGAGCGCTGAGCTCGCAGTAATCTTCGATATGCTCTGTCGCCAGAATAGGAGAGCCCGCGGCCACTCGGCCAATGATGGGCAGGCCGGTGCTTTCCGTCAGGCGGATACCACGTGACGCGCCGGCAATCATTTCGATCGCGCCTTTGCGGGCTAGCGCACGCAAATGCTCTTCTGCTGCGTTCGCCGACTTGAAACCGAGCTCGCGGGCAATGTCGGCACGAGTGGGTGGATAGCCGGTATCAGCCAGATACTGGCGAATCACATCGAGCACCTGCTCTTGTCTGCTAGTGAGTTTCATCGAAGTTCCTCCTGATCCTTCGTGCTGATCATATATACAGTCTGTTGTTTTGTACAGCAGTGGGTGTCGGGGTGAGGTGGGTAGGTTAGGATGGGGGGTCACTATCGTTAAGGATGATGCTGAGATGTCATTTTTGCTGGAGCTAATGGCGCCGTTGGCAGCCGCTTTAGGTGTTCCCCCTGGGGTGCTGGTATTTGTTGGGCTCATGCTTGCCGGAGCATTGGGACATGTCGTGATTTACCGCTCAGTGCGCAGCCTCACGATGGCCGCCGATAAGACCGAAACGCGATGGGACGATGTGATCCTCTACGCGGTGTTTCCCCCCATCCAGTGGGTCATGTGGACCGTGCTCGCGCTGCTCTCTTTGAGTCTGTTCAGTATTTTTGATGGGGTGAGAGAGGGCCTTTTAACGCTGTCTGACACTGCGCTGCTGATCTTATTTGGTTGGTTGGCGCACCGATTAAGCCGAGGCATCGAAGAGGAGCTGTTGGGTGAGCATCGTGGCGCAGTCGCGTCTGATGATCGCGCAACGATCAGTGCGGTGGCTCGACTCAATCGCATTATAGTGTGGACGGTGGCAGGCATCATGATTCTGCAGTCGCTGGGTGTTTCGGTATCAGGCCTACTCGCTTTTGGCGGGGTAGGAGGGGTTGCAGTGGGCTTCGCAGCGCGCGATCTGTTGGCCAACCTGCTGGGAAGCTTGAGTATTTTTCTCGACAGACCCTTTGCGGTAGGGGATTGGATTCGGTCCCCTGATCGAGAAATTGAGGGCACCGTTGAAGCGGTTGGATGGCGGGTTACACGGATCAGGACCTTTGATCAAAGACCGCTGTATGTGCCCAATGCGGTTTTTTCAACCGTGGCACTGGAAAACCCGTCGCGCATGCTGAACCGGCGAATTTATGAAACGGTCGGCATTCGTTACAACGATGCGGGGGTGATGGCCGACATTGTGGCAGCGACTGAAGCGATGCTGCGTCAGCACGAGGGGATTGATACCAACCGCACCCTCATCGTCAATTTTGTGAGCTTTGGTGCATCCTCCCTAGATTTCTTTATTTATACCTTCACACGCACGACTGATTGGGTTACTTACCATGCGGTCAAGCAGGACGTAATGTTACGCGTGCTGAACATTGTTGAGGCCCATCAGGCCGAAGTGGCTTTCCCGACTCGCACGGTGCTGCTCGATCAAGCCGCACCTGAGGTCACGGCGGGTTGAGGTATTGGCGCTTTGTTAGGCTAAGGGCGCTAGGCGGGTAGCCCGTTACGCGGGCTAACGCATGGCTCATTCGCGCTCAATCGTGTCGCCGAGTGCATACAATTCGTACCACGAAAGCTCCCGCCACGTGGCGAGCACTTTGACCACCGGGTGGTCGTAGTAACGCAGCCGATTTTCTGTCAGGGGAACCGTATCTTCGATGTGAATAACATGGCGCCAAGGCCATTGTGCGGGTATTGGAGGCGTCGGACTTGTTGACGTCTGAGCCAGCAAGGGCGCGTCGGCACTGAGCATGGTCGACGATGAGTGGTTTTCGATGGGGCTCACTGACAGTGACGCCGCCGCGCCCAATTCGGTGGCTCGAACGACGGGTTCCTGGACTGCCAGCACCGTTACTCGCTGCGGTGACGGCGGCGGCGCAGTACCTTCAAATATGGCCGGTAAATACTGACCTTCAGTATTGGCCCACAGATTTAGGCCCAATCGCCAGTTATTGTCGCCCGGGACAAGCTGAATAAACCCCTGTAGCAGTGGGTAAGGGGAGTCCGTATGGGGCTCAACCAAAATGGGCAGTGCATCGCTATCGGGGCCTTGTAGCCAAGACGTCGCCACCACTACCTTATCGTCGTTTTGCTGTTGGTATCGTTCGAGGCCCGCTGCGAGGCGATCAAGAGGCAGCTTTTCAAAGGTGGCCGGCTGGGGGATGCGTCGCGCGGTAACGGTAACGGGTGCCAGTGTGACTTGTTCAACCGTTAGTGCGTAAGGAATGTTGACCTCAGGCGCCTGCCCACGCAAGTCGTCATTAGCAAGACCCAGTGATTCAAAGGGGCTGAGGGTCGCCGCTTCTTCGATGATGCCCGCCTCTTCAAAGGGCAGTAGCGGTCCCCGTATACCGTCGTCATTGGCAGGCGGGGGAAGTTGATCGGTGTCGAGTGCAGCGGCGATGTCAGGCTCGGCTGGCGTGGCTAGGCGCAAGGCCATTAATTCGTCGATCAGCGCGATCTCTTGCGCTGTCAGTAATGAGGGAGGCGGTTTCCAGGGGGGAGGCACGGGGCTGGGCGGTGTCACCAATAGGTGTCCAGAGGAACTCATCGATACGTCTGCCGATTGGTATTGCGTCATCAGCGCAGCTTTCAGCGCGGGGTCTTGCAACCAGCGCCAACGAGCGGGGTAGTGAACGGCGGTGGCGAGAGGCCAGGTTTCACTCTCGAGTACTTCCACGCGCGTGTCGACCAATACAACCAGTTCAAACTGATACCAGCCCGAGTGGCTGAACCCGCCTGGTAAGGGGGCGGCAACACTGGCGTTCGTTGCCATGACGAAGATTAATTGACTGCAACGCAGCAAGCAGCGCTTCATCCAGAGGCCTCCCGCGGGATACTGGCTAGCCAGGGGTCGAGCAGCGTCTCAATAAATGCGGTGCGCGACTCGAGTGTGGGCAGCGTTGCGGTAACGCGAAGCTTGTTGTTGCCGCTGATACGGTAACGCTGGGGGTCTGATTGGATCAGTGTCACGATGGCGGCTGGCTCGACGACGGTGGCTGGCTTGAATTCGATGCTACCACCTTCCTCGGTCATATCGATTTCACCGATCCCTAGTCGTTGTGCTGATATTCGCAGCAGTGCGCAAGTGAATAGATTTTTGGTGGGCTCCGGGAGCAGGCCAAACCGATCGATCATCTCGACTTGAATCTCTCGCAGATCCTCCTCGCTGCCGGCTTTGGCGATTCGCTTATACAGCACCAAGCGAGTACTGATATCTGGCAGATATTGCTCAGGAATCAGTGCCGGAACGTGGAGCTTGACGTCGGTGCCACTATCGAGTGGTTGGTCTAAGTCGGGAATCTCGCCTCGTTGCAGCGCGGCGACGGCACTGTCGAGCATCTCAAGATAAAGCGAAAACCCCACTTGGTTAATTTGTCCCGACTGCTCAGCACCGAGTAACTCGCCTGCGCCTCGGATTTCCATATCGTGGGACGCTAGCTGATAGCCCGCGCCTAAATCACCAGCCGCCTCGATGGCCTCAAGACGCTTTTGCGCATCCGAGCTGATCAGTGATCGAGGAGGGCTGAGCAAGTAGGCATAAGCCTGATGGTGCGAGCGTCCTACCCGACCGCGCAGTTGATGCAGCTGCGCCAGCCCAAATTTATCTGCCCGCTCAATAATGATGGTATTGGCATTGGGGATATCAATCCCCGTTTCAATAATCGTGGAACAGACCAGAATGTGATGGTGTTGGTGATAAAAGTCAGACATGACTTTCTCAAGCGGTTGTTCGCGCAGTTGTCCATGTGCAACGCCAATTGAGAGGCCTGGCACGAGTTCGCCAAGTTTTCGCGCCGTTTCGTCAATTGTTTTGACTTCATTGTGTAAATAGAACACTTGGCCGCCACGCAGCGTCTCACGCAATACGGCCTCTTTGATCAAGGCGATGCTGTGTTCTTTGATAAACGTTTTGATCGATAACCTGCGCGCCGGTGGGGTGGCAATGATCGACAAGTCTCGCAAGCCGCCGAGCGCCATATTGAGGGTTCGGGGAATGGGTGTTGCGGTCATCGTGAGGATGTCGACCTCGGCTCGCAGTGCTTTGATCGCTTCTTTCTGTTTAACACCAAAGCGATGTTCTTCGTCGATGATCAGGAGCCCCAGATCTCGGAAACCAAAGTCGCTTTGCAGCAGTTTATGTGTGCCCACTAGAATATCAATTTTGCCTGTGCGAACTCGATCGACGATATCGCGAAGATCCTTTGCCGATTGAAAGCGCGACACCACTTCCACCGTGTAGGGCCAGCTGGCGAAGCGATCGCGGAAATTCGTATGATGCTGATTAGCCAGTAATGTCGTGGGGACTAATACCGCGGTTTGGCGACCATTTTGTGCGGCGATAAACGCAGCACGCATGGCGACTTCTGTTTTGCCAAATCCGACATCACCACAAACGAGGCGATCCATCACTCGCGGGGCACACATATCGTGACGAACGGCGTCAATGGCAGCGGCTTGATCCGGCGTCTCTTCAAAGGGGAAGGCGGCACAAAATTGTTCCCACTTCGCATCGTCGAGCAAGTGGGCATGCCCTGTGCGCGCTTCCCTGCGCGCATAGACATCGAGCAGCTGTGCGGCCACATCGGCGGCGCGCTCGCGTGCTTTTCTGCGCGCTTTTTCCCATTGCTCAGTGCCCAAGCGATGCAGTGGGGCTGTATCGGGATCACCGGCGGTGTAACGGCTAATTAGCTGCAGTGAACTAACGGGCACATACAGTTTGTTGCCCTCGGCATATTCGAGCAGCAAAAACTCAGCATCATCACCGTCGATTTGCAGAACTTGCAGGCCCAAGTAGCGACCCACGCCGTGCTCAATGTGAACCACCGGCAGCCCCTGCCGCAGTTCAGTCAGGTCGCGAATGATGGCATCAGCATCTGTCTCGATTCGCTTGTTTCGCCGCCGCCGCTGCGCAACCCGCTGACCAAATATTTGCGCTTCGCACAGCAGCGTGGGTTGTCCCGGACCGCTGTAGAGCCCGCGATCGACCGGTGCGGTGCTGATACCAAATTGGTCGCCACTCGCCACGAACTCGGGCCAGCTGTTGACCGCGGTGGGACTCAGGTCGGCTTTGGCGAGATTCTCTAGCAAGATCTCGCGCCGACCCGCACTCTCGGCACAGAGTAGGAGAGGGCCTTGGTGGTCATTGATGAACCGCACTAACTTTTGCTGGTAGCTGTCGCTCGATGTGTCATCGCTTGCCAGCAGTGGTGGTATTTTCAGGGCTGTCTTGATATGCGCGGGTGAGTGTTCATCGGGTTTGAGCTCGAGCACCGAGTAAGCGCCCAGTGCTGCATAAATTTCTTCTACCGATACGAAGCCGCGTTGAGGCGCCAGCAGTGGTCGTCGCGGATCAATCCCGTATTCCTCAAAGCGACTGGTGATTTCAGTCCAGTATCGTTGCGCAGCGCTGTAATGATCACCCAAGAGCACCATGGCCGTATCGGCTGGAAGGTAGTCAAATACGGTTCCACAGTGTTCAAAAAATAACGGTAGATAGGATTCGGCCCCACCGGGCACACGGCCTGCACTTATCTCAGTGAATGCAGTGCACAAGTCTGCATCACCCTCAAAGGTCTCATACCAAGCCATCTGAAAACGATGGATGGCGTCGCGGCTCATCGGAAATTCTCTGGCGGGCATGAGCTTGATCCGTTCAACGCGATGAATAGTACGCTGCGTGTCGGGATCAAAAGTGCGCAGGGTTTCGACTTCATCGTCGAGCAGGTCAATACGATAGGGCAGCTCACTGCCCATTGGAAAGACATCGAGCAGTGCGCCACGGACAGCAAATTCGCCATGCTCGAAGACCGTATCAACCGCTCGATAGCCGTTCAGGGTCAGCCGAGCGGTGAACGCCTCCGGGTCAAAAGTTTGTCCGACGCTCAGGTCAAGGGTATTGCCCTCGACATAGTGCTGTGGCGGTGTCCGGAGCATGGCGGTGGTGATCGGCAGGATCACGATGCCGTCTGTTAACTGAGGTAGCTCAAAAAAGGTTCGCAATCGCTGCGATACGATGTCCTGATGCGGTGAGAAGTGATCGTAGGGGAGTGTTTCCCAATCGGGCAGTGTTAAGACGGGCACGTCGGTCGCCAGAAAAAGCGGCAGTTCTCGCTCGAGGGTTTGCGCCTCAGCGGAACTGGCGACGATGACGATCAAGGGCCTGCCTAAACTCGCTAGCTCCGCCACGGCTGCTGTGCTGGCAGCCCCCGGCATCGGGCCCAAGGCAGTGCGAGTGCCAACCTTGGTAGGCCAGGGCGTGTCTTTGATAAGTTGGGTAAACATGCAAAGGGTCATAGGATAGATGGAGGTATTGTAGGGACCCCTGCGTCAGGTCACCACTGAAATAGTGCGTTAAAAGGTTGCCTCGGTAGGTCTGCAACTCCGATAATGCCGCTCAGCCATGCACTCTGGCGATTGATGGACTGTCAGAGCTGCGCCGTAGCGCCGCCCGCAGCGGGTGGCAGGATAAAACGAGGAGCCCCTGTGACAGAGCAACGTAAGCGCCCCCGCCCCAGCGATTATTTTTCTGATTGGAAGGAGCGCGAGGCGCTGGCAGAAGCGATGATTCCGATGGTGGGAAGCCTCTCTCGTGAGCGTAATGTGAAATGCTACATTTACGGCCGTTCTCTGGTGAATGAGTCGGTGCTCGACATCATGAAGACCCATCGTTGGGTTCGCCAGATAGAAGACAATGAATTATCCGAATTCGAGACCGCCCCGGTGCTGAACGCGATTAGCCAGCTCGATCTCGGTCCCTGCCACCTCGATATCGGACGTCTTGCCGTGGCCTATTACGATAAAGGCGCGGGCGAAGGGCTCTCCATCGAAGAATATTGTGCGCAAGAACTCGCGTACCTGACAGGCTCAATGCAAAAGCCGGTTGAGGGGCCGGTGGACGTGATTTTATATGGCTTCGGCCGGATTGGACGCTTGATGGCGCGGATTCTGATTGCCAAGACCGATGGCGGCGATAGCCTGCGTCTGCGTGCCATCGTGGTGCGCAAAGGCAGTGCCGAAGACGATTTACTCAAGCGAGCGAGTTTGTTGCGCAGAGACTCCGTTCATGGCGTTTTTAAGGGCACGATCCGCGTCGATGAAGAGCGCCAATCCTTTATTGCCAATGGTAACGAAGTCAAAGTGATTTACGCCGATGCACCAGAGGATATTGACTATACCCACTATGGTATACAGGGTGGCATCGTGGTTGATAATACAGGCGTATGGCGTGACAAAGCGGGATTGTCGCGACACCTGGCGGCTAAGGGCGTAGCAAAGGTCATTTTAACCGCCCCCGGCAAGGGTGATATCAAGAATATCGTCGCAGGTATCAATGACAGCGCCGTCGAGGACACTGACACGGTGATCTCTGCGGCGTCCTGCACCACCAACGCCATTGTGCCGGTGCTGAAGGCCGCTGATGACGAATATGGCATTGTCGCAGGCCATGTCGAAACGGTGCATGCCTATACCAACGACCAAAACTTGATCGACAATTATCATAAAGCTGAGCGACGAGGACGCAGTGCGCCGCTCAATATGGTGCTGACTGAGACGGGGGCCGCCAAAGCGGTCGCCAAAGTCCTGCCACAACTGGAGGGTAAGTTAACCGGCAATGCGATTCGTGTGCCAACGCCTAACGTATCAATGGCTATTTTGAATCTGACACTCAAGCAAAGCACTACGCGCGAGGCACTCAACGAGTTTATGCGCGGCATCGCCCTGCATTCGAGTATGAAAAAGCAAATTGACTACTCCGATTCCCCAGAGGTGGTGTCGAGCGATTTTGTCGGTTCGCGCGCCGCCTGTGTCTTTGACGCCAAAGCGACCATCGTTAGCGGCACGCAAGCGGTGCTGTACCTCTGGTATGACAATGAGTACGGATATAGCTGTCAGGTGTATCGGATTCTCGAGCGTATGGCGGGCATCCGTTATCAGACTTACCCCGAGAAAGGCCCTTACCCGCTTTAAATACGAGTGATCCGAGTTGTTTGTGCACTTTTGACGGTGCGATCCAAGACCCGGGTTGGCCTTAGGTGGATAAGTCGAATAGAATACGTGCGACCGTTTAGAGCCCTTCGGGCCCGGCCTTAAGAAGCCCCCGGTCTGCAGTACCATAAGTACAGTCTGGGGGGGTGTTTCCCCGAATACGACAGTGTCAGCAGCGAGCGTAAAGCGAACACTTTATCGCTGCCGCGGCAGAGAGATCGTGCGCTACATATTTGGTGGAAAGACAGATGAGCACTGACATGATAGAGATTCAAAAAGGTTTGAGTATCCCGCTTGCCGGTGCCCCAGAAAGTGATCTGGACCAGTCGATTGCGGTGAGAGCGGTTGCGTTGCTCGGTGACGACTATCAGGGCATGAAACCCACGATGGCAGTGCAAGTGGGAGATGTGGTCAAGCGCGGCGATTTATTGTTCACGGACAAAAAGTGCGAAGGCGTCAGGTATACCTCGCCAGCGGGTGGTCGGGTCGCAGCGGTTAATCGCGGCGCGAAGCGCGCCTTCGAGTCGGTAGTGGTTGAGATCGACGGGGATGAGGCGGCACCTTTCGAGCGCTATTCAGCGGAACAGGCGCGGGCGCTAACGCCTGATGTCATTAAGGCCCAGTTGCTTGAGTCGGGTCAGTGGACGTCACTGAGAGCCCGACCTTTCGGTCGAGTTGCCGATCCGCACACTGCGCCGACAGGTCTTTTTATCACGGCGATCGATACGCACCCGCACGCCCCAAATCCCGAGATCGCCATTGCCAGAGAGGCAGACGCTTTCTTATTAGGTCAGGATTTATTAGCCGCGATGGTCGAATGCCCGGTTTATCTGTGCGCGGCACCTGGTGCGGAGTTGCCACAGAGCGAGCACACACGGCTAACACGGCATGACTTTAGCGGACCACATCCAGCCGGTTTGGTGGGTACCCATGTGCATTTTTTGATGGGGGCATCCTTGGAGCGCATAGCGTGGACGGTGGGATACCAAGATGTCATTGCCATAGGACGGTTATTTCTCGACGGTGCGCTGTACACAGATAGAGTGATATCGCTAGCGGGGCCCTCGGTGAGTCGACCACGCTTGATTTTGAGCCGAGTGGGTGCAGATTTGCAGGCGCTGGTTGCGGGCGAGCAGACGGATGCCGAGGCGCGCTTGCTCTCGGGGTCCGTCTTGGGTGGGCGCGCAGTGCAGAGCGGCACGGCCTATTTGGGGAGATATCATCAGCAAGTCGCGCTCTTGCCGGAGGGCAGAGATCGCGCCTTTATGGGGTGGCTCTCTTTAGGACGCCGGAAGCATTCGGTGCTGGGCATTTACCTATCGAGCTGGTTCGGTACCACGCCTCTGGCGATGTCGACTTCGACCAACGGTTCAGAAAGGGCGATGGTCCCTGTGGGCGCTTACGAAAAAGTGATGCCTCTCGATATCCTCCCGACGCAGTTGCTGCGGGCCTTGTTGGTTGGGGATACGGAGACGGCTCAGGCGTTGGGTTGTCTTGAGTTAGATGAGGAAGACCTTGCGCTGTGCACTTATGTTTGCCCGGGTAAGTACGAATACGGCGGCATTCTCCGCGATAACCTGACGCGCATTGAAAAAGAGGGCTGAGACATGGGACTGCGACAACAGTTAGATGCGGTGGAGCCTCATTTCAAATCAGGAGGCCGCTTAGAGAAGTGGTATGCCTTATACGAGGCGGTTGATACGATTTTTTACTCACCCAGCAGTGTGACGCGGGCCAATGCGCACGTGCGTGATGGGGTCGATCTCAAGCGCATTATGATCACCGTATGGTTTGCCACCTTCCCCGCTATGTTTTACGGGATGTATAACCTCGGCTTGCAAGCCAATGATGTCTTGGCGGTGTCGGGCAGTGCGTTGGACGGCTGGCGTGGTGGCGTCGTGGCAGCGCTGGGTGGGCACGACCCCTCAAATGTTTGGCACAACATGTTGTACGGCTTGGTGCATTTTTTACCCCTTTACCTCGTCACCTTCATCGTCGGTGGTTTTTGGGAAGTGCTGTTTGCGATGCGCCGTGGTCACGAAGTGAATGAGGGCTTCTTCGTCACCTCTATTTTATTCACCTTGACGCTGCCGCCGGATCTCCCGCTGTGGCAGGCGGCAATGGGGATTAGCTTTGGCGTGGTGATTGGCAAAGAAGTATTTGGCGGTACCGGCAAGAACTTTTTGAATCCCGCCCTTACGGGGCGCGCTTTTTTATATTTTGCGTACCCGGCACAGATTTCAGGTGATGCCGTTTGGACGGCGGTGGATGGATATTCCGGGGCAACACCATTGGGTGTGGTCGCTCAGGAGGGCATGGCCGGTCTGACTCAAGCTTATACGTGGTGGGATGCCTTTATCGGCACTATTCCGGGATCAATCGGTGAGACATCAACGCTTATGATTATGATTGGCGGGGTGTTCCTGTTAGTGCAAGGCATTGCCTCTTGGCGCGTGGTCGCGGGCTGTTTTGCCGGATTGATCGGCTTTAGTCTGCTATTAAATGGCGTGGGCTCTGATTCCAATCCCGCTTTCGCGATGCCTTGGCATTGGCATATGGTAGTAGGGGGCTTTGCATTCGGCGCCTTCTTTATGGCGACGGATCCCGTTTCTTCAGCGATGACCAATTCGGGTCGATGGGCCTACGGGATTTTGATTGGTGTGATGTGTGTGCTCATCAGAGTGGTGAACCCGGCCTTTCCCGAGGGCATGATGCTGGCGATCTTATTTGCCAATCTTTTCGCCCCTCTATTTGACCATTTTGTCGTGAGCGCCAATATGAAAAGGAGGGCTGCACGTGTCAGCTAATGGAGAAGGTCTCGGACGTGTCCTGACTGTGGCGCTCGGGTTGTGTCTCGTGTGTTCAATTGTCGTGTCCACGGCGGCGGTGCTCTTGAAGCCCGCACAGCAAGCTAACAAAACGCTCGATCTCAAGCGGAACATTCTGATGGCGGCTGGTTTGTTAGACCCCTCGCTGTCGGTGGAAGAGCAGTTTGAACAGGTAGAAACGCGGCTTGTTAATTTAGACGCGGGACAATTTGTCGATGGCGTGGACCCCGCGAGCTTTGATCAAAGACAGGCCGCGAAAGATCCAGCTCAGTCCCGGGCGATTCCTAACGATGAGGACGCGGCCAAGCTAGTGCGGCGCGAAGATCAGGCGCTGGTTTATTTGGTGCGAACCGATCGGGGTGCTCTTGATAAGATTATTTTACCGATCCGAGGCTACGGCTTGTGGAGCACTTTGTATGGATTCATGGCGCTGGAATCAGATGGTAATACCATCGCGGGTCTTGGATTTTACGAGCACGGTGAAACCCCCGGATTGGGCGGAGAGGTCGACAATCCTCGCTGGAAGTCGATCTGGCCCGGCAAGTTGGTGTATCAGGGTAATGAGGTCGCGATTGAGGTATTAAAGGGCTCCGTTCGCGCGGGCTCACCACAGGCGCAGTGGCAGGTGGATGGCTTGTCTGGAGCGACGTTGACGACCAAAGGGGTCGACAATTTAGTGAAATACTGGCTCGGCGAACAGGGATTCAAGCCGCTGCTTGATAACCTGCGACAAGGAGAGGTGTCATGACGATTCGCGATACGTTGGCGGACCCTATTTTCAAAAACAATCCCATCGCGCTGCAGATTTTGGGAATCTGCTCTGCGCTGGCAGTGACGACTTCTTTGAAGGTCACCGTGGTGATGTGTATCGCGCTGACACTTGTGACGGCTTTTTCAAGTTTTTTCATCTCCAGCATACGCCGATACATCCCCTCTAGTATTCGCATTATTGTGCAGATGACCATCATTGCGTCACTGGTTATCGTGGTGGACCAGGTACTGAAAGCAGTGGCTTACGATATCTCCAAGCAACTATCCGTTTTTGTGGGTCTGATCATCACCAACTGTATTGTCATGGGCAGAGCCGAAGCGTTTGCCATGAAGAACCCACCAGTGCCCAGTTTTATTGATGGGGTCGGCAATGGTCTTGGCTACTCCTTCGTATTGCTGGCAGTGGCGACCGTGCGCGAGTTATTTGGTACGGGCAAGTTGTTCGGCTTTGAAATATTGCCGTTGGTGACGGAAGGCGGGTGGTATCAGGCGAACGGGTTACTGCTGTTACCACCGAGTGCCTTCTTCCTGATTGGCCTGTTAATTTGGGCCATTAGAGCCGTGAATACGGAACAGGTGGAGGTGTCTGAATTTAAAATTGCGCACCACACACCGGCTGAGGAGCGCGCCTAATGGAGCATTATCTAAGCCTATTTGTGCGGGCGGTTTTTATCGAAAACATGGCCTTGTCGTTCTTCTTGGGCATGTGTACTTTTCTCGCTGTCTCAAAGAAGATACAGACTGCCGCAGGACTCGGCGTTGCCGTCATCGTGGTTTTGGCGATCACTGTTCCGGTCAATAATTTGATTTATCAGCATTTGCTCGCCGACGGGGCCCTGAGTTGGGCAGGAATGCCAGATGTTGACCTGAGCTTTCTTGGGTTGCTGAGCTATATCGCCGTGATTGCGGCGCTGGTGCAAATTCTAGAAATGTTTCTGGATAAATATGTGCCAGCTCTCTATGCCACGCTCGGCGTGTTTTTGCCGCTGATTACGGTGAACTGTGCCATTTTAGGCGCGTCATTGTTGATGGTCGAGAGAAGCTTTAACTTTGCTGAGAGCGCTGTGTTTGGCGCGGGCGCCGGCGTTGGCTGGGCCCTCGCGATTGTGGCGCTCGCGGGAATCCGCGAAAAATTGAAGTACAGTGACGTGCCTGAGGGTTTGCAAGGTCTTGGCATCACCTTTATCACCGTAGGTTTGATGTCACTGGGTTTTATGTCCTTCGGCGGCATCGACATTTAAATAAGCGAAATCGAACGGGAGATTTCACTAATGGATATGACCATCATTTATGGCACTGGCATGTTTACCGCGATAATCCTCGCGTTGGTGCTGGTGATCCTCTCTGCACGGAGTCGACTGGTTGCCAGTGGCAACATCAGTATCGAAATTAACGGTGAGCGAACCATCGAGGTGCCTGCGGGCGGCAAGCTACTGCAGACATTAGCCGACGCCGATTTATTTTTGGCGAGCGCCTGTGGCGGTGGCGGGACCTGCGCACAGTGTAAGTGTGTTGTTGAGACGGGAGGTGGCGCCATGCTGCCGACCGAGGAGTCACACTTTACGCGCCGCGAAGCGACTGAGGGCTGGCGATTGTCTTGCCAGACGCCTGTTAAGCAGGACCTTAAGATTCAGGTGCCTGAAGAGGTTTTTGGTGTCAAGCAGTGGCAATGCACCGTTGAATCAAATGAGAATGTTGCCACCTTCATCAAGGAGCTGGTCCTGCGGCTGCCAGAAGGAGAGAGTGTCGATTTTCGTGCGGGGGGGTATGTGCAGCTGGAGTGTCCTCCCCATGAGGTGAAATACAGTGATTTTGATGTCGAGGAAGAGTACCGAGGCGACTGGGAGCGGTTTGGATTTTTTAATATCGAATCGGCCTGCAAAGACACCACGATTCGTGCCTATTCAATGGCGAATTACCCAGAAGAGAAGGGCATTGTTAAGTTTAATATCCGGATTGCAACACCCCCCCCGGGTAGCGAGGGGATTGCGCCGGGCATCATGTCGAGCTGGGCGTTTAATCTAAAGCCGGGCGACACGGTGAATGTCTATGGCCCCTTTGGCGAGTTTTTTGCCAAAGAAACCAGCAGTGAAATGGTGTATATCGGCGGCGGAGCTGGCATGGCGCCTATGCGGTCCCACCTGTTTGATCAGTTGAAGCGGCTTGGCACTGATCGAAAAATCAGTTTCTGGTACGGGGCGCGCTCGCTGCGAGAGATGTTCTACGTAGACGACTATGATGGATTGGAGGCGGCCAACGAGAATTTTAATTGGCACGTTGCGCTGTCAGACCCGCAGCCGGAAGATAATTGGGAGGGGCTCACGGGCTTTATCCACAATGTGCTCTATGAGGAATATCTCAAAGATCACCCTGCACCAGAAGATTGCGAGTATTACATGTGTGGTCCACCTATGATGAATTCCGCAGTTATCAATATGCTGCTAGATCTGGGTGTCGAGCGCGAGAATATTTTCCTCGATGACTTTGGCGGATGATGCCTGACATCAAGCACGTTTTAAGGCCAGCACTTGTGCTGGCTTTTTGCTGTTTAGCGGCCTGCGGTTTCGATGATCGGCCTGTCACCATGGGCGGTGCTATTTTTGGGACAAGCTGGTCACTGACCTATTTAGACGTTAGTGATGAGGTTGATCCTGCCGCAGTGCGTGCCGAAATTGAATCGGTGTTCGAACTGGTTAACAGCAGCATGAATCACTACCAGTCGACGAGCCTCATTAGTCGCTTTAACACGCTTCCCGCCGATGCGCCTGTTGAGGTCGATTGGGATTTTGCCTACGTACTGTCGACTGCGTTGACCTTAACTGAGGCGACAGGCGGTGCGTATGATGTGACGGCGAGCGCGTTGTCTGAGTTGTGGGGGTTTGGACCAGCAGGCCCTTCGCGTTTTCCCACGCAAGCAGGTATCACGGATGCCATGCGGACGGTGGGGATCGAACAGTTGTCTTGGCAACCTGAAACTCGCCTGCTCGCTAAAAAGGTGCCGGGGTTGGCGCTGGATTTTTCATCCTTAGCCAAGGGCTACGCTGTCGACCTGGGTGCCGACGCATTGGATGAGGTTGGCATCTTGCACTATATGCTTGAGATCGGTGGTGAGGTACGTGTGCGGGGATCGAGTCCGCGAGGGGACGCCTGGCGCATAGCCGTGGAGAGCCCACTGGCAGAGGCTCGTGGCGGCGTGCAGGCGGCATTGGCGGTGACGAATGTTGGTATTGCGACGTCGGGTGATTACCGTAATTTCTTTGAGCATGAAGGACGGCGCTATTCCCACTTAATCAATCCATTGACCGGATATCCCATTCAGCACGATCTTGTCTCCGTGACAGTGGTGCATGGCTCTGCGATGATGGCAGACGCGTGGGCGACAGCATTAACGGTGATGGGCTCGACTCAGGCCCTAGCAGTGGCCGAGCAACGCGATTTAGCGGTGTATTTGTTGAGGCGCTCGGGCAGTGAGCTAGAGACTTTGACCAGCTCAGCCATGACGCAATGGATAGAAGCGGCTACTCCCTAGGTGGGCCGATACTCAAGGAATAGAAGATGACTTTTTTGCTCGCGCTGTTGGTGTTTGTTTTGATTATTACCGTCATGTCTGTTGGCGTCATATTCGGTCGTGAGCCGATCAAGGGATCCTGTGGCGGACTCGGTGCGGTTGGGATCGACCAGGCGTGCGAAATTTGTGGCGGCGATCCGCAGCGTTGTGACAGTGAGATGATGCCAGCGGCTGTCCAAGAGTTTTATCCTGACGATCAGAGTCGCTCGTCAAATCGGTGACGCAATAACTGGACTAAAATCGTCGAGTCCCATGGCCATTCGTATGCCGCTACTACTAGACATTATTATTCGTTTCAGTCTCGGTAGTGGACAGCGCCGTTTTACGCGTTTTGTGGCGATGGCCTCTCTGATTGGCATGATGCTCGGGGTCGCGGCACTCATTATGGTGCTGTCGGTAATGAATGGCTTTTCCGGTGAGCTGCACCAGCGTCTACTCTCAGTGACCCCTGATTTAGTGCTTGAGCCGTCAATGCCAACCGAAGACGGGTTGAGCGAATTGGCTCGACGGGCAGCTGAGCGGCCGAGCGTGCTAGCGGCCACCCCGTTCCAGCGGGCGACGACATTGTTACAAGCAGGGGGTCGCACTCGAGGTGCCACGCTCATCGGAGCGCCCACAGAAGGTCTCTCAAGCGTGGTCAACCTTGGCGTTCATCTGGTTTCGGGGGAGCTTGATGCCCTGGCAAGCCAGCCTTTTTCCGTGATTTTGGGCACTGATCTCGCGCGGCTATTGCGGGTGGCCCCCGGTGATGAGGTCGAGGTATTCTTGCCGCGGCTCACGGTAAGTCCCCTTGGTGTCTACCCAAAGACGCGCAAGTTGACGGTGGTGGGGTTATTTTCCGTGGGAGCGGGACCAGACGCGAGAGAAGCCTATGTGTCGTATGAGACCGCGCGCAGACTGTTGGGAAAATCGAGCAGGCGTGGAGTACAGATAAAGTTAACCGATCGCGACCTCGCCATGACTGACCGGGCTACCTTTCAGTCGCTTGATAGCGCACCGATGATCCTCAGTGACTGGACAACCTCACAGGGCTCGTTATTTGCGGCGATTAAGATGGAGAAGATCACCGTGGGGATATTGTTGACCTCGGTTATTCTGGTCGCAGCGTTTAATTTGATTTCTACTTTGACGATGTCGGTGACCGAGAAGCGGGGCGATATCGCCATTTTGCAGGTAATAGGATTATCAACCCGTCAGTTACTACTGCTGTTTTTGGGACATGGGTTATTGCTGTCAGTGGTGGGCATTGCACTAGGAGCGGCGCTGGGCATTGGATTGGCCGTTTTTATTTCTGATTTGTCGCTGTGGTTTGAGCAGGCAATGGGGATTGTGCTGTTTGATCCTGCGGTGTATTACATTGGCGGATTGCCTTCTATTTTACTGTGGCATGACGTGGCGGCTGTTGTTGTCACCGCCCTCACGCTGAGCGCGGTCGCGGCTGTCTACCCCGCGTGGCGCGCATCACGCATTCCCGCTGCAGAGGTGTTGAACTATGTCTGACCTCGTACTGCAAGCTGAGCAGCTCACCAAGCGTTATTCCGATGGGTTGCGCGATATTGAAGTGCTCGCTGATCTGAACTTAAACATGAGCGCCGGTGAGTGGGTGGCGGTGGTGGGTGCCTCCGGGGCCGGTAAATCTACGCTGCTAAATCTTCTGGGTGGCTTGGATAGTCCTACATCAGGTGTTGTCAAAGTAGACGGTCGCATTTTATCGACGATGACGGATCGAGAACGCAGTTATTGGCGCAATCAGCGCTTGGGTTTTGTCTTTCAGATGCATCACCTATTGCCTGAATTTTCAGCGATCGAAAGTGTCGCCATGCCGGCGCGTATCGGTGGTATGAACAAACGTCATGCGCAGACGCGCGCTGGCGACTTACTCGAGCAGTTGGGTCTTACCGATCGCCTATCGCATCGCCCTGCCGCTTTGTCGGGGGGAGAGCGTCAGCGGGTAGCGATTGCCCGAGCGCTGGTTAATGAGCCTGCCTGCGTATTGATGGATGAGCCTACCGGCAATCTTGATCCCGATACCGCGGCTCAAGTGTTGTCAGCCATGGCAACGCTAAGAGCGAGCGCTACCGCCTTCATTGTTGTCACCCATGATCGGACAATTGCCAATCAAATGGATCGACAGCTGGTCTTAAAAGCTGGACAGCTGGAGCAGCCATAGTGCCATGGCGACTGCGTTTTGATATCGCTCTCCGGCAAACGTTAGACCCGGGCCAAGGCCTTTCGGCTTTCTTATCTCGCATTGCGATTGTCGGGTTGGCATTAGCGATCGCGATTCTACTGACGGTTCAGTCAGTGATGAACGGGTTCGACTTGGAAATGCGGGAACGCATACTGTCCTTGGTGCCTCATATCGAGGTGACAAGCGCCGATACATCGATACAGTGGCATGTGCTGGCAGATGAGCTAGCGAGTGACCCCGGCATTACTAAGGTGCGTTATTTCGCGACAGCCGATGCCTTATTGATGCGGGGTCAGTCTGTCACGGCGGCGCGCTTGAGTACGGTTGGTGAGGAGTCAGTTGCCCATTACGCGCGCTTGGTAAAGCCAGCTTTGTCCGAATGGAATAGTGACGGTTTGATTCTGGGCGCTGCCCTGGCGTCGCGGCTTGGCTTGTCCGTGGGTGATTGGGTGACGTTCGTTTTGCCGACAGAGACGACCTTGGGATTTGAGCCAATTCGCGTTCGGTTATCTGCGATTCTTGATTCGAAAACGGAGTTAGATGAAGTGCTCGCTCTGGTTCATCACGATACCTTTCAGCCTTTCGCAGGGTCCAGTAGGGTGACGACAGGATTGGCGCTGCAATTAACGGATGTTTTTGCGGCGAGCCAGATGCGCTGGCAAGTCGCTCAGCAGGTGTCATCGCGATTCAGCGTGACAGATTGGCGGCGGACCCACGGCAATCTGTACTCCGCTATTCAGCTGTCGCGTGATTTGATCGGGCTCATTTTACTGATTGTTATTTTTGTTGCGGCTTTTAACGTGGTGTCGGCACTGATGCTGGTGGTCACTGATCGCCGCAAAGTGATCGCGATGTTAGCGGTGATGGGTGCTCGAGCATCGGATATTGTGACGATCTTTTTTTTGCAGGGGGCCATGATCGGTGCAGTGGGCTGCACGCTTGGCATTGTTCTTGGGGCAGTGATGGCCTTTTTTGCTCCCGACTTGGCGACCGGCATTGAGCAGTGGCTGGATTATCCATTGCTCGAAACGGACGTCTATCCGTTGGCTTTCGTTCCTGTCGATATTAGATGGCAGGATTTTGCGATCACCACGGCGATTGCCATGGCGCTCTCCGTGCTAGCGTCTATTGTGCCGGCACTACGAGCCGCCTCGTTGCCGGTAGCGGATACGCTGACTCACTGATTTCTTTTGCGCTGACGCGCTTCCCACTGACGTTTGATGGCGTTTCGCCATAACGCATCGATTAACAAGTAGCCGACTCCGGCAAGCAGGATGCCGAGTACCTGCGACCCAACCACCAGCGGTATCCAAATTTCGTCAAGGCTCTGTGTAAACCATGTCCAAGACGCTTGAAATTCCACCTCTATTGGCTCGGTGCCGATTATCCACGCGCCTAACTTATAAGCCCCATAAAAGATCGCTGGCATGGTGAGTGGGTTAGTAATGAAGATCAGGGCGAAGCTGATCGGCAGATTGGCGGTAAAGATAATGGCGAGTGCCACTGCGATGAACATCTGGCCCGGTATAGGGAGCATGCAGCAATACAAGCCAATGGCGAACGCTTTCGATGCGCTTTGGCGACTCAGATGCCAAAGCCGTGACTCTTCCGTCCAGCTCCCAAACAATCGTAGTGATCGATGTTGCCGTAAGCGACTCGGATTGGGGATCCATTTCGTAAGATATTTTTTCAGCATCCGGGCTTTATGGCGGAGAGTCGTGGTGTGGAGGCGTCATGATAATCGCTTAGCAAGCATATTTGTCCAGAGATGTTTTGAATATCGGTATTAGTTGGTTCACTCATCGCGTGCGCACAATAAACGATTAGCGAGACCTCTGTTGGCCGTTGCAGTGAGTGTTCTCAGGTGATGATGCCACTGCGAGATCGAGATCTGGCGGCATTACTGCTAGGCGCAGGTGGGAGTTTAGTGCTGCCTGAGCCGCTCTGGGGATTAGGAGCAGCGATATTAATGCCCGCGGCTGCTCGTTGCCGCACGATCCCCTTGTTTGCATGGCTGGTCGGACTGATCTTGGGTGCATTAAACGGTGTGATGTGGCACGAGGCACGACTGCCCGAAGCCTGCATTCGACAAGAGCAAACGATCATCGGTCGCATCGCAACACTGCCTCGCTGGCAGCAATTGATGGCGGACCAGTGGCAAGTGAGTGCCGAGCTAGATCGCGTGGTTGTCGGTGAGTCGCGTTGTCAGGGGCCCCAGCGGTTATGGGTCCGTCAGTACTTGACGAACAAAGAGCGGCACAAGGCGATGCGTTACGGCACCACCGTAACGGGCCTTGTTCAGTTGAAACCATTACCCAGTCAATGGAACCCGGGAAGCTTGCCTGATCAGGCTCGATTTGCCAGCCGTAGTGTCGATGCGAGCGGGAGTTTGAAAGGCGAGTGGCAAATACTGGAGGAGCCCAGTCTTCTCCATCAATTTAGGTCGAGAAGATTAGCGGCATGGTCTGAGAGGGTAGGGGAAGGCTGGGTTATTTTGCGCGCACTGGTATTGGGCGATGCCCGAGCCATTGATCGTGACGGTTGGCGCGATTTTCGTCACCTAGGCGTTGTTCATATTCTTGTCATCAGCGGATTACATATTGGTTTATTGGCGGCAATGTGTCAGCTGATCTTGGGATTGCCGCGTCGATTATTCACCTTCCGCGGCGAGTGCGGTCGAGGCCGCTTTATTGCCATTGCCGTGCTCCTGATCACGGGCGTTTATGCGATGTTGGTCGGTGCCACATTGCCGGTCACCCGGGCTTACTTAATGCTCGCGATGACGCAGGTACCCACAATTCTCGGGTGGTCAACGCGGAGTCATAGGGCGTTGTTGCTCACCTTGGTCGCGATGGTGCTGTGGAACCCTCGCGTGTTATTGGGCGCTAGCTTCTGGCTAAGTGCCTCTGCGACGTGGCTGCTGGTCTGTGGGTTGCGAGGGAATCGAGGAATCTTCGGCTTGGCTGCCTTGCAAGTGCAAATGGTGCTGTTTATGACGCCACTGACGCTTTTTTGGTTCGGTGAGGCCAGCTGGTTAGGCGTTGCGACCAACCTAGTGTTAGTCCCACTGGTGACGATGGTGATGGTGCCGCTGGGGTTGATCGGGCTTGTTCTGTCAGAGTGGTTGCCGTCTATCGCGGAGCAACTGTGGTGGATCTGTCGAGTCACCTGGGAATCCTTAGCACCTGGTCTTGCTATCGTGCTCTCCTATTGTCGGTCGATCGGTGTGATTCAGAGTGGCCTGGGTTGGATTGGGTTTGCGATGGGCGTGTTGGCGATCGGGCTATGGGCTCATTACCCTCGATGCGCCATGGTGCTGCTGTTGGCCACTGCACTGAGTGTGATTGACGTTAATGAGGCAGGTGAAGGTGTCACACTGACAGTGCTCGATGTCGGACAAGGTCTGGCTGTGTTGGTGCAGTCGAGAGATCGCAGCTTGCTCTATGACACGGGGGATGGGAGACCGGATCAGCTCACGCAGGCTGACAAAGTCCTGCTACCTTATTTAAGGCTTAGCGGTATCGATGCACTCGATACCGTCATTATCAGTCACGGTGATCGCGATCATAGCGGTGGGCTGGAGGTGATACGGCATCATATTCCTATCGGGCGTCATCTGGGCTTCGCTGGCGAACCGTGTCGCAATGGCGAGCGGTGGCGCTGGGAGTCGGTCGAATTTCTTATCCTGAATGGCACCGGGCAAGACGAATTGAGTCGCAACGACGAATCGTGTGCGCTCTTGATCAGTACGGCCGAGACTCGGGTGCTCGTGCTCGGCGATATGTCATCGACTAGAGAAAGAGAGTTAGTTTTGTTTTGGCGAGACGTATTAGCGGCCACTCACCTTGTGGTGGCGCATCATGGCAGTCGATTCTCAACGAGTTACGCGTTGTTAAAGTGGGCGCGACCCGCTTGGGCCCTGGTCAGCGCCGGTTTCGCCAATGCCTTCGGTCATCCTCATAAAGAGGTGTTAATGCGAATAGCGCAGGCAGGAGAGGCGGTTGTCTTAAATACTGCCACTGATGGTGCATTAGTCCTGCGACTTGATCAGGGGGCTGGCGCAGCGCCAGCGCGCCAGCGGTCTCGCTGGTCGCCCTATTGGTTGGCTTTGCCCTAGTGTGATGTGAGCATCCCAGCTGTGCGCTCGATACAATTCTGAGCCCTCGCTGCGGTAGTGGTGGGTGACCAGAGCGGAAAAATTGGGCGGCTTTCACAAAGCAAATCATCGATTTAAACAGTGATGCAGCCGGTAATATGTCATTGAACGATAAGCCTATTTCCGGCGATGCTGAGCCGCATCAGTGTGTGCTATAGATATGACTGGGTGGCAATACGGACATTTCTATGGTCTTGTTGGCTGGCGCAATGACCCCACATCAGTTTGTGGTGTTTGTGATAGACGTGGCGAGACAATTGAATCGCTTGCGTCTGGCCACGGCGACTAACGTTAAGCCGTAATTGGGAGTATGCGTGAAGACCTCAGCAGGCAAAGAAAATGATTGGGCACTCTACCGGCGTCTGCTGGCCTATGTGACGCAGTACACGGGCGTATTCGTGCTCAGTATCATCGGCTTTCTGGCGTATTCTCTCGCCAATGTCTTACTCGCCGACCTGACCCAATTCCTCCTCGATTCTCTCGGCGATGCGCCTCAAATAGGGATTGGGTTCGTGTCGCAAGCGGCTCACTGGATGTGGCCGCAAGGTGATAAAGGTGCGGTTGAATATGCGCGTATTGCTGTGCCCGTCGCCGCGATCGCGTTGTCGCTGCTGCGCGCGAGTGGCTACTTTTTCGGCAACTACTTTATGAACATTGTTGCCAGAGGCGTTGTGCACTATCTGCGTGTAGAGGTGTTCGGTGCGCTGATCCGCGCGCCGAAGCAGTATATGGATCGCCATACCCATGGAGAACTCGTTTCTAAGCTCACTTTTAATGTTGAGCAAGTCAGTGGCGCATCTTCCGACGCGCTGAAAACGATACTGAGAGATGGTCTGACGGTGATCGCGCTAATTGCTTACATGCTTTATTTGAATTGGAAGTTGACCATGGTGTTCTTTGCTATCGCACCGCTGCTTGCCGGCGTCGTAGTGATAGTGGGCCGTCATTTCAGGCGTTATAGTCGCCGCATTCAGGAGTCAATGGGTGAAGTGACGCAACTGAGCACCGAGACCATGAATGCCTTTGAAGAAATCAGAATGTTTGCTGCCACTGAACAGCAGAACCAGCGCTTTATTCAGGCCAGTCAGGTCAACCGGATACAGAGTCTGAAGCTTGCCTTTGTTCAGGCAATTTCTACTCCGATAGCACAAATTTTATTGGCGATCGCGCTGGGTGCACTGTTTTGGGTTGCCCTTGATCCGATCATTCTCAGTGGGTTTTCACCTGGCTCCTTAGTCGCTTTTATCGCAGCAGCGACGCAGCTGGGTAAGCCCATTCGGACCCTGACAAATGTGCAGAGTATTATTCAGCGAGGCCTTGCGGCTGCCGAGGATCTTTTTGCTCAGATCGATACTGAGCCCGAGGCAGATAACGGGACGTTATCCTTGGCGCGTGCGAGCGGTGATATCGAGTTCAACCAGGTGAGCTTCGCTTATCCTGAGTCAGATCGCAGTGTGCTAAATGAGGTCAACCTTCATATCCCGGCAGGCGCAATGGTGGCGTTTGTGGGCCGCTCAGGCGCAGGAAAAACCAGCTTGATTCAGCTACTGAGTCGTTTTTATGCACCCACTACAGGACAAATACGGCTCGACGGTCAGCCGATAGAAGCGTTTAAACTGGCAGATTATCGTCAGCAGTTTGCGCTGGTATCTCAGCGAGTAGTGCTTTTTAGCGATACGATTCGAGCCAATATTGCTTTTGGCCAGGGCGATGCAGTCACCGATGAGGCGATTCAGTTAGCCTTGGAGGCAGCGCATGCAAGTGTGTTTGTGGAGGCGCTCCCACAGGGCATCGACACTGTTTTGGGCGATGGTGGCGGTGGCTTATCGGGTGGGCAGCGACAGCGACTGGCGATTGCGCGAGCAGTACTGAAAGATGCCCCGATATTAGTCTTGGATGAAGCCACGTCCGCGCTCGATAACGAGTCGGAGGCCGGGATTCAGGCGTCTCTGGAGCGCGCCTCGGCCGGTCGTACCACCTTAGTGATTGCGCACCGCCTGTCTACGGTAGAGCGTGCCGACATGATTGTGGTGATGGACGAGGGACGCATTGTAGCGACCGGTGCACACAGCGATCTAATCAGCAATGATGGACTGTATGCAGATCTTTATCGGCAGGGATTTGCGGCCTTATGACCGCTTTACGCGGTGTAGTGGAGCGGGGCCTCAACGCTATTTGGTATCGCAACAGCGTTTTATCCTGGTGTCTGCTGCCGCTATCGCTGCTAGTCCGGTGGGCGGTAAAGCGGCGTCGTGATCAATCACCGGAGAAAGGAGCAACGCCTGACGGTGTCATGGTCATTGTCATAGGTGGATTGACCGTCGGGGGAACCGGTAAAACCCCGGTGCTGATCGCATTGGGCCGTTGGTTGCGACACTGTGGTTATCGAGTCGGGGTTATTAGCCGCGGCTATCGCAGTCAGACCTCCGGCGAAGCGCGTCAGGTGGTATCGAGTGACGACTCTGCATGCGTCGGTGATGAGCCACTGCTGATTAAGCGAGCGCTAGATGTGCCCGTTGTGATAGGGCGAGATCGGCGCCAGGCGCTCGATCTGCTCATTCACGATAACGCGGTTGATATTGTGCTATCAGATGATGGACTGCAGCATTATCAGCTGCCAAGAGACTTAGAGATTGTGGTGCTCGACGCGCAAAGAGGCTTGGGTAATGGTCGGCTGTTGCCAGCAGGACCGCTGCGGGAGCCGCGGGAGCGACTGACTGAAGTGGACTGGATATTGGAGCGCAATAGTGGTGACGCCAATCGAGGCTTTGAGTATCAGATTACTGGGGCGCGTCACCTCGCATCGGGTCGTCTCGTATTATGGTCAGATTGTCTGTCGCAGTGGGGTGATCAAACGCTCGCGGCCATCACTGCGCTGGGGCAGCCTGAGCAATTTTTTCACATGCTCACTACCCAAGGACTGACGGTTAATACGCTGTCCTTGCCAGACCACGACATCATTCGGCCGCAGCACCTTGAACGCCTTGAAGCGGAGATGATCTTGATTACCCCGAAGGATGCGATAAAGCTCAGTGGGTCGATCGATAGTAGACTGTGGGTGGTGGAGATCGAGGTGCAACTGCCGGCCGCGTTACTGGCAGGATTACACGATAAATTGCCGACGCTGATGCAGGTCTAGGATCCTTATGTTTACAGTTGTTATTCCGGCTCGATATGGTTCGACTCGACTACCGGGTAAGGCATTGCTACGCATTAACGATAAGCCGATGATAGCGTGGGTCTGGGAGCAAGCGATGCGCGCCGGTGCGGCTCGTGTTTGCATTGCAACTGACGATGCTCGCATTCGTGATGAGATGGTGGGACGCGGTGCAGAGGTGCTGATGACAGACACGGCGCATACCTCAGGAACCGACCGATTAGCTGAGGTGGTTCAACAGCTATCCCTCGCTGACGATTCGATTATTGTAAACTTACAGGGGGACGAGCCCCTGATGCCTGTCGCTAATATTCAGCGAGTGGCGGCGATGTTGTCCGAGCAGTCCAATGCCGACATGGCGACCCTAATGGAGCCGCTCGCAATCGAAGAAGCCGACAAGGCGTCGGTGGTCAAGGTGGTTGTCAGCGAGACGGGGCGCGCGCTGTACTTTTCCCGTGCCGCGATTCCGAGTCGGCGCGATGATAGCGTGGCCGCCGTGAGTCATCGTCATATAGGGCTATATGCTTATCGTGCTCATTTTTTACTGCGTTTTGTGAGTTGGCCTCCGGCGTCCATTGAGCAAAGTGAGTCACTAGAACAGTTGAGAGCTTTAGCGCATGACGCCCACATTCAGGTCGAACTGGCACCGGAGAGGGCGCCGATAGGAGTAGATACTCAAGAAGACCTCGACGTCATTCAGCAGTTATTAACGGATGGTGAGTGATTCAGTTTTGGATGGCGGGAACCTCTCGGGACACAATACACTTGGGCTAACCGCGCAAGCCGATCGCGTTGTTACCATCACTCATGAGGCGCAACTCGAGCAAGCACTCATCGATGCCCGGCCGTTTGGGTCAATGACGGTGCTCGGGGGTGGGAGCAACGTCGTGCTGCATCCCGTGCAGCCCGGCACGGTGCTGCTGATGAACATCAAGGGGCGCGAGCTTCGTGCTGATGATGGTAGTCGAGTCGTTTTGCGCATTGGTGCGGGTGAGAATTGGCATGAATTAGTCCTGTGGTGCCACCATCATGGGCTGCATGGTCTCGCTAATTTGGCCCTGATTCCCGGGTCGGTCGGTGCAGCACCGATTCAGAATATTGGTGCTTATGGTGTGGAGGTCGCGCAGTTCATTCGTGCCGTGCACGTGATTCATCGTGAGACGTTAGCGACCACAGTACTGTCCCCAGAATCCTGTCAGTTTCGCTACCGTAACAGCTGTTTTAAGCACGAGGAAGGGGCGCAGTGGATCATCACGGCGGTGGATTTTCAGCTCGATAGAGCAGCGCCGGTCTGCCTCGAGTATCCGGCCTTGAAAGAGCGATTGCAGGTGGCTGACCCCACTCACGACGCCGTCTTGGCCTGCGTGATGTCGTTGCGGCAGGAAAAGCTACCTGATCCAGTTGTTACCCCTAATGTCGGCAGTTTCTTTAAGAATCCTATTCTCTCTCAGGAAGAGGGCGACAGGCTGCGTCAAACTGTATTGGGCATGCCGCTCTTTGCGGGGCCTGAAGGAGACGTGAAGGTCTCGGCTGCTTGGTTGATTGACCAGTTGGGCTGGCGAGGCGTTGAAAAGCAGGGCGTGAAAGTGTCAGAGGCGCATGCGCTGGTTTTGGTCGGCTGTGGTGCGCAGACCGCGGAGCCTTGGCTTGCCTTGGCGACCGAGATCGTTGCCAGCGTCGAAGGCGCTTTCGGTGTGACCCTAGAAATGGAGCCGCGGGTACTGGGTCTCCCCGAGCCTGTTGCGTCCTGATGAGTGATTTTGATGCAGAGTCTTACCTCGCGCAGCTGACCTCTCGCCCCGGGGTTTACCAAATGTTTGATCGGGAGGGAGGTCTGCTCTACGTTGGCAAAGCTAAAAACCTGAAAAGTCGCGTGACGAGTTACTTTCGCCCGTCGGGCTTGTCGAAAAAAACGATGGCACTAGTCGCCAAGATAGCCAACATTGAGGTGACCGTCACCAGCACCGAGCGAGATGCGTTACTGCTCGAGCACAATCTCATTAAGCAGTCTCGCCCCCCCTACAATATCTTGCTAAAAGACGATAAGTCCTACCCTTATATTTACCTGTCTTCTGACGATCGTTGGCCGCGTTTAAGCTTTCATCGCGGCGCTAAACGGCGAAAGGGCACCTACTTTGGGCCCTATCCAAGCTCCGGTGCAGTGCGATCGACGCTGCATCTGATGCAAAAAGTCTTCAAGGTGCGTCAGTGTCGCGATAGCTATTTTCGCAATCGCTCTCGTCCTTGTTTGCAATATCAGATCGGGCGGTGCTCGGGACCCTGTGTCGGCCTGGTGTCCGATCAGGATTACCAAGAGCAGGTTGAGAAATCGACATTATTTTTGAACGGTCAATCACATGAGCTGATGTCACGTTTGGCAGATGAAATGGAGACTGCCGCCGCGGCATTGGCATACGAGGACGCTGCGGATTTACGCGATCAAATCACCCAATTGCAAAATGTACAGTCCACTCAGAGTATCGAGGGTACGCGAGGTGATTTGGATCTGATGGCCGTTTTTACTGAGCATGGCCACGCCTGTATACAAGTTCTTTTCGTCCGTGAGGCTAGGGTACTAGGAAGTCGTAGCTACTACCCTAATATTCGACTGGATGAGTCGCCCGCCGCTATATTAGAGGCCTTCTTGCCTCAGTTTTATCTGTCTAGTCAGCAGCAAGTTCCTCAGGAAATTGTCCTCAGTGACCCCATCGATGATCAAAATTTGCTCGAAGAGACGCTGGCAGCCGACTCTGGCCGCAAGGTGTCCATTAAGCATAGTGTCCGTGATGCGCGTGCACGCTGGTTGCAGATGGCGGTGCAAACTGCGCAAACGAATTTGAGATCGTTTTTAGCCGGAAAGCAAACGATGGCTGGTCGACTAGAGTCGCTTCGCAGAGCACTAGATCTGGAGAGCATTCCTGTGCGCATGGAGTGTTTTGATATCAGCCATAGCTCTGGTGAAGCGACCGTCGCATCTTGTGTCGTATTTGATGGCAATGGCGCCCGCAAATCGGATTATCGTAAGTTCAATATTGAGGATATTGCGCCGGGTGATGATTATGCTGCGATGCAGCAGGCGCTGGAGCGCCGATACAAGCGTTTGGCCAACGGCGAGGGGCAACTCCCTGATATTTTATTTATTGACGGCGGGAAGGGGCAGGTGAGTCAAGCTCGCCAGGTCTTGGCGACCTATGACATTAGCAGTGTTAAAGTGATTGGTGTGGCCAAGGGAACCACCCGGAAAGCGGGTTTTGAGACGCTCATCGATGCAGATTCTGGGGCGGAAATGCGTTTACGGGGTGATCACCCGGGTTTGCACCTAATACAGCAGATTCGAGATGAGGCGCATCGGTTCGCTATCAGCGGTCACCGCGGCCGCCGCGCGAAGGCGAGAAAGCAGTCCGTTTTAGAGGAGATTCCCGGCGTCGGTGCCAAGCGTCGGCGCGATCTACTGCGCCATTTTGGCAGCGCCAAGGCGATTGAGAACGCAGGCATCGAAGAGTTGGCTAAAATTAAGGGGATCAGTGCGACCATTGCAAGGACTATTTATGAGCACCTGCATACGGTCAATGATTGACCCACACGAACACGGCACGCTGTGTCAAAATTGAGACCTGTCGACCGGGAGTAATGTGTGCCGCTGAATCTACCCAATTTGCTGACGGCTCTGCGCGTGCTAGCGATACCACTAATGGTTGTCTTTTATTATTTGCCTCAGCCGATATCGACAGTGGGTGCGGCGTTGGTGTTTATCGTTGCCAGTATTACCGACTGGCTTGATGGGTGGCTTGCACGCAAACTGGGTCAGACCTCCGACTTTGGTGCTTTTCTGGATCCTGTTGCCGACAAACTATTGGTGTCGGTGGCACTGATTTTGTTGCTCCACCGAATGGACAGTGCCTTTATTACCCTGGCGGCAATGGTGGTGATCGGCCGTGAGATTGTGGTGAGCGCTTTGCGGGAGTGGATGGCACAGGCGGGCGAGCGGGCGTCGTTGGCAGTCACCTCTTTGGCGAAGTTTAAGACCGGGTTTCAAATGACTGCTATTCCGATCTTACTGTGGTATCCCTCTGAGCCGGCGGGCGAATATTTTCGATTATTAGGCCTCGTATTGCTGGGGATAGCAGTCGTGCTCACGCTGTGGTCGATGGCGATTTATTTTAGGGTTTTTCTAGTCAGCCTTCGTGGTGAGGAGCCTGAATCCGAGGCGTGATGCCCCGCCGCGCAGTCCGAAGGTGACTCGCCCACCTCATCAACTTACTGTGCAGCGTCATTGGCGATGGTCATCGCAGTGGTGTATTTCACTTCTTCCATTGACAGCAACGCGGTGACTTTAAAAATCTTCACGTCGGCAATGAGGCTCTGATAAAACTGGTCGTAGGCTCTGGCGTCAGCAACTCTGACTTTGAGGATATAGTCGACATCACCGGCCAGACGATGCGCCTCCATGACCTCGCTGCGGTTGCGAACCGCACTGAGGAACTGTTGTTGCCAACCGGCATCGTGCTCACTGGTCTGTATCAGCACAAAAAAACAGGCCGCTAGACCAAGCGCGTCGGGGTCGCATAGGGCTACTTCTTGGCGGATGACGCCACGTTGCTTTAATTTTTTCAGGCGATTCCATATCGGAGTTTTGCTAGACCCTGTTCGCTCGGCAAGCTGGTCTAACGATAGCGTGCAGTCACGCTGTAATAGCGAGAGTAAGACTTTATCGATGTAATCAAACTTCATTTCAGCACCTTGGGCCAAATAAAGAAAATATACTTAATTATGACATTTATAAGAAATATTTTTCTATTAATTCGGTTATAAAACCATTATTTAAAAATATTTTCTTTGTGAGGCGGGCGGGTATAGGCTCGCGCCCCATGGATTACTTACCTTTATTTGTATCGACTCGACGGTGTCGGGCGATTGTTGTCGGCAGCGGCCAGCTTGCTGAGGCGAAATGTCGCGCTTTACTGAAAACTGCAGCAGACGTCGTTTTGTTTAGTGACCAGCCCACGCCTGTCATGTTGCAGTGGTGCCGCGAGCGTCGGCTACAGCTTGAGAGGAGGGCGTGCGATGTCTCTGACCTCAAGGCGGCTCGCTTAGTCTACGCCGCCAGTGAATGTGACAACGACAATACGCGGATCGCTCACTTGGCCGGTGAAGCGAGCGTGTGGGTGAATGTGGTTGACCGCCCGGATGCCTGTGACTTTATTACGCCAGCCATAGTCGACCGGGATCCGGTGGTGGTCGCGATCGGTACTGAAGGCACAGCGCCAGTGTTGGCGCAACAAATTAAATTGGAGGTGGAATCGATGCTGCCGATCCATCTCGGCACTGTTGCGCGCGCCGCGCAACGATTTCGCCATCGTGTCAGGCAGTTGTTACCCGGCTTGCCTCGTAGACGGTTTTGGACTGATTTTTTCCAGCGCTCAGCGCAACAGGCGGATCTGTCAGCCGCCGCCTTAGAAAGCACTTTGTCAACGCTATTAGCGCAGCATCAGCAACTGGTCGCTCCCGAGGGAAACGTGATATTCGTTGGGGCAGGACCTGGCGATCCCGATTTGCTCACCGTCAAGGCACGTCGGTTGATACAAGAGGCAGACGTGATCGTCTATGACCGATTGGTAGGGGATCACATTCTGGATCTGGCGAGAAAAGAAGCCAAATTTATTAGCGCGGGAAAGAAGGGGTTTGGCGCATCAGTGCCTCAGGCCGAGATCACTGCGCATTTATTACGTGAGGCGTCACAAGGTCAGGCAGTGGTGCGCCTTAAGGGGGGCGACCCTGGCATGTTTGGCCGGCTGGACGAAGAGTTGAGCGCACTGAAAGCGGCTGGGGTGGCAACGCAGATCATTCCCGGCGTGACAGCTGCCGCCGCTGCTGCGGCGACACTGCAGGTGTCTCTGACGCAGCGCGAGAGAAACACGCGCGTTACCTTTGTCACGGCTCACGATGCCAAGGGGTATGCGGAGCACGATTGGCAGCAATTGGTCGATACGGATCAAACATTAGCGGTCTATATGGGTCGCAGGACAGCGGCTTTTCTGCAGGGGCGTTTACTCATGCACGGTGCAGATACGATGACGCCAGTCACCTGTATTGAAAATATTTCCCGTTCGGATCAGCGCGCCTTTGTTAGCCATTTAGGTGAGTTTGTTGATGCGCTGCAGGCGCAGCATTTTGAGGGACCGCTAATCATTTTAGTGGGTATTGCCGGCGCAGCCGGTGCCAGTGATTTACGCGTACCAAGCCGTTTGGTGGATACACGGGATGTAGCGCACTATGCCTCGTATTAAGCCGCCTGTTGTGATTACCGCCAATCGCTTGACTACCGGCGAAGTGGTTTTTTGGGGAAATGAGCAACAGTGGGTGAGAAAAATAGGAGACGCAGTAACGTTTCACTCTACTGATGTGGCGTCCGAAATGGCGAAAACTATTGATGATGAATTAGTGGTTTTGGGCGTTTACCTCGTCGCCATTGGGTCGTCAGGTGAAATACGACAACCCACGCACTACAGAGAGTCAATACGGGCAGCAGCGATAGCGCCTTACGCGATCGCTGGCAATGAGGAAGGCGCTGATGCACCGCTATAACATCTGCAATCGCCTCACCACTGGAGACCTACTGTACCTAGGCTATCACCAACAGTGGGTGAGTAACGTGATGGATGCGGTTACGTTTTATCGCGCCAGTGGGGAGGAGCATCAATCGACGAATAACGTGTCCATATTAGACGTGTCTGGCGTGTTTCTGGTGCCCGTACGAGAGGCGCCGAAACATGCCGCCAAGGTAGTGACTGTTGTGCCCGGCGCGGGTCAGCAGACGGCCCTGCGTGATGTCAGCCTGATCAGGCGAGCCTAATGTACCGCTATAGCGCCTTTGATGAAGATTTTGTGAGAGAGCGAGTGGCTCAGTTTCGAGATCAGGTGGCGCGACGTCTTTCAGGTGCGTTGACGGAAGAGGAGTTTAAGCCGTTACGCTTGATGAATGGGCTCTACCTCCAGTTGCACGCTTACATGCTCAGGGTGGCGATACCCTACGGCACCCTGTCGAGTCGGCAAATGCGTGTGTTAGCAGATATTGCAGAGCGATGGGACCGGGGCTACGGGCATTTTACAACGCGGCAAAATATTCAATTTAATTGGCCTTTACTGGTCGATACGCCTGATATTCTCGCAGCGCTCGCCACGGCAGATATGCACGCTATACAGACCAGTGGAAATACCATTCGCAATGTGACGACTGATCATTTTGCGGGTGCCGCGCTAGACGAAGTCACCGATCCTCGGCCCTATGCCGAGTGGATTCGTCAGTGGTCTACTGATCATCCTGAATTTCAATTTTTACCCCGTAAATTCAAGATTGCCATTAGCGCTGGGTCGATCGATCGAGCGGTGATCAAAGCGCATGATATTGGTCTGAGACTGGTGCAGTCGGGCGAGGAAATAGCCTTTGATATTTATGTTGGTGGTGGGCTGGGACGAACCCCGGTGGTGGGCAAGCGATTGTTCCGTGGTGTCACGACAGAGGCGCTGCTGCCGCATCTAGAGGCTATTTTGTCTGTCTATAATCTGGCCGGACGTCGCGATAATAAATACAAGGCGCGCATAAAGATTCTGCTGCAGGCCATGGGGGTCGAGGCGTTTAAGGCCGCAGTGGAAGAGGCGCTACCCAGTGTCACTGCTGCCTTTACTGCAAGCGATTTGAGGCCGTTACATGACATCATGGATCACTTTGTGGTGCCTGCTTTTCCCGAGCGGAGTATCGAGCCCTATCTCGAGCAGATTGATACAGTGCCCGCATTTCGATCTTGGGTAGAGCGCAACGTCAACCCACATAAGCACGAGTGTTACGCCTCCGTTACCGTGAGTTTGAAAGCACACGGTAAAACACCGGGCGATGCGAGTGCCGAACAGATGCGATGCTTGGCGGATATCGCTGAACAGTATGGATTCAGCGAGCTACGTGTCAGTCATGAACAAAATATTGTGCTGCCTCACATTGCACAGGCAGACTTGCCCGCTGTTTATCAGCGCCTGTGTGCCACTCAATTGGCGACGGCGAATATTGGTTTGGTATCAGACCTGATTGCGTGTCCCGGCATGGATTATTGCGCATTAGCGACTGCGCGCTCGATACCGATTGCGCAACGGTTATCGCTGCGGTATCGAGCAAGGGAACGCACTCTGGGTCCCATGAAGATTAAAATATCCGGCTGTATCAATGCCTGCGGTCATCATCATATCGGTGACATTGGTATTTTAGGCCTCGATAAGGCCGGCGTTGAAAACTACCAGCTAACGCTTGGCGGGCGTGGCGGGTTAGCGGCAAAACTGGGCGACAAAATGGGGCCTGGTTTCAGTGAAGACGATTTGGTGCTGGCGCTGGATCGTCTGTTGGATACCTATCTTGCCCTGCGCTTGTCGCCAGCGGAGACGTTTGCGACCTCGGTAGAAAGATTGGGTACTGAGCCCTTTCGCATTGCGCTTTATGAGGTGAGTGATGCCGCTTAATACGGTTGCTGCAGCCCCCGCCGATGTATTGGCTGTGAGCGCCGCATCTGATGCGCTCGAACTACTGGACACGGAAGCTTTTTTGGACCGATTACTCGCCCAGCGAACGCCATTTGGTGAACTCGCAGTGGTGTCCAGTTTTGGCGCAGAGAGCGCCGTACTACTGCATTTAGTCGCCGCATTGCGTCCGGAGAGCCGCGTGGTGTTTCTCGACACCGGCTTTCATTTTCCTGAGACCCTCGTCTACCGTGACGAGCTGATTAAGCGTTTGGGGCTGCGGGGTGCCAAAACCATTGGCATTGATCCGCTGTCTGAAAAGCGCTACGACGATGCGGGTACGCTACATCAAATAGACCCGGACCGATGTTGTGCGGTCAGAAAGGTGCAGGTGCTAAAACGCGCACTGAAGCCTTATGCCGGCTGGATTACCGGACAAAAGCAATTCCACTCCGCTGACCGTGCGCAGCTCGCGCGCATTGAGTGGGATGATATCTATCACGTTTGGAAATTTAACCCGCTGGCTGATTGGAGTGCAGACCGCATAGAGTCCTACCAAGCTCAGCATCAGCTACCGCGACATCCTCTCGCGAGTAAAGGTTATCCATCAATTGGTTGTGAGCCGTGTACTTCGCGAGTGGGGCGAGGAGAGGATGTGAGGGCAGGGCGTTGGCGAGGGCAGGCTAAATTAGAGTGCGGACTGCACCGCAATCCCAATGTCATTGCGGTTTCTTCGCGATGAGTGATGCGATGGATACCGTCAGGGTCGATCACAGCGGCCACTTTATGGCGGTGGAAGAAGAGAGTGCTCAGCGCGCCGAAAAGCAGGTCTCTGAGGTGACCTCACTATCGATGTTGGACGCCTGGCTAGCAGAGCCTGTCATTGCATTAGTCGTGGCTAATTTCTCGGACGGTCGGGTTTTTACGCTCGCCCGGCAGCTTCGACAGATTGGCTTTAAGGGGCACCTAGAGGTAGTCGGGGATCTGCTGCCCGATCAGTTGCCTATGCTGCTGGAGGCGGGCGTCGATGTACTAGAAATCAGTGCCCAACATGCCCGGCGTTGCAGTGAGACCCAGTGGACGTGCAAGGCGGCGCGGTGGGCGGACAAAGCCGCACAGGGAAGGTTTGGTTATCAGCACCATAACGGCAGGTCTGTCAGCGCCTCGCGCGAGGCTTAGCGTAGCCCGGCGTTAATAGAGTCGAGGAAACGAGAGCCTGGGCATAGGTCTCGCTGCGTCATGGTGTTGAGCGGCTTCGAAGCGGTTTGCAGTACATCATGGAGCTCTTCGCTGTCACGATTAATGTAGAGTAATCCGGTCAAGATGCGATCCTGCTTGGTGTGATGCGCAATCGCATCCAATGCAGATTGAGCGTCTTCAATATTGTACTCGTTGTTTACTTTTTGCAGGCGCAGCACCGACCCGTCATGTAAGCAGACCTCCTTGACCACTCCGGCGTCATAGCTGGTAGTGATTGCTTCCCGGCGTGGTATAAAATCGACAGGCATCGCTTCATTATGCTCGCGGAAATTAGCGTAGCTCTTGGTTGAGCCTTGGTGGTTATTGAAAGTGACGCAGGGCGAAATGACATCCAGTAAAGCGAATCCACGATGGCTGAGTGCGGCTTTAATGAGCGGGACCAGTTGCTCTTTGTCACCCGAGAAGCTGCGGCCCACAAAGGTTGCCCCGACTTCGATACCTAGACGCACTAAGTCGATCGGCATGTAGGGGTTAATATCGCCCTTTTTACTGACAGAGTCGGTATCCATGGTGGCAGAATCTTGCCCTTTGGTGAGGCCATAGCAGCCGTTATTCTCGACGATATAGGTCATGTTGAGATTGCGGCGCATAACGTGCGCAAACTGACCCATGCCAATTGAGGCGGTATCACCATCTCCAGAGACGCCGATATAGATGAGGTCTCGATTGGCAACATTGGCGCCTGTGGCCACTGAGGGCATTCGGCCGTGCACGCTATTAAAGCTGTGTGAGCCACTGAGAAAATAAGCGGGCGTTTTCGATGAGCAGCCGATGCCCGAGAGCTTGGCAACTTGGTGTGGTTCAATCGAGAGCTCAAAGCAAGCGTCAATAATCGCAGCGCTGATAGAGTCATGACCGCACCCGGCGCAGAGCGTCGACAGACCACCTTCATAATCGCGGCGGGTGCAGCCGACCTCATTGGTCTTGGATTCGGGATGACGAAAAGCGGGTTTAGCGTAAGTCATTAGGCAGTTTCCTTTTCCTTTGACACCAATGAAGTGACGTTGCTGACACCCAAATGTCCTCGGATCACGGTAGCAATTTTTCGCGCCGTCACTGGGAGCCCATCGTATTCCACCACTGAGACAAGCTTGGCGTTAGCTTCAACGTTGGTTTCATTGAGCAGTAGGCGACGCATCTGGCCGTCTCTGTTTTGCTCAATGACAAAGATACGATCGTGCGCCTCAATAAAGTCTTCGACTTCTCGTGTAAAGGGAAACGATCGTAGCCGTAGGGTGTCGAGATGAATGTTTTCTTTTTCTAACATCTCCAGTGCTTCATAGGCTGGCGAAGCGGTAGTCCCAAAGAACAGCAGCGCTTCTTTGGTGGGCGCTTCTGCCATTTTAATCTTGGCCTCGGGAACCAGTGATTTCGCTGTTTCAAATTTTTGCAACAGCCGGTCCATGTTGCGCACATAGACGTCACCGTCCTCGGTGTAAGCGGCATACTCGTCTCTCGAGCTGCCTCGAGTGAAGTAAGCGCCCTTGGTCGGATGTGCTCCTGGATAAGTCCGGTAAGGGATGCCATCGCCATCCACGTCCAAGTAACGCCCAAAGCGCTCGGTCATTGCATCGAGTTCTTCGCCGGTCAGCACCTTTCCCCGGTCATAACGATAACTGTCGTCGAATTCCAAAGGCGGTGACATCCACTCGTTCATACCAAGATCTAAATCGCTCATCATGATGACAGGCGTTTGCAATCGTTCGGCTAGATCAAAAGCTTCTACCGTCATGCTGAAGCATTCGGCCGGCGTGGCTGGAAACAGCAACACGTGCTTGGTATCACCGTGTGAGGCGTACGCCGCGGCAAATATGTCTGACTGTTGGGTGCGTGTTGGCATGCCGGTAGAGGGGCCGGCGCGCTGCACATCGACGAGCACCGCAGGTACCTCAGCAAAGTAGGCGAGACCCAAGAATTCGCTCATCAATGAGAGGCCCGGGCCGCTGGTTGCCGTAAAGGCGCGAGCCCCATTCCAGTTGGCACCGATCACCATTCCCATGGCTGAGAGCTCGTCTTCGGCTTGCACAATGGCGTAGTTTTTCTTGCCTGTTCCCGGATCAATTCTCAGTCGACGGCAATATTTTTCGAACGCATCGACAACCGATGTCGAGGGTGTAATGGGATACCAAGCCGCCACCGTTGCGCCCGCATAAACAGCGCCCAACGCCGTCGCGGTGTTGCCATCCATGAGAATTTGATCGAATTCCTCTATGTGCTTGGGTGTTTGCTCTCCGGCTTTGAGATGAATACCCAGCGGGCAAGTAAAGTGGGTGGAAGCGTATTGATGTCCCAATTCCAAGGCATGGATGTTGGGGGTAATCAGTTTTTCTTTTCCTTTGAACTGTTCGCGAACAAGATCTTTCAATATGGCGAAATCGATATTAAGGAGTGCTGCTAAAGCACCTACATAGATCACATTTTTAAAGAGTTGTCTTTGGCGAGAATCGGTGTACTCGCGTAAGCACATTTCGGTCAGTGGTATGCCAAGGTAATTTACATCTCTGCGGACGTGGCGCAGGTCCAGTGGTTTGGTGGTGTCGTAGAGCATATAGCCACCGGGCTCTACTTCAGAAACATCCTTAGCAAAGCTTTGTGGATTGACACTGATCATCATGTCGATGCCGCCACGCCGGCCAAGATAACCATCTTGACTGACCCGGACTTCGTACCACGTTGGTAGTCCCTGAATATTAGATGGGAAGATATTCCGGGGACTTACGGGGATTCCCATTCGGAAGATGGCTTTTGCAAACATGCCATTGGCGCTTGCTGATCCGGTACCGTTAACGTTGGCAAACTTGATAACGAAGTCATTAATCGATTCTTTAGGTTGCATGGTTAGCCCGCCTTTGTCACCGAGTACAGGAACCGCTGCATGTCCCAAGCGCCAGTAGGGCAACGTTCTGCGCATAAACCACAGTGCAGACAAACATTTTCGTCCTTCACCATGACCCGCTGTGTTTGTGCCAGCGCGCCCGAGACATAAAGATCTTGAGTGGTGTCATTGGCTGGAGCGCGAAGCGTTCGGCGCAACGCAACCTCATCGGCGTTATCGATGAAATTGATGCAATCAGTAGGACAGATATCGGTGCAGCCGTCGCACTCAATGCACTTTGCGCCGTCAAATACGGTCTGCACATCGCAATTAAGGCATCGCTCAGCTTCGCGGTAAGCGGCGTTAATATCAAATCCGAGTTCTACTTCGACTTTACGATCTTTTAGCGCAGTGACCTTGTCCACGTGGGGCACTTTTTCGCGGAGGTCGACGGTGACAAGATTGTCGTAGCTCCACTCGTGTACGCCCATTTTTTGGCTGATTAAATTCACGCCGGGAGCCGGGCGTTGTTGTGTCGATTTACCCGAGAGAAAAAGGTCTATGGAAACCGCAGCCTGGTGTCCGTGCGCTACTGCGGTAATGATATTTTCGGGGCCAAAAGCGGCGTCTCCACCAAAGAATACTTTGGGGTTGCTCGATTGGAATGTGCGCTTATCGACATGAGGCATGTCCCATTTGCCAAACTCGATGCCGAGATCGCGCTCAATCCACGGGAATGCGTTGTCCTGGCCAATGGCAATAAGAACCTCATCGGCAGCGAAAAAGATCTCTTCGCCCGTAGGGACAAGGTTGCGTTTGCCTGACGAATCGTAAACCACATCCACCTTGTCAAAGCGCATGCCGGTTAACTTGCCATTTTCGTGGACAAACTCTCTCGGCACATGATTGTTGAGTATTGGGATGTCTTCTTCCTGAGCATCCTCAATTTCCCAAGGCGATGCCTTCATGCGCGCAAACTCTGAGCGCACCACCACTTTGACGTCCTCTCCACCAAGTCTGCGAGCTGTTCGACAGCAGTCCATCGCCGTATTGCCCCCGCCCAGTACCAGGACTCGCTTTCCCACTTTTTGAATGTGATCGAAGGCGACTGACCCAAGCCATTCGATACCCACGTGGATCTGTTTTTCACATGCTTGTCGACCAGGTAGATCCAGATCGCTGCCGCGAGGAGCGCCGGTGCCAACAAAGATGGCGTCGTATCCTTTATCAATAATGGATTTGAGGCTTTCTACATAGGTATCGAAGTGCGACTGAATACCCATGTCTAGGACGTAGTCGACCTCTTCGTCGAGTACCTCTGGTGGCAGGCGAAAAGAGGGAATCTGACTGCGCATAAAGCCACCACCAGCGGGCTGGCTGTCATAAAGATCTAATTGGTAGCCTAGTGGTGCCAGATCACGTGCGACGGTTAACGAGGCGGGACCACCTCCGATGAGGGCAATCCGCTTACCATTTTTTTGTCTTGGGATGCTGGGAAGGCGATCGGCAATAGAGCCTTTATTATCTGCTGCCACCCGCTTGAGCCTGCAAATTGCCACAGGCTCTTCTTCGACGCGCCCACGACGGCAAGCGGGTTCACAGGGTCTATCGCAGGTGCGCCCCAAAATGCCCGGGAATACATTGGATTCCCAATTCACCATGTACGCATCGTCATAGCGTTCTTGAGCAATGAGACGGATATATTCAGGAACTGGTGTATGCGCAGGACAGGCATACTGACAATCGACCACTTTATGGAAATATTCCGGGTCTCTTAGATCAGTTGGTTTCACGTTATTCACCTCGCCCGACCACTGGCCGCGCCCCCCAAAGTGATGATGCTGATGTCATACCTACTGTGTTATCAAGGCGGTGATTTCACCACCTCAATTATTTGTTAAACACACCATATCAGTGATTAATTTTCATTGCGACCGTCATGATTTGGTCCAGTATTATCGCCGATTTCTGCCTCTTTTCTAGCTTGTTCGTCTGATCACTCAGGGCGATACCAAATGGGCGAAGAGTAGGCTCGATCTTGCACAGTGCTTGGTGCCTTACCAAAGTCGCCACCAAAGTATTTTCGGTCGTACTCACTCCATCGTGGGCGAGGAATTTCGATGGCTCTAGCGTAATAAAAAGCGGCCTGCGAGGCATCAAATTCGGGGTCGGTCCATTGCGCACTCAGCTGTACGGCGCCGATCGTGTTCGAAAAGGAGACGGTCTCGAGGTCAACGGTGCTGCCGACCAGTTCGGGCTGGCCTGTTGCTGGATCAATCTGACGGTTGTCAGAGAGGGCCACATAGTAAATCTGTTCATGCGTCATCCCATCGGCATCAATCCAGCCTTTAATAATCTGTACCTGATCGAGATTAGCTGCATCAGGATCTTTCATCGCCTGAACCATAAACGATGGCGCGCGCGCCTCTTTTTGTCTGGACAGTTCGCCACCCATTGGTACGCCATCCCGATAACCGATGGTCTCAAAATAGGGGCTGTGTATGCTGTTGGCAGCGAACTGCCAACCGCCAAAAAAGCGCAACACAATGCGAGAGCCTGTCGTGGCATACACTTCGCGGCGTTTCATGCTGGCGAAGAGATCACCACGCGTATTGTCTGGCGCCCAAACTGCAGCAAGACCTGAGGCGCCCAGCTCCCAGTCGGCATTAAGACCCGCCATCCGCGAATCAGGTGTGCGAATACCGGGCTCAGAGTTGGCGAATTTACCAAAGAAATTGTCTTCTTCTGCCGTCGCCAGTGAGGTGTGATCATCAGTGCTGCCAATCATTCCAAAGGCATAGGGGTTGGCGCCAATCGTTTTCTCTAAGGCGAGTCCCCGCTTGAGTGCCGATCGGGCGTAAGAACCCGGATACATGTCGGGCGTCGTCTTGACGGTATTGGAGATGTTGTATTCGTCCCAGCGTTCGAAATCGGCAAAGGGGTCATCGGGCGATAAAACGGGGTGGGTCTCGCCATCTCCTTTAATTTGCGTGACTTCGGCAATGGGTTCCCAGCGCATACGTGCGTCGGCATATTCCTGATCGAGCGCACCGCCCTCCAGTCTTTTGGTATCCCACATCAAGCCATTACTCAGATTGCCGTTATGAGGAATCGACAGTGCCTCACCGCCGGTAAGCGACTCATATTCGGTCAGCGCTTGCCAGAGTGCTTCTGGGTCACTCGATGACTGTGCGGAGTAGGGTATCCATCCGCTTACGACATCCGCGTTATCTTTGAGAATGATACAGCGATGAAGGTTGTTACCGTCTCTCATCGCGGTCCATTCGTAGCCCGTAAACGCAGTAAAGATGCCAGGTGCATTAAATTCATCGGCTGTTCGCGCGACATCAGCCCAAATAGCGTGCTTAAGTGCTTCCGGATAGGCGTCCCGGGCTGCGTTTGGGTCGTTTATGCTGTTCACGAAAGCCGCAATGGGGTTGCTCGATGCGACTCTCGTTGGGTCGGTTTCATTGGGGTCAGGCTTGGTTAAATACTGTGATGCCCAGGCCTTGCCCAGTGCGGTGGTGGTTAAACGGGGATCTTCGATGGTAAACATCCGATACAGGCCCATGAATTCTGCATGGTCTGTGACGGACAAGAAATCTAGTGGACGTTTTAGCTGTGCGGGTAATCCATTGGAGGCAACGACCTTTTCTCCTCGGGCGAAGCGATAGGCGTCAGCGCTGCTTAACAATAGATTACCCATCGAGTGGGCGTCTGCTGAGATATTGGAGTGTAGGTGGAGGTCGCCAAAAAAAACTTGCTTTGGATAGTCCGTCCCTACCCCAGGGGAATAGCTGTTTTGTGTTGGAGTTGCCCCAAGGGCATTGGATGCGAATAACACAGATAGAGCGGCGGCTATTTTTATCGGCGACATAAACGGAGTCTCTTTTATCTTTTATTAATAGTGGCGCTAGCTTACCGCGAGCGCGTTAAAAAGTATTTGGTTTGTCAGGTTTGTTTGTTTTTCGCTTTTGCGCGTGGCTGTGTATAATCCGCGGCCTTGGCGGGAGACGTCCCGCTAAAGCTGCGGCGTATTGGCGGCAACAACAAGGCTCGGTGGCAGAGTGGTAATGCAGCGGATTGCAAATCCGTCAACGCCGGTTCGATTCCGACCCGAGCCTCCAATATTAGTGATAATAACCTCTCGATATCAAAGGGTTAGGTAGCGTTTGATACACCCATTCCCCAAGTGACTCCCCAACTTTCGGCTTCAAGAGCCTCGATTTGGGGAGCGACAGTTCCGTGACCCATCAGTACCAACTGCATCACCTGACCTCGGATTGAATCGCCAGAGATTGATAGGCGGGGGGGAGGGGGTCGGGCCTGTTCGTTCGCGCGAGGTACTACTCGGCCTTACTAGAAGCAGAAACTTGGCCTCTCTCATTCGGCCCTATTCTTCATTAAATAACGTACATAACCTATCATGCAGTCCTTAAGCTCACGAGGCTCCTTACAGGCAAGATGGCACTGATGTAACCCAAATGGAGCTGACTCTAGATCAAGCCTTACAACAGGGCGTTGCGGCACACAGGGAGGGCAAGCTTCAGGACGCCGAGCGTCTTTACCGTTCCATCTTGCAAGCCCAACCTGAACACCCAGATGCCAATCATAATCTGGGACTATTGGCTGTGGCGGTTGGCAAGCCCCTTGAAGCTATCCCCCTGTTCAAACTGGCGTTGGAAGCCAACCCGCAAATAGAGCAGTTTTGGCTGAGCTACATTGATGTGCTTATAACGTTGGAGCGTTTTGATGAGGTCAAGCGCGTCTTAGTTGAAGGCAAGAAGTCTGGAGTGCCCTCAGACAAGCTTGATGCTCTCCTCCAGCGATTACAGGGGGGTGTGTCTAACGATGCGAGCAACACCGCAAAAGGCCAGACGCTAGGGGACCGAACACACGAACTGGGACTGGGAGAGACCGAACTAGAGGGCTTTGAAACCCTGGCGTCACTGCTTTTACAACTCTCAAACACTTAAGGCTATGGTCCAAAACACTGCCACGAAGACTCGCAATTAACTCAAAAAGAGCCCCGAAGGGCTCACTTGCTTGCTTTCTACGGCATCATCCCTTTTCGGTCAGCCCATCAGTTATCTGCCCTTTCCACTGACTCTCGAGCATCATCGGTGACTGAATTTTTTCTGACGCCGCAAAGCTCACGTTGAATGCACCGTCCATGGCAGTAACTCGTCCTTGATGCGTACATCATCGGATAGGAGTCGCCGTAAGGGTTGACCCTTAGTGCCAATGACTTGGCAGAAGGTGACAGGCTGAAGGAGTAGCCCCATGAGTGCACCAAGGGGCCTGCGGTCACATTAGGCCAAGGGCAGCCCAGCACCTAGGTAGGCCGCTGCAGGTGGGCTTGAGCTGGAGAATCAGAAGCGACCTTACAGTTTGAATTCTGGCTCATCGAGGAGTGAGCAAACTCCTGTATCAGCGCTATCGTCGACGTACCTTGTCCGGTACTTGCCCGTGACTCGCGAAATAGTGACCTCAGGTAACCCGCCGCCGCTCGCAAAATAGAGTGTGAATACGCCCGCTTCTAAAGAGACCCTGCTTGCCGGTAGCGTATATCCGTAGCTGTAGTGCACGGATGCTGTGCCTCTGGTTGTGTCGATGATATATACCCTGTTGTCTGCAAGGGGGTTTTCGGTCACACAATCTAGTTGTAATACCTCAGCCGCTGCACGCTCTGATGCAACGAAGAGCATCATCATCATGATGAATCGCATAAGCCTCTCCCTATAGCGCATTGACTGCCGAGCCGATTTCGTAACCCGCCAGTGGGCCCCAGTTTACACTGAGTCAAATGGTTTTTGGCTCTGCGCGAGCGCCATGGCAATGAGTTAGCGACTGCGGTGATTTTGTGACGCTAGCGACTGGGGGTTCGTTTAGCTACTCATATTTTTCTGTCTGCAGCCGGCAATTCCCAAACAATGATATAGACAGCTTAAATGGCATATCTGGCCAAAGAGTTGGCGTAACCGGCACAGCATAAAAGTGCCAATCGCTTAACAATAAAGCTGTTCGACATGCAGGCGGGTGCCTGCAGTCCAAGCAACCGGTTGGCAGCGGCCCGGTGGACGAAATTGCTGCAACCCTATTCACTTTGACAATCAGGCGTCCTCCGACGCGGAATAAGGTTAACCCGTGTTGCCTAGCCGGCATGCCAGCAGGTAGACACTTCGGAGTGATAAAAACGAGACCGCCCGGTTTGGGCGGCCATCGATTTGGAAATGTCTGCCAGTGGCCCAGCCTTCATTTGATACAACCACCGAGTTGGCGATGCAGCTGCCTGCCATCTATGGGCCGTCTACTTCCTCGCCATAGGCTCGCCACTCGGCAGTTAGGTAACGCGTTTCGAGAAAGGCCGGTGCCGCTACCGTTGTGTCAAAAGTGGCCTAAACTGGGTGCGCCGCCCACCTCAGAGTGTCCAGTGGCCAGGTTTGTCATCCCTCTGTCTTGGCGACGCCAGGGTACTTGTTCGGCGCTTTAGCATCTTTTTACCAAACCGAACACAGCGCGCCAACAACACGGTTGTCTCGAGCCAATGTGCGCCAAGACAGTATGAAAATGACTCGTCTCTTTAGCATCTTCACGTCTATTTCATTTCAGATCGAAGCGATGCTACCGCGGGGCGCGTGTGTATTATTTCTGCTGCTTACGGGAGAGGTCGGTGTAGACCCGGTTTACGAATCCTGGCGAGGCGGCTTCAGGTCCATAGATGCTGTCGAAATCTCCCGTGGGTTTGGCCGCACTGATCTCCTCTAAGCTCAGCCCTTCATCGATCATTGCCTGTATGCGATCGCGGACCGTTCGCACCATGGCGACATAGTTTTCCAGTGTGTCGTAGTTCGTGACCGGGCCATGGCCCGGGATAATGATCGTGTCCTCGTCTATGGCATCAAGCGTTTGTTCGCAGAAACGGATCAATCCGTCGACATCACCACCGCTGCCGACATCAATGAAGGGGTATCCGGCGTTATTGAAAACATCTCCCATGTGGACTGCATTCTGCTGGTGAAAAAACACTGCCGAATCACCGTTTGTGTGTGCCGCGGAGAAGTGCCTGAGTTCAATCTCGCCGCCGTTGAAATGCAGCGCCATCTCCTGCCTGAACGTCAGTTCAGGTAGCGCGCCCTCGGGATAGGGCGGCTGCTGATACTTGGCAATCACCATGTCGATGATGCCGCCCTCAGCCATGGCGGTTCGCGCGTTGCTGTGGGCAAGGATTGTGGCGCCCTCCGGACCGAGCACCGTATTGCCATCGGCATGATCAAAGTGCCAGTGGGTGTTCACGATGTAGTCGATATGATCGCCGCCCAAGTCCTTGATGACGAATTTAATCTTGTCAGCCAGCTCTGGTATCTGGTTGTCGACAATAAGCACGCCGTCGGAGCCAACGGATACCGCGATATTGCCGCCTAACCCAAATAAAACGTAGAGACCGTCGGCGACTTTTTCGCTCGTAATCTGGGCTACTTCTGCATCCCATCCGAAGACGTCCAACAAGGCGTCCCGATCGAGGACGGTATCGTGCTGGTGTGCATGGAGTAGCGCCGCCTGACAACACAATACGGCCGATAACATTGCAACGATGGGAGAGCGTCTTACCGTCTTCATGGGGCGATCCTTGGCACGAATGGAGGAGATGACAGCCTACCCAAGTGGAGCCGAGTTGCAATAACAGTCTGAGTCAGTTCCGCGCCTCCAGTTCTTGTGATTCAATAGATACTGATGCCGAGCATCTTGATTTAATCGTGATCACTCGAGGAAAAAACATGAAGAAGCTGACTTTGGTTACCGCGTTGCTGGCGGGTTATGTCTTGAACGATATGGTTGGAGCCTTTGTGCCGATGGCACAGGCAGACGACGCGGGACCAGAATTTGCTTCGGCGGTAAAGGACGTGGTCTCTGGCAGCTGCATTGCGCAACGTGACGCGCTGGGTGTCAAAATGGACTTGCCCATCAAGTGTGGCTAAGTCGAAAATCTGCCGTCAATAGCCCAAAAGCGTCCCCAGACAGGGGTAGGCATTGACGGTTATTCATACCCGCAGTGACGCTGGTATTGTTTTTAAAGCACCCAGCCCACTAATAGGTCGGTGGTTGTATACGGACCTTATCACCTAGGCGACGAGAAAATGATGAAAAACCGATTCCCCATCCCGCTCATATTGCTCGCACTGTCGGCGTGTCAGCCGCAGTCACCTCAGCTCGACATTCTCGGTCCTGTTCCCGAGATAGGGCATGGTTTGATGCAGGGTTATCTCCATGAGCGTCCACCGCTCAATAGCGTGCAGTTCGTGCCGGCACCTCCAGTTGACGGGTCTGCTGGCGAGCAAGCCGACAAGGCCGCTAGCGACGCATTGCGTCCCCTCGAGGGGAGTGCCCGTTGGGAAATGGCGGCGCGTGATGCCGATTTGTCATTTCCGTCCGCCGCATCGATCTTCGCCTGCGCATTGGGTGTGTCAGTCAGCGACTCGGAGACGCCAGCGCTATATCGATTGTTGCAGCGGTCACTGACCGATCTGGGTTTGGCAACATACCCCGCCAAAAAAGCGTACCAGCGGTCAAGGCCTTTTGTGACGAACCAGCAAGCGATCTGCACGCCTGAAGAACGCACGCTGCTGGAGACAGATGGTTCTTACCCCAGCGGACACAGTGCGATTGGTTGGGGTTGGGCGCTCATCTTGTCTCAATTAGCCCCCGAGCGCGCCGAGAGCATCCTCAGCAGGGGTCGTGATTACGCCCGCAGCCGCATGGTCTGCAACGTTCACTGGATGAGCGACACCGAGGCAGGCATGGCGGTGGGTGCCACGGCCTTCGCCCAGCTTCAGAATAACGCGCTCTTTCAGGCCACGATGACGGCGGCAAGATCGGAGCTGGACGCCCAAACGCATGCGGTGCCCAATCCGCAAGTCTGTGCTGAAGAAGCGGAGATACTCAGCACGGGCAGTTAACGTCGTCTTGGTGAGCGGACGCATGAGTTCTGTGGGGCGATGCATGCGTGCTGAGTGAGGGTGCATGCATGCTGAGTGATGGTGCATGAATCGGCCTCGGGTGGTGTATGAGGGCCGAGTCGCATTGCGATAAAGGTGCCAAGGCGAGACCCACTGCTCACGCAACAGTGCAAGCCGCGTATGATGCGAGCGGCTCGGGCTTCGCTAGATCCCATGCGCTGCACTCTCAATGAGTAGAAAGCGGCTCGGCGTCATCTGTCCCTGTCGGCTTGGTTCACATTAGCGGCAGAGTGAAGCGAAAACCCGTCGTCAGCGGCGGGGCATTCATACCAGCGACCGCTACCGGCCGACATAGTCCCGCTAAATAACCCTTGTATTGGGAGTGAATCGCTCCATACTGCGCGGGCAATCGGCCGGTGTGGTGCGTCTGTTTATAGCGCCCCGGCGATTATTAGCCTGCTTCCTCACAGTAAAGAGATTTCCATGAGCGCATTCAACGATCTGGGCCTCAATGCTCGGCTTATTCGTAATATTGAAAAGCAGGGCTATGAAGAGCCGACCGCCATCCAAGCGAGCGCCATCCCCTTGGTGCTCTCTGGTGACGATGTGATGGCCTCGGCGCAAACCGGAACAGGCAAGACTGCGGCTTTTACCTTACCGATCCTGCAGTTATTGAATAATAGTGGTCGTCCTGGTCCTAAAGATGTGCATTGTCTGGTGATCACGCCCACCCGAGAGTTGGCTGCGCAGGTCGCCGATAGCATTCGAACTTATAGTGGCGGTTTGAAGCTCAATAGTCAGATGGTATGTGGCGGCGTCAATATTCGTCCGCAGATCCGTAATCTCAGTCGCGGGACTGATATTTTGGTCGCGACACCGGGTCGGTTGATTGATTTACTGAGCCAAAACGCGTTGCGTCTGGATCACGTCAAGCTCTGGGTCTTGGATGAGGCCGATAGAATGCTCGACATGGGGTTTATTCCGGCAGTCAGGCAAATTCAGTCTGCGCTGCCCAAGGTGCGACAAACGCTGATGTTTTCGGCGACCTTTTCACGGCCTATTGAGGCTTTGGCGGGTGAGTTTTTGCATCAGCCAAAAAGGGTGTCGGTGACACCGGCCAACACGACGGTGAGTCGTATTACCCAAAAGATTTACCCCGTTGATAAGAACCGCAAAGGCGAGCTGCTAAAACATCTGCTGCGCAATGAGAAAATGGGCCAGGTGCTGGTCTTTGCGAGAACAAAGTATGGCTCAGACAAACTTGCTCGGCAGCTGGCCAAGGCGGGGGTTAAGAGCGATTCGATTCACGGTGACAAAAAGCAGAGTGCGCGGACCCGTGCCTTGCAGCAATTTAAAAGTGGTCAGTTGCAAGTGTTAGTGGCGACCGACATTGCTGCGCGCGGCATCGATATTCAGCAGTTGCCTATGGTTGTGAATTTTGAACTGCCGCATGTGCCGGAAGATTACGTCCACCGCATTGGTAGAACCGGTCGCGCTGGAGAAGAGGGCTTGGCGGTGTCTTTGGTGAGTGCCGATGAAGTGGCTCAGCTTCAGAAAATAGAGCGACTCATTAAACAGTCGCTAGCGCGGCATGAGATTGAAGGTTTTGAGCCGGAGCACCGCTTGCCCACCAAAGAAGTGGCATCACCAGGAAAACGTAGGCCGAAAAATAAGTCCAAGCCTAACGCTAAGCCAGCGTCACGCAATAAGTCGCGGCAAGGAACCCCCGACCGTAAGAAAGGCTCTAAGGCCAAGACCGCACCTCAACGTCCCCGAGGTGCGCAGTAATTCATACCTGGATACTGAGCGACGGCCGTCATAGCGCTAGCCTAGCTCGGCGACAAAATCCTGCTTTAATGTGCGTGCGCACAGAGCAAAACAGATCGAGGCCAGGATGAAGATGCTAGCGGTCGCTGCCATCGCATATTTAAGTCCGGTAGAGTTTGCCTGACGGCACAAAGCCTGATCTTCGATCAGCGTCGAAAGGTTGGTGGCTTGGCAGATCTCAGGAGATAAATGGCTACCGGCTTCCAGCATCAGTAGTTGCTGTTGCATAAAAAAGTCGCTCATGAACCCCACAAAATAAGGCCCAATGCCGTTCCCGATGAGGGACACGAGGATGAGCAACACGGCGATGGCAGTGGCTCTGGATCGATTACTGACTACCCCCTGGCCAATATTATATTGCGCACCCAAGTAGCTGTAGTGCAGCACTGCCCCTATGCCCCAGAGCGTAAAGACCCAAAACAGATCTGTGGCAAAAAAAGCGGCGGCATAGGCGGGCACTGCTAAGGTGATGGCAATGGCTGGAACCCAAGCAACGGCAGTTGGCAGCCGAGGTGTGAGGCGCTCTGTGATATAGCCACCGAGAAAGGTTCCCACAGCGGCGAGCAGCGAGAGTGGCGCGCCAAATTGCAGTGCGGCATCGCGAACACTCAATCCGTGTTCACGCTGTAAAAAAGGCGCTTGAAAACTGATGAGCCCGTATCCCACAAAAGCGACTAATGAGGCGGCAATCGCCATCCACCAAAAAGAAGGCTTGCTGCGTAATTCGGCAAAAGTGTCATGCCAGCTCGGTGTGCTGTCGGTTTGCGCTGCGGGGGGGTCGGAGTAACCCCGTGGCGGCTCGGTAATACTCATTTTGACCAACAAGGCCACCAATACACCGGGCAATCCGACCACTACAAAGGCCACCCGCCAGCCTTCAATATTGCTCCAATCGAGCCCACCAAACAGCCAGCCCAGGCCAAGGCCAGTGAGCCAATTTCCCACGTCTGCGCCCTGCATTTGGGCAATAGGTCCGCCAAACACGTTGGCGAGCACGCTGCCTAGGGTGACGCCCATTGAGTAAACTCCGAGGGCAGTGGCTCGCTTGCGGGCAATAAAATAATCGCCAATGAGAGAATTGGCAGGTGGGGTACAACCAGCCTCGCCAATCGCCACACCAATCCTGAATAAGAGCAGCGTGACGAAGCCGACGGCAATGCCGCACAGCGCGGTCATAATTGACCACAGTACGATGCAAATGGCGATGACATTGACGCGATTGGCGCGGTCAGCCCACAGCGCTATGGGCAGCCCCATCACGGCATAGAAAATAGCAAAGGGAGGTCCGTATAGAAGTCCCCACTGCGCGTCAGTGAGTTGAAAAGACTCAATGATGGGCTGTGCCACCACAGCGATAAGGGTGCGATCCACAAAGTTCAGGGTGTAAACCAGCATGAGCAGCACGAGAACGTAGTGTCGGTAGGACGATGATCCGTAGCCGGTCAGCTGTCCTTTGTCGGTATCACTTGATGACGCTGGCATAGTCTGTATCCATCTGTCGGACAGTGCATGTAACCATCAGTAGCTGGGCAAGCTGATGTCTTTTACAAGCTGAAGTCTCTTATAAGTTAGCTGATACTTGTGCGCCATTGATAAATCGGACAAACGGTGCGCTTTGTTTCAGTTGTGCTGACGTGTCAAAGCCAATGCGCTCCTCCACTCTATCGATAATCCACCGTGTGATCGAGGGCAATTCAAGCTGCCGCGCTTGCGGAAGGGTAATCCAGTGTATTTCATTGAGCTCACCGCTGGCATCGACGACTCGCTCAGGATCATTTTGTATGAAGCGTTCGTGCACCATGAAAAATCGAGTATCGAAGCGACGATTCGCGTTGGGTGGCGTAATTGCGCGGGCGATAAAGTCGAGATGTTCGAGTGGTGGTTCGACATCGTGAGCAAAGTATTCCTGCCAAATGGTGTTGCGACTATTGAGCGGAGTGACGGCTTTGCGACCGATGACGAGACCCGTTTCCTCATAGGTTTCTCTGATCGCCGCCAGCGCTAATCCACGAAGTTTGCGATCGCCTACATCTTTGCGCGTTGATTTACGTAAACGTGCCATGACCGGGTCGCTCAGGTCCCCAGGCACCTTTAGCTGCTGGTCAACGCGATCCAACTTTCCCCCGGGGAAGACGAATTTGTTGGGCATGAAACGATGGGTGGACGCTCGCTTGCCCATTAAAATAGTGGGTTCCGGCCCGCCGCGAACAACAATCAGTGTCGCGGCATCCTTAGGTCGAACCCTTACCACGGCTTGGTGTCGGCGTGCGCCTGCCGGTGCTGAGCGGATATCATCATGGGCGGTCTTCGCGGGGTCTTGCGTCATCGTTGTCTTATTTCTCTGGCGTTGTGTGCTGTTCAGTGGGCATTTCACGAGGGCCGTCCTGAACTGATAACAGGCCGAGCACAAACACGACGGCAACTGTGCCCGCAATCATGAGTGTCATTAGCGCTGCGAAGAACTTATTCACGGTGCATCTACTGGTCGCCCTTACTACTCGCTTTTAACATCAGCATCCAATCACGAAAGGGTGCCATGATGTTTTGCCCCAGGGACCGATACTGATCCTGTGTCGCTGGCCCCAACCCCCAGGGAGTGTACTCATCCTTTTCTGGAATGTAGAGCGTGCCAAACAGCCGATCCCACAGGCTGGTCACTGCCGCAAGATTAGTGTCTCGATGTTTTTCAAGATAACTGTGATGAATGTGATGCATGACAGGGCTCTGTAACCACCGAGATAAACCCGGTGGGTAGTGAAATGCCACGTGATAGTGACGAAAGGCGCCGTTGAATCCGAACACTACAGCAAAAAAGCCAAGATTAAATAGTGTCGCAGGCACAATACTGCCCGCAAATAACCAACCAAACAGACCACCAGCGACACCGTAGGCTAGCGCTGCTCCTATGGCGTAGATCGGGCCCTCTATGATGTGTTCGCGGTATCGTGTCAGAGGGGTTAATACCTCTGCGGAATGATGGACTTTGTGGACTGCCCACAACACAGGCACTTTGTGTTCGCAGTAGTGAATCGCAAAAAAGAAGAGGTCATAAACGAGCAGTGTCACCAAACTGTAGAGCAGCATCCAGCCCCAATGGCTGGTTAAGGTGGGGCCTGACCCCCACACTGCCTCTAAGCCCCAGATGACACTTGACTCGGTGGCAGGGGCAACACTGACTAAGAAAGTGGTAGCCCATAGTGGGTGCAGTAAGCGCTCTACCGTATAAAGGCCTACATCGACTTTTGCAGAGGTGTGGGTATAGATCGCTTTGGGTAGTAAGAATGGCAGCAGGCGCAGTTGTGTCACGCGCCCATTTACCCCCTTTGCGCCCCAGCCATCACGCAGTAGCCAAATAGTGATCGCAATAGCGAGCATTAGCAGTAGCATCGGCCACGTCAGATCGCGCGGCACATGCTCACCCAGTGTGGTAATCACGACACTGAGTAATTCGTTGATAGGTCCAATTGTGTTGTCCATTGCCTCAAGTATACGGTTTGTCAGTGAGCTGTGTGTGACATCACGGCGCTTGATACCCAAGCGAGACAATACTAGGCCTACACAGCGTGGATAACTGAGGAGATTGCGCGACACGCGGCAGCGTTACTATCGACACTGGTCTTCCTGCGGGGCATGGTGTCTGGGCGGGAGGCATGGCAGGCTATTGCGTCGGGCAGACACGAGTGAGGTTGATCTGATGAAGGAAGTGCATGGAACGCTGGAGAGTGCCTATGTCGGTGCAGCGGGCTCATTAAGCAAAGCCGAGTGCGACACAATTGAATTTGCTTTTGACGGGATTGTCGGAGATCGCCATCGAGGCTTTACTCGGACGGCGTGGGATCTGACGGATAAGCAACCCGGCGGCACTGAGCGTCGAAATGAACGGCAATGGTCGGCCGTTGCACATGAGGATTTGGCGGCGGTCTCCACACAGCTCGGTCTCCCGACCGCCCTGAGGGCAGGTGATGTCGCTGTGAACTTGAGTATCTCTGGGCTTCCTGAGTTATCGCGCTTACCGAGAGGAACGGTACTCACCTTCGAGGGTGGTGTGGTACTCATCGTGGAGGAATACAATCCTCCGTGTAGCAGAATGTCTCAGCACATCGCGGATCATTACCAAACCCTCAATGACGAGCCGCTGGGCAAAACAGATTTTATTGAGGCCTCTAAATTTTGTCGCGGATTAGTAGGGGCGGTGGAGGTGCCGGGTAGCGTATCGATCGGAGAGGGCGTGACGGTAGCGCAAGAGGTGTTGCCAAAATGGCTACGAGTATGAGCCGCTAAGGTATTACCAGTCTGATAAGGTAAGCCACGATATTCTGATTAGTCGAGTGGTAGGTGTGTCCCGATTGTGCGGACTCGCTGAATTCAATACGAGGTAAGAGGCACTATGGATAATTTATCGAAATTTTATATTGATGGTGAATGGGTGGCGCCACTCTCGTTAGACGCGATGCCGGTACTTAACCCTGTCAATGTTGAGCAGCTGGGTGAGGTTGCGTTGGGTAACGAGGCCGACGTTGACCGTGCGGTTGCTGCCGCGGTCACTGCCTTTGAGGGATTTTCAGTCTGCACTAAGGAAGCGCGATTAGCCTTGTTGAAGCGCATTCGGGAGGTGAGCGAAGCGCGATTTGAGGATCTGGCACAGGCGATGCGAATGGAAATGGGCGCGCCGATTACGATGGCGCGTGAAGCGCAAGCCGACGCGGCGATAGGGCACCTAGACGGCTTTATTGCTGCGCTGGAGCGGCTTAAAGAAAGTGAGTTATTCGATAATGGTGAGATGTTGCTGCGCGAGCCGATTGGCGTTTGTGGTTTGATTACGCCTTGGAACTGGCCGATCAATCAGGTGGTACTCAAGGTACTGCCAGTGATAGCAACGGGTTGTACCTGTGTCTTGAAGCCCAGCGAACACACTCCCATTTCTGCGATGATTTATGCCGAGATACTTCATGAGGCAGGGGTTCCGGCGGGCGTTTTCAATCTCGTGAATGGCACGGGGCCAGTCGTTGGTTCAGCGCTGTCGCGGCATGCTGATATTCAAATGATGTCGTTTACGGGGTCGACTCGAGCGGGCACTGCGGTGACCCAGGACGCGGCGGCATCTGTCAAGCGAGTCACACTTGAGTTGGGGGGTAAGTCTCCCAATCTGATCTTCGCCGATTGTGATCTTGAGGCACGGGTCACCCAGTCTGTTGCCGAGTGTATGTTTAATACCGGGCAGTCCTGCGATGCGCCAACGAGGCTGTTGGTCGAGCGTAGCTGCTACGACGAGGTCGTTGAGATTGCGAGGCGAGCGGCTGAGAATACCCGGGTAGATGATCCCGAAATCGAAGGGGATCATTTGGGTCCACTGTTTGATGAGATTCAGTTCGACCGGGTGCAAGCCATGATACAGGTCGGTATTGACGAGAAGGCAAGGCTGGTCGCTGGCGGATTGGGTCGTCCGGAAGGGTTGACGACGGGATGGTTTGTTCGACCGACGATCTTCGCTGATGTCACCAATGACATGCGGATTGCCCGCGAGGAGATCTTTGGCCCTGTCTTGGCGATTATTCCCTTTGAGAATGAAGCGGATGCCATTGCGATTGCTAACGATACTCCTTATGGATTGGCTGCTTACCTGCAGACAGGGGATAGTGAGCGCGCCGCGCGTGTCGCCCGCAAGCTGCGTGCCGGGGCGGTCCATGTTAATGGCGGTGCTTACGAATACGGTTCGCCCTTTGGTGGCTATAAAGCATCGGGAAATGGCAGAGAGGGGGGGGCAATGGGTCTCGACGATTTTCTAGAGACCAAGATGCTTCACGGCCTCTCCGCCGATTAGCTGAAGGGCTGCTAACACCGATATCAGTTCAGGGCAGGGTTACTGAGGGGGCGCTGTATGCCAATCCGTATCAGCGATCTTGCCAGAGACTGTGCCGCCGGCCAGTGTCAGCGTTACGGTGGTGCCAATCGCAGTAGCGGATGCGGGAACATATCCCAGCCCGACGTTGTACCCAAGACGAGGAGAATAAATGATGCTCGTGACATTGCCTGGCTCGGCGGTTCCCGAGACAGTGAGAGGGTAGTGCTCACGAGGATTCGCAATTGGATCTCCCGGGAATACCAGGCGCACGAATTGCTGTGACGAGCCCTCGGCCACTATTTTCTCGAGCGCCTGCTTGCCTAAATAATCCGCGTCTTTACCCATTTTGAAAAAGCGGTTGAGTCCCGACTCGATCGGGTTGTTGGCCAGCGTGACGTCATTGCCGTGTGATAATAAACCGGTCTCAATACGGTCGATTAAGTTAGGACATCCTGCGCGCAAGTTTAGATCCGTACCGGCTTCGGCGATGATATCCCACAGTCGCTCCCCCTCTGCGGGCTCACTTAAATAGAGTTCAAAACCACCCTGACCACTCCAGCCAGTGCGAGCAACGACGAGGTCAATGTCTGCAATGCGAGTGTGAATGAAACGAAAAAAACGAATGTCCTCGACCGGCTCTGCAATCAGTCGGCGCAATAGCGTTTCTGATTTAGGGCCCTGTAGCGATAAGGGGAATACGTCCGGATCGTGGACTGTCACGTTGAACCCGCTACCGACTGCAAGACCCTTTGCCCAGAGCAAGACATCTGAATCGGATATAGACAGCCAATACCGCTCTGTCGACAAGCAGAGAATGATCGGATCATTCACCACGCCGGCGTGCTCATCAAGCAGCGGCGCGTAGATGCATTGTCCTGGCACGCACTTCGAGACATCTCTTGGTGTGAGGAATTCGACAAATTTGAGCGCGTCTGGCCCACGCACTTCTACCTGAACCTGGCAGGCGACATCCCACATTTGAACGTGCTCTCTGAGATGCCAGTAGTCGGCCTCTAGTGACTCGTAAACAGTGGGTAAGACAACGTGGTTGTAAACTGAGGCCCTTGTCGCACCCACATGAGAGCGTGTTTCAAACGGCGATTTACGAAGCCGGCGCGAAAGAGAAAGCTGCGGTGAATTCATGTGATCTGCTTCCTGTTTTGGGGTCTGTCTTAACACGGCACTGTCCCCCTCATGGTTGGTTGAGAGGCAGTTCACCCACGTCGTTTGCTGCTCAGCAATGGTGATCGAACTCATGAGCTAAGCCAATTTTCACGCAATATAACCAAAAGTAATAAGCAAAGCACGCTATTTATTTGTGCGCTAAACTGACCCTGTAAAGCGGCGCGCGTGTCGCGTTATCGCCAGCCCTAATCGTGAGATAGCACTATGCAAACTACGGATTCCAACGCACTGTTGCAGCCACATGACTGGTCCTATCCTGTGCCGATTGCCTATGGTCCCGGACGAATCAGTGAGTTGGCACAGCACTGCCAAGCTTTAGCCATGAAGAACCCGCTGATCGTGACCGATCGCGGCTCCGCCAATTTACCGTTCATTATGGATGCCAAGCGATCGTTGGAGGCGGCTGGGCTGACAGTTGATAGCTTCTCTGACGTCTCCCCTAATCCCAAGGACACCGATATTGACCGGGCCAGCCAATGTTTTCGCGATGGGCATCACGATGGTGTGATTGCAATAGGGGGCGGCAGTGGTATGGATGCGGGAAAAGCGACCACGCTGGTGGCGAATAATGATCTTGATTTGTGGCGCTTTAACTACGATGAAGCGAGCCCCGCTATGCCGGTTGGACATATGTTCCCCAACCTGATTTGCATCCCGACGACCGCGGGAACGGGAGCTGAAACGGAAAGCACCGCAATGATTACGCATAGTCAGGAGGGGATGAAGCTGTGTGTTTGGCATCCGGACTTGAAACCTGCCCTGACCTTGCTAGATCCTGAACTCACGGCGGGGCTTCCTCCTCAGTTGACCGCATGGACCGGTTTAGACGCCCTGGTGCATGCTGTCGAGGCTTATTGTGTGCCCGATTTTCACCCCATGTGCGACGGGATTGCGCTAGAGGCTTTGACCTTAATTGGGCAATCACTGCCCTTGGTGGTGAAAGAGCCCGACAATATTGCGGCGCGCGGCGGCATGCAGGTCGGCGCCTGTCTGGCGGGCATCGCCTTCCTAAAGGGGTTGGGCCTAGTGCACGCGATCAGCCATATGGTTGGCGCGGAGTTTGATACCCATCACGGCCTTACCAATGCCGTCGTACTGCCCGCGGTATTGCGCTTCAACGCACCTGCAATCGCCGACAAGGTGCCCGCAATGATGCGAGCGCTGGGCCACACCGATTCGGATTTTGATGCTTTTTATGGCTATATATGTGGACTGTTAGATCAGTTCCAGATCCCACGTACGCTGTCGGAGTTGGGTGTGCCTATCTCGGCAGTGGATACGCTCACAACAAAAGCTTTGCAAGACGCGGCCGCAGGCACCAACCCCAGGATGTGCGATGCTGAGTCGTTGACGGCAGTGATCTCCGAGGCTATTACGATCGGTCGGTAACGGTGGCGTGGTTACATGATAGAAGTGGTGAGTCGCTGATTCGATGAATAGTTTTCAGATTGCCATTGTTGTCAGTCTCGCGGCTTATCTGGCGATAGGCTGGTACGCGGGACGTCGTGTCAAAAACCTCGAAGATTTCTTTGTTGCGGGCCGCAATGCGCCCACCGTACTCATCCTCGGCACATTGGTAGCCAGTTTTATGAGCACCAATGCCTTTATGGGTGAGGCCGGCATGTCTTATCAAGGGCACGCCCCGCTGATCATCATGATGACCTGCTTTAATTGTTTGGGTTACGTACTCGGCGCCGTCTTTTTCGGACGCTATTTACGTCGGAGTCGCGCACTGACGGTGCCAGATTTTTTTAGAGCGCGTTTTAACAGTCGCCGTATTCAGCGTTTTGCGGGTATTTCGATTGTGGTTGGACTCTCTGCTTATTTGCTCGCGGTGACTTGGGGAATGGCGTTGGTGATGTCTGAGGTGACCGGCGTTAACGAATCCACTGCCATTGTGGTGGTGTGGTTTAGCTATACCCTATTTACGCTTTATTCGGGCTCTCGAGGCGTTATTTTGACTGACACCGTCATGTTTGTGCTGTTCTCGGGAATGATCGTGCTGGCTGCTTTTTTTATCATTCAGTCAGCGGGCGGATGGTTATCGGCGATAGAGGCACTGGCAACGTATGAAGCGAAACCGGGCATCATTGCTTGGCATGGGCGAGTGGGTCCAGATACGCCATGGCAAACCCCATTAGATGGATTACTGTGGGCGACCATTTTGGGTGTGGCCTGGGGCATCGTCGTCGCCGTAAGCCCCTGGCAGTCTAGTCGCTACCTCATGGCACGAAGCGAGCACGTGGTCATTCGTTCTGCTTGTGGTGCGTTGATCGCCATGTTGCTTTTGTATCTCGTGACGAATTTTGCTGCGACGGCGGTGAATCTGATCAATCCCGCTATTAGTCCCCCTGAAAGCACCATGATTTGGGTGGCGATGAATCTATTGCCTACCGCATTGGGGGCGCTGCTCATTTGTGGCGTGCTCGCTGCCGGCTTGTCTTCTGCATCGACTTTTCTATCGCTGGTAGGCTTCAGTGTTAGCCACGATGTGCTGGGCAGCGCTGCCGGCGCACGGGATGACAGTGACTCGACGGCCCCTGACCACCACACGCAGGGTTTGGGTTCTGCTCGCTGGTCCATGCTGGCCGTCGGCCTAACGGTCATTGCACTCGCGCTCCTATTGCCCAGAAATATTTTTTGGCTGACCCATTTTGCCGGGCCATTATTCGCGTCATCTTGGGGCGCAGTGGCCTTTATGAGTATTTGGAGTCATCGTCTTACTGAGGCGGGCGCCTTTTGGGGTATGACGGCGGGCTTTGTAATCAATGTCGTGATGAACGCCCTCGCCCTGATCGGTGTTGCGGAATGGCCAGTCATCGCTGATCCAATACTGATTGCCGCGCTAAGCAGTTACTTGGTCATGATCGTTGTCTCAAGAATCGGTGAGGTGTCAATAGCAGAGCGAGACTATCGGATCGCGTTGCACCAACTGCCAGAAAAAGAAAAGGACTCCGCCGTCGTCAGGCAAACGTTATTGTGGCCGCGTGCGATGGTATTCGGTGGTGTGGTATTGAGCGCGTTGCTCACCATTTTTTATGCGCTACCTTTTGGGCGAGCCGTCAGTGTTGAAGGATCCGGCGGTATGAGTGGAGAGCTGTTGCTCGCACTGACATACGGTTTGGTGTTGGTGGCCTCGGGAAGATGGGTGTGGCGCCGAGTCGTGCGCGATTATGGCCATCCCGATGAAGCTGAAAGCTGAACTGTATTAGGCGGAGAGCGCTTGCTCAGCCTTTGACGCGATCGCCAGCAAATCGTGGTCTCGACCGTGGGGCATCATCAGTTGAATCCCTGTCATCTTGGTTGCTGATGCAGCGGCGACGGGCAGACTGATAACGGTTAGGCCGGCTAGCGACGCGGGCAGGCTGACCGCTAGCCACTGGTGATAAGTATCCAACGAGGCCCCTTCGATTGCCACGGGTGGGCCTGACTTAACATCAAAAGGAAACACTTGAGCAGCCGGCGCTGCCAATACATCGTATTGTTTAAAAAGCGTTTCGACGCTAACGAGCCAATCGTGTCGCTGTGTGTCTGCAGCACGATAATCGGACGCTCCTTGTTGCATGGCTTGCTCAACTTCCCATTGCCAGTTATCACTCATGAGCAAGCGCGAGTCGGGGTCGTCATACAGTGAGCGATCTGGCAGTAGGGAGCGCTGTCTGAGCGTCAGCCAACAATCCCAGAGGTCTGCCAAAGGGAATGATAGGAGGCAAAGATCAACATGAGCCCCCAGTTCTTGGAGGTTCTCCAGCCCGCGCTGACACTGAGCTAAAATACCATCGGTCATCGGCCAGTGCCCGGCTGCATCGCCCAGCCAGCCGATACGCAGCCCCTTCAGCTGTCCCGAATGTCCGACAGGGTTTTGGCGGTGAGCGGCAGGGGCATTGCAGAGGGTATTGAACAAGGCGCTGACATCGCTGACGTTTCTGGCCATCGGCCCGATGCCGGTCAAGCCCAAGCCGAGCGGATCAGCGTCTAATGCCGCTGGTATTGCGCCGATAGACGCCCGAAACCCCACGATGCCCTGAAACGCAGCGGGTGTTCTCAGCGAGCCCATCATGTCGCTGCCATCTGCGAGAGGCAGCATGTGACTCGAAACGGCGGTGGCGGCACCGCCGCTGCTGCCCCCCGCAGTGAGGTTGCGATCGAGCCCACTCCGCGTCAATCCATACAGACTATTGTGAGTATGACCACCGAGGCCGGCTTCTGGCACGTTGGTTTTAGCAATAACGAGCGCGCCTGCAGCGCGGAGACGCGCCACATGAGGATCATCCTGCTGAGCCATAACGCTCGAAAATAAAGGTGATCCACATGCGGTGACGAAATCCTGCGCATTGAACAGGTCTTTAATAGCAATCGGTATGCCGTGCAACCACCCTGAACTCTCTCCGCCGGAGAGCTGTTTGTCCGCCTCTCTCGCCATTGCTAGGCATTCGTCCGGTGTCAGGAGGCAGATCAGGGCGTTCAAGTCTGGATTCAGGGCGTTAATACGCGCAAGGAATGCGTCCATGACCTCTACGCACGTCACAGAGCGACTGTGAATCGCTTCGGAGAGTTGCACTGCGGTGAGACGGGTTATCTCTGTCATGTCAGAACCATATCAGGGCCACCGATCTTCACCCAGCAGCGTGTCTAAAATAGGTGAGTGCACTTCGATTTTATCGCTTTAGGAAACCAGTAGGCAGGATCCGATGTACTCGTTAGAGTAGCGGGACAAGTAGAGGAGGGCAAAGCCGATGAATGACATTCAGTATTTCGAAGATGAGGCCCAGGCGTACGCGGAAATTGAAGCGTTGGGCTATCACGCACTCGCTTTAGATTTTGCCAAGGAGGAATCACCTTTTCACTGGCATGATTTTGACTCCGTGTTGTACATCACGGGGGGCGAGGTGAAGCTGACCTTAGAGGGCGGCGAGAAAAGTGTTAGCTGCCAGCGTGGTGCGAAAATTGTGGCGTCGGCTGGGATCGTGCACAGAGAGCAGACCGAGGGCTACAGTGCAATTATTGGGTTTTCTGTGCCTGTCGCTGAACTGACCCAGCCCGTCAACAAACCGCTACCGGTTTCTTTGTAACGATTCCTTAACGCGGCATCCCGTGCGGCAGTCAGTGGTGGTAAGCAGGAGATTCGGCGATATGACGTTTTGGTGGCGATTGGCCGCTTCAGTGCTGTCGCTGGTGACGACGTTCACTTCATCGGTTTCTCAGTAGACCCTGTTCTCGAGTGCTCTGTTGACGTACCGGTAGTGAAAGTTTGGCAAGAATAAGACATTGAGGTACGTGGCTGGATTTGGGCGGGGATCGAGGATCCTATCGAGCGAGTGGTATTGGAGTCGAAGGAGTGGTCTTTTCCACTGGACTTGCCGCTTGAGCGTGACGCTGTTGCCGATTATCTTGGGCAACAGCAGACTGCGAAGTCAGGGTGTCACGGGCGTCTAGCCTTGCCGGCAACAAGCAGGTCGGATACGACATTTTTTTGCTGCCTACTGAGTCTCCGGTGCGAGAATAGAGCTCAAGCGGCTGCGCTATCGACCAGGGAGATTATCGACAAGGTGGCAGCCCCGTTTCGCTTTTGGTCTAGGATTGGTTGCAAGGCGTCATCGATGTGGCCATTGCTATCCTGCCGACGCGGCAAACGCCTTAGGGGCAATGGAGTTGTGCCGGCGCGCGGTTATCTGCGCCTATCAATGCAGTCTGAGCGCAGCGCAGCAGGGTGGTTATTGACTGGGACCGTTGGACGCCGCCGCCCAGCGGATCGCATTCTCGACCAGGCACCGATAGGCCTCTGACGCAAAGGTTGCCGGACCATCACCGGGCTGGAGATAGGCAATGCTGCTGTTGGCGTGGCGTTTAGTCCAGCCGATGATATTGGAGCCGTCTGAATGCGGCCAATCGTCGTTACAAAACATCTTCCCGGTGACGGCATGATGGGCGGAATAAAATTGCGCTCGCTCAAAGGGATAATCGCTGCGCAACAGTGGTGTAACGTCACCCTCAAAGACCTCGCAGAGATAAACCTCATCCGTCAGCGCAAAGGGTTTGTCGATATCGGCGGTGATTGGATGCGTGCGATCGACAACCTCCACGGTATGCGTGACATCGTGTCGATAGCCCGAGTCCAATACGGGTTCATCCCGGCACGTGGTCGGGGCGTAAAAAAAACGTCCGCCGATGACCTCTCCATACTCGGGCCACAGCGGCCATCCAGCGAGCGCGTGGTGAAGGAATACCATGCCTTTGCCGGCTTCTAGAAGGGCCATGAAGCCCTCTTTGAGTTCCTCGGATGGCGCCACAAAGCCAGGGGGCTGGGTACTGAAATCGATACCGGGCATGTCATAGAATACGAGCACGTCCCAGGGTGCGGCTGCCTCCGGGCTCAAGAAAGCCTGACTGGCGGGTTGATCTACGAAAGTGTGCTGAATACCGCCAAACGATTCAAATAACTCGGCGAACGCACTGCGATCAAAGGGATGCCCCTTGACCGACACCAATGCCTTGAGCGGACTCTGATAGTCGATGATACCCATGATGTGACGGTGCCCTTAGCTGATCTCTGTGCCAACAGGGCCCAAAAGGTCTATTGAGCCTGCTCTGTGCCGCCTGCTGCGGTAATTGATGCGACAGCGCGATGGTAATGCTGCAACGCTGGCTCGTTTCTCCCGATTAAAAAGCTGTCGTTCGCCCTCGAGTGCAGCGCGTCTTGGATCGTAGCGACTAAGGCATAGTCTTCATCCCTGACTGCCTGAAGCGTCATTTGGCTGAAGGTTTCCACAGCCTCTTTGTCGTCATCGTTGGCGGGCTGCGTTGCGCTCAATATCAGTTGACGCGTTGAGGTGGTGGTGCTGGTTTCTCCGGGGTAAATAAACCCGATCAAGCAGTGGCCACCGAGAATCGCAGAAATCGACAGGTTCGGAAAAACGGCGTGGACAACACGGATATAGGCTTCAGGTGACTCCCACGAATCCACGTCCAAATCATTGAGTTCGCTGATATTTTTCTTGGCGATCACCATTCTTTGGTGCGCCCCCCAAGTGTCATGGACCAACAGGTTGCCCACGGTATACGGGCCAACGGTTTTGCCATGGACGCTGTCGTGGTGATAGACCTCGAGGTAGCCATCGAGGGTGGCTTTCCAGCCCGCACCTGGCAGCCATCGCTCAGTGTAGAGGTGCCAATCGGTGAGCTTTTGGTCCGCCAGCTTGTCGGCAAACTCGCCAAGCCAGCTGTCGATATCGAAAGATTTGCCCGGGGTCAGGCACGCGAACACAACCCCCGCGCGTTCATCGCAATACAATGCCGTCAGGCCCATGGCAGCGCGGTCGACGCCGCCAAAGCTGTCCTCCCCATAAACGCCAATCAAGTCGCCACGATTGTTATAGGTCCAAGCATGGTACGGGCAGCTAAAACGGGACTGATGACCCTTATCGGCTGAGCAGACTTTGGCCCCCCTATGCCGGCACACATTGATGAAGCAATGAATCACGCCGTCTCGATCTCGCGTGATTAAGAGTGGAACTCCCATAATCGTTTGTGTCTGAAAGTCGCCAGGTTGAGGAACTTCCAAAGACAAGGCGATCGCGATAGGCGATTCAAAGTACACAGCTTGGCGCTCAGCCCGAAACTGCTCCTCGTCGGTATAGGCACTGACTGGCACCGTTAGTTGCGAGGGCGCCCGATCCGTGGTGCCCTCGTTGAAGTGCTTTAGTGCTCGCTGGGCGAGCTGCAGTGCATCGGACACTTGGTGCCTCTCTCCGCCGTTATGGTCTTGCCAAGTGTATCAGAATCGATAGGTCACACTGCCCGTGACGAGTCGCGGATGCCCGTGTGTCCCAATCATAATGGGGTCAGGCTCGGTGCCCGTCAGACCGCCAAATCCAAAGTTAGGGAACGGTTCCAAGTCAGTGTAATAGGTCTCGTCGAAGACGTTGTCCACATTCAGCATCAATTCCCATCGATCAGACATTAACCCGATTTGCAGATCTACCACGGTGAAGTCGGGGTTCTCAACGTTATCCCAGGGCTTGCCGCCGATCATCTCGCCATTATGGCTCAGCTGTAAATCGGCGATAACATCAAATGCGCCGGCGCCTAATGGCATCCTGAAGTTGGCAGCGAGCGTGGCGCTATTCTCTACAATATTAGGTGGCGTTTCACCGCTCAGGTCGGCACTGCCGTCGGCCAAAATCGTGCCGCCATCCCACTCGGCATCGATGAAGCCGTAGGCGCCGGTGAGTCGCAAGTAGTCACTCACTTGCCAGGCGAGACTCAGTTCTACGCCAGACTGGGTTGTATCGCCGACGTTGGTGACCCCATCGATCAATGTGCCATCACCGCTTGGATTCTCGACGATAAATTCGTACTGTCGCGATGTGTAATCGATGTAGAAAAATGCGGCGGTAGCGGCAACACGACCATCCGCCAGTTCGCCTTTCCAGCCAAATTCATACTGCAATGCTTCCTCTTTATCAAAGCCTAGCAGTGTCTTTTCGCCATTAGGGCCGAAAATTAGCGGTGAGCCGTCTGCAATCCCGTTCCAGCCGCCGGGTTCGAAACCTTTCGAAACGGTGGTGTAGAACATGGCCGAGTCATTGATCTTGTAACTCAGCGACACTCTCGGCAACACCTCGACATCATCTTTTGAGGCCGAGTGACCCACGTCAACGGCTTCTTCCTCAGATTCCCAGCGATCAACTCTGAGTCCCATTCCGAGTCCCCAATTGCCCAAGTCAAAAGTCACATTACCAAAGGCAGCCAGATTGCTTTTGTCTTCTCGACGGGTTTCAAACGGTACTTTCACGCCCACTGTGGGGTCGTCTCCTTCTAAAATGATCCAGCCAAAGTCGAGCGTAGAGTTCATGGTCTCCTTGAAGTCGGTGGCATACACGCCCGCTACCCACTGGACAGGTCCATCGCCATTGGACGAAAACCGGAACTCTTGCGTTAATACTTCCATCGTCTCCGGTCGGAAAGTATTGAAGAACCATAGCTGTGTGAGGTCGACGTCTGTTAATCGATCACTCTCCGTATCGGTGTAGCCAGTAATGCTCGTGAAGTCCATCATGCCTAGATCAATACTCAGCTCCACTCTTGCGCCAAAGGTTTCGCGTTCGTGCCGAGGGTTTTGGCTGGTATCGAGCGTGAAGGGGTATTGAAAATTTCCGCCAATACCGAAGTCTCGTGCCCAATTGTTCACGGGGCCGTCGTATTCGTTGTAGCGCACTGATGCGTTGAGACTGACGCGGTCGCTAAAATTGCCGGCGAGCACGAGTCGACCGCCAGACTCTTCATATGCGGCCACATCTTCGGGTTGCTGGTAGTCCACGCCGAAAACAGGAGAAAGCGAGCCGGGGTTGCGCATAAAGCCATCATCTTCTCGCGTAAAGGCGAAGGCCCTTAGCGCCCAGTTGTCAGACAGCGGGATATTGATATCGCCTTCAACATCGACAATGCCCTGTTCGCCGGCTAAGCCCTTGAGGCGGCCTGAGAGGCCGTCTGTTGAGGGCGCCTTGCTGACATATTTGACGGCGCCGCCAATATTGCTGCCGCCGTACAAAACCCCCTGGGGGCCTTTCAATACTTCGATGCGTGCGAGGTCGCCAAAGCGCGATGACGCATCACTAAACAGCTGTACGTCGTCGAGGTAAAAACCAACACCCTGAGTCATACCAAACGCACCGAGTCCTCTAATGGAAACATTAGGGTAGCCGTCTGTTCGCATTGACAGGTTGAGATTGGGTACTGCGAGCCCGATTTTATTCAGGCCTTTGATATTTTGTCTCTCAATCGCCATCCCCGAAATAGCCGATACCGATTCTGGTATATCCATTAGATTTTCGTCACGTTTTCGTGCGGTAACAATCACTTCCTCGAGCATGGCTTCTTGCGCCAATGTGAGTGGTGCTGCGACTGGGCCAAGAGTGCCTGCGAGTACCATGCAAGCAACAGAGAGGGGGGAAAGTTGGTGTTTCGAGTGGGTAGCCATAAAGCGCCTTCCTGATTTTGATTTTAGTTGGTTTGCCAGCGATTTTTTACCGATCAACCTAGTATAGGTGGGAGTATGCCCGCCCCATGTGCCCAGAGGGATAAATGCTTTGGTTGACGGTGCAATGAAAAAAGGTGGATCTGGCGTCGCGGTCTAGGCTTGACGGGGGTTACGGAGTTGCTAAGGTGGCATATGAGGCAAGAAAAGCACGCATCAATGAATTGTTTTGTTAAAGAATCTTGGTCATCGGTATCCGAGCGTGACATGGGTGCTTACGATACGTGGATCGATAAGCTGAGGGCGGCACAGGGCTCAGACTGGTGCCCCGGCAGACGCCCCTCAGGCCCCTTCCGTGCAGCGCTGCGGCACAAGGTGATCGGTGAGTTGAACGTGATCGAGAGTCGCTGCGATCCCTGCTCTGGCTTCCGCTCGAAAGATCATGCGGCCCAGCATGAGGAACCCTCTGTGATATTGCTCAGTTACCTTGAGGGTGGAGAGCACATTGAGTTTGGTGGGCAGCGCTTCACTCTCTCCGCTGGCGATACGTTTGTCTGGGATAGTTCTCAGGCGACGCGATTTGAGGTTTACGAGCCGCTTCATAAAGTGGCATTGGCGATGCCGACGAGATTATTGAGCCATGATGTGGTGTCAACGCTGAGATCGGTATCGCGAAAGTTTGATGTGTCCTCGGGAAGTCGCTTTTTGCTCAATAACTTAATTCGAGGTGTGGCTGATCGGGATTTTGACGATGCCGACATTGAGGCGGACACCATACTGGATGCCGTCAATACTTTTGTACTGGGTGCCGCTAGAGTAGAGGGGCGACCAGATAAGAGTCTTCGTCAGCAGCAGCAGCGAGAAATTATCCGATACATTGAGCAGCATTTAACGGACCCTGCTCTGAGTGTCGGACAGATTGCAGAGGTGCACCGTATTTCTAAACGATATCTGCACTGGCTCTTCAGAGAAGAGTCTATGACCGTGAACGAGTTCATCATTTTGCGGCGGCTACAGAGTTGCCGTGAAGAACTTATCAATCCTGAGGTGGCGCATCTCCACGTCAGTCAAATTGCCTATGCATGGGGTTTTGCCAACCAGTCGCATTTTAGTAAGCGTTATCGCGCGCAATTTGGCGAGTCCCCCACTGAAACGCGGAACAAGGCGATCCTTGTCTGAGTTTGATCAGTAACAACAACGTCACTGATAACGGCGCTAATGACTCAGTGCACCATGCTCACCAATCAGATCGGTAATCGAGTCTGCGTTGAGTATTTCTATCCAGTACCCGTCAGGATCTGTAATGAAAGCGAGCCCTTTCATACTGCCATCGTTGGGCTTTTTCACGAACTGAACACCGAGTTGTTCAAACCGATCACAGGCTGCGGTGACATTTGGCACCGTGATGCCGATATGGCCAAATCCGCGCGGGTCGGCATTGCCACTGTGATATCCCTCAAAGGCTGGGTCAGACTCAGTGCCCCAATTGTGGGTTAGCTCGAGCAGTGCGCTCTGTCGAAAGGTCAATCGCGATCGATCAGTCGCCTCAGCGGGTAGAGGCTCATCCGCATGGTTGCTGGGGTAACCCAAAAAGTAGAGCGAAAATGACATCTCAGCAAAGTCAACCCGTTGGTAAAGTGTCATGCCCAATACCTCTCGGTAAAAAGTGAGTGACGCTTCGGGATCTCGAATGCGAATCATGGTCTGATTGAATACGTAACCACTGGTGGCGGGATCTTGCTGACTCATGGGGTGCCCTCTGACTATCACAAAGGAGCGAAAGTAAGCTTCACCGCCTCGTAACACAAGGAGTCGCTGTGCTTACGGTGCAAATCTTTCATCCTTAAGAGGAAAACGCTCAATGCGCCGGGTTGAGCGCCTTTTGGCTTTACTCATAATCGGGTAGCTTATACGCCTGTGAATCTAATTGAGGCGATGATGTCATGAGTGAGGGATCTTTAGCTTTTAACCCGGAGTTTGACCCCGACGGTAACGAGGGAGGGGTGGACACGAATCTATTGCCTTGGCTGACGCTGTCGGGGGTGGATGCGTTCTCTATCAAGCCGCTCCGTGCAAGTATGGAAAGTGGCATGTTCAGCATGATAATTCGGCTGGAGCAGGGAGCCTCTTTAGAGCGACTACTGACGCTGTCGGGTATGGATATGTTGCTACTGTCCGGTGCGCTAACGTATTCCGATTCAACGGCGGAGACCCAACTCGAACCGGGTGTGTGGGGTTATCTCGCTGCCAATACCTGCATCGAGCATTTACAAGCGAGAGAAGACGCCGAGCTCTTAGTCAATTGTTATGGCGCTTTTGCGCTGTTGACGCCCGACAATCAAGTAAAACGTTTAGTGACCAGTGCGGATATCCGTCAGATGGCACTTCAGGCAGATATCGATATGGTGCCCAACACGCTGGCTGAATGTATGGCGCCCCGCAGGAGTTATGAAGGCGAGGGCACGCCGCTCACGATTGCGGGAGCGAACTCGGGGCATCTGATTAACGGTGTGATGGATGCGGCGGCCGCTGACTTCCAGCATCCTTACTTTGTGGATTGTCGGTCAGTACCTTGGGTAGTGAATCCTGACTTGCCCGATATTGGTCTTAAGGTGCTGAGGGTTAGCCAAGAGACCGGTTTTATCTCGGTCATGGTGCGCCATAACGGCGTTGCTGCGCCCCATAACCATTTAGGTGGCGCTGACTTCTTGGTACTCGAAGGTGCCTTAGGCGTTAGAGCGGGACCATCAGAGGGATACGGGCCCGGCACGTGGTTCTACGAGCCCGCGGGTGCCCGGCATGATGCAACCCAGCGCGTCAGCGAAGAGGATCTGATTTACACAGCCAATATTTATGGTCCGTTGACCTTCGATAGTGGCGTGGGCACCCCTATCGTGGCTGTGGTGAGCTGGATAGAGTATGTGGCGTTGGCGGAAGCGGGCGGTGCTAAATTGGTTCCTAACACCTTTTCCAACGACACGAGCTTGCTCGCTTGGGCGCCGGTAGGCGGATAACCCGATTGCCTCGTGAAGGCGGGGCGATTTCACAAGCCAATAGGATAGGGCGGCTTTCATATGCCGCTCATGACACCCTTGGGTTGTTGGAGCAAGGGCAGCCCCTGCGACGCGTGTTCGAGCTCATTGGGGTAGGTCGTCTTGGTAGCGGCCCCATTTTCGCGCTCCCGCCTCTGGTCTTGAAAGGTAAGCTGCACTCAGTGGACTCGCTCAGTGTGTCGACAACTTACTCTATGTTTTATGAGGGCTTTTTCGCATCTGGATGACGCTCCTCTCGCTGATGCAACGTGCGACTAGCGCGCTTTAGGACCTGCATGCCTCAATGTGCGCTGGCAAACTCTTTTGGGTATTTTCCCAATAGCAGAATCAGCACCACCGAGACCAAAAACAAAGCCGATGCGACGGCGTAACCATAGTCATAACTGCCCGTTTGATCGTAAACAGAAGCAAAAATCATCGGTGCAGTGCCAGAACAGACGGCGAGGGTGGCGTAAAGAATAGAGTAGATCTTGGCGTAGTGTGCCAGACCAAAATAGCGGGCTGCCAAAAACGCCATCAGGTCGAGTTCTGCGCCTGCCGCAAAACCGATCAAGAAGGCTGCGAGTGCTGCGGTTTCAAAGCTTTGTGAGCCATAGAGCATGTAGGCGCCGACAGCCGGTACCGCCAGGCACAAAGCGGCGACACCCGGTGCCCAAAACCGATCGACCAAATAGCCTACGACCACTCGGCCCGCGATGATGGACATGCCATAAACGCTTTGCACTGACGCAGCTTGTTCTCGGCTAAATCCGTCATCGGTAAGAGAGGGCAGTAGATTAGGGCCAATACCGGAGAAGCCCTGATAGGCAAAAAGAATCGAGAGCAGTAAGACCCAAAATCGATAACCCCGGATTGCCTCGCCAAGTGTCAACCCGCTATTAAGGGCTGCGGTGGTATCTGATGCCGCTTCTGACGCGAGGTCGGCAGTCGCATCAAGGGGTTTAAATAAGAAAAACAGCGTCGGCCAGGCCAGCAGCATGGGGACTAGTGCTAAACCCATGTAAGCACCCCGCCAGCCAAAGTGATCGGTGAGCCAAACGGTATAGTGGGGCGCGAGTGACGCACAGATACCGGTACCTGTCAGGGCCAGCCCTAGCGCCAGCCCACGACGCTTAAAAAAGCTGGTTGCAATAGCGCGTGTCCAGGTGACCGGGATGGTGCCAGCGCCGAGCAATGCCATCATGCCGTAGGCCAGAAACAGCATCCAGAGTTGCCCCTGCATTTGCGATGCGGTGAACAATCCAAGCGATAGGCCGATCATGGAGGGCAATACGACCCGCCGCGGTCCGTATTTGTCGTTAAGCCAGCCGATCAATGGCGAGGTGAGGGCGCCTAAGCCGGAACTGAATAAAATCGCCGCTTGGAATTGTGCTCGGCTCCAGCCAAATTCCTCGGTAACCGGTGTGAGCAGTGCGCCAATCGAGTAATAGGGTAAGACAAAAGAACTGCTCACAATGCCGATGCAGGTTGCCATGATCAGTGGCCATCGTTGGGCTAGTTCTGCCTCGGAGCGGGTCATGATCATATTAGGGTGTTATCCGTAACAAAGTTTTGGCGTTACGACTCATCGTCTCGGCCAGTGTTGAGTCGATATCATGCGTCATGGCATGTTGATCCCAGCCGGCAAAATTGGTCCCCAAGAGCAATCGCTCGGTACCCATAATATCGATCACCCACTGGAGCACGCGGGGGTCATGGACATGGGTGTCAAACCACAGCTTCTGCAGAGACTCCTCGAACGCGCCTTCGTACTGAAGGTGTTCCGGTACCCATGGCCGTTTGGTGCAAGCACGATTGAATCGACCGATTAGCGACGTCATGGTGCCTCCGGCATGACTGAGGCAGATGTCGAGATTGGGATGGCGATGCAGTACGCCGCCAAAGATTAACGTGGCGACGGCGATGGACTCTTGCGCAGCGAAACCGGTTAACAGATCAAGATCGAATTGTTTGAGATTAGGATCCCCTGCTGGCCCATCGATGCCAGCTGGACTGGGGTGAATCATCAGGGGCACGTTGAGGGCGACCACCTTTTCATAAAAACTATCGAGTGCGGGATCGTTTAAGGGTCGACCCAAATCAGTGCCAATGTAGGCCCCAAGCAGGTCAAGCTGTTGCACTGCTCTCTCAAGCTCATCGCAGGCGGCGCGCACATCCTGCATGGGCAGTGCTGCAAATCCTGCCAGTCGAGTTGAGTGCTCGCTGACAATGGCGGCCAGCGCGTTGTTGTGCGACTGACAAAATGTGATCGCATCGTCGGCACTAATGTGATGAAAATAAGTCAGCGGGTTGGGTGATAGCACCTGAAAATCAATGTCGGCAGCGTCCATATTGGCCAATCGCACGGCACTGTCCATAAACGGACTGCCTTCGTAGCGGACACCGTCGAGCCGATAGTCTCCCACTCGAAACCACGGGTTGCCGGCTTCGGTATAACCAATTTCTGGTCCATGCGCCCCAGCGGTGCCCATAGAGCCGGCCAGCACGGCATGTGCATGTATATCAATGGACTTAGCTTCACTCAGGGCCTGGCGATCAGTCACTGCATTTCTCCCTGCTGGGCAATGGGGCGTCTCATAGGATGACGTGGCACTGGCCTATTCCTCTGGCGCGATGACCATGGGCATACCCTCCATTTCTGGTGTGAGGGACAATTGACAGCTTAATCGTGATCGCTCGGGGTCGTAGAACTCTGCGTATTGCAACAGCATTAGTTCTGCCTGATCGCGTTCAGGTAACTTGCCCATCCAGTTCGGATCAATCAAGACGTGACAGGTGGCGCACGAAGCACATCCGCCACAGACCGCTTCAATGCCAATGTCCTCCTCATAGAGCATTTGCATTAGCGTGGTATGGCCATCGCCTTGGGTGACAGTTTTTTCTTCTCCGTCACGAGTTGTTACCTTCACACTAATGGCATCAGTCATTGCTTACTGTCTCCTTTATTACTGGTTATGGCGGCATCACTCGTAATGCCAAGCCCCAATCCACCGTCTATATCAATCATTGCGCCGGTTACCCACTCTGCGCAGATGAGGAAAGCCATTGCCTCGGCGACCTCTTCTGCTGTGCCGATGCGGCCCAGGGCGTGCAAGTCTGACATCCCCTCCAGCCGTTGTAATGCAGTTTCGTCATCCATGAGTCCTGCGCGCTGATTAATCTCGGTAAAGACCGCCCCTGGTAATAGGCAGTTCACGCGGATTTTCTGCTCACCCAGTTCCGCTGCCAGCACCCGAGTGAGTCCCTGCACCGCCGCTTTAGTGGCAGCGTAAGGCGAGGCGCCGGGAAAGGCTCGTCGGGTATGGATCGACCCCACAAAAATCACGGCGCCCTCACGTAAAGCAAGATGGGGAGTGGCGAGGCCCGTCAATAGCATTGCCGCGATCACATTCGTATTGAAGATGTCTTGCAGTGAGTCTTCTTCTAAATCGGTAATGGCGCCGCGATACATGTTGCCTGCATTGTTGAGCAGAGCGTCAATTTTTCCGCCGTGTTCTAGTGTTGCTGTGATCAGCTTTTGTCGATCAGATGCCACCGTGATGTCGGCGGCTACGCCGTGACAGGCCGACCCCAATGTTGCAGCAGCGGCGAGGATTTTATCCGCTCGGCGACCACAAATCGTCACGCGAGCGCCTCGCTCAATAAGGTGGCGTGCGGTCCCAAAACCGATGCCAGAGCCTCCACCGGTGATCAAAATCGACATGCCCTCTAGCGATTTCATGATGGCTGTTCTCCGTGTAATGCCCAGTGGGTGGCGTCACGCAGCAACTGTGCGTGGGTAGCATGATTTAGTGATGCACTGTCGTGACCGAGGGCGTCATAGACGACGCGTCCTTGCCCGACCTGATGCTGCCAAATCACCGGTTGCGGCGTCACCATTGCGTCACTGACTCCCGTGGCTAATACGGTCGTATCAGGATCGAGCGCTAGCTCGCTATACAGCTCGTCATGAACAGTGAAAGAGGGTAGGTGGCTCAGAATCGTGTTCGCTCCGAATGCAATCGTGACTGGTTCGGGCGGTGGATGCCAACTGGATCCCCAAACCCAGCTACCCCCTAACAATGATTGCCATTCAGGCCAGTTCGAAAAGCAAATGCTGGCGGTGTGCAGTCCCAAGAGTGCGCCACCTCTCGTGAGATAGTTTTGCAGTGCTGATCTTGCCGTATGAGAGGGGGAGAACGCCTCGGCATCACGATAGGGGTCGTACTTATCGCCGATCATTTCCCAGCGGAGGGCATTGATGGTCAGCAGGTCGACAGGTGACTCAGCCAAGCCGGCAAGGCCCGCTTCGAGATCCCACTCGATGCGTGACTGAATACCCAGCGGAGCAAGAATAGTCGCCAATGCCGCTGATGTCGCGGCAAAGTCATGAAAAATACCGCCGGCTAAAATGAGATGAGTCAGCGGTTTTTTCATCCTCGAGGAAGGTGTGCCATGACGCTATTGGATACGCCGCCATCAACGACCAGCTGATGACCATGAATATATTGTGCGTCATCGGAATCTAAAAACAGTACCGCTTGGGCGATATCATTGGCGTCTCCCAGTCTTCGCAAAGGAACGCCACCACCGCGAACCGCTCGCACCTTGGGATCCGCATAAATTGGTTTTGACATGCCTGCATCGATAAATCCAGGTGCAATAGCGTTGACGCGGATACCTTTAGGGCCCCATTCAATCGCCATTGCTTGCGTCATATTCGCCATCGCCGCTTTGGTGCCGCCATAGAGACCAACGCCCGGCGCAGGATGAATGGCGTTAATAGAGGTAAAGTTAATGATGTGTCCAGAGCCGCGCGACATCATGCCGGGTGCCACCTGTCTAGCGCATAGGCAACTCCCTAGCAGGTTGATATTGAGCACGTCGATGTAGTCTTGAACCGATTGCTCTTCGAGCCCACCAAAGCGGACCACCCCGGCGTTATTCACTAATAAATCGGGAGCCTCGCCAAACGCGGTAAACGCTGCCTCTACCTGCTCAGGCGAGGAGACATCGGCTTCTATGCCAACCGCTCCCTGCAGCGCCGCCGCTGCGCGCTCGACCCTGTCTGCTCCCAGATCAATGATGCCCACCCGGTAATGATTGTCAGTGAGTGCTTTGGCAATGTCGGCGCCGAGCCCTGCGGCTCCCCCTGTCACGATGGCTGTTTTCATGTTGCGATCCTTTTGTTATTAAGCGGTGCCGGCATACCCGCAATAGACGCTACCTGAGTAACGCGAATGCACCGGGTGAGGGGGCTGTTTATCGCGCCAGCCCCATTGAATCGACGAGCTCCCGAGTCAGAACGCGCTCGGAGTATTCGCTGACGCGCCATCCGGGCAAATCCCAGCTGCTTGGCAGGGGCGATGTCAGATCAACGGGCTTACCGTCCTTGATGATATGGCGGAATCGATGCTGCTCGCCGAGTTGGGTAATCACTTTTTCGGGCTCGCCGTCGAATATCAGTAGGTCAGCAAGATAGCCGGGTTTGATACAGCCGAGCTCCCCCTCTCGCTTGAGCGCGCGCGCACCTTGTTGGGTTGCACTGTTAATTGCCTGCAGTGGCGTCATGCCGAGATCTTCGACGAAAACCTGCAGTTCACGATAGTGCCAATCGCCATAAGGCGTCAGGCTAAAACCACTTTCACTGCCGGTCAGCAACGGGACGCCTGCATCATAAGCGGCGCGGAGCGTGCCCACGCTCTCTGTAATCTCTGCTCGGAAGACTTCTCTGAGGCTCTCATCAGATCCGATGGCGGGACCGTAGTCGGCTAGGTTAGCTTGAAAGGTGAAAGTGGGTACCAAAGGTACTTTGCGATCGACAACGACTTTTAATGCCTCATCATCCATGTAGGTCGCATGCAGGATCATGTCGAATCCCGCGAGTGCGGCGTCGCGCGTGCTGGTCGCATTCCGACAGTGGCCTACGACAGGAATACCAAACTGATGCGCGGTATCGCATACCAATTTGAGTTCATCGAGTGTCCAGGTAGAAATTTCGCCTGGTTCCTTACCGGGACGAATCGGTAAGCCGCTGACGTGAACCTTGATCCAGTCCACGCCCGTTTTGATTTGCTTGTGAATCTCACGAACGATTTCAGCGGGCGTGTGCACGATCCGCGCGTATCCGCGGGTGCCCTCATCGGGAAGTAAGCGAGTGGCAGTGCCGCCGACACAATTGATCAAGACATTACCGCCAGTTGTCATGCGGGGCCCCTCGATAACGCCACCCTCGATGGCGTCACGGAGGTCGACACCGACATCGAACACGCAGTCCGCATCGAAGAAGCTGGTAAAACCGGCGCGCAATACTTTTTGGGCGTTGACGCCGGCCACCAGTGCAGCCAGTCCATAACGACGATGAAAAAACAGCTCGTCGTTACTGTTAGGCTGATCAAAGCTAATATGGCAATGGCTGTCGATCATCCCAGGCAGCACGCGGCAGCCGCTCGCATCAATCTCTGAGTGGACGGCGTCTGCGGGAATCAGCGTGCCTGAGTCATTGCCGACGCTAACAATGCGCTGGCCATGAATGAGGACATCGCACCGGGTCGGTTCAGCACCTGTGCCGTCGATCACCACCCCGTTTTTGATCAAGGTATACGGATCACTCATACGGAATACTCCTCATTCACTGCGCGGGGGAGCCGGTCGACAGCCTTTGTTTTGTTTAATGCGATAAAACGCATGAGTGCATCTCCTTGCTCCAAGGTGTGGCGTTGTATGGTCTCTCTTGCGACATCTGCGTCGCCTGCAACGATAGCGGAAATGATGGTGTCATGGTCGGCTTGATTTTTCTTCAGTCTGCCTGGCGTCATAACCTGAAAGCGGCGATACGGAAGCACCCGCAGTGACAGCCAGTCGGTTGTTTCGATCAATATTGTGTTGTGACAGCCCCTGACGATCCCGTGATGAAAAGCGCTGCCCAGTTTAGCGTAATCATTAGGATCGCCTTGGGTGCGTAAATTATCGGCGGCTGCTTCATGGATGGTGAGCAGATGCTGTTTTTCAGCCCGGCTCATGCGCGTCGTGCTGAGAAAAGCGGCAGATCCTTCAAGTTCTGAAAGCGCCTCAAACAAATCTAACAGCGTACCCGGGTCAAGCTCGCTGACGACGGCTCTTCGGTGGGCAGATTTGGAAATAAGGCCGGCTTGAACGAGCTGGGTGATCGCTTCACGGACCGGAGTGCGTGACACACCAAATCGGGCTGCGAGGCGACCTTCTTCCATTGAGGCGCCCGGCACTAGTGAACCGTTGAATATCTCGCTCTCAATAGCCAGGCGAATCGTATCAGCTTGCGTGGTCTCTCGTTCAGTCAAGCGCTATCTCCTGTGGCGCCGGGCGGTCGCCAATAAGCAGTCGGTATTGGCCCCAGTTAGGCCGTTCGGTGCCCGTATCAGCCACAGGTGGATTGAGTGGGTCTGGCCGCGCATGATGCTGTAAGAGGCTTTTGAGAAGGTTGGTGAGCGTACCGTAGTGAGGCGCTTGGCTCGCGTCTTTTCCTTGCCCCAGTCCGCCTGCGATATCACGCCCAAAACAGGTGTGAATACCGATGCCAAAGGTGAGGCCAAACGGGGGGATGCGATCAGCCACCACCCGATGGGGATTAAAGTGTGCCGCATCCTCGCCGAAGATGGCCGTTTCTACATTGGCAGACATCAAATCGATCAGCACGTTGTCATCTGCCTGAACGAGAGTGCCGTCGGGAAGCGCAAAGGCTTCACTTGCCTTTCTCCAGGCAACAGGGCTGGCTGGGTGCAAACGAAGACTTTCATGGAGGCACTGTTGCAGGAAGGCATCATCGACTGTGATGCGTTGCGCATCGTCTGGGTGTGTCTGACACCACTGTGTAATGTCATGAAAGCTGTGGGTCAGTGCATTGGCTGAGCTGTGGGCGCCAGCTTGCATGAAAAACGCCACTTCTCTGAGAATCATATTGTCGTCGAGGTCTTGTTCGTCACGATTAGCGAGCAGAACGCTGAGAATGTCACGAGGCATATCATCCTGGACGGCGAGACCTGATTCAATCTCTTTGAGAATCAACTCTCGACGGAGTTTAGACGGGGTCAGAAAAGTTTGGTCAAACTCTGCCAGTGCTGCCGAGACTTCCTCACGCACGGTGTCTTTATCACGCGTCGAGTGAAATAAGGTGGCGCCTTCACTGAATTTACGGGTGAGTCGAACGAGGGTGTCGGTCTCGTCTTCCGAGCCCTGTGTGCGATCAATACCGGCGATATCAGCGCTCAAGTTAATGTTGACGCGAAAACCAAACTCCGGGAGATCGAGGTGTCCTTTTTGCAAGTAAGGGGTGAGCGTGCGCGACAGGGTCAGGGGGTAGACCTCGCTCTCATAATAGCGCGCAAAGTCACGGCGAAAGAGCTTCCACTCGATCGCTCTGCGGCCCGTATGGGCTTCGCCGTGGAGGGTGAGCAGCACGCGCTCTAAAAGGACATCGCACTCGCCATACATCGACTGCACGAGTCTTCGGTCGCACAGCGCCGAAAAGGCGTTTTGGTAGCCGATTACACGAGCGGGTCCCGCCATGGTTTTAAAACAACACGGGATAGGTAGCCCAGACGTCTCTTTCTGAGTTAGCTATTTTTTCTGGCGGTTGATCGGGATTGGGGCGCATGCCTCTCTCAATGAGCTCTTTGATAATCAGCGTGATGGTGCCAAATTGGTGGTTGTCGGGCTGGGCTTCCTCAGCATGACGCAAGACGGTGCCGGCAACTAAGTTCATACCGAGGCAGACATGCATGCCGCCGCCAAAGGACATGCCTGCCGGACTGACTCTTCCCTCGACAGCGCGCTGTGGATTAAAAGCGGCTGCATCATCACCAAAAACACTGGTATCACGGTTCGCAGTTTGGAGGTCGATGACCACCTTGTCGCCAGCGGGTACGACCTTTCCGTCAGCCAGCGTGACCTCGGCTTCCGCACGCCGCCATGCCTCAGGGCTCGAGGGGTGCAATCGCATACTTTCAAGCACAAATCGCTGCAATTGATGCGGCTTGGCAACGATCTCGCTCGGCGCAATATCGTGCTGCTGACACCAGTTAAGCAGTTCGTTGGTGGCGTGAACCAACGTATGTACTGACGTATGGGACGCCGCTAGATAATAAAAAGCGACCTCTCTGACCATCAGCTCGTCGGGCATTGTTAACTCGGTGTCGTGCATTAATAGGATGGTTAAGATATCGCGAGGGAGGGCCTCGTCGGACAAGGTCCCATTGCGGTATTGCTCGATGAGCTCAAGGCGTCTAGCGCGAGAGGGTAGAAAAAATCGCTCGCGAAACTCAGTAATCGCAGCGCTAATTTCCTGATAGATCGGCTCTCGGTCCCCTTTGAACTGTCCGATAGTGGCTGCCTGTCCCAGCTGTATCAGCAAGCGATGCTGTGCATCAGCCTCCTCAACCGTTCCTTCGATACGGTCGATGCCGGCAAATGACAGTGAGAGGTGCACCATGATGCGATAACCTAATTCCTTCAGGTCGAGTGACGAGGAGGTGAGAAATTGGTCAAGCGTCTCGTTTAAAAGCCTGGGAAAAACATCGTTTTCATAGACCCGGAAAAAATTCCGCCGGAATAACTGGCTCTCTACGGAGCGCCGCTGTCGATGCTCATCCCCATGTAGAGTGACCAAGACCTTATCCATTAAAATCTTGCCATCGTCATAGAGCGACTGTTTTAAATCGTTGAGGCGCAGCGCATGCTCGACATCGTAATAGTGGCTGACGCGATGGATTTCCATAAGGTTTTCTCCCGTTGGTTGCGGTGGAGTGTGCCGTGGTGAAGTCGCTGGAGCTGAGAGTGTATACAGCAAGGCAAAAAGTGTACACACTTTGTCGAGTGGCCTACACGGAGCGCGATGGTGGCAGTCTGGCTTTAACAATCGACACAGCAGTGTCATATTGTGAACAGAACGACAAAGAGAGGACAGTATGCAGCTGACAGTGAATGGGGTAGAGGTGGACGTGACGAGTGAGGGAGATACGCCTCTCTTGTGGGTGTTGCGCGACGAGTTAGATCTTGTCGGCACCAAGTACGGCTGCGGCATGGCGCAATGCGGCGCTTGTACCGTCCATTTAGCAGGGCAGCCTATTCGCTCTTGTGTCACGCCCGTCTCTGCAGCGGTAGGTAAGGCGGTCGAAACGATCGAGGGGCAAGCCGATGCGGCGGGTTTATCGGCGGTGCAACGAGCCTGGTTGGAGACCGATGTCGCGCAGTGCGGTTACTGTCAGTCAGGCCAGATTATGGTGGCGACGGCGTTGTTGCGGGAGCATCCCGCGCCCACGGATCAGCAGATCGACACCGCTATGGCAGGTAATGTGTGCCGATGCGGCACGTATCCGCGCATTCGCAAAGCCGTGCATTTAGCGGCAAAGCTGATCGCTACGGAGGCGCTAGTATGAGTCATTCACCGACCAAAGTAGGGCTGAGTAGGCGGCAGTTTGTTCAGGCTGGTGGCGCCTTGCTGTTTGCCGCAGAGTGCCCCATGACGTTTGCCAGCAAGGCGAATGCGGTGGCTGAGGGGGCCATGATGAACAGCTTTGTGCGCATCGACCCCAGCAATGTCATTACGATGCTGGCAAACCATTCTGAGTTTGGGAACGGCGCCTATACCGTTATGACAATGATGTTGGCTGAGGAACTCGATGTCGATTATCGCGCCATTCAGATCGAGGCTGCACCAACATCCCCTGATTATTACTCCCCTTTGTTTAGGGAGTATCTGACTGCGGGCTCTGTCACCACCGGGAGTACTTGGTTGCCGATGCGGACTGCAGGTGCGAAAGCCCGAGCGATGCTCGTTGAGGCGGCATCTCAGGAGTGGGCTGTGCCACCGGCTGAGCTCAGCACCGAGGCAGGGGTGGTGTCTCACTCGGCAACGGGGCGACGCACAACCTATGGGCAGTTACTCGAGTCGATTCATCGTCTGAAGATCATGCCACCGGATACCGTGTCACTCAAAGATCCCAGCAATTTTAAAGTGCTTGGCAAGCCAACGAAGCGTTATGAAGGTGCTGCCAAGGTTGATGGCACTGCGCAGTTTGGCATCGACTTGAAACTACCCGGTATGTTGCACGGCGCGATTGCGAGACCACCGGTACACGGTGGTCGGGTGGTGTCTTTCGATGCGACCGCCGCCTTGAAGATGCCGGGTGTGGTCAAGGTGAAGGCGATTGGTGCTGGTGTCGTGGTGTTGGCAAGGAGTTACTGGCAGGCACATAAAGCCCGCGGCGAGCTCAATATCACTTGGGACAGAGGTGATAATGACGGTGTTTCCAGCGAGCAATTCTATCGGGATTATCGCGCGCTGGCGGAGCAGCCGGGGATGTTGGCTGAGGATATTGGTGACGCCCTCGGCGCTTTGTCCGACGCAGACCGCGTGATTGAATCGGTTTATGAGATGCCTTTGTTGGCGCATGCGACGCTGGAGCCCATGAATTGTATTGCCCAGGTTTCTGGGGACGCGTGCACTATTTGGAGTGGGACGCAGTACCAATCTAATGATCAAGAAGTGATCTCACGGTTTCTTGGGATTCCACAAGAGAATGTCACGGTTCATCGCCCTTTAATGGGAGGGAGCTTTGGACGCCGCTCGAGCAAAAAAGCTGACTTTACGGTTGAAGCGGTCGAGGCGGCGATGGGCGAGAGCGTGCCTGTGAAAATTATATGGTCTCGCGAAGAAGATATCCGCAGCGGTCATTATCGCCCCCTCTTTGTCCATAAGATGCGCGGGTCCCTGGATGCTTCTGGCATGCCCGAAGCCTGGCACCAGGTGGCCGTTGGTCAATCGCTGATGCAGGGGAGTAAGCACGACCCCGCCTATATGGTGCGCGGAATCGATATTTACTCGCTAGATGGATGCCTTCAAGCACCATTTGGCGTCTTTCCTTATGGCACCTCTTACCAAATTCCACATCACCGCGTGGAGAGTCATAACGCCCCAAGGATTGGGATTGTCCCGCAAGAATGGCGCTCAGTAGGGCACACCCATACGGGGATTGCCTATGAGTGTTTTCTCGATGAGCTGGCGGATGCGGGCGAAATCGATCCGCTTGAGCTGCGACTGCGCTTGTCCAAGGACCACGCACGAATGAATCGTGTTCTCCGCGTATTACGTGAAAAAAGTCAGTGGGATGAACCGCTGGCGGCGGGGCGGGGTCGTGGCATGGCGGCGAGGATCTACTCGGTGTCACCGGTTGCGCAGGCAGTGGAAGTCAGCGTTGCGGATAATGGTGATTTCACGATTGACCGCGTGGTCTGCGTATTGGATTGCGGTTTTGCTGTGAATCCATTGGGTATTGAAGGTCAAGTAGAGGGGGGTATTGCATTTGGTTTAGGCGGTGCGGCATTCGGCAACATCGATATTGTTAACGGCGAAGTACAGCAGAGTAACTTTCATGATTATCCGGTGATTAGAATGTCTCAGATGCCTCAAGTGGAGGTGCATATTCTACCGAGCGATGAACCGCCCACCGGTGTCGGTGAGCAGGCGACAGCCCCTATTGCGCCAGCGGTGGCCAACGCGCTGTTCAATGCAACCGGGCGACGTGTTCGCCGTTTCCCCCTGTCGAGTCAGGGTTTTAATCTAGTCTGAGGAGACAGCATGGCGTTGGAGCATATGGTCTGGTTGACACCCAAGTCAGGGGTGAGTGAGGCACAGATGGAGGCGATTGTGGCCTCGATTCGAGCGCTGACCCATATTCCGGGTGTCACCGCCATCTCCGCGGGGAAAAACGTTACCGAGCGCGCCAATGGGGCGACTTATGGTGTTTTAGTGACCCTCGCTGATGCGCAAGCGTTGCCACAGTATATCAATCACCCTGATCATCAAGCCGTAGGGGTGGTATTGCGCGAGCACTGCGAGGTGCTCGCCTTAGATTACGAACGCTGAACGTTATCGCTGACTGAGGCTTTCCTCGCTGGGCGGTGCGAAGACTAACAATGCGTTCCCCGCTTCATGGTTGTATAAACCGTAACCTGAATTGATGACCAAGTGTCCATCTCCCAGTGCAGGCCCAGACCCGCTCATCGAACCCCCTTTGGCAATCACGCCGTTTGTCCCAGTCACAGGGGTGGCAGTATCGAACGACCAGACAATGTCACCCGTTTCACTGTCGTAAATACGAATAAAGCCGTCTAGGTGTCCAGCAATGACTGCATCATCGGTTGCTGTGACGGGAGCGGAGATGCCAGGGTCACAGAAGGGTCTCCCTTCGCCACAGACATTGTCTTGCACGTGGCTCCAGAGCACTTCTCCTGTGGCTGCGTCAATGGCAGAGACTCCTGGTCGGGCTTTTTGGGGATCTAACCATTGGCCATTGCGGGTGTCGTTCATATCGTTGATGGGCACGTAGACCGTTGACCCAGCTGCAGCCATCCCAAAGTGCACGCCGCCCTGAATACTGCCTCTGCCTAGTTTCGTTTCCCATAATTTGGTTTGTCCTGTTTCCCAATCCAGAGCAAACACGCGGCCATCTTTCTGGCCCGCTACAACGAAGGTGCGCTCGTCACCTAAATTCACTAGGAGAGGACTCGAGGCTTGATCGTAGTCTGGACCATCCTCTTTAGGGCAATTGGGATTGTCGATCATCATACAGGCGACATTCCAGGCGTCGTCAGGGAAAGTTTGACGAGACCAAAGTCGCTCCCCAGTATCGAGGCGGACGGCGATAACCGCATCACTGTTGAGGTCTGCGGGGGAGGAATAATTTTCCCCGGTACCGAAAATCAAAAGATTTTTGGCTACATCGACGGTTGGACTCGTCCACACCGGGGCGCCGGATGGCGCAAATACGCGTGTTCCGGCACGGGTCGTTGCGGAAGAAATAGGTTGGTTGGGAATAGAGTAGCTATCCCAAACGATGCTCCCATCATTACCATTGACAGCTAAGACATGACCACGGAACGTGCAGCAGGCATATTCTGGGTCCGCTGCGGTCACCACCTCTAAAGAGGAGACAGGCACGTATAGCGTGCCACCGGCAAAGGCGGGCGTACCCGTGAGCGTGGCGCTGTGGTGATCATCCGCGCTGGTTTGCCAAATGAGTTCCCCTGTTTCAGCATCGATGGCATAGAGGTTGGCGATAATGTCGCCAAAATAGGCTGTCGGGGTCTCATTTGGGCCCCGCTTGCCTAGGGTAATGCCTGTTCTTACCTCGGCACGTGCCGCAAATGTCCAGCGCACGCAGCCTGTTTCGAGATCGAAGGCGTAGACGGTACCGTCCTGGCTACCGACAAACACGGCGCCCATCGCAATAGTCGGTTGTGAACGCGCGCGCGTAGAGGTTGGGTAGCCAAAGGCCCATTTTAGCTCTAGGCGGCCAAGCTCAGCGCGGTCCAAGCCGGCGATTTCGGGTGCAACGTAGCGACGTGTGTCATGCCCCCAACCGGTCAACCGGGTTTCGTCCAACGCGCTAAATTCGCGATCGGGCCCCTCGCACCACGCCACTTCGGGCGCCGCATCGGGATCCCCAAGTCGCATCTGAGTGATGTATTCGACAATATGCTGTTTTTGATCGTTAGAAAGATGCGCCGCCTGAGTTTGCATAATGCCTTCGGTTATAGAGCGGTAAAGCACTTGCGGAGACATTAATTCCAGCCAAGTGGTGTGCGGCGCCTTGTAGACTTGGGCTTCGTGGCAGCCCGCACAGTGTGCTTGGTACAGTGGTTTGCCAGGCAGCGCATCACGATCGCCTAAGTCTCCGACCCAGGCGTACTGTTCGTCCATCGAATTCAGCGCAGTGGCCTCTTGATCTTGTGAGGCTGCGCGCTCTGTTTGGGCGGCGCCGATCATGCCGACATGCAAGAGAAATCCCGCGGCCAGCCCGAGCACGATAGTGAACTGCCGGTGATGCGATGTGCTTGATTTCCACATAATGATGATCCCCTCTTTACCGCTCCATATTGTAGCGGGCCTTTTTCCTAAGTGTGGCACTTTTCTGTGATAACAGCGATGCCCGATATCTCACTGCAACGTGTTGTTTTTGTGCGGTTGCGGTGCCGCGCCCCCCCCCAGATGCGGGTCTGTCGGCTTTGTACTGTTTCTTTATACTGATTAAGGTGCTTTTGGATTTGCCCTTCGGCATCAGGAATAGCTGACGATCGTGTCTTGTGTGGCGCTGTTTGCGTTGACATTTAGCCACCGTTTTTCCGGTTGAGCTTTAATGTTACGGTGACTCAAGAGAGGGAGACGCTGGCGGTAGCGAGGTCGCAGTTGGGTAGCGCTCTAATGCGAATGGCAAACTGATTGACAATCATGGAGTCAATAAAAATGGTGAGAGAAAATTTGTGGGTGGTGAAGTGCACGGATCGACAGGACGATGACGTCCCACAGCTTCGTGAGGAATACATGGCCGGGCATCTATCGCATCTTGAGGCGATTGTAGATCACATCGCCATGGCCGGTCCTTTGAAAGACCCCACGGGCAGCCGAATTGTGGGGAGCCTGCTTGCATATCGCACCGATGATTTAGAGCAGGCCAAGGCTTGGCTGGACGGAGACCCCTATGCGCGCTGCGGTATTTGGGAGGATATTGAGTGGTCTCGGCTGGTCTTGGCCGCCGGGACTCTCGTGGGTGGTGTGACATGGTAGCGTCACAGCGCACCAATTTGCGTGCTGATTTAAGTGGTCGATCTGCGTTAATCACGGGCGCGAGCTCCGGTATTGGCGCGGGGGTGGCTAAAGCGTTGGCCGCCAATGGTGCTTCGGTCTGGATAAATCACCCCGATGCGGCGACCGCTGTTGCTGCAGAGGCGGTAGCCGATGAGATTAGGGTGGCCGGTGGTCAGGCACAATCAATACAAGCGGATGTGAGCAGTGAGGCAGAGGTGGCATCGATGTTTGCCACGGTCGCTGTCGAGGGGCTCGATATTCTTTGCAACAACGCGGGCATTGCTCACGCGAGCCCAGTTGAAGAGATGGCAGTATCCGATTTTGATCGCCTGATAGCGGTGCATGTCCGCGGCACCTTTCTGTGTACGCGGGCGGCATTGCAGTTGATGTACCCTCGAAATCATGGGCGCATCATTAATACGGCTTCTCAGCTGGCTTATATCGGCGCGCCGGGTTTTTCTCACTATACGGCTGCCAAAGGCGCCATCTTGTCTTTCACGCGCAGTCTTGCACTTGAGATTGGTGACAGGGGGATCACGGCCAATTGTGTGGCACCCGGTGCAACCATGACGCCGATCCTCGCGGATGTTCCCGAGGACATGTTGGAGGGGATTCGCCTCAATATTCCCGCGGGGAGGATCGCTGAGGTGGACGATATTGTCGGCGCATACCTTTTCCTTGCCAGCGATGCTGCGGGCCATTTTCGGGGTCAGTGTCTGAGTCCGAATGGGGGCGATGCGTTTCTGTAAGCTGGCCTTCTGCCTGGCGGTGAAGCGACATTAACTGTCGCTTAAGGCGACATGTGGACTGTCGCGACACTACTTTTGCTGAAATTGATCGCTAAACTCCATTGCATTCGTCTTAAAAAAAGCTGATTATATATACAGTACTTTTCAGGGCGCGGTTTTAGCTTCATTTGGCCTTTTTCTTCAGAAAGCAGTGTGAAGGTAATGTGAGGGTAAGGTGAGGGTAAGGCAAGGCAAGGCAAGGCAAGGGTAACGAGCAGGCAGATTGAGCGGCATGGGTCGCAGGCGGTGTTAACGCAATGAGTGGCAACTTGATTGTGACGACAGTGACCGACGGCAACCCCGGTCGAGAACAATGTCGACAAGGATATCGGCAGACATCGAGATAGCGGCATTAGCGTCACTATCCCAAACGACATACCAGACCGAGATAAAAGGAGCAAAGCATGGATCCGAATAAGCAGAAAGCATTGGACGCAGCGCTGTCACAAATTGAGCGCCAGTTTGGTAAAGGCACGGTCATGCGCATGGGTGACCAGGAGCGAGTGGCTATTCCATCGATTTCGACAGGTTCGTTAGGGCTGGATATTGCACTGGGTATTGGCGGCCTGCCTAAGGGTCGTATTTGTGAAATTTATGGCCCCGAGTCGTCGGGTAAAACCACGCTCACCCTGCAAGTGATCGCTGAGGCGCAAAAAGCGGGGGGCACTGCCGCTTTTATCGATGCGGAGCACGCATTAGATCCACAGTATGCCGAAAAGCTGGGCGTGCAGGTCGACGATTTGATTATGTCGCAGCCCGATACCGGTGAGCAGGCGTTAGAGGTAGCGGAGATGTTAGTGCGCTCCGGGGCCGTCGATATTTTGGTGGTTGATTCGGTGGCCGCGTTGACGCCAAAAGCGGAGATAGAGGGCGAAATGGGTGACTCCCACGTTGGCCTGCAGGCGCGCTTGCTCAGTCAGGCGATGCGTAAATTGACGGGGGCGATCAAGCAGACCAATTGTCTTGTGATCTTTATCAACCAGATTCGGATGAAAATTGGCGTGATGTTTGGCAGCCCAGAAACAACAACCGGCGGTAACGCGTTAAAATTTTACTCCTCAGTGCGCCTTGATATTCGCCGAATTGGTGCGGTCAAAGACGGTGATGAGGTCGTGGGTAATGAAACGCGCGTAAAAGTTGTCAAAAATAAAGTCTCACCGCCGTTTAAGCAGGCGGAATTTCAAATTATGTACGGCGTTGGTATCTATCAAATGGGTGAGGTGATTGATTGGGGAGTCAAGCTTAATCTGATCGATAAGTCCGGGGCCTGGTATGCCTACAAAGGCGAGAAGATTGGTCAGGGCAAGGCCAATGCGGCGCGTTTCCTCCAGGAGAATGGCGCGCTTGCCAAGGAGATCGAGGATCAGATCCGGCATCAGATGATGGGTGTTCCGCTCGCGGTCGTTGAAGCAGAGGCAAAAGAGGATGTCGAAGTGGCTGTGGTCGAGCAAGTGGGCGACAGCGCTGCAGGGTCTTCCTAATCTGTAGGTGGATCGGTGCTGGTCTCTGGTGAAGATAATTCGGCTGTGACAGCGGGCGAGCTTCGGCTCGCCGCCATGGATCTCCTCGCGAGGCGTGAGCACGGCTCTCACGAGCTGCGGGTCAAGCTCAGTAAGCGATTCCGCGGTCGAGCTTGCACTGACGAGCAGGTTCAGGACGTGCTCACTGCGCTGACTACAGAAGGTCTACTGAGCGATCAACGTTTTGCCATATCCACCGTCAGGCAACTCGTGAATCGTGGATATGGTCCCCGACGCATCCATGAGACATTTCGACAGCAAGGTATCGATGCCTACCTCTCCGAGGCATTGGCAACGGCCTTCGATGCGCCCATAGACTGGTATGCCGAAGCAGCCAACGTGTATCAAAAAAAATATCACGGTGACGCTATTGTTGGTGACTGGGATGCCCGCCAGCGCGAGAGGGCAAAGCGAATGCGTTTTTTGCAGTATCGTGGGTTTGACGCTGAGGTGTGTCAGGCTCTGGTGTTCGAAGGGCTAACCTCGGACGAGGTCACGCTGGGGTAGGCATCGCCATAAGGTAGTGCGCATCGCCGACAACGGTAAGGCAAGCGAAGCGTTCGGCTGGTGATAAGCGATCTTGTCAGTCATGCCCGGCCAGCGTTGCTAGCCACGCTCGGCCAGTGTTGTTAGCCACAGGGCTCTCACTTCGATCGCTTTTTGCTTAACGACTGACGCATTCCGAGGGCCCATCCGTAAGACCTGCTTTTGCATCGGCGCGAGTGACTCGACAGCTGGGTTTTCATAAATCCAGACCGCCTCTTTACGAATGAGGCGCTCCTCAGTGACATCGATCTCTGGCGTAGCAATGATCGTGTCTAGCGTCTCGATCACCGCGAGGTCAAAGTAGGTGGGATCCTCTCCGTAGAAGCCCCATGCCTCCCGAAATAAGGGTAAAAAGCGAGCGAATGCATCGACTAACGCCGCCGCATCAAGACGCTCTATCCAGCGTGTGATGGGGTCATAACGCGTGAATCCATCTGGATCGGCTACCACCTGCATACCATCGTCGACAAACGGAAACTGGACTTTGGGCCTGGCAATCGGGACAAGCTTATAGGGGACGTCTCCTTGCGCAGTGAGATAGATCAAGCTGGCGCTACGCTCAATGATATTGCTTGGCATGAGGTACTGCTGCCCCGCGGTACCGAGTGGAATATCTGCTAGCGCATCTCGAACAGGGTCATCACTTTCAAATAATGAGGGCAGGGGCTCTGGCGTGGGCTCTGCGGGCACGATCTCGGCCGGTAAAACGGGCTCTGGCGTAAGGCTAGGGGTTGGCTCCTCTACGGGAGGGGCAGGTTCTGTGGGCGCGGCGGGGACCGGCTCGGCAATGGCTTCCTCTTCTTGCGGCCAGATGCCGGTCAATACCACCACGCCAGCAATCAGGATGCACGCTAGCCCCACCAATAATAGTAGCTGCGCTCTGCTCATGCTCCACCGGCGCTGAGCGCTGGATCCGTCGCCGATGAGCGCTGCCTTTTCGTCTCTCGCCGACATGCTCTACCTCATTTTGTTGATAGCCTTGACGCTAATCCCCATCTTTGGGCCACTATCGTCAGCGGGGCACGCGTCAAATATCATACTGCCTTGAGGCCCCATTATTCACCCTTATCGGGGCTGGTTTCTCGGTAACAATTCCGCTTTGCTGAGGGCTCAATTTATCGTAGTCAATCGATGATGACTTAGTGCGCAACGGACGAAGTCGCTTCCATATCGTGCAGTGCCTGCTCTAATTGACCCACCAAATCGTCAAACACAGCTACCGTCGCCTTGATTGGGTTAGATGACGTCATGTCCACGCCAGCTTTTTTTAGCAATTCAATGGGGTAATCGTTTGAGCCAGACTTCAACATGGTGAGATAACGTTGGCGAGCGGGCTCGCCTTCTTCAAGGATTTGTTTCGCTAAGGCAGTGGCGGCGACAAAAGAGGTCGAGTACTGATAGACGTAAAAATTATCGCTGCGCAAGAAATGCGGGATGCGACTCCATTCAATTTGGTTTAATTCGTCAGTATGCACCGCATCACCGTAGTAGTCTGAAAAGACCTCCGCGTAAAGTGCGTTGAGCACGTTCGCGGTGAGTGCTTCTCCCGCTTCTACCTTGGCATGAGCGCGTGCCTCAAAATCCGCGAAAGAGGCTTGTCGATAAAAGCCACCTCGAAACTCATCTAGGTAAGAGCTGAGTAAGTAGGCACGCTCGGCGGCGGAAGACGCCTCTGCCAACATTTTCTGCATTAAAATAGCTTCATTGGTCATGGAGGCGATCTCTGCGATGAAGGTGCGGTAGTCCCCATAGACCTGCGGCTGCGTGTTACGTGTCAAATAACTGTGGATCGAATGACCATATTCATGGGCGAGGGTGGAGACATTGTTCAATGTGCCCTCAAAGTTCATCGATAAATAAGGCTTTGACGTATAGGTCCCCCAGCTATAGGCGCCACCGCGCTTGCCGCGGTTGGCGAACGCATCCACCCAGCCCTCATCAAAGCCTTGCCAGTAGATATCGAGATACTCATCGCCCAGTGGGGTCAGCGCTTCAGCGACAATATTCTTGGCTTCATCAAAGCTGATATTGGCCAAGCTCGGTTCAACGATGGGCGCGTACATATCCCAGACTTCTAGGCGTTCGACGCCCAGTGCTTGCTGCCGAAGCTTTAAATAGCGTTGGAGAGGGCCGCTTCCGGCACGCACCGTACTAATCAAGTTATTGAAGACTTCAATAGGAATGGCATTGGTATAGGTGGCCTGTTGCAGTCGCGAGTCAAAACCACGTGCGCGCGCGAAAAATACGCGGCTTTTGACGTGACCTTCGTAGTTGGCTGCAAGGGTGTGATTGAGTGTTTGGTATCCCTCGAACAGCTGGGTCCAAGCGGCTTTCCGCACTCGCCGATCAGTCGAGTGTAAAAACGCACCGTATCGTGAGGTCGTCAGCTCGACCTCTACACCTGCCTCATCGACGATGCGACCAAACTGTAAATCAGAGCTGTCGATAGCGGTGAAGACGCTATCGAATTTGCTCAGTGGATCTGACGCCATTGCCAATAATTTTTCTTCTACCTCTGACAGGGTGTAAGCGCGCATGCGTGCTGTTTCATCTAGATAGTGCTCGTAGAGAGCGAGGCCGGGCGTCGAAGCCACATAGTGATCGAGCGTGGCTTCTGGTATGGATAACAACTCGGGAGAGAAAAAGGCCAATGCTTGTTGAAACTCAGAATAAAGACCCTGCGCTTCTGAAAAGCGCGCGGCATTATCAGAGATCCGCGTGTCTTCGAAATTTTTGAGCCCGGCGTATACATACAGATTGGCAACAATCGTCTCTATGGCTTGAATGGCTTCAATGGCGGCCAGCAAGCTATTGCCATCGCGACCCAGTTTTCCTCGGAAGTCTGCGATACCGGGCAAAAGGGCAATCAATTTTGCTTTGTCTGCCTCCCATGCACTGGCATCAACATAGAGATCAGCAAGATCCCATTTGTATTGATCCGCGATCTCGGACCGCTCGGGTACATCCTCCGCAGCGACTGATAGCGGCGACATGAGTGTCGCAAGTGTCATGAGAGAGATCGCTACGAGGTGGCGCAACACATTGGATAAGGACATAGATTTCATCTCCTTTGATTCGGTGGGACGGGTGAAACCCGGCGGCATAACGCAGGATACTCGGATTAGCGCTATCACTAAACTAGCGCCTTTTCGCCGCCTCATCGCTGCCGTACAGGGATATCCACTCGGGCTGAGTCAAAGCGCAGCGCCTCTCCGGGTGCTGAGTAGGTATCCAATCCAGAGACAGTGGCCAATTCCAACTTGGCAAGATCGAGGCTGCCGTCGGCGCGCTGGGCATCTGCCGAGCAATATAATGCAGTCACTTCACCAATCAGTAGATGGGTGCCATTGAGGCTCAGCGCTTGGTGCTCGCGGAGCTTGCAACCCACCTGCAGAGGGGATGATTTGACGAAGGGTGCATCGATACCCTCCCGCCATTCGACATCGAAACCACAGGCACTGAACTCCGATACGTTTTTGGGATAGGGTGCGGAAGTTTGATGGGCCTGAGCAGCTGAATCGATCCGGAAGCCGTTGAGCGTCCAGCACTCGGTTTTCAACACATTGTGTAGCGTGTGCCGCTCCCCTTTGCCAGTATCGGGTCTGAGGATCATGCCGAGTAAGGCCGGGTTGGAACCCAGGTGAAAGTGAGAGCTGATAATTGCTAGATTTGCGGACCCGCTCTCATAAGTTCCGACCAGCATGCCGCTCTTATAACCGGGCAGACTATTAATTAATCGGGCGCGCCAACTGTTAGACATTTCTGACAGCGTTTCAGCGTTGTGCTGCAAGAGCGGAGAGTCCATAGCGTCTAACAATTATCGGCAGTGTTGTAGCGGTTGTCGTAGCGTTTTCTCGCCCATATGCTATAGCACCACGAGGCGATCGGTTTAATAAGCGGCCAACGTAGCCATCGCCAGAGCATGCCAATCCGCGTGTACTGCCAGGCTGCAATGTTGGCGTCGATACCCACAACCCAGCGGTCTCCTTGCCGAAGATGAAGGGACTTAAGCAGTGCCTCTTTAGAGGGGGCGCCGGTCCCGGCCTCGAGTGCATGAATATCCTGCAAAATCAATTTATCTGATTTCATTTTCGCCAGGTGTGACATCTCTCGCTGGCAGAGCGGGCAAGAGCCATCAAAGTAAAGTACGTCTGGGGTTTCCATGGCGATTCTACGAGGGTCGCGCTAGATTGGATGTCTCGATGCGTCTGTCGTAGAGGGCTATAGACTATTCAGATTCTTCGATAAGGGCGGCAATACGCTCTTTGAGGATCGCCTCGTCACCCTTTCTGAAGCCAACATGAATTTCACGAATCATGCCTTTTTTATCGATGAGGTAACCTGAGGGCATGCCGGCTACCGCGAAAGCGCGTCCCGAGTCTCCTGTTGTGTCGATAGCAATCGGATATTCGACCGGGTAGCGCGCCAAGAAGTCCAATGCATCTTCCTCGACATAATCAACGCTGATTGCCACCACATTAAAGGCTTCAGACGGAAACGTTTTGCGCAGACGGTTCAGCGCTGGCAGAGACAAGCGACAAGGCCCGCACCAACTGGCCCAAAAATCGAGATAGGTCACGCGCCCCTGAAGGTCGGTATGAGAGATGCTGCCGCTGCCATTGGCAATCACCGGCAGCTCCCAATCTGGCTGTGGCAGCGGTGTTTGCAGCGAGATATGAGAATCGCGATCTGCTGTGGCGCTGCTCGCCGCCATAACGAGGCAGATCAATAACCCGATTTTTTTCAACACGGCGCGATGCAACATACCCGACATTAGTGGCTCCTATGACTCAGCGATTTCGGCCGAGGCGCTCATGAGCGTCGACCCACTCGTTGACGCGCGTGGTCTTATCGACACGAGCCGCAGCTGATAGCGAGAGTTCTCCCGCTACCACCAGTGCGGCTGCAATTTCACAGAGCTTGAGTGCCTTTCCCTGACCTTCGCAGCCCAACATTCGCAAACACTCGCGCTGGGTCGGCAAAGACGTGCCGCCACCGTAAGTGGCCATGATGAGCGCGGGCAGTGTGATCGAAAAATAAAAGTCGCCTTTGCTGGTGGCTCGCTGAAAGGTGGTGCACTGATTCGACTCACCGATGTTGGCCACATCTTGCCCCGTCGCCAGATAAAGCGCCGCCAGGGCATTGGCGGGATGATTCGCATTATTCGATGAGTTGGTCAGAATGGCTGACAGCGTCGAGATCTGTTGTCCGTAAGCAATTTGTTCGGGGGCGACCCGTAAGTGCTTCCTGAGGATGTCGCGGGGGACCGTAATTTCCGCGGTAACGCGTCTGCCCCGCGTTTTCAGCAGGTTGACAGAAGATGTCTTCTTTTCCGTGTCAAAGTTGCCCGATAACATGTAGTGCAGCATTTCAGGGCGTTGCTGATTAATCCATTCGCAGGCGATAAAAGTGGCTCTGCTGACCATGTTTTGCCCGGCAGCGTCTCCGGTGGAGTAGTCAAACCGGGTGAAGATCATGCTGTGTGCATGATAACTCTCAATCTCGTGGAGTTTGCCGACCGAGGTAGAGGTCTCGGCGCGCGCTTTAATGTTCTCAAAGTTATCTTTTAGCCAAATTTGAAAGTCTCTTGCTTGACGCGAATCCTTGAAAATAAAAACGGGAGATCGCTGCATCGACTCTTGTGACACGGTCGTTAGCACGCCACCGGCCTCTTTGATGACCTTCATGCCTCGGTTATACGATGCCAACATGGTGCCTTCGACGGTTGCCATCGGGACGTAAAACTCACCCTGAGCGTGCTCTCCATTGACCAGCAGCGGCCCCGCAACGCCGATTGGGATTTGTGCTACACCCCAAAAATTTTCGATATTGCCGTCCATCTCATGAGGATCAAAAGAGAACTGCTTGGTGTGTTCCAGCGTGGTGCCGGTTTGCGCTTCAATAAAGCGCTGTCGCTGCTCGACGATATCAGCACTGTAGTCGTCCTCGCCACTTCGGGGGATTTTTGTAGGGTCTGTCATAAGCTATTAATCCGTGCTTTGGCGTCGGCATATTCGGTCGTTAATTGAGCCACATAGTCGGCCGTAGTGCCTAACTTTTTCACCGCACCAATGCCTTGGCCACAGCCCCAGATGTTTTTCCAGGCCTTGGCATCAGAATCGCCACCGGAGCCAAAGTCCATCTGGCTCGGGTCGCTTTCGGGCAGGGCGTTGGGATCAAGCCCTGCAGCCTCAATGGAGGGCTTGAGGTAATTACCGTGGACCCCCGTGAACAAGTTACTGTAGACGATATCATCTGCGCCAAAATCGACGATCGCTTGCTTATAAGCTTGCTCTGCATTGGCTTCCTCGGTCGCAATAAAGGCTGACCCAATGTAGGCCAAGTCTGCTCCCATTGCCTGAGCCGCAAGCACGGCATCGCCCGTTGCGATGGCACCTGAGAGCAACAGCGGCCCATCAAACCATTCACGGATTTCCTGAATCAGTGCCATCGGGGAGACTGTTCCAGCATGGCCTCCCGCCCCAGCGGCTACCGCAATCAGTCCGTCAGCCCCTTTTTCAATCGCTTTTTTTGAGAACCGATTGTTGATCACATCGTGCAGAACGATACCGCCGTAGCTATGCACCATGTCGTTGACCCACTCCTTGGCGCCGAGCGAGGTGATGACGATCGGGACTTCATATTTCACACACATATCCATGTCATGTTTGAGCCGCGCGTTAGAGCCATGCACAATCTGGTTGACTGCAAAGGGCGCCGAGGGCGCGTCGGGATTCGCCGCGTCATAGTCCGCGAGCTCTGACGTGATCCGCTCCAGCCACTCTTCCAAAACCGGTTCTGGTCTTGCGTTCAGCGCGGGAAAGGAGCCGATGATTCCTGCTTTACACTGAGCGATGACAAGATCAGGATTGGAAATGATAAAAAGTGGTGAGCCGACGACAGGGAGTCGAAGCGCGTTCTGCAGGGCAGGTGGTAATGACATTGAGCATATCTCCTGTAATGAATCGGTTGGCGCCGCTGGGATCGCCCTGGGTCAAGTCGGTTGCCAACTACCCTTCTGTCATGCCGCAAGCGCCCACTGGATAGGTTCTGGCGGCGACGGCTTGAAGTGAAAGTTAGGTAATGACCTGAAAAAAACAAACGGCACTGTAATTGTCAATATGTGCCGTTGCAACTATGGACGCTAGTGGAGCTAACCGTCGCATATGTATCACCCCTTTTTCGGACTGACCGAGCAACCATTCTCAATCGCTGTTAATCCGCGTTATCTGTTTATGAGTCATCGTCATCGTGAGGCGTTAGCGCATCTTCTCTACGGTGTGGGGAGTGGCGGAGGATTCGTACTGTTGACCGGTGAGGTCGGCACAGGGAAAACCACCTTAAATCGTTGTTTGTTGGAGCAGCTGCCCACAAACACGGATATCGCCATTGTGCTCAATCCAGCCTTGAGCGCCATTGAGTTGTTAGCGAGCGTTTGTGATGAGCTCGAAATTGGCTATCCGTCTGAGACGCAGAGCCTGAAGATGCTGACCGACGCGCTCCATCAGTTTTTACTCGCCAATCACGGCAGGGGTCGTCAGACAGTGTTGATGATCGATGAGGCGCAGCATCTTGATTTTGACGTATTGGAACAGATTCGGTTGCTGACGAATCTTGAGACAGACGAAAAAAAACTGCTGCAAATTATTTTGACTGGACAGCCAGAGCTGGAGTCTATGCTCGCGCGGCCCGAACTCAGACAGCTGAATCAGCGAATCACAGCGCGCTACAAGCTGACGGCGCTGGACCCACAAGAGACGCAAAACTATGTCCGCCACCGACTCTCGATCTCTGGATTAACAGGCGATCGCTCCCTTTTCACGCCGTCAGCGTTGCGGCAGATTGTCAAACTCACGGGCGGCATTCCCAGGTTGATCAACCTGCTGTGTGATCGGGCGTTGATGGGCGCCTACGGACGAAATGAACCGATAGTGTCCGCAGCGATCGTTCGTCAGGCGGCGAGAGAGGTATTCGGTGGAGGCGCGTCGCCAACAACACAGCCGCTTGGGAACCTCCGCACCGGGAATGCTCGACACGTAGCGCTAGCATTCGCTGTTTTGAGTGTCATTTTGGCGGGGCTGCTCGCTGCTAACGTCTTTATGAGCCCGCCGGTTACGGTTGGTGAGGCGGCTAGGGTCGTTGAGCCCCCGTCAGCTGACGCCATGGAGTCTGAGATCGCCAGTGTGTCACCGGCAAAGCTTACGACTGATTGGTTGGTGTCCCCCGAGGCCGCGGAGTCGGCGCTGTGGTCCTTGTGGCGTGACGCGCCGATGCCCCGCAGCGTGTGCGATGAGATCAGCGCCTCTATGTTGCGTTGCGAATCCGCCGCCAGCGATACCTGGGATGCGGTGTTGGAACTGAATCGCCCTGTGGTGCTTGATTTACAGCGCCGGAATCGCTTTGCAGCTGCGACGGTCCTGCTGGCGGTCAAGGAAGACGTGGCCACCCTCTTGACTGGCGAGGTGGTTTGCGATGTCTCGCTGGCAACGGTGGCTGATCACTGGCAAGGGCGCTTTCGTTATTTTTGGGAGAGCCCTCCGGGCTGGACGGGACCGCTGCGGATCGGTGATCGAGGTTCAGTGGTGGCGCATGTTGTTGGTGAATTTGCACGCCTAGATGGTTTGCCTGCGCCACCACTGACCACTTTTACAGAAGCGCTGGAGACACGCGTGAAAGTGTTTCAGTCTGCGGTGGGGCTTAGAGTCGATGGTGTGATCGGTGTTAGGACGCTGCAAGCATTGAACGACAAAGTCGGTGGTGGCTTAACCGCTGGCGAGGCACTGCGCCGCGCCGTCGAGCGCTTTGGAGTGGGTTCATGTCGCTGATTCTTGATGCCTTAAAACGTTCAGAGCAGGCCGAGTCACCCATTGCTTATGCGCCGACCGACGCCCATCAGGGTGCTGTTGGGCCGCGGCCGATTGTGGCGGCGTTGCTAGGGGGGGCGCTGCTCGGCGCAGGAGTGGTGACATGGTTTTTGCTGTTATCGCCCCATGACGAGCTGGCATTGAGGCCATCAGCATCAGCACTGCAATCAACGGCCGGTGGTCGGGAGCGCTTACCCGCTGCGGATGATGAACCTATGAGACTCAATCCGTCGAGTGCGGGTCAAGTGCGCAACGGTCAGGTAGATTCGCTATCAATAGCCGATCCGGCGAAGCGTCGAATCAATGTTGCGCCCTTGGAGGCGTCGTCGTCTTCGCGTCGCGTCGAGACCACACCTACCGAGGCCGCGGCAGCAGTTGCTGAACTCAATGCTCAAATGTGGTCCGATTCGCAGTCTGCTGCCGGCGGATCCGCAGACGTCGAGGCGAGCGAGTCTGTGGCCACTCAGTTAACCGATACCGAAAATGCGCCGAGTGAGGCCGCTGATCGTGGCTCAATCGCGCCGCCTATCGACCTGGAAAAAGCCATCGCGCAAGCTGCCTGGGCGATGGGTGACAGGACCTTAGTCCCACACGCGGCAACGATGATTGAAAATCTGTCGCAGCAGCAAAAAGACGGCATTCCGACACTAATCTACTCTGCACACAACTTTCAGGCCGATGGCTCCGCTACCGTGACACTCAATGGTCAGCGATTGAAGATCGGCGAACGGGCAGGACAGGTAGCGGTGAGAGACATCTTGGTTGATAGTGTCATTTTAGACAGTAGCGGTACGATTTTTCGTCTGACCGCACTGAATTCTTGGATCAATATGTGACCGCGCTGATTAGCGTGACGCCGGCGGTGTGTTTTGAGGGGGGGCGGCGGGTCCCAGTAAGAACAAGCTCATCGCATCGTGAACTTCGCGTTGCCGAAGAAAGGATCGAAGCCGTCTGGCTCCCACTTCGTTGGCAAACAAAGGGACGTTGGCACCGGTATGTTCTTCGCTAAACCCATTATTCGTGGCGTAGTTAATGCGCATCAGACCCCCTTCAGGTGTGTTGATGCGCGCTGTCAGGCCCGGAGAATAAATAGGGATAGGGTAGCGGCTGTACAAGGTGGGCTCGGGGAGTATTTGCGCTGCTTGGGCGTGATCGGCAGTCACAATGATCAGAGTATCGGGATGCTTGTTGGCAAAGGTCTGCGCTAGATCCAGCGCCTCCTCAAGTTGCGCTATCTCGCCAATTGACCCACAGGGATCACGCTTGTGGCTCTGCTTGTCGATAGAGGCGGATTCAATCATGAGAAAGAAGCCTTGGTCGTTATCAGACGATAGTTGTTCCAGTGCGGTTTCGGTCATCAGCGCGAGAGAGGGTGTGTCGCCGTACTCTGGATTCGGCTCACAATCCATCACATCGGGTTCTTTGGTGTCGCCAAGATAATCCGACAAGTTGTGCAGCCAGCCAGTCTCGGTCGCTTCGGCAGTCCGTCCGTCCGTGCCCTGCCAGCGAACTGCTAGCGTCTCCTCGCTAAACACGCCGATGAGTGGTTGCGCTAAGTCGGCGCTAGTCAGTTCTCCCGCGGTAGTCACAATCCGAAAACGGTAGCGCGCGGCCATCGCAGAAACCGTTTCATTATCGATGGTCGTCTGGTTCATGAATTTGCGTCCGCCACCCAGCAGGACCGACGCACCGCTGCTCACAAGCTGCTCTATGATCGAGCCTGGACCATCGTTATCTCTGGCGTCAGCAAGGCACGCTGGCTGTGGTATGCCGTAATAGGTGCTGCCTAACACCTCTTCAGGACCCTCACAGCTGCGTGCGGAGACATGAGTCAGAAAAGACGCGGGCGTCGCATCGGTGAGCGAGGAGGTCGTGACAAGCCCGACTTTAAAGCCGGCAGCAATAGCCCGTTCTCCGATGGTCGTCACGTCACGGTCGTCGATGTCAGTCGCAATACGCCCGATGCTGGTGATCGTTCCTGTGGCTAGCGAGGTAGCCGTATTGGCAGAGTCGGCAACGTAGCTAGGTGTGCCGGACCCGGTGACCGTCTCAATCTGCACTGATGCTCTAAAGGGCAGGTCGTCTACCCTTAGTTTGCCACTCATTCCCGCAAGGTAATTTCGACCCATAGTGACATGTTGATCGTCAAAGCCGTCGCCAATTATCAGGATGATGTTGCGCATTCCGGCATCGGCGGCGTTGTGTGATGACAGGGCAAGCAAGGTGATCAGTAGCGCAACGGGTCGTGACATAGTTGATATTTCCGTTTGGGTCAGGCGAGAGAGTAAGTCCCAGTGACGATAATCACAATCACCGGCGTATTTGGCGTTTGGGTTTAGTGGTTCGCGTGTGGCAAAATTAGGCTTTCTTTACCAAGGTAGCGGCCCTCATGACGATAAATCCGATTAAAAACTCACTGAGACTCACAACATTTGCGCTGCCTGCTGTGATCAGTGCACCCGCGATGGCGGAGAGTATCTCAGGCGCCGATACGGCTTGGATGCTGACGTCGACGGCGTTGGTGTTATTCATGACCCTCCCTGGGTTATCGCTGTTTTATGCGGGTCTTGTTCGGGTGAAAAATGCTTTGTCGGTGTTAATGCAGTGCTTTGCGCTCACCGCATTGATGTCGGTTTTATGGTTCGTCATGGGATATACCCTAGCGTTTGGCTCGTCCGGCGTCGAACAGGGACCGTGGATCGGGGACTTAGGGAACCTCTTTCTGGCCAAGGTGACGATGGATAGCGTGAGCGGCTCTATCCCTGAGACGCTGTTCGTCATGTTTCAGCTCACGTTTGCTGTGATCACGCCTGCTTTAATTGTAGGGGGGTTCGCAGAGAGAATGCGCTTTTCAGCTATGCTGATTTTCAGCTCGTTGTGGTTGTTGCTGGTTTATGCGCCCATCTGTCACTGGGTCTGGGGTGGCGGCTGGCTGGGCGCCATGGGCCTGCAAGATTTTGCAGGCGGGTCGGTAGTGCACATTACCGCGGGGGCTGCTGCGTTGGTGGCGGCCACGTCTCTCGGTGGGCGACGGGGTTTTGGTCAGACGGCAATGCCGCCGCACAATCTCACGATGACGGTAACGGGCGCAGGCATGCTGTGGGTCGGTTGGTTCGGCTTTAATGCGGGATCGGCAGTGGCGGCTGATAGCAGTGCGGCAATGGCGATGTTGGTGACCCATTTATCTGCTGCGTGTGGCGCGTTAGCGTGGATGACCATGGAATGGATCCGGCATGGCAAGCCGTCAGTGCTGGGCATCGTGACCGGGATGGTAGCGGGGCTGGGCACTATTACTCCCGCATCAGGCTCCGTCGGGCCGGCAGGTGCCGTCGTGATTGGACTGTCTGCTGGCGTCATTTGTTATTTCGCGACCATTGCCTTGAAAAATCGACTCAAAATCGACGATAGCCTGGATGTATTTCCTGTGCACGGGGTGGGGGGCATGCTCGGGCTGTTCATGGCAGGTATTTTTTGCTCACCCTCTCTCGGGCTCTTCAGTGGAAACGGATTTTCTGATGGCGTGAGCGATATTGCTGGTCAGTTGAGTATCCAACTGACCGGGATCGTCGCCACCTTTGTCTACACCGTAATCGTGAGTTGGTTGTTGCTTCGAGTAGTCGATCGTATGGTCTCTCTGCGCGTTGATCAGGAGGAAGAGACAGTGGGTCTCGATATTGTGCTCCACGATGAACGTGGTTATGACCTCTGAGAACCGGGTGGGGGCCGTCGGCTAGACGGATGCCAGGCAAGCGTAGTTAGGTGAGCAAACCCGTTTCGTTGGTCGGCCTATGAAAGGCCCTGAGCGCGTCGCGGGCACTGCGATAAGGTCGTTCAAAAGGACGCTTAGTTGGCGCAGAGGGGTCAGTGCCCCCGCTGGGAAGATGACAGCGAATGCGATCACACTTGCGTACCGATTTGATGATTGAAGCCATGACTTTAGTCCAGTCTAGACAGCCGCAGCACCTGGCGAACGCCTTGTCGACGGCTACGGGAATTGCTCGGTCAGCCGAGAGGACCGTGGGATTGGCTGTTGACAGAGGCGTCATTGCCTAGGAAAACTTTGCGCCAATAAGTCGTGGATCACCCCCTCGCGTAAGGCGCTTGTTGATGTACTCATTGCTTCGAGGCGCAACCCTTCAAACAGTCCCTGTGTAATGGCTAAGCCCGCAGCGACAACCGCTTTACGGTGTGCGCTCAATCCTGCCAAATCGATATCGCCAACGCGATGGAAGGACAGTAATTTCTGTCGGAGCGCGCTCAGTGATGCCAAGTCGATGCCTGATGATCGCCAGCCGGCGGCGGCGATGATTCTCTCGAGGGCGATGAGCGTCCCCGATGCGCCAATCGTCTCTTGCCAAGGGTTCTGGCTGAAGCGTGGATAGAGTGCCGAGACCTCTTGCGTGGCTTGATGACAAGCGGCATCGAAACGAGCTGCGGTGATTTCGCCCCCTGAAAAAAAGGTTTCACCATAAGATACGCAACCCAGCGGTAGGCTTTCTAAATGGAGAGGCTTTGCGCCGCTACCTAAGATAAATTCGGTGCTGCCTCCGCCGACATCGATCACTAAATGGTGGCGCTGATTGTCCGATAACGTATGTGCGACGCCGGTGTAGATGAGCCTTGCCTCTTCCTCGCCCTGCAATACCTCAATCGGTATGCCAAGAAGTGCCTCTGCGGGGTCAATAAAGTCACGTCGGTTTTTGGCCCGTCGCAGTGCATGGGTGCCGACAACTCGAATGGGGTGAGGAGCAGTTTCGTCGAGCAACTGCTTAAATTGTTCAAGACAGGCAAGTCCTCGATCTATCGCTGCCTGGGTTAATTCCCCCGAGTCCGCCGCTTCGCCCAATTGCACGCGTTCTGACCGAGTATGAATCGGGCGTATTCGACCTTGGTCGACCTGCGTGATGATGAGGTGAAACGAGTTGCTACCTAGATCGATGGCAGCCAGACAGCCGCTTTGCGGCAAACGCGACGGGGTGTCAGTCACGATGAAGGTCAGCGCGAGCAATGCGATCTGCTGCGGCGTGACGAATTATCGTTTTCCCGGGCAGTGCGCTTGGGTGACGGCGTGCTAAGCGTGATAACACCGAGGTACCCGGTTAGTGACACGAGTCATTAACTCGTAGCCGATCGTATTGCAATGTTGTGCTGCCTCATCAACGCTCGGCTGTGTGCCCCACAGTATTGCTGGTGCGCCCACTTCAATGTGGGCACAGTCAGTCACATCGACAGTCACCATGTCCATAGAGACTTGACCGGCAAGTGGGGCAGTTTGATCGGCGATACCAATTGGCGTGCCGTCTCGTGCGGCCCACGGGTAGCCGTCGGCGTAGCCCACCGGCAGGGTTGCGATGCGGCTGTCTCGCTGCGCTACCCAGCGTCCGCCATATCCAACTGACTCACCTCGTTTGACATCGCGCACTGCGAGTACCGAGGTAGTAAAGCGCATGGCTGGTTTGAGCGTCTCGTCAGCTGGGAGTCCTTTGATTTGCCCGCCATATAAGGCATAGCCCAGTCTTGCCCAGTCACTAGCCCCTTTTGAACGGGTTCGTGCCGCAGCTGAGTTGTGGAGGCTGACAGCACCTCCCCAATCCTGTCGCTGCTCAGCCCAGATCGCGTGCTGAAGGCTTGTCAGTTTGGCCTCTGGATATTCCGCCGTGGCGAGGTGCGACATCAGGGTAATGTCGGTGATGCCTGCCGCCTGCAAACTACTGAACGCTTGCGGGAGTGTGTCTACGGAGAAGCCGAGCCGGTGCATGCCGGTATCGATTTTGCACCACACGGCTGGCATGATAGAGGCATGCCGCTCTATCCACGCCAGTTGTTCGCTGTGGTGCAAGGTTGGCCAAAGCGCCATTTCCGCCATCAGCGCGATCTCATCTTCTGAATGCGGTCCCTCTAAGACCAAGATGGGTGCGGCGACACCGGCTTCGCGTAAAATGACCGCCTCTTCTGTAATGGCGACAGCCAATGCATCAACGTCGGTTTCGATCTGTTTCGCAACCTGAACGGCACCGTGGCCATAGGCGTTGGCCTTGACGACCGCCATGAGCTTCTGCGCACCAATCCGGTCTCCCAGCGTGGCCACGTTAGCGCTGATCGCGGATAGATCAATATGCAGTGTCGTTGCCCGTGCCATGGTCAGTTATCAAACCGGTGCAAGTGAAATAGCCGCTGCGCTTGAGACCACAAAGGACCCGGCTTACCAGATCCCACTGGTTGGCCATCGATCTGGATCACTGGCGCCAGCTCTTTGGTCGACGAGCTGAGCCAGATTTCCTCTGCGCCGCAGACTTCTATACGCGTGACAGGACGAATCTCGACGCGCCAGTTGGTGTGTGTCGCCAAGAGGTCGAGACACAGGCGACGGGTCACGCCAGGTAAGATTTGATGATCTAGTGCTGGCGTGAGTACTTTTCCCGCGGAGACAATGAACACGTTGCAGGCTGCCGCTTCAGTGAGCTCGTCTTGTTCGTTGAATAACAAAACTTCTTGAGCACCGCCATCTACGGCCTCCATCATATGCAACACGTTACCGAGGAGCGCAGTCGATTTAATATGGCAGCGCGCCCATCTTTTATCGGTTTGGGTGACAGCACTAAAGCATGTCGCATTGTCGAGTGTGCCATCTGAAGGTGGCGCGATGGGAAAAGGGTAGGCAAATATCGTAGGGGCAATCTCTGAGGGAAACGCATGCTGTCGTTTAGCTGCGGCACCTCGTGTGATTTGCAGGTACACCCCTTGATCACCGCCACCATTTTGTCGGCACAGTGCTTCCAGTAAGGCGACGAGTTGCTCATCGGATTGGCTGATGGAGAGATGAATGCCCTCAAGCGAGTTTCTTAATCGCTCCAGATGATAATCGAGCGCCACAAACTGGCCTTGATAACTGGGAATGACCTCATACACGCCATCACCAAATAAAAAGCCTCTGTCCATCGGTGAGATGCGCGCTTCGGCCAGCGGGATAAAGTCGCCATTGAGATAAGCAATCGTCATGCCGCAGCCACCCTTGTCAGAATGGTATTGGCTTCTTCCAGAAAGTGGGATCCCGCATTGGCCGGAAATCCGTCTTCCGTTGGGGAGGGCAGTCCCGTGACACCGTCCACCGCACCGAGTGCAATAAGGTGGGCCAGCTGCTGATGAATGTCGAGCGCTATAGAGCCGGGCCTGTTATCAAGCCACTGAATAAAGACATGAAGGGCGTACGCAGCCCAATTCGACACATCTGCCACAATTAATTCATCGCAATCGCTAATAGCGGCCCTGATATTAAGTGCGGCGAGGGCTGTTTGCGCCTTACCCATCCCTAACTCGTTGCCCCCGTCTCCGATTGCTATTGTAGGGCAGGCGGCAAGTTCAAGGTAGGGCTCGGTGGCGCTGCAAAGGGTCGATATATTCTCGCCTGCCATGTTGTAACAATGCCCATCCGCGGCAGCGCCCGGGCGTTCAATGCTAATCACCACGTCAGGTGCCGCCTGTTGATAGAGCGAGGCGACCGCGCTAGTCACCTCGCTACGAGTGCCGGTGGCGAGCTCAATGCAACGGAAGCGGGGGGATAAAACATCGGTAATGGATTTGTCGGACAGAATCGTTGGCTGGGCGCCACGTTCTGCTAGCAGCTGGTACAAGGCCATCGCGCCGGCGGGACCATCAGTTTCAAATGTGCCGGCGACGGGGAATCCCGTTAAGATATAGACCCGCCCTCTGCACTGCCTAATGGTGTGCGCAGCCCGCAGTAAATAGCCTGGCTGTAATGCTGCTCGTATGTCCCGCATGCCTCGGTGATTATGTGCTACCAAAAGCGTTTCGAGCGCGGCTGAAACAGCGAGGGTAGTTTCTTCTCTCACCGCAGTCGCGTCTCAACATAATGATGCTCCAGCCACCTGATGTTATCGGCCTCCTGCGGAGTGCAGGCGGCGAAACGGATTCTCTGGCCTGGCCGTGCTTGAGCAAGGCGAGCACAGTCGCTCTCAATGACCGCCCCAGGAATGGGGTAGCCACCCATTGTTTGTCGATCTTTCATGAGAACAATAGGGTTTCCATCCGGTGGTATTTGAATAGCGCCCTGACAGGTCGCCTCTGACAGTAGCGACTCTACACCGGTCTTTAACGGAGGGCCATTGAGGGTGACGCCCATTCGATTGGCTTTCGCGGTCACTTCAAAATGATCCTCGTTAAGGCGTTGAATGAGGGCAGGGGCCAGCTCATCGTATTGGTAACCCGGCACGTAGCGAAGTGTCAAAACCGGTCGCTGTGCGATGTTGCACAGACCTGGATCTGCGCGATAGGTGTCGCTGACTGACGCCCCGTCGCTCAGGGGGATAACGTCTTGGTCTCGCAGGTAGCCGCCGTGTAATCCGCCGATGCCTTCTCTCGGCGAGGTGCTGCGACTGGCAAAAACCAGGTCAGTATTAAATCCTCCGGAGACGTGTAGGTAGCTATAGACACCCTCTGAGGGCGGACCAATTGTCAGTGTTTGACCAGCGCGCAACGCATGTATGCACTGCGTGGGTGCAGGCTCGTTATCAATCAGGACCGTCGCCGGTGCGCCGGTGACGACCAGAGAACAGTCGTGCGACGACGTTGCCCTGATGTTGCCATATGCGATCTCTATAGCGGCCTCTCCAGCGCGGTGTCCGAGGCAATACTGCCCGGCTTTCAATGCCAGAGGGTCCATGGCCCCTGCTGGGGCAATGCCGGCCTGCAGTGTGCCCAGTCGTCCTCCGTCTTGAATCGTGGAAGCGATACCTGCCTTAGCGAGCGTTAGTGTTTTCATAACTGCCCACCTAGCGAACAATATGTTTGTTCATCGATGGCCTCAAAGCGCACTGAATCTCCCACAGCCAACGTGCTAGCGGGGGTGGCGGTAATATCAAACAGTGTCACGGGGCATGCGCCAATGATCCGCCACCCACCGGGCGATTCACAGGGGTAAACGGCGGTTTGTTGATCCGCGATGGCAACAGCGCCTGCAGGCACACGCAGTCGAGGAGTGCTCAGCCGCTGTGTTTTCAGACGAGGATCTAGTGTGCCGAGATAGCAAAATCCGGGAGCAAATCCGGTGGCATAGGCGAAGTACAGGGTTGCGCTGTGCACGGTGATCAGCGCGTCAACGGTCATGCCAAGGTCGTCAGCCACAGACGTCAAGTCCGGCGCCACAGCTGGATCATAAAAAACCGGGAGTACCACGGCCTCTTTGTTGGATGTGGCCTCGACCTGTTTCGAGTCGCTGAGCGAGCGGGCCGTTTTTTCCAGCCACGCACTCACCTGGTCACGTTGCAGGCGCAGTGGCATAAAGAATAGCGTCAGGGTGGTATAGCCCACGACGCTGTCACTGAGTGCGTCAAGAAAATGCGCCTGCGCAGTGCGCTGTAGCTGTAGCAATAGGTGAGTCAGATGGGGGCTAGGCGGCTCTTGAAAGGTCAGCCGCATCGCCGTGTCGCCGGCTGGTCCGATGGTGAATAGCATCTACGATTGATCCAAAGCCTGTCGAATGGCGCGGATCATCTTTATTGCGCCTGGTGAATCGCTGTGGACGCATAACGTATCGGCATTGACAGGTATGCGCTTGCCCTTAGACGTTTTAAGCTTGTTCTGGTTGATGGCGACCGCTTGTTTTGCGGCCTCCTCGGGTGTCAGCACGGCACCAGGTTTGTCTCGGCTCAGAAGGAGCCCTCGGGTCGTGTAGCCGCGATCAGCGAACGCCTCGTAGCGCAAGTTGAGGCCGTGTTCTACGGCGAGTTGGACCGTTTTGCGATCTCTCGGCGTGGCAAGGACCACGAGTTCTAAATCAGCATGCCAGCTTGCAGCTGCCCGCATGATGTCATTCATGAGGTCGGGGTCGGTGAGTATGGCGTGATAGAGCGCACCATGGGGTTTGATGTAGGTCACGCGGCGACTCTGTGCGCGAGCAATACCGTCGAGTGCGCCGACCTGATAGTGAACCAAATCGATGAGGGCTTGTCCGCGGATGTCCATTGCTCGGCGGCCAAAGCCCTCCTTGTCGGGGTAAGCGACGTGCGCACCAATTTCCGTGTCGTGTTTGCGTGCTAATGCGACGCACTGACGCATGGTGCTGGGATCGCCGGCATGCCCACCGCAGGCAATATTAGCGGCATCAATTAAAGGCATAATCCCGTCATCGTTTCCCATCTTCCATGGGCCAAAGCTTTCTCCCATGTCGCAGTTCAAAGTGAGTGGTTGGTTCATCATGATATCGCCAAGTCCGTATTTTTAAGGTCGGTCACCAGCATGTGGCCGGGTTCATGGGTAACTGCCAAGGGCAATTTGGCGGCCTCGAGTGCGACTTGAGGCGTCACGCCGCAGGCCCAGAAGGCAGGCATATCGGCTGGGTACAGGGTCACGGCATCGCCAAAATCAGGGCGACTGAGATCCTCAATACCGAGGTGGGCAGGGTCGCCTATATGGATGGGGGCACCATGAACGGAGGGAAATCGAGCGCAGATTTGGATCGCCTCAATAATGTCGGCCGCCGGCATGGGGCGCATGCTGACCACCATATTCCCGGAAAACGGTCCCGCTGAGGCGCAGGGAATGTTGGTGCGATACATCGGGACGTTGACGCCTTCACTGATGTTGCGAATCTCGATGCCCGCATCGATGAGTGCCTCTTCAAAAGAGAATGAACAGCCAAGCGCAAAGGCGATCCAGTCATCTTTCCAAACGTGCGCAACATCGTCACAGCGCTCGGTAAGTACACCGTCCCGCCAAATTCGATAGCGCGGAAGGTCCGTGCGAATATCGATATCTATTCCAAGCGCCGACAACGTAACAGAGCCGGGTGCGTCGCTCATTGCGAGCAGCGGGCAGGGGCGAGGGTTGTGCTCACAAAAATCCTGAAAGTAGTGTGCTGAATCGGCGGGCATCATGACGACGTTACACTGGACGTATCCGGGTGCACGCCCTGATGTCGGTTCGACTAGACCTCCTGTGCGGCAGAGACGCCTGATATCGAGGCCCGATTCACAGTCTCTGGTCACTACCATCTCCAGTATGAACTTGTATAGTTACGGGGAATGATAATCCGAAATAGAGGCAGCCATGACGCATTTTTCAACTTATGCCACCGAGACGCCAGATCGAGCGGCTTACATTATGGCCAACTCGGGCGAGACGGTGACTTATGGGCAACTGGATCGTCGTTCCAACCAAATTGCACACCTATTGCGCTCGCAGGGGCTAAAGCCTGGCGATCATATTGCCATGATGCTTAAAAACTGTCCTGAGTTTCTGCAGGTTGCGCAGGCGGCCAACCGTGCCGGGATTATTTTTACGCCCATCAGTACCCACCTTAAGAAAGATGAGACGGCCTATATCATCAATAACTGTCGGGCTAAGGTCTTTATCGCGTCATGTAGTCTGGCTGCCGTAGCATCGGAGGCATCGCGTAGCGCGGCTGGATTAGTGCGGTGTCTCTCTGTAGGGGGCAACATCGAGGGCTTCGATCCACTGGATGCGTTGTTGGATGAGTGCCCAGAAACCGCCATTGAGGACGAGTGTTTGGGTGCGCCCATGTTGTACTCGTCAGGGACGACCGGTAAACCAAAGGGCGTATTTTGGCAGCCTCATTCGGAGAGTATTCAGGCGCCACATCCACTTGCCGGTAGCATTGGTGCCTTTTTTGGTTTCGATAAAGAAACGGTTTACTTGTCACCTGCGCCGCTCTATCACGCCGCGCCGCTGCACTACAACTTAATGGTCCTTGGCCTCGGGGGAACCTCTGTGATCATGGAGCAGTTTGATCCCGAGCGGTCTTTGGCGCTCATAGAGCAGTATCAGATTACCCACAGTCAGTGGGTGCCTATTATGTTCGTGCGCATGCTCAAATTGCCAGTGGAGAGCCGCTCTGGTTACGACCTCAGCTCTATGAAAGTGGCTATTCATGCGGCAGCGCCATGCCCGATCGACATCAAAGAGCAAATGATTGACTGGTGGGGTCAGGTCATCGTTGAGTATTACGCTGCGAGCGAGTCTATTGGCTTTACCATTATTGATTCTGCTGCGTGGCTCACTCACAAAGGATCAGTCGGTCGGCCTCTATTCGGAGACCCGCGGATTGTCGGCGAGGATGGCGCTGTATTGCCGGTTGGCGAGGTCGGTGAAATTTACTTCGCCGATAGCCGACCGTTTGAATATTTTGATGAGCCCGAAAAGACCCGAGAGGCCTTTAATGACCAAGGCTGGGCAACGACTGGAGACATGGGCTATCTCGATGAGGAGGGGTTTCTCTATCTCACAGACCGGAAAAACTTCACCATCATTACGGGAGGTGTCAATGTTTATCCCGCGGAAATAGAGGGGCTGTTGGTGTCACACGATAAAGTCGCCGATGCCGCAGTGTTTGGCGTGCCACATCCTGAGTATGGTGAGGCGGTGACAGCAGTTGTCCAGCCGGTCGACTGGGCCGATGCGACGGAGCAAACCGCTGCAGAGTTGACTGAGTGGATGCGGGATCGACTCTCCAGTATCAAGGTACCCAAGACGATTGATTTTTTGGAGCAGCTCCCCAGAATGGATAATGGAAAACTGTACAAGCGACACTTGCTAGAGTCGTATACGGCAGCCTAATCAATCCATCTACGCTTTTTTGTGGCTGTCAAGCTGGCATGCGCGGAAGCTAGGCTCTATGCTAGGCCCTCCGCACAGCGGCAGAGAACGAGGGGAGTGGTACGTGACTGTCAAGACTGAGCTACGCGAACTTGAGCAAGCAATGGATTCTGCTGAGTCTTATCAGGACTGGCAGCTAGCGGCTCAGGCCCACGACGATTTAACGGGCATGTCCGAGTGGCGAGAGGAGGAAGCCTCGAGTCTTTATGACCATGCGCAGATCCGCTATCGCTTGGACCGTCTCCGCAAATTTCGCAAAAAAAAGGACTGGACAGGCCTTTTGTATTCACTCAACGAGGGAATACACGGCAACATGGGCGGTATGGGCAAAAGTATTTTGTACCGTCGGGCAAAAGCGGGCACTAAAACACTCGTTGAGCAGTACATCACTGAGATCGACGAGACGTTGCGTTTGATCGCAGAGTTGCCTGATGACGTGATCCCGACGCAGCAGAAGCTAGATTTCTTTTATCGCAGTAACGTGTGCTACGGGCGTTCGGCGTTAATGCTGAGTGGTGGAGGCGTGCTCGGATTTTTGCACTTAGGCGTGGTGGGCGAATTGTTACGCCATGGGCTGCTGCCTCGTGTGGTGTCGGGCTCCAGCGCCGGGTCTATTGTGGCGGCTGCATTGGCCGCTTATAGCGATGAAGAAATGAAAGATGCCGACCTGATTGGGCTGATGGAAACTGGGGGCACTGACACCAAGAACTTCATACGACGATGGTTCGCCGGCAAGGGTGGGCGCTTTACTGCTGAAGATACAGCTCAGCTCATCGCCGCTACCATTCCCAATCTTACTTTCGCAGAGGCCTATGCCAAAACCGGCAGGCAAGTCAGTATTACGGTAGCGCCTGCGGAGCCGCATCAGCGCTCACGATTGCTCAATGCCGTGTCGTCTCCGAATGTCTACCTCCGCTCGGCGGCAATGGCTTCTTGCGCGATACCCGGCGTATTCCCGTCTGTGATGTTAGAGGCGAAGAACGAGCATGGAGAGGCGCAGCCGTATCTGCCGGCGCGACGGTGGGTCGATGGCTCAGTAGCAGACGATTTGCCGGCAAAGAGGCTGTCCCGACTATTTTCCACTAATCACTACATTGTCAGTATGGTCAATCCCATCGCCCGGGCTTTTTTGCCCCGCGACGATAAGGCGAGACCATTGCGACAAGCCGCGACGTCGCTCGGTATGGGCATTGGCCGTGAGATGCTCAATTTTTACCGTGGCGTCGCGAAAAAATATGGCGATAACTGGCCTAAATTCAATATGATGATGCACGGAGTTTATGCACTGCTTGACCAAGAATATTCCGGCGATATTAATATCGTACCCAAGTTTCGTTTTCAGAATCCAATACAACTAATCACGCAACCGAGTAAGCAGGAATTGCGAGCGCTGGTGAGAGAGGGGGAGCGAGCCGCCTACAGTCGTATCGAGTCCATCAGGCAATGCACGCTGATCTCAAGGACCCTCGAGGAAATCCTACACCGCTTCGAGTACGGTGATTTGAGGCCGGCGCCTGGCACCTACCGGCGACCTAAAAGCTCCCGCCGACGCCCGCCACCCACCGCGGTTCAGATGAAGGGGTTAAAAGCTGAGTCGGGTGCTGCTCGGTCTAGGAGCCAAGCCAATCGTAATAAGCAGGGGCAAAGGAGTGGTAACGTCGCCGTCAAGGGTGCCAGCATCGGTCGACGTGGCGCTCTAGCATAAGCGCCCGCCGGAGGCTTGAGGCGTCAATGCGCGTCCCTGGGCCACAGTCTTACCCGTCTTGATTGATGTAACCGGCACCGAGGGCGGCGAGCGGTCCGACCATCACCGCGCGGCTATCTGCCTCAGCGCTAGATGCTGTCCCGATTAAAGCGCGCTTTTTAATGCCCTGCAAAATGGCGGCGATTCTAAAGAAGCAAAACGCCATGTAAAACGGCCAGTGGTCGATGCCTGTTCTGCCGGTTCTCTGGCAGTAGGTTTCAATATACGCCTCGTCTGCCGGAATCATTAGAGGCCCACGCTCTACGCCCTCAAGCCCCACAATACCTCCCTGCCTTGGAAACTGCCACGCCATCAACTGATAGGCAAGGTCGGCAAGGGGGTCCCCTAGTGTTGACAGTTCCCAGTCGAGAATGCCGATAATCTTGGGCTCCGTAGGATGGAAAATCATATTGTCCAGTCGATAATCACCGTGCACCAGCGCAACGGTCTCTTCCCCTTCGGGGATATTGTTAGGGAGCCAAGAGATGAGAGCTTCCATCTCGGCGACTGGTTCTGTCTCTGAGGCCCGGTACTGCTTTGTCCAACGTCCGATTTGACGCGCGTAGTAGTTCCCAGGCTTGCCATAATCGCTGAGGCCGACTGCATCGACGTCGACTGAGTGCAGTGCGGCGAGGACGCGATTCATTTCGTCGTAGATGGCGGCGCGATCGGCGTCACTTACCTCTGGCACGGTGGGATCCCAAAAGATACGGCCTTCCAAATGTTCCATGACATAAAACATAGAGCCAATGACGCTCTCGTCCTCGCATAGTGCAACGACTTTAGGTACCGGAACGTCTGTCGTCGCCAGCGCATCGAGCACGCGGAACTCTCGATCTACCGCATGCGCTGACGCGAGTAGCTCTCCCGGCGGTTTGCGGCGCAGGACGTAGTGATGTGCGCCGGCAGTCAGCTTGAAAGTGGGGTTGGACTGTCCGCCCGCGAATTTTTCGGCGGACAACTCGCCATCAAACGAGGGCACTTTGTCTCGCAACCAGGGGTCAAGGGTTTCTAGGTCTAGCTCTTGTGCGCTCATGGGGTTCCTTTTTTGACGGGACGATAGTGGTGAGTTGGATCGCAGGTGTTGGGATCGCTTCATGGACCTGATCGTGCAATTGACATGATACATGCCAAAATACTGATGTTGTAAACTGGTTGCCGGAAGGTCGTTAGGGTATCTTGCGAAGGCACGGCAATTCAACTTTAAGGGCACATTACGCTCGGCGCTAAAGGGGGCGCAAAAGGTATGGGGCAGGTTATGGACAATTATCGGAAGGCGGTGGCAATGGTTACCGCGCCCGATGCGTTTCTCGAGCTCACTACGATCGACCTAGGCGGGTGCACGCTCAAGGCGTATCGACATGCGCCGGGCTCACTTCGCGATCTTTGGCAGCTTGGGCAGGGGCATGGCGATAAGGAATACATCGTCTACGGCGATGAGCGTTTGACCTATGCGGAAGCGGGTCAGCTTGTGGCGAATTTCTCTGCTTGGCTCGCATCGCAAGGCATTGGCTCAGGTGACCGGGTCGCTATTGCGATGCGTAACTATCCAGAGTGGATAGTGGCTTATTGGGGAGTGATTGCTGCTGGCGCCGTCGTGGTCGGTATGAATGCTTGGTGGGTTGCTGACGAAATGGCCTACGCGCTGGAGGATTCAGAGCCTCGATTATTAATCGCAGATGACCGTCGACTAGGGGTGTTTGCGCAAATCGCGGACCGTTTTGATCAGATTGAGGTGGTGGCTGTGAGAGACGACGCGCCACCTGTGCCCGCAACGCAGTGGCGCGACGTGGTAAGCGTCGAAGGCGCCCTCGTGACGAGCCCCATCGACCCCGATGACGATGCCTGTATCTTTTATACATCAGGCACCACCGGTCGTCCCAAAGGCGCTCAGTTAACCCACCGAGGCTGCGTGCATAATGTGCTCAACGTGGCGGCAATGGGGCAAATATTTGCTACCGCTCAAGCATTAAATCGAGATCAAATGGTTGCGGCGCCGGTGTCAGCGCCAGCGCCCACATCACTGGTGGCCACGCCGTTATTTCATGTTACGGCGAATAACTGTGTGATGCAGGGTGGAACGATTGGTGGCGGAAAGCTTGTGCTGATGTACAAGTGGGATACCGAAGCGGCCTTAAAGCTGATCGAGCGCGAGGCGGTCAATACGCTCAGCGCGGTGCCTATGATGACACGTGAGCTGCTTGCGCATCCTGATTTTCACGAGTACGACACCTCCAGTTTGAATTCTCTAGGGGGTGGGGGTGCCGCGATGCATCCTGACTTACCGAGTAAGGTCGTCGAGAAGACTGAGCGAGCCAAGCCTGCGCAGGGTTATGGCATGACCGAGGTGTGTGGCATTGCGAGTTATACGACGGGTGACTTATTTGTGGCGCGTCCGGCAAGTTGCGGGCCTTTAGTGCCAACGTTAGAGGGCAAGATTGTCAATGAGGCGGGTGAGTCATTGCCTCATGGAGAGAAGGGTGAGCTCTGCGTTAAGGGCGCTCCGGTAATCAAGGGCTATCTGAATCGTCCGGAGGCAACGTCTGAGACGATTGTTGATGGCTGGTTACATACTGGAGATATTGGCTACTTTGACGAGGACGGTTTTCTCTATCTTGTAGACCGCGCCAAAGACATGATTTTACGCGGCGGTGAGAATATTTACGGCGCGGAGGTAGAGAGCGCGCTATATACCCATCCCGCCGTGCTGGAGGGGGTTGCTTTTGCGGTACCAGATGATCGATTGGGTGAGGAAGTCGGTGTCGCGGTGCATCTGAAGCCTGCTGCGATGCTAGACGCGCCTGGCTTGCGAGAGCACATGGGAACCCGTCTAGCCGCGTTCAAGGTACCCAAGTATATTTGGTTTTTGGCCGAGCCCTTGCCGAGAAATGCAAACGGCAAGTTTTTGAAGCGCGAGTTACAAGAGGTGCTCGATCCTAACGCCGCTGATTGAGCGTTTTTGTAGCGATAGCAGATTGCGCATTCATTGTTTCCCAGCCACGGCCGTGGCTGGATTTTGACAACCTTTTAGAGTGATAAGGAGCCCAGATGCTCACTAGGCAGTTTACTGAAGAGCAAAAAATGTTCCGAGAGGCGTACCGACGTTTTCTCGCGGAGGAAGTCGTTCCTGAGATGGAGCGCTTTCGAGACCAAGGCATTGTCGATCGGGAGATCTTCAAGGCTGCTGGTGAGAAAGGGTTTTTGATGGTCTGGCCAGAAGAGCGCTTTGGCGGTCTTGATGATTATGACATTCGCTGGGAGCAAGTCATTATTGAGGAGCTTGCCTACGCGCGATGCGGTGACTGGTTTGGTTCCTTGCACAGTAGAATTGTTGCGCCATACATCACTCGGTTTGGTACAGAGGAGCAAATGCAACGCTATATACCCGGCGCCGTGTCGGGGGATATTATTTTAGCCGTGGCGATGACCGAGCCCGATGCGGGTAGTAATTTAGCGGGTATGCGAACGCACGCGACCGAGCAAGACGATCATTGGTTGCTCAATGGCCAGAAGACCTATATTTCTAATGGCATTAACTGTGATCTGGTGGTCGTGGCGGCGAAAACAGATCCACAAAATAATCCGCACGCAATGACTTTGTTTTTAGTGGAGTCCAGCTGGGAGGGATTTGAGCGAGGCCGTAACTTGAAAAAGTTGGGGCTGAAAGCGCAAGATACTGCGGAGTTATTTTTTAACGATGTCAGGGTGCCTAAGTCCAATGTTCTAGGTGAAGCGCATCAGGGCTTCTATTACTTGATGAGCGGACTAGCAGAAGAGCGTTTGTTAGGAGCGATGGGTTATTTGGCGGCCGCACAGTTGTCTTGGGATTTGACGGCGACCTTCGTGCAAGAGCGTGAGGTGTTTGGCAAGCCGCTAGCTGCCATGCAGAACACACAGTTTAAAATGGCGGACCTTCGCGCCGAACTGGACATTGCACAGTGCTACGTCGATCAAGCGGCGCTGGCTTTCAATGAAGGCACCCTCAGCGCTGAGGATGCTGCGATGGCGAAACTGAAGACCTCTGAGCTACAGCAGCGCGTAGCGGATGAGGGGCTTCAGCTCCACGGTGGTGCGGGCTTTATGGACGAATACCCTATCAGTCGACAGTCTGCCGACGCGAAGATCGCGACGATCTATGCTGGCAGTTCTGAAATCATGAAGCTGATTATTGGCCGGTATTGTTTGGGTGATCAATACGAGCCCTTCAACCAGCGTAATTTCTGAGGCGGTCAATTTATGGGTACCTTAAGTGGCATCACAATAATCGAGCTTGCAGGTATTGGTCCCGGCCCGATGGGGGGGATGATGTTGGCCGATATGGGTGCCGAGGTCATTCGCATCGAGCGTCCCGGTGCGATGGATCCCAAGCTGGCTGAACCGATCAGCGGCCGCAACAAGAAGTCGGTAATCTTAGATCTCAAGCAACCGGCGGGGCTCGAGGCGCTCATGAAATTGATCGAGCGGGCGGATGCCTTAATCGATCCCTACCGGCCTGGCGTTTGCGAAAAGCTAGGAATTGGCCCCGACGTGTGCCGGGCCAGGAATCCCAAGTTAGTGTTTGCGCGAATGACCGGCTGGGGTCAGCAAGGGGCGCTCGCGCAGGCCGCAGGTCACGATCTGAATTACATAGCGATTACCGGCGCTTTGCACGCGATTGGTCGACGAGGTGAGAGACCGGTGGTGCCACTGAATCTAGTGGGTGACTTTGGCGGCGGCGGTATGCTGTTGGTAACGGGCATTCTGGCCGCGTTACTCGAGACCGCTCGCTCGGGGCAGGGGCAGGTGATCGATGTAGCGATGGTCGATGGCACGGCACAGCTCATGTGGATGATGCAGGGCTTTCAGCAGATGGGAGCTTGGAATGCAGAGGAGCGCGAGTCTAATCTGCTTGATGGTGCGGCGCATTTTTACGATACCTATGAGTGTGCTGACGGGAAGTATGTTGCGGTTGGCGCTATCGAACCGCAGTTTTATGCGGAGTTAATGGCCAAGGCAGAGATCACCGATCAGCAATTTGCCGCGCAGCATGACGTGGATAATTGGCCAGAACTCAAGCAAAAGCTGGCGGCGGTTCTGATGACCAAAACGCGAGATGATTGGGACAGCATCATGTCTGGCAGCGACGCGTGTTTTGCGCCGGTATTAACGATGCAGGAGGCGACCGAATATAGCGCCAATATCGAGCGGGCGGTCTATACCCAGGTGGATGAATTAGTCCATCCTTCGCCGGCTCCGCGTTTTGAGCGTACCCCGTCTGCTATACGCCACGGCACTCGAAGTCTAGGAGCAGACACGGCCTCTGTCATGCGAGCGTCGGGATTATCGGACGCTGACGTCGACGCGCTGTTGGTATCCGGCGCTGCAGTAGAAGGCAAATAGCACACGTTATTAACGATTTTTAGGAGCGCACAATGAGTGAATACGAAACTATCCTAGTTGAGCGAGAGGGGCGAGTTGCCCGGGTGTCGTTTAACAGACCGGAAAAATTAAATAGTTTTAATGTGACGCAGCGCCGCGAATTTATCCGGGCTGCACAAGAGGTCAATGCCGACAGAGATGTCTGGGTAGTGGTGCTCACGGGCGCGGGCAGGGCTTTTGGCGCCGGCGCAGATCTGTCTGATACCGAGGAATCTGGGTTTACAGGTGCGGAGGGAGTAGAGGATCAGTTGAACGCAGAGTACAAGCCGGGCGTTTTGGCCATTCACCATGCGCGTAAACCTTGGGTGGCGGCGGTGAATGGTCCGTGTGCCGGGATTTCCTATTCATACGCGATGGCGTGTGACCTCGTGTTGATGGCCGAATCGAGTTACCTCTATCAGCCGTTCATTGGAATCGGTTTGGTCCCCGATGGAGGGGCTACCTGGTTATTGCCGCATCTCGTCGGTGCTAAGCGGGCTTATGAACTAATGGCCTTCGGCGAAAAAGTCAGTGCTGAGAAGGCAGTGGAGTGGGGGCTCGCCAATCGTGTGTTGGCCGACGATGATTTCGGTCAGGCGTCAATGGCTTTCGCAAAGACTTTGTCTGAGCGGTCACCGTTAGCGCTGAGATATGCCAAAGAGGCACTGAATTTCTCCGCGACACACAGCCTCGCCGATACGATTTCGAAAGAGGCCGCGTTGCAAAACATTTGCATTGGTAGTGCTGATTCAAAAGAAGCCATCACTGCTTTTTTTGAAAAACGCACGCCTGCTTGGAAAGGAAAGTAAACTGATTGCGCTCGCGCGTAACGGCTTGAAGGGGTCCCCACTATGACAACACTAAAAATAAGATGGCCGCAGCTTGGTCTGTTTCCACTCATTAGGGTGATGGGCGTGTCGATCACCTTGCTGTCGTTATTGGGACTATCCATGCTGACGCACTCACAAGAGCGGCAGTTACTGTGGGGAGATACCCACCTGCATTCCACTTATTCGTCTGATGCTTTTACTAACGGCAATCTGACGGCGACGCCTGATACGGCATACCACTATGCAAAAGGTCGGCCAGTGGTTCATCCCGGCCATAAAGCAAGGGTGCAAATTGGCACGCCGCTCGATTTTTTAGTGGTGTCAGATCATGCCGAGTATTTGGGGGTGATTAGAAGCTTGTATTTGAATCCTATGATTACTGAGGATTTGAGTTGGCGTGAGCGCATTTGGACCCGAATTGTGCAGTATTTATTGCGTGACGCGGTTGATAGCGACTCGGGCCGTGAGCTGTTTACAAAGGTATTACCTAAGCCTGCGGAAAATGCGGTGGAGGCAATGCTGGGCTGGGAGGAAGATAGGGTTAGCGGGTTGGTGCCTCGGCAGCCGACGGTTGAGGTGGACACTTGGAAATTGATTACCGATGCTGCAGACCGCCACAATGATCCGGGTGTTTTTACCGCGCTGATCGGTTGGGAGTACTCTTTGATCCCAGGCGGGGCCAATCTTCACCGAGTAGTGGTGTCAGATGTTAATGCAGAGCAAGCACAAACCTTTGCGCCTTTTGGTTTTGATGATAGTTCTTTCCCCAGCGACCTGTGGGATTGGTTAGAAGAGACCAGCCGCGCTACCGGCGGCGACTTTATTGCGGTACCGCACAACTCTAATATTTCTAAAGGCTCTATGTTTGACGTGCGCGACCTTCGCGGAGAGGCCATTGATCGCGATTACGCTGAGGTGCGTCGCTACTGGGAACCGATTGTTGAGATCACCCAGATCAAGGGCGATTCAGAGACGCACCCGGTGCTGGCGCCCGGAGACGCGTTTGCAGACTTCGAGCGTTACCCGTATTACATTCAGCGTGAGTGGACAGACTATGTTCCGCAGAGGGGCGACTATGTTCGCAGTGCCTTAAAAGTGGGCCTAGAATTGGACGCAAAAATCGGTTTTAACCCCTATCAGTTCGGCGTTATTGGCTCTACCGATGCCCATACGGCATTGCCCTCAGCTGAGGAGGATAATTTTCACGGCAAGATGGCAACCGATTCGGTTCCATCTCGTAAATCCAGTGGGTGGTCTGACAATGCGCGAGGGACGTTTGGCTGGGGTATGAGTGCCTCGGGTCTGGCGGCAGTTTGGGCAACCGACAATACGCGAGAATCCATTTTGGCCGCTATGCGTCGGCGCGAGGTGTATGCGACCACGGGTCCGAGAATAGCCGTGAGAACGTTTGCAGGTCTGAACCTCGCCGCATCTGCGTTTGACCAAGCTTCTTTTCCAAGCAATATCGCTGCTGACGCTGTGCCGATGGGAGGCGAAATACTGGGGGCTGATTCAGGCGATCAATTTACCCTGATGATCGAGGCATCAGCTGATCCACAAGCCGCGTATCTTGATCGGGTACAGGTGGTTAAGGGATGGCTTGATGAAGCGGGCGAAACACAAGAACAAATCATTGACGTCGCCTGGTCAGGTGGCGATAGCCGACTCAGTGCTGAAGGAGAGCTGTTGCCTGTCGGTTCTTCGGTTGATCTGCAAACTGGGCTGACGGCCAATACAATCGGGGCGTCCAGCTTGCGTGTTGTCTGGCGCGACCCAGGTTTTGACCCGCTCCAGCCGGCTTTTTACTATGTCCGCGTATTACAGATACCGACCGCACGCCACTCGCTACTCGACAAGCTGGCGTTAGGCGGCGACGTAGACACAGGCAGGCCGGATACGATTCAAGAGCGCGCCTATAGTTCCCCGATTTGGTATCAGCCGTCCTCTGAATAATCCAACAGTCTGTGTCGCAGTCTAGACCGCGATACAGACGCGCAAACCTTCCAGCACTGGCTGCGCTTGCGAGAGGGCTTCACAGCAGGCGTCACGATGCTGTGCCATGGCCAACACTTCTTCTTCCCGAATAGCGGGGTTGACGGATTGCAGGTACTGCAACCGATCCCACTCTGCATTGAGTGTTTGTCTAGCGTGCTCAACCGCATGCTCGCGTCGATCGATGACCGTTTTGACCGCGGCTGCATCCAGCACGGGGAACAGCAATTCAAGTGTTGGGCGGAGTTTGCTCAGCGCAGCGGCGCTGGTCGCTGTCGCTACGTTTTGTAGATGCTCCGCGAGGAATGACGACGACAGTCGATCGCCGACTTCTTTGCCTTCGACGGTTAGCAACATTCGCAAGGGTGCTTGGTCGATAAATTGCCCTGTCTCTAAATATCGGGGTGCGAGACATTCAACACGATAGAGTGCCTCTAAGAGCACGGTGCCCGCTGGAACGCCTCGGTGCTTGAAGGTACCGATACTGGCTTTGCCAATATCACTGCTGAGCAACGTGGCCATAGATTCAATGACGATGGGATGCTCCCATGTCAGGAAGATAACGTCGTCGCGACTCAATGCGGTGTTGCGGTGATAGGTGGCTGTGGCGCCATTCTCGTCCAATCCGGGTAGTTGTCCAGTGACCAAATTTTCAGTGGGTTTGATGACGGTCAGCTGCTCGTCCAGATAATCTTGATCAATACCAACACGATCAAACAGTATTTCGCAAAAAGCGTGCAATGTTTCTGAAGATTCTCGCTCTTCGAGTGAGGCAATAATCGCTGCACCGCGCTGTGTGTCGTGGGAGTTGCGCTCCAGTAGGCGATCACGTCCTTGCTCAGATTCTTGGAGAAGGTCTTGTCGACGCTGACGCGTTGCCTTGATCAGATCCTCGAGCCCACTAGCGTCCTGAATTGCAGCGGCTAAGGGGCCAGCAAACTCCGAATATAACTGGTGACCCACGGAGCAAGTGGCATTGAAGGCGTTCAGGCCTTCATCGAGCCATCTGTAAACCACCTCCTGCCCGGTATGCTTCAGAATAGGGAGGTGTAAATAGATATCGCTGCCCTGGCCGATGCGATCGAGTCGCCCAATACGTTGCTCTAGTAAGTCGGGATGCTTTGGTAAATCAAAACAGATGAGGTGTTTGGCGAACTGAAAGTTTCGCCCCTCACTGCCAATTTCAGAGCAGATAAGCGCCTGGGCGCCACCTGATTCTTCGGCAAAATAGGCTGCGGCTCGATCACGTTCAACTAGGCTGAGGTCTTCATGAAATGCGGCGCATCGGACGCCAGCCTTTAAGTGAAGATGATGTTCAAGGCCCATGGCCGTGTGCTTGTCGGCACAAATCACAAGTACTTTATGGGGTCGGAGTTGCTTCAGCTGTTCTTGAAGCCAGGCGACCCGCGGGTCCTCTTCAATCCACTGTGCCTCAGGGTAGAGCGTCTCTGGATGGAGCTGGTTCGCATCGGTGACATAGCGCTCAGGTACTGACAGGAGATAACACTGATGATGCCGACTGGGGAAGCCAGAAATGCCTTGGCGTGTATTGCGATACAGCACTCGGCCAGTGCCGTAGCGATCTAACATTTGTTGAATCTGCTCAGCTGGTTCGGCATCAGTGTCGATGTCGGCTGGTAGATCGCAGGGCAGACCCTGTTCGAGTTTTTCGATCGCTTGGTTCCAGGCAGCAAATTGCGTTTGCTCTCGTTCGAACTGCTGAAAATGATTGAACCTTGCCGGGTCGATAAGTTGTAGCCGTTCGAAATGGCTTTCAAGGCCGGCCTGCTCGGGCGTTGCGGTCAATAGCAGTAGCCCTCGAGTCTGCTGTGAGAGTGCGTGTATAAACTCGCCCAGGTTGGAGCGAGGATGACTGAGGCCGGTGATGTGGTGGGCCTCATCAATCACTACCATGTCCCATTCAACTTGCCGAACACATTCCTGAAGCGTTGGGTCAGATTCAAAAAGATTGATCGGAGATAGTACCAGTGGTGATTCAGAGAATTCCTCACTGGGATCAGTGTCCTCGAGTCTTGCGGCATTCAATAATGAGAAGGACAAGTGGAAGCGCCTTTGCATCTCAATGAGCCATTGATGAGTCAACGTTTCGGGTGTGAGAATGAGCACGCGCTGTGCGCGCTGACGCAGGAGTTGCTGGCTGACAATGAGGCCGGCTTCAATCGTCTTACCCAACCCGACTTCATCAGCCAGTAGGACTCTCGGTGCAAATCGGGCGCCAACTGTGGCGGCCACGTAGAGTTGGTGAGAGAGGAGGGTGGTGCGAGCGCCCAATAAGCCGCGCAGACCGAATCCATCAGCCGAGGCGCTATGTTCTAGCGTCGTTTGCCGTAAGCCAAAGTCGGCCGGCTTGCCCAGCTGACTGTTGAGGAGTCGCTCGACCGGTGTGTTGAGTTCGATATGGGCATCAAGCTCAGCTTCATTAACTTGGCAGAGCGCACCCTGTTCATCCTCCGCGGCGTAAACCATGACGCCTGCATGCTGTTCTGCGGTCACTACGATCAGCGAGGTGCCGTCCATGCGAATCAATTGATCGCCGGTTTTTAGGAGCAGTCGTGTCAATGGTGCGCGGTCAGTGGCGTAGACGCGCTCCTCTTCAACAGCAGGAAAGTGCAGTGTGACGCGGCGGGTATCTGCATTCGTGACAATGCCTAGGCCAAGAGTGCTATCGGCATGACTAACCCATCGTTGTCCGGGAATAAAAATGTCGGTCATCGTCTAAAAAAACAGCTGGTAACTGTTGCGTCTTGCGTGTTCAAGAAACACTTCGGTATCGAGGTTTTTGATGCTAGCTAACGTTTCAGCAATAAAGGGCAAATAGCGTGGTTCATTGGGTTGTCCGCGATAGGGCACGGGGGTGAGATAAGGGGCATCGGTTTCTAGGACGATGCGGTCGGTGGGCGTTGCATCAGCGACGGCACGGACATTATCGGCATTGCGAAAGGTGATAATGCCGTTGAATCCCAGCATGAATCCCTCATCTAGGCAGAATTCGGCGAGTGATAGTGAGCTCGTGAAGCTATGGATAACCCCCTTATGACTCAGTGTCTGGCTATGGTTCGCCAAGATGGCACGGGTGTCCTCATCCGCTTCGCGGGTGTGGATGACCACGGGCAAGGCGACCTCTGACGCAATGTTTAGCTGCGCGTCAAACGCCGCCGCCTGGGCGCGGCGATCGGCGTGATCATAGTGATAGTCGAGGCCAATTTCGCCAATCGCCACGACCTTTGTGTTGCCACAGCCCTCTCTGACGCGCAGGCTGAGCTCATCATTCCAGCTGTCGGTTTCGTGGGGGTGGATACCCTGTGTGCACCAGACTTGATCGTAATTGGCAGCAATCCGCCGCACCGTATCGAGGTTGTCTGCTGACACGGCAATGGTGACAACGCGCTCAATGCCCACATCCGCCGCCGCCTGGAGCGCGTCTTCTAACGCCTCATCAGCGAGATAGTCGAGATGGCAATGGGTTTCAACGATAGGCGTGTCAAACTGCGGTATGGCGCGGCGCGTAGATGAGTTCATTGGGGGCAACACAAGTTATCAAGGTTAATTATCGCACAATTTGTGCCAAGCATTGTCAGTCAGTCGATAGCTTATCCGCGATGGACTGTGCGAAACCGCATCGCTTGAACCGTATCAATAATTTCCTGCCAGAGCCATCGATGCATCGGAGAGTGATCGGTTCGCCGATGCGCAATGAGTGAATACTGAACACTAAAGGTCAGGTCAACCGGTAACGTCAGCGCCACAATGTCACGCGTGGCGCCCTCGTTGCGAGCAAGATAGGCGGGGCAGATCAGAAGATAATCAGTTTCTTTGAGAATCTCAAAGGCGGTTAAGAGGTGAGAGGTTTCTAAAATGCCCTTTTCACTCTCAAATAGCCCTCTTGCCAGTACCTGTCCTCCAATCAGTTCCTCTCGGTCGGCAACATAGAGCGCAACCTGCGAATACTGGCGGATCAATTCTTTGGTGAGCGTCAGCTGGACTAGGGGGTGATCTTGCCGCACGAATATCGCTAGCGGAGAATCTGCCAAAGGTGAAACGGAAAATTCTGGTGCGTAGTCCTCTCTCTGTATTTGGATAGCGAAGTCGAGTTCTCCGCTCGCCAGCTGATCCAGCTGTCGCTCTGCTCTGGTGATGGTTCGCAGTCGCAGTCTCGGCGCACTTGATTGCAGCCTAGCAGAGAGGGGCGGTAACAGTGTAAAGCCCACATATTCAGAGATCGCAAGCGTAATTTCGCCTTTGTAGGCGGCAGGCAGAAACTCTCCGGCGTCCAGTAGGCCGTCGATTTGTTCCAGCGTGGCCTTTAATTCCGCCGCTAGTCCGAGCGCGCGAGGCGTAGGTTGTACGCCTCTTTTACTGCGGACAAACAGTGGGTCATCAAAGGTCTCCCGCAGCCGTCCCAGCGTTTTTGACATCGCGGGTTGGGTAATAGACAACTTACTGGCGGCTCTTGAGACGCTGCCTTCTTCGAGTAGAATATGTAGTGCTACCAATAGGTTAAGATCGATTTTTGCCAGGCGACTGAGGTTCATTAGGCTCTCTTATAACGTTGGGGACTACGTTGGATCAAAAAAATACATTAGTAGTAATGATACAGCTGATTCATGATTTATCACAGGTTTTATGTAGCGCGCTCAGCTCCCTCCTAGAGCGTGTCGCGACCAGAGTCCGTAAACCTTTTGCCCGCCGATCTCTCGGCGGGTTTTTTTTGCGCTATATTCCCCACCGAATCCCCAAACTGGTGCGCTTTGAAATACCTGATGTTCCTGATGTTGTTTTTGGGCAACATGACTTTAGCCGACACGCCGGTGCCCTTCGGGCTGTTTGTGCAGTTACTTGATACCACAGACAATCGGATTGAGGAGGTGTCGCCTGATCTGAGCAGGAGGGCGGATCTGGCCGCGGCTGAGGCAATTTTGCGCGAACGTGAGCAAGTCTTGGGGCCTTATCACCCCGCGCTGGCGCCGTTAATGGTAGAGGTTGCGGCCATCGCATCAGCGTTGGGTGACCTGTCTCGCGCGGCGGACTTTTATGATCGAGCGTTGCACAACGTTCGGGTTAACAATGGTCTGTATGGGGATCAGCAATTACCCATTTTGAGGGGCCTGATCGCCCTGTATCTGGAATCTGGTGACCGTGAAGCGCTAGAGGAAAGGGCGGCTTATCAGTTCCGATTGCTCGGGTCAGGATTGCCGCCATTCGAAGAGGGTGAACTCAAGGCGGCATTAGAATTTTTTGACGTCACCTTAGATGTATTGATGGATGTTGGATGGGGTCCGCGAGGCCGCGAGTTACTGCAGTTTCACGACCGATTTGACGCCATGACTGCGGCGGTATGCCAAGACCCTTCGGTGAGGAGCGAATGGTGCCAACCGTTTACGTTTCGCCTAGCGGGTTTCTATTATGTGCTTGAGTTTAAGTTGGATGTGCTCGTTGACGATCAGCGGTTTGAGTCTGCTTTTTCGGACCCGGAATGGGGTTCGTTAGAGCGAGAGCCACGCCTCGAGGCCCTGCAAAGACGATTAATGCGTAAAGGGGAGGATGTGTTTGAACGATTGTTGAGTGTCTCGCCTGATCAACATGACGGGCTCTCAGCGCTTGCCGATTGGCTCTGGTTTTATCGGCAAAAGACCCGGGCGATGGCGCTTTATGAGCAGGCTTGCCGGCTACAGCCCGATCGGTTCGAAAAACCTGGAGCGCTGCCAGAATACCCCGCTTTGAAACGGCTTATGGCTTTCATGCCCGGGTCATCTGAGGCTCAGCTGACACTCTCGGTAACGGATCGCGGTGTCGCCAAGAATGTTGTGGTTGCCGTCTCCAATCCTGCCACTGATGACCGTGCCGCCGCCAAGCTTAAACGAGTGCTGCGCGACACCGCTTTCCGGCCTGCTTTGCATGATTGTGTGGAGCCTGTGGCGTTAAGCCCGTTGGCAATGGATGTCGTGTCGACGCAGTGATCAGTCGTTGTGAATCACAAGTAAAGCGCCAGTTGCTTTCACTGATCCCGTGAGCCGCCAGTTCAGTAACTCGCCGCCGTGTTTTTGAATCACTTTTTCGGCCATTCTGTGAAAGGTGGGTCGCTCGGGATCTCCGATCACAATGGTGCCGACACCTGCGTCGATCGCTCGGTCGATCATGGTGCCTACTGGCTTAACGAGTTCGTCCCAGAAGCAAATATCGCCACCGAACAAAATATCAGTTTGCTTGAGGTCTTTCTTCTGCACCTTTTCAAAGCGCTGCACCCAGGGAGTGGTGGAAACCCCATTGAGCGCCGCGACAGCATCGAGATACGGGAATACAGCGGGATCCGCGTCCATCGAGACGACCTCTGAGCCCCATTGCTGCGCACACCAAATCCCAGTGATGCCCCATCCGCAGCCAGCATCAAGTATGGTTTGCCGACGCTTAGGCGTATTTTTTTTGAGGTAATCAATGATGAGGCAGCTCGATTTCCACAGTTTGGTGCCGTGGATGCTGGGTTCGTGACCTGCTCGCTTCACGGCACGGATGCACGCATGACTTGCGTAAGGCATGGCGACACCCCGAAAGCGACGCACATTTTTAGCCCTGACGGCAGCAGGTTGTGATTTTTTTTGACGGGCAGATGCCGCCTTGGTTGGGCGTGCAACAGAGGGTTTCGAGGTTGACATAGGGCTTCTCGCATTCACCGGGAGCGCGAGCTTAACAAACCTACCGACACTAGGGTATCAGCGTTTGGTGACTTCCTCGGCTTGCAAACCTTTAGGGCCATCGACTAGAGCGAACTCCACTTCCTGCCCTTCGTTCAGGCTGCGATAGCCATCGCCTTGAATCGCCCTAAAGTGCACAAAGATATCGTCTGGGCGATCGGCCATGGTAATGAAACCAAAGCCCTTGGCATTGTTGAACCACTTGACGGTTCCCACCTGGCGGTCTGACATAACAATTCCACCGCATTACTATTATTATGGTATGTAGTCTTATCAGGGCTTTAGGCGGAACGCAATACCTCTATTTGCGATCTTTGTCGTTTCAGCGTGGCAATCGATGATGCGGCTTGCTCTTGCTTCTGACGCTCGGCGATCACGACTTCGGCGGGGGCTCGTTCGACAAAGGCCTGATTATTGAGCTTTCCCTCGAGTCGAGACAGCTCAGACTCGTGCTTGGTGATCTCCTTTTCCAGCCGCAACAGCTCCTGCTCGATATCAATGACCCCCGCCATGGGGACTCGAATTTCAAGTTCGCCACAGAGCGCCATGAGGCTGGGAGGAGGCTCCTCATCTGGTGCGAGGGTGCTCAACCGGCTCACTTTTGCCAGTTTAGTGAGATACGCTGCGTTGAGGGTTAAGCGCGCTTTGTCGAGTTCAGATGCGTGGCTCACTAACACAGTCAGCTCAGTTGATGGCGGGATATTGGCTTCTGCACGAATCGTGCGGATCGCAATGATCATTTTTTTCAGCCACTCAATCTCATTTTCTGACTCCTCATCGATTTGCTCCGCGCTGTAACGGGGCCAGGGAGCCAGCATAATACTGTCGCCATGTGCATCGGTATTCGTGCCGGCGAGTGGGCTAACGCTCTGCCAAATCTCTTCGGTCAGATAAGGCATAAAGGGGTGCAGCATACGAAGCGATTGTTCCAGTACTGAGATGAGTGTCTGCCGTGTTCCGAGTGCCGCAATCGCGTTGGTATCCTCGTCCCAAAGTACGGGTTTAGAGAGCTCGAGATACCAGTCGCAGAATTCATTCCATACAAAGTCGTATAGCGCTTGCGATGCGAGATCAAATCGATACTGAGCGTAGGCGCTATCGACTGCCCTCAAGGTCGATGCCATTCTGCTTTTGATCCAGCGATCTGCGAGTGAGTCTTCACCTCTTTCAGATAGGAGGTCGTGACCCTCGGCATGACTCAAGACGTATCGGGACGCATTCCAGATCTTGTTACAGAAATTGCGATAGCCTTCGATTCGTCCGATATCGAATTTGATGTCCCTTCCCGTTGAGGCGAGAGAGTAAAACGTATAACGCAGTGCGTCGGTGCCATAGCCCAGAATGCCATCTGGAAATTGTTTACGGGTGGCTTTATCAATCTTAGCGGCTAGTTGCGGCTGCATCAGGTTGGCAGTTCGCTTCGCTAGTAGTGCGTCCAGGGATATGCCATCGATCAGATCGATGGGGTCTAATACATTGCCTTTGGATTTAGACATCTTCTGCCCTTCACCGTCGCGCACTAATCCATGGACATAAACAGTGTGAAAGGGCACTTCCTTCATGAAATGTAGCGACATCATGATCATCCGCGCCACCCAAAAGAAAATAATGTCAAAGCCAGTTACCAGTACCGATGCGGGGTGGAACGTTTTGAGATCATCGGTGTTCTCTGGCCAGCCGAGGGTCGAAAATGTCCACAGCGCAGAAGAAAACCAAGTGTCGAGGACGTCTTCATCTTGCCGCAGGATCATGGAGTCAGGCAGTTGATGCTTTTTACGCACCTCGGCTTCAGCATCACCCACATAGACGTTTCCTGCTTCGTCGTACCATGCCGGTATGCGATGCCCCCACCACAGCTGACGACTAATGCACCAGTCTTGAATGTCGCGCATCCAGGAAAAGTAGGTGTTTTCCCACTGCTTGGGCACGAATTGGATTGCCCCCTGTTCGACCGCTTCGATAGCAGGTGCGGCGAGTTTTTTGGCATCGACATACCACTGTGGCGTCAGCCACGGCTCGATGACAGCGCCCGAACGATCACCCCGCGGTACTTTGAGGGTGTGGGGCTCAATTTTATCGAGTAGTCCCAGTGCCTCAAATTCAGCAACCACAGCCTTTCTCGCATCGAAACGATCCATGCCTCTGAATCGTTCGGGTGCGGCATCGTTGATCGCCGCGTTGGCAGTGAGGATATTAATTTTCGGAAGCTGATGACGCTCTCCCATCGCATAATCATTGAAATCGTGTGCCGGTGTGATTTTGACGCAGCCTGAGCCAAATTCAGGGTCGACATAGTCATCTGCAATGATGGGAATAATACGGTCGGTTAGTGGCAGCGCGATGTGGCTGCCGATCAGGTGTCGATAACGTTCGTCATCGGGATGTACTGCAACCGCAGTATCGCCCAGCATGGTCTCCGGGCGAGTAGTTGCCACCACCAGGTGCCCGTCGTGGCCCTGCAAAGGGTATCGCAGGTGCCACAGAGAGCCTGCTTCTTCTTCTTGCACCACCTCCAAATCAGAAATGGCGGTATGAAAGGTGGGGTCCCAGTTGACGAGGCGATGCCCTCTGTAAATGAGCCCCGCCTCAAATAGCGAGATAAAAACACGCTGAACCGCTTTGGAGAGTCCCGGGTCCATCGTAAAGCGCTCACGGCTCCAGTCCGGTGACGTGCCTAATCGCCTTAATTGCTGCGTGATTGCTCCGCCTGATTCCGCTTTCCAATCCCATACTCGGTCAATAAAGGCCTCCCTGCCCAGTGCTTCACGAGAGGACCCCTCTGATTCTAGCTGTCGCTCGACCACCATTTGCGTGGCAATCCCCGCGTGATCGGTACCCACCTGCCAAAGCGTGTTGTGCCCCCGCATCCGCTGATAGCGCACCAATGCGTCCATGATGGCTTGTTGAAAGCCATGCCCCATGTGGAGTGTGCCGGTGACATTGGGGGGAGGGATGGGGATGCAAAAGGCGGGCCCTTCGCCCGTTGGTGCAAAGTAACCATTGGACTCCCAATAGTCATACCAGCGCCCCTCGATATCAGCGGGTGAAAAATTCTTATCCATGGTCACAGCAGTGATGGGCCTCTAATGGTTAGTCAGATCGTTCAGAGATCGTGCTTGGTCAGTGAGTAGCCTCGGTCGCGATAAAACCGCCATGCATTTCGCGACGACGCTAAAGACGCTTCATCTGGTGCTACGATCTCGGCAAGACGCGTAAAGCGAGAAAAGTAATTCAGTATCACACCGGTAGTGTTAATCAGCACATCGTTTTGCTCAAGGGGCGGCTCAGACCATCCAATGATAACCGGCTCGTTGCTATCACCGCCCATCAGAGCATGGGGTAGAAAAGTTTCAGGGCGAAATGTCCACAGCGCACCGTCGAAGGTGTGGGCTTGATCTTCATCGCAGACGCTAACGAATATCCGGTGCCCACGTGATAAGGCCTTTTCTGCAATACGGCCTACCGCGTTAACAACCGGTAGGGTGCCATCGCGCGGGAGGACATAAAAATCAACCTGTGTCATGAATGACCGGCACGTTCCCGCAAATAGGCTACCAGTAGCGGGACGGGTCTGCCGGTCGCGCCTTTGGGAGCGCTTCTAAATGCGGTGCCCGCAATATCGAGATGCGCCCATTTGTAGTCTTCCGCGAACTGTGCCAAAAAGCAGGCCGCCGTGATGCTACCAGCGCCGCCAGCACCGATATTGGCTATGTCGGCAAAGGGGCTGTCGAGCTGTCGGTGATACTCGTCCCATATTGGGAATCGCCAACCTCGATCGTGGCTGCGCTCTCCTGCGCTAATCAAACTGTTCGCGAGATGGTCATCATTTGAGAATATGCCAGTTGCCTCGTGTCCGAGCGCAACAATAATAGCGCCGGTTAGCGTGGCAATATCGATCACTTCGATCGGCGAGAAGCGCGCAGCGTAGGTGAGTGCGTCACACAATACGAGCCGTCCCTCGGCATCGGTATTTAACACCTCTATTGTCTTGCCAGACATGCTGGTGACGACATCACCTGGTTTGGTTGCTCGTCCACTGGGCATATTTTCGGCCGCCGCGATCACGCCCACTATGTTGATGGGTAACCCCATTTCTGCAGCCGCGTGTAGCGCACCGAATACCGAGCCTGCGCCGCCCATATCAAACTTCATCTCGTCCATTTTGCCGCCCGGCTTCAGGCTGATACCCCCGGTATCAAAGGTGATGCCTTTACCCACAAGGCAATAAGGGCGAGTCTTTGCAGAGGCGCCCTGATACGTCATGACGATGAGTTGCGAGGGTTGATCGGAGCCGTTACCCACTGAAAGCAAGGAGTGCATACCCAGTGCCGCCATCTTCCGCTCGTCCAGTATGGAGACGGACAGTTTCGTGTGCATTCGCGCTAGCTGACGCGCCTGACCGCTTAGGTATTTTGGCGTACAGATATTGCCCGGGAGGTTCACCAGCTCTCGAGTGAGGTTCGCCCCTTGGCCTGTGGCGCCTCCTATCCGGACAGAGCGCTTGGCTTCAGCAAGGGAGCAAAGGTTACCTGGCGATACGGCGACCCGTTTGAGGACGCGAGCCGGTTTTTTACGCTGGTTGAGCGTGTGTTCATATTGATAGTGTGCCAGCGTGAGCTGCAATCCGATCTGCTCAAGCAAGACATCTGCGTGTCGCACTTTACCTGTCAGGCCATCAGTCCAGATGAGGGCGTCTTTTGCCCGGCTGCTTATGAGTGATTTGGCAAGCGTCTCCGCCATTTTTTTGGCTGAGCTTACAGTGTGGCTGCCGATGTCTCCGCAGCCAATCAGCAACACACGTTGCACTCCAGCGCGGCCGGGGAGCCAGTGGTGGCTGCCTAATGACGACGAAAAGTCGCCGTTTTTCATCGCGGTGGTGACGGTGCCTCCCATCAATTTATCCAGTGCCTTCAGGGGAGGCGACAGCGTCTTTCTATCGGGAACCAACGCCACTAAGGCTTGAGACTTTATCTGGTCGATCTTATTGGCGGTGCGTGCGGTGATACTCAATGTGGCCATGCTATATCCTAATCGTATTACGCGGGAAGCGAGAGGGCGCTAGTGTATGATGCTCGGGCCCTTAACGAAATAACCATCTATCGGACTTTCAACCCAATATTGAGCCCATGCGGATACTTCGGTACTTAACACGCGATATTTTACTGCACACGGTAGCGGTCAGTTTTGTACTGTTCCTCGTTGTGTTTGCAGGTCGGTTTATCCGATACCTCGCTGAGGCTGCGGTGGGCTCCCTGACTGGTGATGTATTGCTGCCGATTATGCTGTTCAAGTTGCCCGGATTCTTCGAAATGATTCTGCCGCTGGGTCTCTTCATCGGTATTTTACTCAGCTTGGGCCGGCTTTATGCTGAGAGCGAGATGGTGGTGCTCAGGGCTTGTGGTGTTGGCCCGGGTAGACTCGCCGGGTATGTCTTGGTGCCGACCATGGTGGTGGTTGGCGCGGTGGCGTTCTTGTCGTTGTACGCGGCACCTGAGGGCTCCGCGCGTGCCCAAGTGTTATTGGATAACCCGCGATCAGCAGAGGGGCTTCATATCCTCAACGAAGGTCGTTTTCGGAAGCAGCGTGGCGGGCACTACGTCACCTATACCGAGAAAATCGACGAGAATGGGGTGATGCATAACATCTTTGTATTCGAGCGAGAGCCAGGGTCGCAGTCGGATATTTATAACGCTACCTTCGCGCGAGAAGGCGAGATTATCTTTGAGGAATCGACGGGGCGTCGTTATCTGGAGCTGCGGGGTGGGAGTCGATATCAGGGAGAGCCGGGGGTGCTCATGCTCGAAGAGGTAAAATTTGACCTCTATGGCGAGTTGATCCCAGAGTCGCAAGGCAGTCCCCGCCGCACATCTAAAGTTCAGGCTATGGCAACGCAATCACTGTGGCAAAGCAGCGATCCAAAATTACGTGGCGCGTTGTGGTGGCGCGTGTCGTTGCCGCTTATGGTGCCGGCCATCGCCATTATTGCGCTGGCGCTGAGCCGCACAGATGCCCGACGAGGCCGCTATGCAAAGATCGGACCTGCGATGGTCGTCTTACTTTTGTATTTTCTCGGTCTGACTCAGGGCAGAGGGCTGATTGAGTCAGGGCAGGGTCCCAGTGTCATGCTCGCGGTGCACGTGGGGTTTGCAGTTTTATCGCTCGTTTTGCTGCATTGGGAGCGGATCAGTAAGCGCTGGAGCGTGGGTAGTGTCTAAGATTGATCGTTACATCGGCGGGGGCGTGTTAATGGCAACGCTCGGTGTGTTGCTCCTGTTAGTGGGACTCGATGCCTTGACCTCCATCATCGATGAAACCGACGACATAGGCGATGGGTATGGTTTTATTAATATCGTGGTGTACGTGGGTTACACCTTGCCGCGCCGGATTCACGAGTTCGTTCCATTTGCGGCGTTAATTGGAGCACTTATTGCGCTCGGTCGCCTGGCGGCCTCCAGTGAATTGGTGGTGATGCGTGCCGCAGGCGTATCGATCAGCCGTATGGCAGTGACAGTATTGAAGCCGGCACTCGTCGTAGCCGCTTTTGGATTTTCAGTCGGGGAATTTGTTGCGCCGCACTCGGAGCAACTGGCGATGAGCTACCGTGCATTAGCCCAACGCTCCGAGTCTGCGGTCGCTGGTCGGTTTGGCGCGTGGAATCGAGACGGTAATACCTTTATCCATGTCGACGCAGTCCAGAGAGGCGGCGTTGCTTACGGTATTACGTTACTCACTTTTGATGAGGACAGACGCTTAGACACCACGCTGATGGCAGAACGAGCGACCCACGCTGGCGATCACTGGATGTTGGAGCAGGTCAAGCTGACTCGCTTAGAGCCCAGTGGCACAGTGGTAGAGGAGGAAACCTTAAGGCGATGGGATACAGCCATCACGCCTCAGTTACTCACGCTGGATGTAGTCGACCCAGAGACGCTGTCTGTGATGCAGTTGTGGCCTTACGCGCAATATTTGCAGCAGCAAGGCATGGTCTTTACCGATATTAAACTCGCATTTTGGCGCAAGGTGTTGCAGCCCTTCGCCACCTTGGGTCTGGTGCTTGTTGCCATGTCTTTTATTTTTGGTCCCTTACGGGAGGGGACGATGGGTGCGCGGATTTTTGTCGGCGTGATTGTCGGGGTCACCTTCCGAATCAGCCAAGATTTTTTTGGACCCGCTAGTTTGATTTTTGGCTATGATCCTCTGCTGGCCGCGCTGTCACCAATAGTGGTGTGTTGGTTAGGGGGTATGTGGCTGTTACTGCGTCGCACGTAGTGACTCAGTCGTGCCCGTTTTTAGGAATCACGACCAGCCGCGTTCCCGACCATCGATCGTGCCAGTAGGCTTTCTCCGCTGAGACAAAGCGCCACGCATAGCCCAGACCGAATAACGTCGCCGAAAAAAGGGCGCCGATCACCCGTATCAGGGCTTGTTTCCAGGTTGGCCGTTTGCCACTGCTGGTGATCAATTTGATACGCCATGCCTGCATACCAAGGGTCTGGCCACCTCTGCGCCAAAACATGCCGAAAAAGAGGATTACGATCAATAGCCAGCCCGCCCATTGCAGCGCCGGCGGCACTGAGGGTTGAGCAATCGAGTCCGTGGGTCCTAGTATTGCGACCCAGAGGGCAGTTGCGGCCATGAAAAGCGGCAGTATGAGCAGCAAGTCGTAAAGCATTGCCAGCATATGGCGCCAAATGGGTGGGG